>CAMKMD010000012.1 GCA_946413815.1 uncultured Ruminococcus sp.
TTTATGGTCAGGCCGCTTGCCTGCTGTGCTTTGATAAGTTCCGACCATTCCTGCAGGCGTACTGCCTGCTTTATCGTTGCGATCTCTGTTGTTCTATTCTGCATAATGCTACCTCCCGTGTCCAACGGACTCCAATTTACTACATGGAGCTTTTTGGAATTTTTTGGAATGTCCAATTTACTCCATCAAGTTTCCTGGAGTTTATTATACATCATTGGACAGCGGGAGGGAAGACGCGGAATATTTTACTCTTACACTTTTCTTTTGTTTTTCACCGTTTTTAATATTTTTCAAATTAGTCAGCTTTTATCTTTCGTACTTTTTAACATGTGAACATATAATAAGAATAAGACAATCCAGTGAAATTCCTTCTGAGAGTTGAATTCCTTGATTACAAGATATAGTTTATTACTCTCCACCATACAGCATTGAAATCGAACTTTGCAAAAACGTCCTGTACGTTTGCGGAGAAGCCTGCGAGATAGTCACGGAAGTTCGCCTCGATGTTGTCAGGATCGGCGCAGAGCAGGTCGAATTTGTATTTGCTTGTATTATAGAACTGATAGCCGGAAGCCTTCTATAACTGCGAAGCCCTTCTTGCTTTCGTACTCGGCTAATACCTTTTCATGCGTAGGTATCAGACAGTCGCGGAAACGCTTTACCACCGTCATAGGAAGTTTAACAAGTCCGTACTCCTGCGGCTTGAACGGTCCTCGCAGCATATCTGCCACGTTCCATATCATTGGTGCTATTCAATTTAATATACCATAGATCAGGCGGATTTGCCAGGAAAAGTATACAGTACGGGCGGGGCATTACGCCCCGCCGCCTCTCAATATTGTAGTCACAAAATAAGCCGCCCACTTTCGCATGGACGGCTTTCTTTATGTTGTTACGTTATATCCTGCTCCTTAGAGAAGAAAACATTCGATGTGTCTGTTCCTCCTGTGGAAACATAGGCGTAGTACTCAAGGATCAGTGAAGCGTCTGTTGAATCGATCAGTCCGTCGAAATTAACATCTCCGATAGCCTTGATATCAGCCGGAGCGTCATCTCCGCCGGTTGATACCTGTGCATAGATCATCAGAGCCTCTGATGCGTCTGAGGAATCTACAATGCCGTCCCGGTTGATATCTCCGAGGACTACAGTCTGGGTTTCGCTGCCGTTTCCTGCTGTTGTCGTTGTAGCAACAGGATTTTCAGCAGCCGTTGTCGCTGCCGTTGTTCCTGCAGCAGGCTTCGCCGTTGTTTTAGTTTCTGCCGGTTTTTCAGTGGCAGCCTGAGCCTTTGTTGTTGTAACAACCGCAACTGAAACGGTAGTTGTTGTAACAGGCTGAGCTGTAGTGGTGTCATCCGCCACGGAAGTTGTAGCAGCAGGCGCTGCCTCTGTCGTGGCTGCCGGTGTTGTTGAGACAGGCTGAACTGGGGCATTCTTTCCGGTGAAGTAACCGGGTGCAGCTGCGGAATCTATCCTTGCATATACACCGGTTTCATTTGCCGGGTCATATACTGTACCGTTTCCTCCGACGATAGAACTGCATCCCTTGAATACTGCATTGTTCTTATCCGCATTTGCAAGCGGTACCCACTTGTCGGAAACATAGACTGTCTGAAGCTGAGAACAGCCATTGAACATAGATGATATAGAAGTTACAGATGATGTATCAAATGAGGACAGGTCAACAGTTTTCAAAGCTTCACATCCGCTGAACATATACGATGCACTTACTGTCAAAGGTGTATCAAATGAGGAGAGATCAGCTTTTTCGAGGCTCTTGCAGTTTTCAAAGACTCCTGTCATAGTCTCTGCACTGACTGTATCGAAACCTGCAAGATTTACATCTGTCAGAGATCCGCACTTGCTGAACATACGATCGATCTTCTTAAGAGCCGGCGTATTCATACCAGACAGATCTGCTGTTTTGAGAGCAGTACACTCTGAAGCCATATACTCCATTGTCGTCAGCTCCGGAAGGTCGAGCCCTGAAAGGTTCAGTGACGTAAGCGCCGGTGAGCATGAACACATACGTGTCATCTTCTTCAGTGATGACAGATCAGCTCCGGAAAGATCGATGGATTCAAGAGAATCACAGAATCCGAAAGCATATTCCATATCTTCAACTGACGACATATCAAAGACGGCCATATCAACCGACTTCAGAGCGTTGCAGTGCTGGAATATACCCTGCATCGATCTGACGTTTGAAGTATCAAGATCTTCAATGCCCTTGATGTCAGCCAGGCTTTTCAGCGTCTCACAGTTACGGAACATCCCGTCAAGTGAATCAACAGATTCTGTATTGATGCCTGTAAAGTTTACACTTTCAAGTAACGGGCAGAATGCGAACATACTTACCATATCTTCCGCATTGCTGAAATCCAGACCAGAAAGATCAACAGTTCTCAGGTTCGGGCAGTTTGCAAACATACTTTGCATTCTCTTGACATACGAAGCATCAGCCTTTGTAAGGTCAACAGATTCAGCGTCGAAATAGGAAAACAGGGAGTAGCAGTTTTCCGGAAGGATAGTTCCTTCTGCCGCAACTACCTTTTTGACAGCTTCGTTCTTGCTGAACTGTTTGATATCGTCATTGAAGTAATCAAATTGATAAGTAAAGCCGTATTCTCTGAAGTCTCCGAAGATGGTAAGAACGCCTGTATCCTCATCAAGCTCTGCGCCGAAGGTGGGCTTGGGCGGCTGTACACTGCCGTCGCCGAGTGTGAGATATCCGGGAGTATCATCGCTGTCGATGCGGAACATATCCTTCTTATAGTTATCTTCATTGAACGCCGTACCGTTTCCGCCCACAAGCTTTTCACATTCTGAGAAAATGTAGGCATAGCGGTAGATATTTCTCTGTCCGTCATCCGGCGCAGTCAGCTTGTCGTATATCCAGTTATCCGAAACATAGATCTTTTCAAGGTTTTTACAGCCTGCAAACATCTTGGAGATATCACATTCCTTCAGCTTGTACTGAACGAAGTTGCTGATATCTATTTCAGTCAGCAGAGGGCAGTCCATGAACATTCCCTCCATAGTGGTGACATGGGAGGTATCGAACTTTGTCACATCTATCTCTGTAAGACTGTGACAGTCGGTAAACATATACTGTATATCAGTCGCACGGGGAGTGCGGAATGAACTGATATCCAGATCGGATAACAGTTCACATCCGTCAAACATACAGGAAAAATCGCTTGCGAAGGTCGTATCGAAGTTTGAAAGATCAAGTGACGTCAGTGACGAGCAGTACTCGAACATACTGCTGAAATCATCCGCCTTTGATGTGTCGAAATTTGAGACATCAATAGAAGCCAGTGATTTGCAGCCATGGAACATATAACCGAAAAACCCACAGTTAGAGGTATCAAACATCGATACATCCACAAAAGAAAGATTTTCGCAGTTATAGAACATATCTCCGAGGTTTGTGACCTTTGATGTATCGAATCCCGTAAGATCAACAGAAACAAGATTCTTGCAGTAACCGAACAGGTAAAACATATCTGTTACGTAGGAAGTATCTGCATTGGAGAGATCTATCTCTTCAGCCATGATCTGTAAAAACAGCTTGCGTGAGCTTGGCGGCAGTATAGTCCCTTCGGCAGCGATAACTTTTTTTACTGCTTCGTTATCTCTGTAAAGAGCAACGTGTGAAGCGTTTACCTTTCCTGAAAGAGTCATCACGCCTGTTTCCTCGTCAAGAACTACGTCATCCATACGGGGCGGAACAAGGCTGTCCTTTACATCGGTAAGATATCCGGGAGTCTCGAATGAATCGACATTTGCATATACATAATCCGTAAAAGTCTGCTCAATTACAACTGTACCGTTTCCGCCTACGATCTTGGTGCTGTTCTTGAATATATCATCGGTCTTTACTGTATCAATGCTTTCGAGGCTCCATTTGTCTCTGGAAACGATAATTGTCGTCAGTTCGGGACAGTCAGCAAACATCTCGGTGAAATTCGTTACCTTTGAGGTATCGAAGTTTGAAATATTGATAGTTTTCAGCGCACTGCATCCGGAAAACATTTTGCTGAGCGAATTAATCTTTGATACATGAAAGCTTGAAAGATCGATCTCAGTAAGTGATTTGCACTGAGAGAACATATAGCTTATTTCATCTACGTTTGTGGCATCAAAGTTCGAGAGGTCAACAGATTTCAACGCTTCTGATCCTGAAAACATAGATGACATTGAAGTTGCACTTGAAGTATCAAAGTTTGAAAGGTCAAGTGTCTCAAGGCCTGTGCACTTGCTGAACATAGAGGAAAACAGTTCAACTTTTGAGGTATCAAAACCTGTCACATCAAGCGAAGTCAGTGAGGTGCAGCCGTAGAACATAGATGTCATAGATGTGACATTTGAAGTATCAAAGCCATCGATATTCAGATCTGTTAGCTTTGAACATCTCTCAAACATCTGAGACATATTGGTTACACCAGAAGTATCGACATTCGAGAGGTCTATTGATTCGACTTCGGTAAAGTCTGAAAACATCTGCCGGCAGCTTTCGGGAAGAACAGTTCCTGCTGCTGCAACTATCTTCTTTACCGCTGTATTCTTGCTGTAAGCGGTTACATCTTTGAGAGCAATTTCACCTGACAGAGTTAGAGTACCTGTAGTTTCGTCAAGTGTGACAGTACCGGTGTAGGTCTCTGCGTCTGCGGCGTCCTCAGCATAAGCTGTAAATCCTGCGGACGGCATTGCAGCTCCTGTGCTCAAAGAAAGCAGCAGAGAGACAGACATTAGTAATGCTTTGATTCGGTTCATGATAAATTCTCCTTTAATCCCTGATATTTAAATGATATGTTTTCACTGTTATGTGAACACATCTTTTTTATTATATCATATATCATTTTTGATTTCAAGTGTTATCGTGACCGGATGTTGACAAATGTTTTTAACCTGATGCGTTTAGTATCATCTGTTATATACAGCCTTATTCTCAGAACAGATCCGGCACAAAGGATAACAAAAAGCTCCCCGAGGGGAGCTTTCAGCATATACTGCCTTTATTGATCAGTTTATGAAGTTGACGGTTTCCGCTTCTTCGCTTTTTTCAGGGTTGCGCCGAATGGTGTATTCCGGAATGCGCATCGTTCGACATTTACCTGATCCGGGAGCTGAACATCTGTCAGTGCGGTACAGCCTTCAAAGGCCGATGGCCCGATCACTTCCATGCTGTCCGGAATGACGACACTTTTCAATGAAGTACAGCCTTCAAAGGCTGACCTCCCGATTGTCTCCATTCCTGCGGGAATATTGATGCTTTCCAGCGCGGTGCAGTCCTTGAACGCCTCACGTCTGATGGAATACACTTCGTCCGGCAACGTGATCCCTGTAAGCGATTCGCAGCCGCAGAATACTGACTCCATGATAATATCCACTCCGTCTGGAATGTTTATTGTTTTGAGTCGGGCACACTTTTCGAACGCACTGCCATCGATAAAAGTCACGCCGGCAGGAATCCTGACCTCAGTCAGCTCGCAGCAGTTCCAGAACAACGACCATTTGATGCTTGTCAGACCCGCCGGAAGCGTGACTGCTTTCAGCGCTTTGCAGTTGAAGAATGCCGCATCTCCGATGTCTGTCACACTTTCCGGTATGGTGATTTCAGACAGTGAAATGCATTCAGAGAATACATGTCCTTCGATGCTCTGCACTCCCTCCGGAATCGTGACAGAGGTCAAGCCGCTGCAGTAATCAAATGCACATTTACTGATACTTGTTAAACCGGCCGGGAGCGTGATGCACGTCAGCAAGGGACAGGCCGCAAACGCACTCTCATCGATGATCGTCACTCCATCCGGTATCACGACATCACTAAGCTCCTTGCAGGTCGCAAACGCCCCGGCTGCGATCTCAGTTACACCATCCGGGATGACGAATCGGCCTGCTCTCGTGCGAGGGCAGCAGATAAGCCGTGTTCCGTCCGAAGAATACAGCACGCCGTCCTCTGTACGAAAAGCCGGATGATCCGGTACAACCCGGAGTTCCGCCAGCTTTGGGCAGTGCTTCAGCCCTATGGCCGTGATCTCTGCCACGCTCGCCGGAAATGTCACAGAGGTCAGCGTTTCGCACCAGGTAAACGCAAATTCTCCGATTGCCGTCACACCCTCCGGAATCACTATATCGCCGCCCTGACCGTGATATTTGACCAGCTCGCCGTTTTCGATCTCAAATTCCGGTTCCTTTTTCATGGTATCACCTACATTCTTTAAATTCATTAAAGGACTGCCACGCATATCTCTCACGAAATGGTATTATCCGTGAAGAATACAGATGGCAGGCATAGGTTATTCTCAGCGGCTATACTCTGCATGATTTCTTCACTTGGGAAGTTGTCAAGTACGCATACAGCAGCGGGATTACCTGAGAAAATCTTATCTGTGAAAGCATCGATGATATATTGTTTCATTCAATCCTCCTGAAGTTATCTGACTGCGGTCATATATGCGTTATATAGATTAGAACAATGCTTTTCAAGCTCACTATACAAATTTCTGACTGTTGAATTGTCAGATATGCGAAGATACTTCTCTGAACGGATAAGCTCGATGATACGTTCATTTTTCTCGTAATCTGACACAGGATCAAAGCTTCGACATTGGAGAATGTTAAGATAATACCTCATAATGTCAATATACCTGCCATCTGCTTCTCTGGCTTTACAGAGTTCTTTGATTTTTCGGTAATGAGGAAGTATAGCCTCAGCCTGCGTAAGTGTTGCAGAATAGAAGCTCGTCAGCTGTTCGTAGGAGTAATGTGTTTGGCTCTCAAGAACTCTAGAAATGCTGCCGAATACAGTAGGTGTAAGCCGGTAGATATAGTCAAATATACTACGGTTAGTTTCGATATCATCCATCTTTGAGACAGAAAGCCAGTAGATGTAGTTATTATCAGCAACTCCCACAATTAATACTTTGTTGTTATTCGCATAATAGACCTGAACACAGCTTTTCCCAGAATAAGGATTATACTTTGGCGTTGCTGCATTGTCCGGTGTAAGGCAGTTCAGTTTCTGAATATCCATAACAGTACTCCTTCTTTGTGTAAAGCTTAGCTTCAATATTGCAGTTGATATCTTGATTATATCGCAACCAAAGGCAAAAGTCAACAGGAGCTACTTCTGTCAGGTTATATGTATGTTATCATTTTTAGTTAGAGAACAGCTTCACCCGGCACAAAGGCCGGGTATGATTATGAATCATTATGAAGCTGTCCATAGTTGTATCAATGAGAATTATTCGGTGTTATCTATGATTATTTCTTGTTCTTTTGCGGTTTAAAGACCTTTTCGTATGGTTTTCTACTGTGGTCAATTTCTAAGGAATTGGGTTTTCTCTTTTCAATGACAAGCAAGACTTCCTGCTGTGTAATATTAGCCAAATGCTGTGCCATCGGAAAATTGTTTTCATTTTTTGCGTGCAGCATTTTACCGTTCCTGTAAAACCGCAGCATTTGTGATACAAAAAGAAAGCTGTTTATACATAAGCGTCAGATTAAACACAACATGAGTATCAGGCTTACCTCGGTGAGCCTGATACTATTATATTGGGGCGTGTTATGTTTTACGCTTACGACTAAATAATACAAAAAGCCCTGAGCAGAAAACTTCTGCCCGGGGCTTTTGACATAATCAAAGGCGCTTCCGAATGAACGAAAGCGCCTAGTATCTATTAGTCAAGGAAATCCTTGACCTTCTTGCTTCTGCTTGGGTGTCTGAGCTTTCTGAGTGCCTTAGCCTCGATCTGACGTATACGCTCACGGGTTACATCAAAGCGCTGTCCGACCTCTTCAAGTGTTCTTGCCTTGCCGTCTTCAAGTCCGAAACGAAGCTTCAGTACCTTTGCCTCGCGGTCTGTAAGGGTAGAAAGAACTTCATTGAGCTGCTCCTTGAGAAGTGTATGTGAAGCCGCTTCAGCCGGTGCAGGAGCATCGTCATCAGGAATAAAGTCTCCAAGATGACTGTCTTCCTCTTCGCCGATAGGTGTTTCAAGGGATACAGGATCCTGTGCCACACGCATGATCTCACGCACCTTGTCTACAGGCATAGCAAGCTTCTCGGCGATCTCTTCCGGGCTTGGATCATGACCGTTCTCGTGAAGCAGCTGGCTGGAAACCTTCTTTACCTTGGTAATAGTCTCAACCATGTGTACAGGGATTCTGATGGTACGAGCCTGATCAGCGATAGCTCTTGTGATAGCCTGACGGATCCACCATGTAGCGTAGGTAGAGAACTTGAAGCCCTTGGTGTAATCAAACTTCTCAACAGCCTTGATAAGGCCGAGATTACCCTCCTGAATAAGATCGAGGAACTGCATACCTCTGCCCACATACTTCTTAGCGATACTAACAACAAGTCTTAGGTTTGCTTCTGAAAGGCGCTTTTTGGCATACTTGTCGCCGTCAGCCATCTTTTGTGCAAGTTCGATCTCTTCCTCAGTTGTAAGAAGGGGAACTCTTCCTATCTCCTTCAGGTAGATCTTTACAGGGTCATCGATTGCGATGCCTTCTGTAGAAAGGGACATTTCGAGGTCATCAGCAAGATCAGGATCATAAGCGAGCTTGAGGTCGGTATCAATGACCATATCCTCAACGATCTCGATATTATTTGCCTCGCAGCTGTCATAGAAACTGTTGAGCTGATCAGCGTCAAAATCGAGCTCTTCAAGAGCATCTGTGATCTCTTTGGTAGTGAGTTTTCCGTTTACCTTACCCTGATCTAACAGAGCTTCGATTGTATTCTTCTTTGAATCCATAATGAATTCCTCCTTTATTGGTCCCTTTACTTTTAACTTATACGGTCACTGATGCTGCTTTTTCGAGCGGAACAGGTCATTCAGTTCGTCAACAGACGGCGGCTGATCTGCGGATGATGATCTGTGTGCATTCAGAACTCTCACGCAGTCCTCAAAGCCTTCATTAGTAAGACCTGTTTCACGGTACTTAGCTTCTATTCCGCTTATTCTTCCCATTTCCTGATCTGAAAATTCCTCGTTCAGCAGAGAAATAGAAAAACGTGCGGGATCTTGTATTCTGTTCAGGATAGCGCTGTACACCCTTTTATTGAAACTCGTCACGAAAATATCCGGAGGAGCCTCAGCAGCGATCCTGCCTGCCTCCTGTAATCTGTGCAGGAGGTAGTATATTATTGATTCCTCAGCCTTTGCTTCCTTGCGGAAAGTGCGTGCTTCGGGATTGATATCATCTTTAACAAAGTTTGTCTGTGCCTTGATATTGCGCCATTCTGACTTTTCGGCTGTTTTACGTCCTCTGTTGATAATGTCATCAACATGGGCTTTCAGCACTTCAACGGGTATATCACATTTCTTGCTTGTCCTGGAAATATAGACCTCGCGTTCGAGTTTGGAATCAATTGCTGCAAGCGCCTTGCCTGCACGCTTAAGGAACTCAACACGACCTGCCTCTTCATTAAGGTCAAGTCCTTTTTCACAGTTATCAAGAATGAAATTTACTGCGTTGCCCGATTCATCAAGCAGGAGCCTGAACCTGTCAGAACCAAATTTCTTTATGTACTCATCAGGATCCTTTGCGCCTTCCATATGCAGGATACGTGTCTGTAATCCGACATCCGAAAACTGATTCAGCGCCTTCTGAGTAGCTGCCTGTCCGGCTCCGTCACTGTCGTAGGCAATAATGACCTCCTTGGCGTAATGGCTTATGAGTCTTGCCTGATCCGGGGTTATCGCCGTACCTAGAGTTGCTACAGCACTGCTGAAGCCTGCCTGATTGACAGCTATAACGTCCATATATCCTTCACACAGGATAAACCTTGTAGTATCAGAATCCTTCGCAAAGTTCATGGAGAAAAGATTTGAACCCTTGTCAAAAACGGGAGTCTTTCCTGTATTCAGGTATTTAGGCTTGCTGTCATCAAGAACACGACCTCCGAAGCCGATTATATTTCCTCTGAGATCGACGATAGGGAACATAACACGCTTCCGGAACATATCGAACAGCTTACCGTTCTTGTTCCTTCCTGCCAGCCATGCATCAACGATCTCTTCTTCAGTATACCCCTTGGATCTAAGGTAATCTGTAAGATCAGACCATGAATCAAGCGAATAGCCGAGACCGTACTTCTTGATGGTCTCAGGTCTGAGCTGCCTTTTCTTGAAGTACTCAAGTCCTGAACGGTCTGGTCCGCTTACAAGGTTCCTGTAGAAATGATTGGCTGCAAGGCGGTTCATTTCATAAATACGTGTCCTTCTCTGGCTGAGCCTGTCGTGATAGGAGTCCGACTCGGGCACTTCCATACCGGCGCGTGCAGCAAGAAACTTGACAGCCTCCATGAATGTCAGGTTTTCTATCTTCATGATGAAGCTGATTACGTCTCCGCCTGCCTGACAACCGAAGCAGTAAAAGCTCTGGGTGTCTACAAATATGGTGCAGGAAGGGGATTTCTCCGAGTGAAACGGACATGAGCAAACAAAATTACGGCTACCCGAGCGTTTTATGGATACATATGATCTAATGACATCTTCTATAGGATTAGCCTGCCTGAGTGAGTAGATGAATTCTTCATTCACCGCCATCTGTGCTCAGCACCTCACTTCCAGAATTTCGGAACAAAGAGCTCTGAATACAGATCTACTGCATAACGGTCACTCATACCTGATATGTAATCGCATACAGCTCTGTGTACATCTGTTTCCTTGGCGATATTCCTGTAAAGCTCCGGCAGTCGCTCAGGGAATCCTATGTAGTAGTCATAGAGTTTGCGTACCACGTTCTCTGCCTTTGATTCCTCCTGCTTTGCCGCAGGATTTGTGTATACCTTCTTGAACATGAAGCTTTTGAGCTCGTCATGAGCCTTACGGATATCAGGTGCAAAATCTATCTCATATGCTCCGTGTGCAATAACGGATGCGATAAGGGTTGTTATTCTCTGAGTTTTTGTTCTGCCGAGAATTCTTACACAGTCGTGCGGAAGATCATCCTGCTTAAGTATGCCTGCACGCACTGAATCCTCGATATCATGATTGATATATGCGATAGTATCGGCAAGTCTGACAACATTGCCTTCCTTAGTGGCAGCCACAAGATTTGTGTGACATCTGATGCCGTCACGTACAGCAGCAGTAAGATTGAGTCCTTTGCCGTCCTTCTCAAGTTCTTCAACTACACGAACGCTCTGGAGATAGTGCTTGAAGCCGTGGGGACAGATATCATTGAGAACTGCCTCACCGCAGTGGCCGAAAGGGGAGTGCCCGAGATCATGACCGAGAGCGATAGCTTCAGTCAGATCTTCATTAAGCTTCATTCCTCTTGCGATAGTGCGTGCGATCTGAGATACTTCAAGAGTATGTGTAAGTCTTGTTCTGTAGTGATCTCCGACCGGTGAAAGAAAGACCTGTGTCTTACGTTTCAGTCTGCGGAATGAATTGCAGTGGAGTATCCTGTCACGGTCACGCTGGAATTCAGTTCTGTAAGGACACTTGTCCTCGTATCTGTCACGATGTATAAACTGATCGTTGACGCTTGTACAGGCATACTGACTGAGTATTGCCATCTCGGTAGTTTCTATCTGCTCACGTACAGTCATGGCTGACACACCTCCTGATTATTTGATCACTGATGAAAAATCTTCATAAAGTTCTCCACAGTCAATGACATTTACACTGCCGTTTGTAAGCTCCGTAAGTTCCTCCATGAACCTTGGCAGATTCTCGCTGAGTACCAACAGTTCAAGAGAGACATCCTCTGCAAAATCAGAACTGACAGTAATAATGTCAAACTGCGGAAGAATGTAAGAAATCTTGCCATACATCCCGTAGTCTGTCTGTAAAGATACCCTGTGGCAGAGCCGCATATCCATTATATGCGCAGCATCACAGGCGAGCGATGCCGCATGAGAGTAAGCTCTTACAAGCCCGCCGCCGCCGAGAAGAATACCTCCGAAGTACCTTGTAACAACAACACACACATCTGTAAGGCCGCGCTTTCTCAACACATCAAAGACAGGCATACCGGCAGTACCCTGAGGCTCGCCGTCATCAGAATAGCGGGAAATATTATCTTTACGCACTATATAAGCATAGACATTGTGTCTGGCTTTTCTGTGCATAGATCTTATCTTATCGATAAACTCCACAGCCTCTTCGTTACTGCTTACAGGCGATATATAGCCAATAAACTCGGATTTCTTCTCGATGAACGAATCGGTCGCGGGAGCTGATACGGTGAAATAATTCATATTTTTGACCTTTAGATAAAAAAGCCGGTCAGGAGACCGGCTGCGACTTACTTGTCCATATTGAAACGCTTCTTGAATCTGTCTACTCTTCCGCCTGTATCAACAAGCTTCTGCTTACCGGTGTAGAACGGATGGCACTTAGAGCAGATTTCAACCTTGATGTTTTCCTTAGTAGACATAGTTTCAATCACATTGCCGCAGTGGCAGGTAATTGTAGTCTTAACAAAGTTAGGATGGATACCCTCTTTCACGATTGTCACCTCTTTCAGAATACTAAAATTATAATTGTATTCAGTAGCCCATCAGTTACCTTAGACAGTAGTACAGTTATACATTACAATTTATTATATCATATAAATCATATCGTGTCAAGCACAAGAAATATATTTTTATATTTTAATTATATTTCAAATCTGGGCCTCTGTTGAGGCCTCTTCAGATCATTCATAATCTTTAAAAATACGATGAGCTGAAGAATGAATGTCATCGCCCATGATATGGTATATGAGAAATACAGGCAGCCAAGCGTGTGCCAGCGTTCCATGCGGAAAACTGTAAATATCCAAAGCAGTCGCAGTCCGCAAACGCCCATGACAGTAATTATCATCGGGACCATTGAATGGCCAAGCCCTCGTATTGCCGATGTTGTAACATCCATGAGACCGCAGAGAAAGTACGGTATCAGTATAAACGCAAGTCTCAGCATCCCGTACTCGATCGCTTCCTCCGAATCAGTTATATAGATGCCAAGTATAGGCCTGCCGCAAAGATACACAATCCCTCCGAGCACTGCACCGGTCAGGAACACCATAATAAGACTGATCCTCAGAATACTCCTGACACGGTCATATTTGCCTGCTCCGAAATTCTGGCCTGTAAAATTTAGCGTACTCTGACTTATAGAGTTCATAGAGGTATAAACGAAACCTTCAATATTCTGTGCAGCCGCATTTCCTGACATAACAACGGAACCAAAGGAATTGACAGAAGACTGGATAATGACGTTGGATATTGAGAATAAAGCACCCTGTATGCCCGCCGGGCAGCCTATCTGCATTATTCTTACAAGCTGACGGCGATAAATGTGCATTTCCCTGAATTTAAGCTTACAGGCGTCATCACGCTTTATCAGTGCAATTAAGATAAGCAGGGCAGAAACAGCCTGTGATATGGATGTTGCAAGTGCAACACCGGCTACATCCAGTTTTAACACTACAACAAAGATCACATTCAGCACTACATTGATGATGCCGGCAAGTGTAAGGAATATCAGCGGACTTTTCGTATCTCCGGCAGCCCTTATTATAGCTGCACCGAAGTTATACAGCGTACTTGCTATAATTCCGCAGAAATAGATCCTCATGTATACAGCCGAAAGACCGATGACATCATCAGGAGTCCCCATAAGTTCAAGTATCTTCCTCGCACCCGCAATACCTATGACAGTCAGAACAGCGCCGCTTATGAGTGCGGTCGGGATAGCTGTATGGACAGTTCTCCTGACATCCTCTTTTCTGTTCCCTCCGATACCATGTGCAACACATACGCCGGCTCCGACTGAGAGACCGATGAACAGATTCACAAGAAGATTGATAACAGCACCGCAAGCGCCTACAGCTGCTACAGATATACTGCCGCAGTATCTTCCGACAACAACAAGATCAGCAGCATTGAAAAGCAGTTGAAGAATGCCTGTAAGTATTATCGGTATGGTATAAGTGATCAGACGGCTGAGCAGAGGTCCTTCACACAGGTCAGTCTTTATCCTGTGCATACATTCATCTCCCTACTTATAGAATATACCTATTATATAGCCACAAGAACCGAATGTCAAATGTATTTTATAACTTTGTAAGCCTGCACAAAAAAGTTGGCAGAGAGTATGATTCTTCTCGTTCGTACTATTGCATTATATTGTATTATATGTTACAATAGAAGAAAAAGCGGGAGGTCAGACAATGGAGAAGCATAAATGGGGCATCATCGGCACAGGGGCAATAGCGCGAAAATTCGCAGAAGCACTTTCGGGAACAGAAACCGCAGAATGCTACGCTGCAGCTTCACGCACCCTTGAAAAGGCAAAGGCATTTGCTAGCGAATACGGGTTCAGGAAAGCCTATGGCAGTTACCGCGAACTTACTGAAGATCCGGATGTTGATATCATATACATCGCAACCCCAATGGCCAGCCATTTTGAGGACTCTCTGCTCTGTATCTCAAAGGGTAAAAACGTTCTTTGCGAGAAATCCGTTACCCTTAATTCAAGGCAATTTGAGCAAATACTGGAAGAAGTCAGAAAACATGATGTCTTCTTTATGGAAGCAATGTGGATGAAGTGCCGCCCGACCTACAGAAAGGTCAAGGAGTGGATAGATTCCGGGCGTATCGGTGAAGTACGCTTCATCAAGGCTGATTTTTTCAATCATGTACCCTATAATGCCGAAAGCAGGCTTTACAAGGCTGACTGCGGCGGGGGAGCAATGCTCGACCTCGGAGTATACCCGATAACTATGGCAGCCGATATCCTCGGCGGAATTCCGGATGAAACAGTATCAGCTGCGGTTATCGGCAAGGATGGGGTTGATATTAATAATACAACGCTCCTGAAATATGCCGGCGCTTCCGTCTCTCTTGATTCCGGTTTTCAGCTCCAGTGCAGAAATAATGCTCTGATTTCCGGCACAGATGGCTATATCACAATGGGAGACTGGTTTCATTGCACCTGCGAGGCATATCTCTACAACAGAGAAAGCACATTACTGGAAAGTGCTGTCATCCCCGACGAGATAAACGGATATGAATATGAGATCCGCGAGGTTCATAGGTGTCTTGAAAACGGAGAAAAGGAAAGCCCTCTCGTTCCTCATGACGAAACCCTTGCAGTAATGCGGATCATGGATGAATGCAGAAAACAATGGGGACTTGTTTATCCCCGGGAAGAGTGATTTATATGATACGCGAAATCAGACCGGATGAACTCAGAGCGCTTCTTGAATTATATACCAATATGCATGAAATAGCCATACCAGAGGACTCAGAGGTATTGCAAAGGACCTGGAATAAAATAATCAGCGATCCGGATCATCATGTAATAGTATGCGTGGAGGACGGCAGAATTGTATCCTCTTGCATCTGTGTCATCATCCCGAATCTGACACGAAACATCAGACCATATGCATTTGTCGAGAATGTAGTGACCCATGCGGAATACCGCGGAAAAGGATATGCAACAGCCTGTCTTGATTATGCGAAGGATATTGCAGTCAAGGAAAACTGCTACAAAATGATGCTCCTTACAGGTTCAAATAGCGAAGATACTTTAAGGTTCTACAGAAATGCAGGATACAACTCAACTGATAAAACAGCTTTCATCCAATGGCTGTAATACAACAGGGGAGTGCTCTCCCAGAAAGGAATCCAACTATGTTATTCATATGCTACCCGAAATGTACGACCTGTCAGAAGGCACAGAAATGGCTCGATGAAAAGGGCATAAAGTATGAGCTCCGCGATATCAAGGAGGATAATCCGAAGCTGAGCGAATTAAAGAAATGGTATAAAAACAGCGGTCTGCCGCTGAAGCGTTTCTTTAATACAAGCGGTCTGCTGTATAAATCAATGGAACTGAAAGATAAGCTTCCGAAAATGACCGAAGAAGAACAGCTAAGGCTGCTTGCAACAGACGGAATGCTTGTTAAAAGGCCTATAATCGTTACCAATGACAAGGTACTTACTGGTTTCAAGGAAGCAGAGTGGAATGATTTAATTAAATAATTCGATAAGCAGGGGAGTACTCTGTTAAAAACGCCTGGCAGTTTATGCAGTCAGGCGTTTTACTGTTATTCATCCTTGTGATCCTTGCCGTTCTTAACTCCGGAAAGAGGGTTATTCTCCACAGCATTACGCACGATCTCGTCATTAAGATGTGTGTATATCTCTGTCGTAGACACGCTCGCATGACCAAGCAGCTCTTTAAGCGTCAGAACGTCAGCGCCTCCGTACTGATACATAAGAGTTGCAGCAGTATGCCTCAGTTTATGCGTAGTTATACCTTTTCCGTCAAGACAGGCCTGCTGTAGAGTCGATTCAACGATCTGCTGGACCCGGCGTTTGCTGATACGCTTATTCTGGTTGCTGATAAAAAGTGCAGGCTCATTCTCTGCCTTAGGATTGTCAAGTCTGACCGAGAGATACTTGTTAAGAGCATCCACACAGGCATTATTAAGGTACACCATACGATACTTATGGCCTTTACCCAGCACCTGCATACGGTTCTCGTCAAAATCGATATCCGCAATATTAATACCAACAAGCTCACTGAGACGTATACCGCAATTCAGAAACAGGGTGATCATACAGTAGTCACGTAGAGAGTCTCTGCTTCCGGCAGTTTCAAGTAGTTTAAGACTTTCATTCAGCGAAAGGAACTTAGGAGGAGCTGCCTTAGGAGTCATGATCTCTATATCCTTTGTCGGATCATTCTTTATGATGCGTGCTACCTTATTAAGGTACTTGAAGAAGCTGCGTAAAGCAGAAAGCTTTCTGTAGCGTGCCTTATCATTGTTCTTGCGTTCATCAGCTGTATAGTAGATAAAATTGTAGATATCTGATACAGTGATCTTCCTGATATCATCCTCAGTCATTCGGGAGATGTCAATTTCATCGGATGCCTTTCCGGTATTATATATGTTTTCGTAGATAAACCTCAGAAACATCCTGATATCAAAATAGTATTCACGTACAGTTCTGTCAGAACGTCCGCGTACGATCTTCATATGTACCAGGTACTCATTAAGAAATTCAGGGTTTTCCGGTGAATTCAGATTATTCACTGCAGCATCTCCTTTCTGGTTGATACATCATCATAGTTGCACCAAACTTTTCTTTGGTGCAACTATATTTCATACTTGTTATAATATATTATATCATGTTCCCTTGCTCAAATCAAGAAAAAGCCGGACTTTCATCCGGCTTTGATGATTATTTTCCAAAAAGACTGATGCCTTTCTTGACGTATGGTTCCGTTTTCGTTGACACATACTTATAACCGGCAGCTTCTACAGTCTCTCTGAGCTTATCTGCATCCAGTTCGTTCTCAGAGATCAGTTCAGCCTGAGCATTTTCATGTGAAGCTGATGCCTTCTTCAGCTTGAACGACTCTTCAAATGCCTTGACCATATGAGCTTCACAGTTATGGCACATCATACCTTCTATCTTTACTATAGTTTTGATCATAATATTACCTCCTTACCGGTTACAGACGCTCTTTGAAATCGCTATATCCGAATTGTTTCAGGATTTCTGTTGAACCATCTTCTTTAAGAAGCACTATTGAAGGCAGCCCCATTCCGTTAAAAGTGTTATTTTTAACCATTGAATAGATAGCCATATCCTCGAATACAAGTCTGCCTCCAACACGGAGTGGTTCATCAAAGGAGTACTCCCCTGTTGCATCGCCTGCAAGGCAGGTCTGTGATGCAAGCCGGTAGGAATACTTCTTTTCGCCGGTTTGCCCGGAATCTCTTAGAGGCGGCCTGTACGGCATTTCAAGTACATCCGGCATATGGCAGGCTGCCGAGGAATCAAGTATGGCAATCGGCATATCGTTTTCAGTGATATCAAGCACTTCTGTTACAAGGTAACCTGCATTGAGCGCTATGGCCTCACCTGGTTCAAGGTATACCTCAAGACCGTATTTGTCCTGCAAAGTCTTAATACATTTTTCAAGACGAGGAATGTCATAATCAGAACGTGTAATATGATGCCCACCGCCGAGATTTATCCATTCCATATTTTCGAGAACATCGCCGAACTTCTCTTCAACAGCGATTAGAGTCTTTTCAAGATCGTCTGAATTCTGTTCGCAGAGCGTATGAAAATGAAGGCCTGTAACACCATCAAGATCATCTCTGCGGAAATTCCTGTTCGTAATTCCGAGCCTTGATTTCGGAGAACACGGATCATATATCTCATGTCCTTCCTGAGTTGAACACTCAGGATTGATGCGAAGTCCTATCTTTTTTCCGGCAGCAAGCACACGATCACGATACTTGTCAAGCTGGTTAAATGAGTTAAAGATAATATGCCCGCAGTATGATATTATCTCATCTATCTCCGATTCCCTGTAGGCCGAAGAGAATACATGGTTTTCCCTGCCCATTTCTTCAAATCCGAGCTTTGCCTCAAATAATCCGCTGCAGGCAGTACCGCTGATGTATTTACTTATAAGCGGATATACATGATAGCAGGAAAACGCTTTCTGAGCAAGCAGGATCCTTGCACCGGTTCTCTCCTGTACACCGGAAAGTATTTCAAGGTTTTGTCTTAGTCTTCCTTCATCTATTACATAACAAGGTGAAGGAAGACTATAAATTATCTCATTTGTCATCTCAGTCTACGAGTACCGGATCAAAGTCCTCTTCCCAGGGAAGTCCCCATTTATTGAGTGCTTCCATAAACGGATCGGGATCAAATTCCTCAATGTTGTATACACCGGCCTTTTTCCATGTTCCGGTCATTATCATCATTGCACCGATCATAGCGGGTACTCCGGTTGTATAAGATATAGCCTGTGAGCCCACTTCTTTGTAGCACTCCTGATGGTCGCAGATATTATAGAGGTAGTAGTTCTTATCCTTTCCGTCCTTCTTACCGCGGAAGATACAGCCGATATTGGTCTTGCCGACTGTTCTCGGACCGAGTGATGCCGGATCAGGAAGAACAGCCTTCAGGAACTGAAGCGGAACGATCTCTTTGCCCTCATACATGATAGGCTCAATGGAAGTCATGCCGACATTCTCAAGACATTTCAGATGTGTCAGATAGCTCTGTCCGAAGGTCATGAAGAAACGGATACGCTTGATGCCTTTGATATTCAGAGCAAGAGATTCAAGTTCCTCGTGGTGGAGCAGATACATATCCTTCTCTCCAACACCCTTGAAATTATAAACGCGCTTAATTTCCATAGGTTCAGTTTCAACCCACTTGCCGTCCTCGATGTAACTGCCCTTTGCAGAAACTTCACGGATATTGATCTCAGGATTGAAGTTTGTTGCGAAAGGATAACCGTGATCGCCGCCGTTGCAGTCAAGGATATCGATATAATTGATTTCATCGAACTCATGCTTCATGGCGTATGCGGAGAAAACACCGGTAACGCCGGGATCGAAACCGCTTCCGAGAAGAGCAGTGATACCAGCCTTCTCAAACTTCTCACGATAAGCCCACTGCCACTTGTATTCAAACTTTGCGGTATCGAGCGGCTCATAGTTGGCTGTGTCTACATAGTGTGTCTTTGTAGCAAGACAGGCGTCCATGATCGTAAGATCCTGATACGGCAGCGCAAGATTGAGGACAACATCAGGCTTATAGCTCTCAATAAGAGCAATTAGCTCTTCCACATTATCAGCATTGACCTGAGCAGTCTCAATTACTGTCTTTGTAGTGGGCTGGAGCTTCTCCTTGAGAGCATCGCATTTAGATTTTGTTCTGCTTGCTATCATTATGCCTTCAAAAACATCGCTGTTCTGGCAGCACTTGTGGATAGCAACGGATGCAACTCCTCCGCAGCCGATGATCATACATTTTCCCATTTTAATTACCTCCGTTTTTGTATTATGGACAGGTATGTCCGTTATAATGTGTGGATGTCTATATTCTTATTTACAGTTTAGTGAAAGAGTAGATTATAAATAATACTCCTCCCAGAATAAATACATTTTTGAGTATTCCTCTTTCTTTCGCCGCAGGAAAATAGATCTCCTCGGGATCGAGAGGATTAACAAAGATTTCCAATTGCATTCCCACCGGATAAGGCTTGTTTGAAGAAGAACTGTTTGTAGTAACAGTATGCAGCTCTCCGTTATAGGTATATTCATATACCGGAGCATAAGTCATATACGATTTACCATTATCATCAGTTGATAATGATTCGCGATATCCGCATATAGTAGCTTTGCTGCTGTCAGAGCACCTTTTCTGTGCTTTATTATCAAGCTTATCATAGAGTATTCCGAGTAGTATTAAAGCGATACCGATAAATAGTATAATAATAAAAGACATATTTCCACCTTCTGTATTTCAGCAGTGTTACTTTTTTAGTATTCGCTGCTGATATCCGAAACACTCTTTTTTATTATCTTCTTACTGATCAGCACAAGAGCGATAATCAGAAGGATAAAAAAGATAAACGGCAGTATACCTATAAGTGTCATTATTCCAAGAGCTCTCATAACATGATCCTCTGTACGGATGAATGAACTTGAAGGGTCATTAGGGTCAATCAGGACAGTTTCCTCTTTACCGATCGTGTCTTTAAGCTCCTGCCAGTGCTTTTCAGATTTTTCAATATCGAGTTTCGAGTCTTCCGACTTCTCTTCACTTCCGTCTGAAGAGTAATCTGAATGTCCTTCTATATAATACTCCATTTTAGACTCGTAGGTCTGTCCGTTGTAATCATAACTGAGTATCTGATAGCCGGTGACCATATTCTCGGTGATATTGCGGTCAACATCCTTGACTGTGGCTGTAACAGCTACGGAATGAGTCTTCCTGTTTTTCAGTTCCTTGAAATATTCCCCTCCGGCAGTCCTTAGCAGGAAGAAGCCAACAAACATAAGAAGTCCCATTATTGCTATCAGAAGCTTGATTATTCCGATCAATATGCCAAGTCCGGGACTTACGCCGTTCACTTTAACTCTCATATTTTTAATCTCCTTAAATCCTATATCATATTATAATGAAATTATGGTATAACCAGAATAGTGATACCGATAGTCGCAAAGAACAGCCATCTTTCACCTCGACAACGCCAGCAGCATTTCACGAATGATCTTGCAGGCTACAGCTGTGGACACTCCGCTCTGATCGTAGGCGGGACTTAACTCGTTGACATCGCAGCCAACGATATTGAGCTTGCTGCATACAAGGGTGACTGCTTTTCTTAGTTCATCAAATGTTACTCCGCCGGCTTCAGGAGTTCCTGTACCGGGGAACACAGAAGGATCCAGTACGTCAAGGTCAAGGGTGAAGTATACATTCTTGCCCCTGAGCTTCTCTACAGTCTCTTCAAGGCCTTCAAAACTGAACATATGCATTGCAGTATGTTCATCGGCAAATCTGAATTCCTCTCTGTCGCCGCTGCGTATGCCGAACTGGTAGATGTGTCCGTCCCCTACTATTTCATGGCATCTGCGGAGTACGCAGGCATGAGAAAGCTTCTGTCCGAGGTAGTCATCACGAAGATCAGCGTGTGCATCAAAATGAATTATATACAGCTCCTGATATTTATCAGCAACTGCCATAACCTGGCCAAGGGTAACAAGATGCTCTCCGCCCATCATCAGAGGAAGCTTTCCGTCTGCAAGTATCGTATCAGCTCTGCCGGCGATATCGGCGAGAGTACGCTTTACGCTGCCAAAAGGCAGCTCAAGATCACCGCTGTCAAAAAAACAGTAGTCAGTCATGTCCTTATCCTGGTACGGACTGTATGTCTCAATACCAAAGCTCTCGTTTCGTATTGCAGAAGGAGCAAAGCGGGTCCCGGGTCTGAAGCTTGTTGTTCCGTCAAAACCGGCACCAAAAAGGACGATTTTGGCGTCTTCGTATTCGCTGTCACAGGCTATGAAGGTCTGTACGTTCTTATTCAACATCTCTGAGCATCTCCTCTACGTAGTTTGGAAGTGCGAATGCTCCTGTATGGAGCTGGGTATTATAGTAGCGTGTGTGAAGTCCGAGCATACTCCATTTTGTACCGTTATAGTCTCTTACCGGATGATACTTCTTTGATGCAAAACCGAAAAGCCAGTGACCGGAGGGGTATGTCGGGATATGTGCCTGATATACTTTGCTTATCGGGAAACTCTCAACTATACGCTTATGAGAACGCTGCATTGCAGCTGCGTCCTCATCATAGAACGGGCTTTCATGCTGGTTTACCATTATGCCGTCCTCGTGAAGGGCCTTGAAACAGCTGCCGTAGAATTCCTTGGTAAACAAGCCTTCCCCGGGTCCGAAAGGATCGGTAGAATCAACGATGATTACATCATACTTATCTTCGCAGCGGCGGATAAACTTCACGCCGTCCTCATAGTAGATATGAACTCTTTCATCATCGAGCCTGCAGGCTGTTGTTGGCAGATACTTCTTGCTCACCTCCACAACAAGCTCATCAATCTCGACGAGATCGATATTTTCGACCGTAGTGTAGCGCGTCAGTTCTCTAACAACTCCCCCGTCACCTGCTCCTATAACAAGTATATTCTTCGGATTAGGATGCACGGACATAGGAACATGAGTAATCATTTCATGATATATGAATTCATCTTTTTCAGTCAGCATCATATAGCCGTCAAGAGTCAGGAATCTTCCGAACTCTTTAGATGAGAATATGTCAATACGTTGAAATTCGCTGTTGCCGCTGTACAACTGTCTGTCAACTTTAATCGAAAATTTTACATTAGGAGTATGCCGCTCCGTAAACCAAAGTTCCATATTTCCCCTCCCCTGTTTTCTCAGGTATTATTATAGCAACAATATAAGCACTGTTATTTCAGTACATTCAGCCTGTTAAGATCAATATCCTCAGTACCTGTCATCTGGCATCCCTTTTCCTTTGCATACTTGATGTACTCAATTATCTCCGGAGTTATCAATTCGCCCGGTGCAAGTATTGGGATCCCGGGAGGATAACACATAACAAATTCGCTGCATATCCTTCCGGCGGATTCGTCTATAGGCAGAGATTCCTTTTCGGCATAGAAGGCGCGCCTTGGAGTTTCAGATACAATTGGGCTGATGTACTCCTGCGTCATCAGTTCACTTCCCGACTTTCCGAAACGACGTCTTATCTCTGCAAGTGCGCTGATAAGTCGTTCAATATCACGCTTTCGGTCGCCAACAGAGATGTAAGCAAGGATATTTCCTATATCTCCGAATTCTATCTGAATATCATACTCATCCCTCAGCAGGTCATATACTTCGATTCCCGCAAGTCCTACAGGGAGAGTATAAACGGACAGTTTCGATACATCAAAGGCATATATACTGTCACCATTTATCAGTTCGCTTGAATAGGCGTAATAACCGCCTATACTGTTGATCTCCTGACGTGCGTATTCAGCCATTTCAACAGTCTTGCTGAAGATCTCTTTACCGTTGAGGGCGAGTCTTTTACGTGATATGTCAAGGCTGGACAGTAGCAGATATGAGGCGCTTGTTGTCTGAGTAAGGTTTATGACCTGGCGCATATAATCGGCATTTACATTCGGACCGAGAAGCAGGAAGGAGCTCTGTGTGAGGCTTCCGCCGGATTTATGCATACTTACAGATGCGCAATCCGCACCTGCTGCCATTGCAGTTATCGGAAAGTTCTCGCCGAAATAGAAGTGAGTTCCATGCGCTTCGTCCACAAGAACAAGCATATTATGAGCATGAGCCAGTTCCGTAATGCGTTTCAGGTCAGAACAGATACCGTAATAAGTCGGATTGTTTACCATTATAGCCTTAGCGTCAGGATTCTCACGTATAGCGGCTTCTACCTGCTCAACAGACATACCGAGAGCGATGCCCAGCTGATTGTTAACATCAGGATTCACATACACAGGTACCGCGCCTGTGAGGATCAATGCGTTTATAGCGCTTCTGTGAACATTGCGCGGCATAATGATCTTCTCACCACTCTTGCAGGCATACATGATCATGCTTTGTACAGCTGATGTGGTACCTCCGACCATAAAGAAAGCGTTGGAAGCACCGAAAGCTTCAGCAGCTATATCCTCAGCTTCTTTTATTACGGATACCGGATGACAAAGATTATCAAGTGGCTTCATGGAGTTTACATCAGCATCCATGCAGTCCTGTCCGAGAAAGTCGGTCAGTTCCTGATTTCCCCTTCCTCTCTTATGACCGGGAACATCAAAAGGTACAACACGCATACGCTTGAAACGCTGCAATGCCTCGTATATAGGAGCTTTATTCTGACGATCAGTCATTTCCGTAAACATTCCTTCCGCTGAATATCTCTATCATTTCACGTCTTAGTGCATTTGTGATATCAAGTCTTCTTCTGGGGGCCACTTCATTGACATCTGTATTGAATAGGTAGTTCTGAAGCTCAATCTCCTTGATGAGCATCTTTGTATGGAACATATTTGCCTGATATACATTGATATCAACAGCATCATACTTCTCGAGAATGGAATCATCGATATAATTCTGTATTGAAGTAATATCATGGTCAATAAACAGCTTCTCTCCCTCAAGGTTTCTGGTAAAGCCTCTTACACGATAATCCATAGTGATTATATCAGAATCGAAACTTCCGATAAGGTAGTCAAGTGCAGTAAGCGGTGTAATCTTTCCGCAGGTCGCTACATCAATATCCACGCGGAATGTGGCAATACTTGTATCCGGATGATACTCAGGATAAGTGTGCACAGTAACATGACTCTTGTCAAGATGGGCAACAGTCTCGGAGCCGCCGGCTGGTATCATAGTATCGTCAGCTATCAGGAATGTTGCAGAAGCTCCCTGAGGATCATAATCCTGCTTTGACACGCTCAGCACCTGTGCACCGATCATTTCAGTTACATGAGTCATGATATCTGTGATACGGCTTGAATTATACGCCTCGTCGACATAGGCGATATACTCAGCCTGTGCCTTTGGCGTCTTAGCGTAACAGACATCATAAATGTTGAAACTAAGGGATTTTGTCAGATTATTGAACCCATAGAGCTTTAGTTTGTTTTCCATACAATACTCCTCAAAATAAAAATGCACACAATAAGCGTTCAGCCTTTGTGTGCACTGATATCAAAAACTAAGCAGAATGCTGCTGTTGATAGCATAGCGGTTCCGAGAGTCTATATAAGCAAGATATCACCTTTTACTACTCTTATTGACCTTTCACAAGCTGAAGAAAACTTATAAAAACGTATCGGCAGTAATACTGTCGAATCAATAAGGCAACAGAAGTTGCCAGCCGGATTTCCGGCGGTCGGCATTTGACCCGGCTGTCCGTATGGCCTTGACTCCTATGGAGTGGTCAAAAATCTTGCTCTGAAACCGTAGCTTCTTCTGCAATTTATACTATTTTACCATATATTACGAGTCTTGTCAAGTGGAAAAGCGTTTTTATTATTTCATCATTTTCCGTCTTTGATCCTGATCTCCCAGTAGTATTTACGGGCAGACACCGGGAAATCGTCCAAAACGCCATGCTCAGGGTCGTAGAATACTCCGTCGTGAAACAGCGACCAGTGCCAGCATCTTGGTGTTTCAAGGCTAAGGAAGCACAGCGGAGGAAGTTCTTCACGTGATATTACCTGTACTCGCTGGTCAGAGACCCAGAATCCGCCGTCTCTCAGCGCTGATTTCATTTCCATGAGTGTAGTTTCACGCCAGTTATTAAGCTCCTTGGCAATAATGCGTACTTCCTTATTCAGTATCATCGCCAGAACAGCCTGCCCGCACTGAAGGTCATCCGGTTCATGGACATATCCGATTTTCATACTCTACCTCCTCATATCAGTCCTATACGCTCTGCACCGTAAAGCTTCGCAAGTTCCCTGTAGGATTCACCATCAGCAGTCAGAGTATAAGTACTGTTCAGAACAGCAGTTTTCCGCTGGGATATAAAATATACACACAAGCGCGTTTTGCCCGGATGCCGGATGCAGATGCTCTTAAGACTGTCAAGCATAAGATCATTTTCCGACTGTGCCTTGATACATATCTTCATATTGCTTAACAGATCGTCAAAATCATCCTCAATGGTTATTGAACCGCAGATAACACTCGTTCCTTCATCCTTTACAGAGATCTTTCCGCTGACAAACACAACACAGTCAGTTCTTAGTTTAGAAGCACAGATTCTGTAAAGATCAGTAAAAATTACAGAATCCACGCTGTTTATACCATCAGTCAGTTCAAGAAATCCCATTTTGTCATTGGTGCGGGTAATATGCTGCTTGACTGAACCGGTCATACACAGCAGCTTGACCCTTGAACCCTCAGAAAGAGACGTTTCACCGGCAATTTCTGACATTTGATCAACATGAAGAAGTGAAGCAAGCCAGTTATACTCTGATAGCGGATCCCCTGACAGATATATTCCGGCCGCTTCTTTTTCCATCGCAAGCATGGTTCTTCGGTCAAGTTCAGGCCTGTATGCTATACGCATCTTTACCTGTTCGGCAGCATCCGAATCGAGCAGATTCAGCTGCCCTTCTATCACTCCCCTGCCGCTGTCTGCAGCCTGATCAAGAATACGCTCGTAATACTCAAGCATCTGATGACGGTTCAGTCCAAGATGATCGAAAGCGCCTGCTTTTATAAGGTTTTCAAGAGACTTCCTGTTAAGATCCCTGCCTTTCAATCTCTCACAGAAATCCTGCAGGCTCCTGAAAAGCCCGCCTTGTAAACGGTTCTGGATAATTCTTACAGACAGACCCTCTCCCACATTTTTAACAGCATTGAGTCCGAAATACATTTTACCGTCTTCAAACAGGAATCCTTTAACACTGTGATTGATATCGGGAGGAAGCACAGGTATTCCATGCTCACGGCAGTTTGCAATATATGCAACGAGTTTTTCCGTATTAGCAAATGAGTTTGTCATAAGCGCCGCCATATACTCTCCTTTGAAGCGGCATTTGAGATAAGCTGTCTGATATGCAAGAAAAGCGTAAGCAGCAGCATGAGAGCGATTGAAGGCGTAGGAAGCGAAGCTTACCATTTCGTCGAATATCTTATTCGCTATATCTGCGGGAATACCGTTGTTCTGTGCTCCGTTTACAAAACTCTCTCTTTCTTTTAGCATAACATCATGTTTTTTCTTCGCCATGGCGCGCCGTACAATATCCGCATGACCATAGGAGTAACCAGCAGCCTTCCGGCAGATCTCCATGACCTGTTCCTGATATACCATAACTCCGTATGTATCCCTGAGAATATCCTCGAGTACCGGGTGCAGATACCTGACCTTTGAAGGATCGCGCTTGTTCTCGATATACACAGGTATGGATTTCATAGGGCCGGGACGATACAGAGAAAGCAGCACTATAAGATCTTCAAGTCTCTCCGGACGAAGTTCCATTAGTCTTGCTGTCATACCTTCACTTTCAAGCTGGAACACACCATCAGTATCTCCGGATGAAAGCATATCATACACCGCGCTGTCATCGGTAGGGATCTTGTCTATATCGAAATCAGGAATTTTTCTGCGTATCGCTGTTACTGCATCGTTGATGATAGTAAGGTTTCTCAGACCAAGGAAATCCATTTTAAGCAGTCCGAGCGACTCAAGGATCCCGGCTGTGTACTGAGTAACTATGGTATTATCATTTTTCTGCAGCGGGACCAGATCACTCAGCGGTACTGCGGAGATAACAACACCAGCAGCATGGACCGAGGTATGCCTCGGCATTCCTTCAATACGCGCTGCATAATCAATCATCTTGTGTACTGAAGCATCAGTCTGATACAGTTGCATCAGTTCTTTATCGGTTTTAAGCGATTCCGCTATTGTCATTTTCGGATCAATCAGCTTAGCTGTTTTATCCCGAAGAGAATAGGAGATATCAAGAGCCCGTCCTACATCCTTTATGGCCGCCCTGGCCTTCAGTGTATCAAAGGCAATGATCTCCGATACATGATCAGCACCGTAATGATCTACAACAAAATCCTTTACCCGCTGTCTGCCGATGATACAGAAATCTATATCAAAATCCGGCATACTTACACGTTCAGGATTAAGGAAACGTTCAAAGAGGAGATTGAAGCGTATTGGGTCTATTCCGGTGATACCAATGCAGTACGCACAAAGACTGCCGGCGCCGGAACCTCGTCCGGGGCCGACAGGTATTCTGTTTTCACGGGCATAGTTTATGAACTGCCAGACGATAAGAAAATAATCCACAAATCCCATCTGTGAAATAACGCTTATCTCATATTCAAGTCTTTCCGAAACTGACTTAGGAACAGGATCACCGTACTTCTCATACATTCCCTTTGTACAAAGCTCACGGAAAAACAGCTCGTTGTCTGTTACGCCATCCATGGTGAATCTTGGCAGTTTAAGCTCTCCGAATGTGAAATCCACATTGCATCGTTCAGCTATTTTTACGGTATTTTCCAAAGCCTCCGGATGAGCCCTGAAGAGCTCATACATTTCATCGGCAGATTTGATGTAGAACTCGTTCGTTTCAAAACTCAGACCAGTATCATCGCCGAGGTTATGGCCTGTCTGTATACACAGAAGTATCTCCTGCAGCTGTGCGTCATCCTTTGCGATGTAATGACAGTCGTTGGTCGCACAAAGCGGGATGCCAGTTTCATCAGAAAGCCTGTACAATAGAGGAAGCACCCTCATATCATCCTTCAGGCCATGATCCTGGACCTCTATGAAATAATTATCCTTGCCAAAGATATCTCTGTATTCTTTAGCGCACTCAACAGCTTTCAAATATTCACCACTGTTCAGCAGCCGCGGGATCTCTCCCGCAAGGCAGGCCGAAAGACAGATAAGTCCTTTGCTGTGTTTTCTCAGCAGCTCCTTATCGACCCTCGGTTTGTTATAGAACCCCTCAAGATTTGCAGCTGAAACAAGCTTGATAAGATTCTTATAGCCCTCATTGTTCTCGCACAGAAGAATGAGATGAAAAGGACGTGCATCAAGTCTAGGATCCTTGTCCATTCTTGAACGCGGCGCAACATAGACCTCACAACCGATAACCGGCTTGATACCTGCACTTTTTGCTTCGTTCCAGAATGATATGGCGCCATACATATTACCGTGATCTGTAATGGCAACAGCAGTCTGTCCAAGTTCCCTGATCTTCGCAATAAGCTCCTTCAGCCTGCAGGCACCGTCAAGAAGGCTGTATTCGGTATGAAGATGAAGATGTACAAATCCATCACTTTTCAATCTTCCTGCCTCCTTTGCGGATTTCTTCGGCTATCCTGGCAAGTTTGCGAAACCTGTGATTTACTCCTGACCTGCTGATGGGCTCGGAGAGAGATTCTCCGATATCCTTCAGGCTCATATCAGAGTTTTCGAGCCTTAGCTCTGCTACTTCCTTCAGCTCCTCCGGAAGCTGATCAAGACCAATAGTACGGGCGATAAGTTCGATATCATCAGCCTGTCTTGAAGCAGCAGCAACCACCTTGTCTATATTTGCATTGTCGCAGTTTGCGATGCGATTGACCTTATTTCTCATATCCTTATATATCTTGACATTTATCAGGTCGAGGGTACACTGCTGTGCACCCATAAAGGTCAGAACATCCTCAATAGATTCGCTTTCCTTGATATACACAACGTACTGTGACCTGCGTACGGTTATACCTGCACGTATATCTATCTCAGCAAGCAGTGCAAGAAGCTCTTTCGCAAGTTCTTCCTCAGGTGATACAAATTCAAGATGGTATTCCTTTGCCGGATCGTTCACACTGCCTCCGGCAAGGAAAACTCCGGCGGTAAATACGCCGAGACTTCCTGTTGAAACGATATCATAGTCGATCGTTCTTGCACCGACGGAAAGATGGTATCGCTTGTATACCTCATCGATTACAATCCTGTCCGATATCTCATAGCAGCGAAGCAAACAACCACTCCTGCGCTCCCGCTCAGTACATTCCGGCTCGTATTTGAATACACTTCTGAAAAGCCTTGCAAATCTCTCAGCCGATACCGAACTCTCCGTCTGAAAGCAGATCTTTTCCGGAGAAAGTGTTTTCGAAAACAGAAGCATGCCATAAAGGCAGGCGAATTTCTTATCCTTATCGTTTATAACAGAGCATAGCTCATTGCGTACATCATTTGAGAACGACATCTTCTCACTCCTTAAAAAATTCCGCACACACCGAACGATGCGTGCGGAACAGATCATCAGAACTTCTTTCCTTTTGTAATATCCCTGTGATACTTATGTACTCTGTAGCTGCCGTCCTTCAGATGATTTGCCATAAGCTCGGCAAATGTCACGGAACGATGCTTTCCGCCGGTGCAGCCAAATGCTATTACTAACTGACTCTTGCCCTCCTGTACATAGAGCGGTATCAGATAGTCTATGAGATCCTTCAGCTTGTTGAAAACATTCTGTGACTGCTCAAATCCCATAACATAGTCCTTCACGCAGCTTTCAAGACCAGTGTGATTACGCAGTTCTTCAAGATAATACGGGTTCGGGAGGCAACGTACATCGAAAACGAGATCAGACTCCGTTGATACTCCGTACTTGAAGCCGAATGACATTATCTTTATGGTCAGAGAATCAGAGCTTTTATCGAGGAACAGCTTCTTCACCTGCTCTTTAAGAGCGGAAGCTGTGAGCTCTGAGGTCTCTATGTAGTAATCAGCAATCTCACGAAGCTGCGAAAGCTGCTGCCACTCATATCTGATAGCTGCATGGAGATTTCCGCTGAATTTTTCATCAAGAGGATGCTTGCGCCTTGTTTCCTTGTAACGCTTGATGAGTACCTCGTCGCTGGCTTCTATGAAAAGTACCTTGACATTTACATCAGGCTCGCTTTTCAAAGCCTGCCATGAACGGAAGATCTCGGCAAACATATCTCCTGTCCTTATATCTACAGCAACTGCGATATTATTGATATTGGTCTCTGACTTGCGGCATAGATCCACGAATTTATCTATCAGCTTGGGGGGGATGTTGTCTATGCAGTAGTATCCTATATCCTCCATAACATCCATAACGCTGGATTTTCCGGATCCGGACATTCCTGTTACGATAAGCAGCTCCATATAGGCCCTCCTTGTATTCATCCTTGATATACGATTATTTGAGAATTACGGGTTCAAGCTCAAGCTTGTATCCTGTCTTTTCCATTACGACATCCTGTATCTTTCCGCAAAGCTCAAGAACATCGGCACAGGTAGCAAAACCCTTATTGATAACGAATCCGCAATGCTTTTCGCTGACCATGGCACCTCCGCAGGATAATCCTCTCAGACCGCATTCGTCGATAAGCTTTGAAGCGTAATTGTCCTTGGGACGCTTGAAAGTGCTGCCTGCGCTCGGATATTCAAGAGGCTGCTTTGAACGCCTCTTCTCCATGCATTCAGACATTGCCGCCTTGATATCATCAGGCTCACCCCTTTCAAGTCGCAGTGTAACCGAGGTGATAACACCGTTGTTTTCACAGAAAATACTGTGTCTGTAGGACAGATCCATGTCTTCAGCTGAGATGGTGCGTATCTCGCAGTTCTCATCGATATACTCAGCAGAAACGACTATATCTTTCATTTCGCTGTTATAAGCGCCTGCATTCATATACAGAGCTCCTCCGACTGTACCGGGAATGCCGAACAGATGCTCCATACCGGTGAGTCCGAGCTGCTGTGCACGTACACAAACTGCAGTAAGTGCAGCACCCGAGCAGCATTTCAGTTCGCAGCCGTCCTCTTCGATATCTGCATAAAGGCTTCCGAAAAGGAGAATCACTCCGTCAAATCCATCATCGGGAACCATAACGTTGCTGCCCCTGCCGAGAATACCGTATTTGATAGAATTCTTTTTCAGATACTTCATAAGTTCGGCAGCAGATTCAGCTGAATTAACGCTTACGAGGGCCCGGCAGGGGCCTCCGAAGCGAAACGTAATGTATTCACTGAGCACGCATTCAGGAATTATCCTGCATCCGAGTGATTCGCTGAGCTCAGTCAGTTCTTTCATATTTATCATATATCTTCCCCCAAATCAGAAATTGTCGTAATTCCTTACTGTTTCCTTGGGATCGGATTCCATACCAAGACGGTGCATAAGCTCAGCAGCCGCATTATATCCCATTTTTTTCTGTCTGTTATTCATAGCGGCAACCTCAAGAATTACAGCGAGGTTACGGCCTGGTTTTACCGGAATAGTAAGGGACGGTATCTTTACGCCGAGAAGGGATACATATTCTGTATCGATACCCATACGGTCATACACCTTTTCTTTGTCCCACTGTTCAAGATTAACAACAAGATCAAGCTTTTCCGTCATCTTAACAGCACCGATACCGAAAAGCCTTCTTGCATTGATGATTCCGATGCCGCGGAGTTCAAGGAAATGGCGGATATTATCCGGCGAACTGCCGACAAGGCTTATATTAGACACCTTACGTATCTCAACTGCATCATCAGCAACAAGCCTGTGTCCGCGCTTTACAAGCTCAATGGCTGTTTCACTCTTACCAACGCCGCTCTCGCCTGTGATAAATACACCTTCACCGTAGATCTCGATAAGTACACCGTGACGGGTAACTCTCGGTGCAAGATTCAGGTTCAGGAAAGCAATGAGACCTGACATGAAGTTTGAAGTGCTTTCCTTGCTGCGAAGGAGCGGTACCTCGTATTCCTTTGCAAGCTCAAGCATCTCTCCGAAGTACGGAAGTTCACGGGTGATTATTAAAGCGGGAAGACGCTGGGCAAAAAGCAGTTCAAGTCTTTCACGCCTTGTTTTCTCGTCAATAGTAGAAAGATATGCAAACTCCATCTTTCCTATGATCTGTATACGCTCTGGGTTGAAATACTCATAGAATCCCATCAGCTGAAGACCAGGACGGTTGATATCGTTCTCGTCAATCATTATAGTCTCTGCATCTTTGTGCACGTAGATAACTTCAAGCTGAAATTCTTCAATTACCTTCTGAAGTGAGACTTTGAAATTCTCTGCCATGATAATACTCCCATCTCCGGACGATCCGGTGCTTTATAGGTTCTGTAGTTGTATCAGCAGTCAGCCGATAACATAGGAATTGTATCCCTTATCTCGCGCAATATCGCGTGCTTTCAGAAGCTCCTCAGTTGAGATGCCTGTGCCGGATATCCTTATAACAGTATTGAAATCCTTGAAACGGTCGGCAAGAAAGCCTAACGCTTTTTCAGTGATCTCAGCAGGTGTGCCTGTGAATTCGTAGATAGTCTTTCCGTCAGAAATACCGGCTGCAAGGTGATCTATGTCGATATTCAGCACTACTGTGCCTGTTGAAAGCATCATAGGCTGCAACACCTCTCCTTTTCCGGAAAGGAGATCTGAGGCGGATACCTCAACAAACATCTTAACTCCGCCCTCAAGGCATTTTGTATACAATGAATTAGCAACAGAAGTCATTGCAGTAAACCTGTCCTTCCGGCTCAGTCTTTCATCGAGCAGCGAGAGATCTGTCTCCCTGAAAACGGGGAAGGTGAAATCCGAGCATACAACATAGTCAAAGCCGGCATCGACAGCCTCGCCGCAAAGGTAGCTCAGATAGTTGACTGACAGCTCGGAATAAGGTGAAAGCCATGGTTTTCCGCCGGCTTCATAACTGTCATCTATCCACTGATCCTTTCCGTCAGCAGTCATATAACCTGCAAGCGGATATGACGCAGGCATTATGTTGTCGCTGTATGTGCTGAGCAAGCCAGCAGGCCGGAAGCCGGCTTCCTTGATTGTCTCAGCGTACTCAGGAAGCATGATCATCGATTTTACAGCTCCCGATCTCCAGGCCTCTTCATTTGTAGAATTGAAACATACCTCTCCACCGGTAATCTTGAGCGGTATCTCAACATATCTGATATGCTCTTCGGAAGGTATGGCTGCAAGAGCGTTTTTCAGCGACTCGACCGTCATAACATCGTTTACAGTCAGAGCAACAGCTGAGTACTCCTCCGCCTTGACGTCAGGTGCTTCCGACGTTTCAGCAGTATCCTCAGAAGCAGGCTCTTCCGGCTGAAAGATATCCTCTGAAGAGGTTCCGTCTCCGCCTTTGAATCCCGATGAATCAATGGTAAAGGGGAGATCATTCTGAGGATCATCTCCCTGTTTACGGGTAAAATTAAGTATGGGACCCGCTGCGCTATAGCCGACTACGCCGATGCCTCCGACAAGAAGCAGGGTAAGGCAGGTCGACAGGATCCTGTCAGCCGGACTTTTCCCATAATAGTTCTTTTCTTTTGTTTTGTAGATTTTCCTTCCCTTGTTTCTGAATTTCATTCCGGTTACTCCTAATCATAACTGATACGCTTTATCTATTTATCTTAGCGCAAAAACTGCCATTGAAATAATCCCGAGATATACCAGCATTGCAGGGAATCCCCTGAAAGAAGCCGGTACCTTTGACGAATTTAGTTTTCTGTATGCAGCAAGAAGCATAAGAGCTGTAATGATGAAGCCGAATCCTGCTTCAAGTCCGCCGAGGATATAGCCTTTAAAGCCTATCCCGCCTACAGTATCATAGGCTCTGCCGCTTATAGAAAGAAGAGTTCCCATAACAGCACAATTGAATGCTGATATATGGATATACCTGCGTACTGACTCAAAAAAATTCCTGTTCAGCATATATGTGCCGGTCAGGATGCAGATGTAAACTGCACCGATAACAATCACATAGAGCAAAAGTCTCAGATCTGCCGCACTTTTCGGTAGAATACTGTCAACCGCGCAGGCTCCGGCAGAACCTATCGTTGTGAATACGGTTATTGCCATAGCCGTACATATGAGGTTTTTCCTGTTTCCTGCAGCCACGAATATCGTGCTGATGCCAAGAGCCTGTACAAGGATCAGATTTGCTCCGAGAAGAACCAGAAGATCAGTTACCAGAAACATCTGATCCCTCCTTTCTCTCTTCCGCATCAGAAGCCGGTCTTAATGCCGAACGAACTTTTCTGTATACTCCACACATAAGACCGAGGAGGATGAAGCCGCCGAATGGCATTCCAAGTCCGCTGACTGTCGGAGACACATCGACCATATGGCTGTTAAATGTGCCATATGTGAAGAGCTCACGAATGACAGCTGTAACAAGCATAACTGCATCAAAGCCAAGGATATAAAATGTCAGTGATGTGATCATCCTTGCCTTCTTAACGCCGTAAAACAGCGATTCTCCTCTGAATACGATCAGAGAATTCACTGCAAGCAGCGGGAAGTATATTCCGACTCTTGACACTATGCCCGGATAAGTGACTTGTGCAAGGCTCTTTACCGGTATATAGACGAGAGCTGCTATAGCTGCGTATATAATCACCTTGACTGCATAGGGCAGCTTCCTCGGCACAAACGAACACAATATCACCGAGATAAAGGTTATGGCCGAAAATGCATATATCAGCGCCTCTGCATTTCTGAGAGTATCACTGCACATGATGACAGGTGAAATTACCATAAGAGCCGAAAGAACGGTATTATCAGCAAGCAGACCGTCAAATCTGCTGCTGGTTTTATTGGCAGGGTCACTGTACATCAGCCTTCACCTCCATTCCGGAAGCGTCGGGAGACAAATCCTCCCTGACTGCCAGTTCTATCTTCTTTTCAAGATTCTTCAGACCGAGAGATAAAGGTGTAAAGAGAACAGAAACAATAACCACGGCATTCTCCTTTGCTGTAGTTACCGTGATAACATAAGCAAAAACAGTAATAAAGAAACCGTAGAAAAATGCGTAATATGCCCTTTTCGGAGCTATCCTGCGATCTGATATTATGAACAATGCCGCAAACAGCATCATATTATTACAAAGCGTAAGTATGAACGACGAAACAAAGCTGTCAGAACACGGTGAAATAGCCGACATTACAGCAACACCGGTCACTGTGCCGGTAAAAGCTCCGGCCGATATGTCCTTTCTTGCGATAAGGATAACAGAAGCTATAAGCAGAAGCAGTATACTCACCGCTCCGGCGGGTCCGGGGAAATTGCCCATCAGCAGTTCGAAACCGCTGTACGCAAATTTGCCGGATGTGTTGAAAACATGGCTTGCCGAGTTGACAAGAGTTTCAGGAGTCTCAAATACTCCCGCCGTATCATGTGGCTGCTGGAAGAGCAGGATCTGTCCCTTCCAGGATGTATACAGAAAACAGTACGCAGCCGCAGCCGGAGAGAAGATCATATTGTTTCTTCCGCCGAATACACTCTTAGCAGCAACAACTGCAAAGATGCAGGCAATGCAAGCTGGTGCATAGTCGAACACGGCAGGCAGCATAAGTGCAGTAATGAGTGCATCTGTTGTTACAGGGAGATCATCCGCTGCGAAACTTCTCTTCATAAGTCTCAGACATACTGCTTCAGCAGCAAGCGAAGAAATAAGGCATACAGCTGCAAGTGCCGCCGAGTGAAGTCCGTTATAGAAAAAGGACATCACTTCCAGCGTAAGCAGTGTCAGCATCATGTCGATCCAGATATGCCGCTCATTATTATTGTTTTTTATATCAATAAAGTGCATCAGTTTACTTCCTTAATTATTGTAACAGTATCGCACATATCATCCGCGTTGAACAGATAACTGCCGGATACGAGCACATCAGCGCCGGCTGCCTTGACAGCGGCTGCTGTATCAGAGTTGATACCGCCGTCAACTTCTATATGAAGATCAAGGTCAAGTTTTTCAGCTTCCCTGCGGATCTCCGTAATCTTCTCAAGAGTCTCAGAAATGAAGCGCTGCCCGCCGAATCCCGGCTCAACAGTCATTACAAGAACCATGTAGATATCCTTGAGGTACGGAAGGATCAATGACGCAGGAGTGCCTGGTTTGATGGAAACAGAAGGTTTCTTTCCCTCCGCCCTGATCGCCCGGATGGTTTCTGCAATATCACTTCCTGCTTCAGCGTGGAATGTGATTATATCCGCTCCAGCCTGTGCAAAGTGCTTTATATACCTGAGCGGTTCCGTAATCATCAGATGTACATCAAGTATCATGTCTGTCTTATAACGTATCTGCTCAAGAACAGGCAGGCCGAAAGTAATATTGTTTACAAACAGACCGTCCATTACATCAAAATGCAGCATATCTGCTCCGCTGCTTTCAAGCCGTCTTACCTCTCTTTCGAGATTAAGCATATCTGCGCTCAGCACGGATGCTGATACCATAATATTCAAGCGACCACTTCTTCCCTTAAAGTTTCCATACATATTTATTATATAATATTTTTCTCTAATCGTCAATACAATCACATTGTTTTTTTCTTTTACTTTAATTGCATTCATATCTATTTATATTAGTGTGCAGAATCAGAGCATCAGAAAATTTTTTCATAAACCCCTTTACAAATCGCGATTTATATGTTATAATATTCTCACCGTGTACTTGGTCCAGGGCTTGTCCTCGAACGTCACCCTCTACTGAGTTAACGGAATATATATTTTAAGAGGTGCTTTCAATGTTACTGAAAGAAGAAAAGACAGCTGTTATCGAAGCTAACAGAACTCACGAGAATGACACAGGTTCACCTGAGGTACAGATCGCTATTCTGACAAAGAGAATCAATGATCTTACCGCTCATCTCAAGAGCCACAAGAACGACCACCACTCCAGAAGAGGCCTTCTCAAGATGGTTGGTCACAGACGTAACCTTCTTGCTTACCTTAAGAAGAAGGACATCAACAGATATCGTGCTATCGTAGAGAAGCTCGGTCTCCGTAAGTAATCATACTGCATATAAGGCAGAGGGTGTCCCCTTCTGCCTTATTGTGTATGATAACTGCATAATATCCGGAGCGTGCGTCTTAGAAGTCAGAGGCAAGGGCTGACTCAGTTTATCAGTTTTTGCCTCTAACTTCTAACCACCTCCGGTAAAAAATAGATCATAGAATCAAGGAGGAAAAAAGTATGTTTGAAAACTACAGAACCTTTGAAACCACATTTGCCGGCAGACCTGTAAAGGTAGAGACCGGAAAGACCTGCGGACTTTCCAATGGTTCATGCTGGGTACATTACGGCGATACAGTTGTTATGGCTAACGTAACAGCTTCCGCAAAGCCCAGAGAGGGTGTTGACTTCTTCCCGCTCTCAGTTGACTATGAGGAGAGACTCTACTCAGTAGGCCGCATCCCCGGCAGCTTCACCAAGAGAGAAGGCAAGCCCAGCGAAAAGGCCATCCTCACTTCCCGCTGCGTTGACAGACCCATCCGTCCTCTCTTCCCCAAGGATATGAGAAACGATGTTTCAGTTGTTATGACTGTACTTGCTGTTGAGCCGGACAACTCTCCCGAGATCACAGGTATGCTCGCAACATCCATCGCTATCGCAATCTCCGATATTCCGTGGAACGGACCTATCGCAGGTATTAACGTAGGCCTCGTGGACGGCGAGATCGTTCTCAATCCTACGCTTGAACAGAGAGCAAAGACAGACCTCGTTCTTACAGTTGCAGGTACTGCTGAGAAGATCGTTATGATCGAGGCAGGCGCTAACGAGGTTCCTGAGGATACTATGCTCGATGCTATCCTCAAGGGTCATGAAGAGATCAAGAAGATGGTTGCGTTCATCAACGATATCCGTGCTCAGATTGGCAAGCCCAAGTTTGCTTTCGAGTCCATGGAAGTTGATCACGATATGTTCGATGCTATCGAGGCTTTTGCGTCTGATCGTGTAAAGTTCGCTCTTGATACTAACGACAAGAACATCCGCGATGAGAGACTTGCTCCCATTGTTGACGATATCCACGCTAAGTTCGATGAGCAGTACCCTGAGCAGATCGCTATGATCGATGAGTGCATCTACAAGCTCCAGAAGAAGATTGTTCGTGCTTGGCTCTATGAGGGCAAGCGTGTTGACGGCAGAGGCATCGATGAGATCCGTCCTCTTGCTGCTGAGGCAGGCGTTCTTCCCAGAGTTCATGGTTCAGGACTCTTCACAAGAGGACAGACTCAGGTTCTTACAGTTTGTACTCTCGGCCCTGTAAGCGAGGCTCAGAGGATCGATGGTCTCGACGAGGAAGATTCCAAGAGATATATGCATCAGTACAATTTCCCGAGCTATTCAGTTGGCGAGACAAAGCCCTCAAGAGGACCCGGACGTCGTGAGATTGGTCACGGTGCTCTTGCTGAGAGAGCTCTTGCCCCCGTTATCCCCTCTGTTGAGGAATTCCCGTATGCGCTGAGACTTGTTTCTGAGGTACTCTCCTCCAACGGTTCTACATCACAGGGCTCTATCTGCGGTTCTACACTTGCTCTTATGGATGCAGGCGTTCCGATCAAGGCACCTGTTGCAGGTATCTCCTGCGGCCTTATCACCCTTCCCGACAGCGATGACTTCATGACAATGGTAGATATCCAGGGTCTCGAGGACTTCTTCGGCGATATGGACTTCAAGGTTGGCGGTACTCATAAGGGTATTACTGCTATCCAGGTAGATATCAAGGTTGACGGTCTTACACCTGCTATCATCAAGGAAGCTTTCGAGAAGACAAGAAAGGCTCGTATCTACATCCTCGATGAAGTTATGCTAAAGGCAATTCCTGCACCGAGATCTGAGGTAAGCGAGTTTGCTCCCAAGATGCTCCAGACAAAGGTTCCCGTTGAGAAGATCCGTGAAGTTATCGGCAGCGGCGGAAAGATCATCCAGAAGATCTCTGCTGACTGTGATGTTAAGATCGACATCAATGACGAGGGCAATGTATTCATCAGCGGTATCAGTGCTGAGGGTACACGCAAGGCTCTCCAGATCGTTGATACTATCGCTAACGGTCCTGAGGTTGGTGCTATCTATCGCGGTAAGGTAGTAAGACTTATGGACTTCGGCGCATTCGTTGAGATTGTTCCCGGTATGGACGGACTTGTTCATATCTCAAAGCTTGACAAGTCAAGAGTTGAGAAGGTAGAGGATATCGTATCCGTAGGCGACGAGATCGTTGTCAAGGTTACAGAGATCGACCGTCAGGGTCGTATCAACCTCTCCCGCAAGGATGCTCTTGCTGAGATCGAGGCAAAGAGACAGGGTTAATCATTCAGAGTCCTTCTGTTCATTCAGAAGGACTCTTTTTATACCTTCTGCTTGACATAATTAACGAATAATGATATAATATGTAAAGAATCTTCAGCAACACTGAATATTCTCATTTTTCACTTTATGGAGGTAAATACCATGGATCAGAAATTCTTTACTGACGGCTCAAATGTCTACACACTTGTAAGCGGTGAAGGAACCACTGCTGGAGAACTCAAAGAGATAAAGGCAGGAACTACAGATGCAGCAACAGAGAAACACGTACCCGTTTATGAGGTGGCCGATAATGTCTGTACAGTTACTGTTGGCTCTGTAACTCATCCTATGACTCCCGAGCATCTTATTACTTGGATCGTTGTCAAGACCAGCAAAGGAACATATATCAAATATTTGACTTCCGATGATGCCCCCACTGCTAAATTCCTGCTTGAGGATGGAGAAAGCGTTGAATCAGTATATGAGTACTGCAATCTTCACAAGCTCTGGAAAGCCTGATCTGAATGTACGATAACTGTATATAACAAAGCAGCCTGAAAGAGCTCGGTTTCTCTTTCAGGCTTATTTTTATAGAATACCGGTAAGGTCGAAGTCAGGGACATACTCCTCTTCAGCGGAGGCCTTTTCCTGAGTATATCCCTTGATGCCGAGTTCCTGAGCATGGCGCACAACACTGTTATACTCCATTTTAGTAACACGGCGTTTCAGTTCCGGATACTCATCTGGTATGAAATCAAATGGCGTGTACTGGTTCATTATGCTGACCATTGCCTTATCCTGCGGAATATTATCAGCTATCCAGTCCATTATCTTCATGCTGTCATGGCGTCCGCCGGGCAGTACAAGGTGTCGTATAACCGTCCCCCTCAGCATCCTGCCCGTGTCATCGAATCTCATATTACCGGCCTGACGGATCATTTCAAGTATGGCAGATGCAGCAACTTCAAAGTAATCCCCCGCTCCGGAGTATCTTTCTGACATCTCGCCTGAATAGTATTTCAGATCCGGAAGCCAGACATCAATAAACCCTTCAAGCATCTTTAATGTACTTATCTTTTCATATCCGCCTGTATTCCATATCACAGGCAGATCCAGCTTATGTCTTATCCTGTCGAGTGCCCTGATAATTGAAGGAGTAAAATGTGTCGGAGTTACAAGTTCTATATTATCTGCTCCTCTGTCCTGCAGTTCAAGAAATATCCCTGAAAGCTTCTCGACACTTATTTCTGCACCATATACCTTGCTGCTTATTAACGTATTCTGACAGAATCTGCATTTCAGACTGCACCCCGAAAAGAAAACTGTTCCGGCGCCATTAGTAACTGAAATGCAGGGTTCTTCCCATTGATGGAGATATGCTTTTGCCGCGATCACAGATGAACCCGCACCGCAGAAGCCTGTTCTCTCATATCTGTTGACGCCGCACTCTCTCGGACAGAGCCTGCAGCATTCATAATTCTTTATAATATCCATTATAACCTCACACAGAAGCCGCCTGTCTGGCGGCTTCTTCATTATTCTTTCTACGTAAGCGGAAGCTTGTCCACAAGTCCGGCATCCTTCTTTTGAACCGCAATAGCGTCTCCGCCGGTAATACCGGGTACACCGTCAGCATCTGCATTCCGCAGTCCCTGATCAGTAAGCCTGTACTTTGAATTATTGGCAATATACTGAAGAATTGCAACTGCGTCGCAACATTTATCTTATCATCACAGTTTGCATCTCCGCATAGCCCTGCCGGAACAGTTGTCGGGATAAGCCCCGCAAATGCCATCTCGTATACCGGCTCTGCGCCTGAATAGATCATAACTATCTTGATCTCTTGGAGATCATATGGAGCTGTGAACACTTCAGACGATGTTCCAGGCCCGGCAAGATACTTTCCGGAATCCGCTCCACAAGAAATCACATCCGGCGCACCGCTGCTGTCAACCGTCATTATCTGCATCTGCTTTATCACGCCATCAGACTTATTGAACGTGAATATAACCGACTCACCCTTATGAAGTGTAAAACCTGAAAATCTACAGGTCAGGCGTATTTCATCAGCAGCAAGCTGTGACTGTGTCGGTGTCGTCACCGACGAAGATGGCGGCTGAACAGGTGCAGTGGTAGTTTGTACCGGTGAATGAGTACCGGAAGGAACGGTTGCAGGCTGAGCAGTTTCTCCGCCGGGTCTGAAGCTGACGAAATGAATGCTGTCACCGTCTTCAGGGATATAGTACCAGGTTATAGCGCCATCCGGAGAAATGACAGGCTGACAATCAGAAAGCCTGTTCCCTTTTCCAAGGCTGAATATATCCGATGTCTTATTGCCGCTGCCGTCAAGCATAGTAAGTTTGATATCCGGCGTGTCACTATCAGGAGTGTATTCCTCCCACATCAGGTAAAATAAATTATCATTCACTTTTACGAGAACAGGAGTAGCAGGTATCGGCTCGTTAAGTGCATCCGAATTTCTGTGATCCGTTATCCACCTGAACTCAGACGATTTCAGCGTTTTATCAGCAACTCCGATAAAAATATCTCTTCTCGCATTGTAATTGATATTTCCGGTCTGATTCTGATCCATAGAGTTACCTGCAATAATGAGTTTGTCGCTGCTCTGCTCAAAACCGCCAAGACTAACACCGGTATTGTTATCTCCCATCTCTCCGCAGATCCTCAGAACATCAACACTGAACCCCTTTTCATCCTGTATATCAACAGTTCTCGGATATGCGTCACCATGATCAACAAATCTGAAACCGTTACCGACTGCCTTAACATATTGATCAAATGAATGACTTGCATATACATTCTTCATCTGAGTAACTTCCATCGATTCAATATCAACTGTAAATGCAAAACTGCTCTGATGATGCAGGCCGTCTTCGGTACGGTACATCGTACGGCAGGTATATACGCCCATTGTAGTACCATTATCATCCGCGCGAAGAGAACCGCCGTCAAACGGAAAGTAGATATCAGAGCCTTTGACAGAGCCGCTTGCAAGGCGGTTCCAGTCCTTATCGTACTTTACGACACGAATGACTTCACAGTTATCATTCTCAGTATAATTTGTCTGCCCGAAGAAAAGAAAATTATACTTATCATTTGAATAGCAGCCTCCAAAAACCGGCAGTTCAAAAGTTATAGCTTTTTGCGAAATAAGCTTGTAGTTCGTTCCTACATAGCTGAATGACTCAGCTAAAAGAAATTTATTGTCATTAGCTGTAAGCGTTGCGACCGTATCGGAAGTTATATCAGTTATGTAGGATCTCACTACATCACCTGTGCGCTGATACTTTCTGCCGATAAGGTCTGACTGATGGCCGGTCATGACAGAAGGGTTTATCTTGACATTCACAGGACAGTTCCTGAATGCATGATACCCTATAGTTTCAACGTTTTCAAGACTGGAAAATTCTGTAAGGCGGGTGCAGTCCTGAAATGCACTCTCCCCTATTGTTTTGACGCCGGTACCTAAATCTGCAGATTCAAGATCTTCGCAATAAATAAAGGCTCTGGCACCTATAGATTCCACACTCCCTTCAGATTTTACTGTTTTCAGGGTATCACACCAGTAAAATGCAGAATCGGAGATCTCCATCAATCCGGAAGGAAATACAAGATCTGTTATCTGATCGCAGTAACTGAAGGAATGACTGCCGATGTAAGTCAGTGATGCCGGCAGCTTCGATAGCTTCAGTTTTGAACAGCCGCTGAATGCGTAATCAGATATAGCTGTAATCGTATCAGGCATAGTTATTGAAGTCATTGACTCGCATCTTGTAAAAGCGCCTTCACCTATGACTGTGACAGGTTTGTTTTCTATAGTATCAGGCACCTTGGCAGTAACCGCAGACCTGTCGCATTTCACTATCTCAGCATGATCTTCATACAGTTGATATGTCAGAAGGTCGATCGTACCTGTCGAAACAGCGGATGAACAGAAATAAACGCTATCAGGAAGTGATGATGTACATACAGCTCCTGTAATAATTACCGAAACAGCTGTAAATGCAGCAGTAAACCGTTTAAGTCCCATAACAAAACCTCCTTTTACCTGATGTATACATTATATCATCAAATTATACAAAAGTCAACGGCAGGAAGCTAAACTATATGTAGCATAATATAAAAGCTGTACGCGAAGTACAGCTTTGATGAATATCAGAGAAGTTTTCTTTCATCACAGAATTCGCATTCAAGAAGTGTCTCATCGCCGCTTGAACGGAAACTCTTAGGAAGATAATGTTCATGATTTGTTATACAACGAGGATTATCACAGCATACGTTATTGCGTACCTTACCTTTAAGCAGCTCAGAACCGCCGTCTTCACGCAGTATAGTGAGAATGAGTGCCATACGGACATATACTCCGTACTTAGCCTGAGTAAAATATTTCGCTCTTGGATCATCATCTACATCTACTGTTATCTCGTCAACTCGCGGGAGCGGGTGCATTATTATCATATCTTTCTTTGCAGCCTGCATCTTTATCCTGTCAAGCACATATGTATTCTTCTGGGCGAGGTAATCCTCTTCAGAAGCAAATCTCTCCTGCTGTATGCGGGTCATATACAGAACATCAAGCCTGCCTATAACCTCTTCAAGCGTATCAACTTCCTCAAATGAACTGCCGTTTGTCCTGATTATATCCTTGATATAACCCGGCATTCTGAGCTCAGGAGTGGAAATGAAGATAAAATGGTTATTCTTCATTGCGCTGAGTGCCTTGCAAAGCGAATGGACGGTTCTTCCATTTATAAGATCTCCGCACATACCAATAGTCAGTCCGCTCAGAGTCTTTTTTTCGATCTGCAATGTAAGAAGATCGGTCAGAGTCTGAGTCGGGTGGAGATGTCCGCCGTCTCCGGCATTGATAACTGGACATTCAGCAGTCAGCGCTGCAGCTTTCGCAGTACCGGCCATAGGATGTCGAATAACAAGGATATCTGCATAGCTGCTTACTATCTTAGTCGTATCCTTTATTGTCTCTCCCTTGGCTACAGACGAATTTGCAGGGTTATCAAAACCTATAATCTTTCCGCCGAGTCTGATCATAGCTGTCTGGAAAGACATCTGGGTGCGGGTGGAAGGCTCATAGAACAGTGTAGCCATTACCTTGCCATCGCATTCATGAGCAAACCTTTCCGGATCGTTCCTTATCTCTTCTCCTAAGTCAACGACCTTCTTCCACCATGATACAGGGTAGTCGCTGAGGTCAATAAGATGCCGGTATTCTGACTGCATAATTTCTACCTCCGTTATAATATTTTGCTTCCGTTTACAATCATTTCAAACTGTACGCCGAGGAACTGAGAAGCTCTTCTGCATAGCAGCATACGGTTCATAAATATCTCAAAATACTCCATAACAGAAGATATCTCTGTGTCTATCTGTAACTCAAGTATGATCGAGGACTTGTCTTCGTTGAAGAGTACCTTTGAGTATTCAACTGCGTAGTTTACACGGTCATGTATATCAAAAGTCAGAAGATCATGGTTACGGACACGGCTTCTGCGTACATCAGTCTTATCTCCGATAATAAGAGCAGCTGAGATAGGATCAAGAGGCTGTCCTGTACCCTCATCATGATTGCCGATAGCAGAGATTATGGAACATATCTCTGTTGCAGGCATACTGAGGTTGTCAAGCAGCCTGAATGCCATTACAGCACCGCTCTGCGCATGGTCAACACGGTTTATCACATTGCCGATATCATGCATTATAGCTGCTATCTTAGCAAGCTCAACTGTACGCTCGTCATATCCGAGGCCTTCAAGTATCATTGCAGATGTATGTGCAACACGCTCAACGTGCGCAAAAGAATGCTCGGTGTATCCAAGAGCTTCAAGTGCTTTATCTGCACGTTTGATATATTCCATTATATCGGGGTTTTGTTTGATATAAACATAGGTAACGTTACTTGCCATTTTATTCCTGCCCTTCTGTTGTCAAATTAAATGTCATATCTGCCGTTGTTTTCAAAGTATACCTTGTACCATATAAGGAAGATAAAAACAGTCCATATCTTTCTGCTGTTGTCGGCTCTGCCGTCACGGTGATCGTCAAGAAGCTTTATAAGCGGAGCGGTATTGAAGTACTTCTTTGCACTCTCGCTCTCGAAAGCTGTGCGGACTACATTATAGTATTTTTCCTCTCGGAGCCATACTCTTATCGGTACAGGGAAGCCGAGCTTCTTCTTTGCAGCAGTTTTGGCAGTCTGCTTGGGAGTATCCTTCTTTGCAGCGAGACGCATAGCATACTTGGTAATATACTTCGTTTCGTCTGTTCCCTTTGAATGGGTTACTCTGAACCTGGTCGGAATGGTCTCCGCAAGAGCCATTATCTCCTTGTCAAGGAATGGAACTCTGAGTTCAAGAGAATTAGCCATACTCATCTTGTCTGCCTTCAGCAGTATGTCTCCGGCCATCCACATATGAAGGTCGAGATACTGCATCTTGGTAACATCATCCTTATCCTTCACATTGTCAAAGTAGGGCTTTGTAAGCGACTGCGGAGCAGGAGCGTTAGTCTTTATCTTCAGAAGAGCCTTTCTCTGCTCAGGTGTGAACATATAGGCGTTACCGATGAATCTTTCCTCAACGTCACGTCCCTTGCGGACGAAGAAGTTTACTCCCCTCCTGGCCGGCAGCTTGGCAGCTATCTTGCCTATGGTACGTTTTACAGGTCTCGGGAGCTTGTCATAAACAGTACCGTCAGGATCGCTGTAAACATTGTATCCGCCGAATATCTCGTCAGCACCCTCGCCGGAAAGAACGACCTTGAGCTTCTCTGATGCGATGTTGCATACAAAGTATAGTGCAACAGCCGAGGGATCTGCAAGGGGTTCGTCCATATGATACTGTATCATAGAAAGGCTGCTCCAGTACTCCTCAGGCGTAATGACTTTGCTGGTATTCTCCTTGCCGATAGCCTTGGAGAAGTTCTTTGCCCAGCCTATCTCGTTATACTTTTCATCTTTGCCGAATCCGACAGTAAATGTTTTATCAACATCTGCTACTGCGGCAACATAACTTGAATCAACGCCGCTTGAGAGGAATGAACCAACTTCAACATCAGCGATCTTATGTGCCTCAACAGAATCATGGAAGGTGTCGGAAATACGATTAACCCATTCATCAAGATCAGGCTTGTTGTCAGCGTTGAAATGGACATCCCAGTAACGCTTAATCTCCATTTTTCCTTCCTTATAACGGAACCAGTGTGCAGGCTGAAGTCTGTATACTCCCTTGAAGAAGGTCTCTTCAGCTGCTGAATACTGGAAGGTAAGGTAGTTTTCGAGGGCGGCAGTGTTCAGTTCCTTCTTGAAATGCGGATGTTCGAGGAAGCTTTTGATCTCTGAGCCGAACATGAAGGTATCGCCCATCACCGCATAATACATAGGCTTTATACCGAAAAAGTCCCTTGCTCCGAAGAGTTCCTTCTTTGTTTTATCCCAGATTACAAAGGAGAACATACCTCTGAGCATATCAAGTATCTTTTCACCGTATTCCTTGTAGCCGTAAAGTAGCACCTCTGTATCTGTCTTTGTACGGAAATTATAGCCCTTATCTATAAGTCTGTCACGTATGCTGCGGTAATTATAGATCTCACCGTTAAATATGATAACAAGATTGCCGTCTTCACTGAGTATCGGCTGATCTCCGCTTGAACTTACATCTATGATGCTAAGCCTGCGATGACCAAGAGCAACGTTTTCGTCAATATACTTGCCCTCTGCGTCTGGTCCCCTGTGTCTGATTCTGTCCATCATTCTGCCGAGCACTTCGTCAGTACTGCTGATGCAGTTAGTAAAACCAACTATTCCGCACATACACTATGCCTCCGTTTCATTACTTTCTGATATATTATACTACATCAAAGAAAGATTTGCAACATAAAATCGAGATTTTTTTCACCTTATGAAAAAATGTCGTTCATTCACTTGAAAATGTGTTGCATAAGTGATATAATAATAGAGTATATAATATAGGCCGGAAGCAAGTTTTTTCAGCTAATGACTCACGGTCAATCTATGACAGCAAAACAGGAGTAATAACAATGGTCAATTCAGCTTATACAAAACAGATAAACAATATTCTAAGTGAAGTAAAGAAAGCGGTTATAGGCAAGGATCAGATAATCATCAAGGTCCTGCTCGCGATCCTGTGTAAGGGTCACATCCTTATCGAAGATATTCCCGGAGTGGGCAAGACAACTCTTGCTCTTGCCTTCTCAAAGGCCCTTTCCCTTGAACACAACAGGATGCAGTTTACTCCTGATGTACTTCCCTCAGATGTAACCGGTTTTTCCATATTCAATAAGGCAGACAACACATTTGAATTCCGTCCCGGTGTTGCATTCTGCAACCTCTTCCTCGCTGATGAAATAAACCGTACGTCAAGCAAGACTCAGTCTGCTCTGCTTGAGCTTATGGAGGAAAAGAGCATCACTGTAGACGGCAATACATATAAGCTGCCCGAGCCATATACAGTTATAGCAACTCAGAACCCCATCGGCTCTGCCGGTACACATAATCTCCCTGACTCGCAGCTTGACCGTTTCATGATCAAGCTCAGCATGGGCTATCCTGATTTTCAGGGCGAGATCGCAATTCTTAAAGCTCGCTTCAACGCTACTCCTCTTGAAACCGTCAAGGCTGTTGCGGATGCTTCATCAATAATGGAGCTTCAGGAGTATGTTTCAAATGTTTATGTTGATGACAAGGTATACAATTATATGGTTGCACTCGCTTCCGCAACAAGAAACCATCCTATGCTGAAGCTTGGCGTTTCTCCGCGAGGCACTCTTGCGCTCATGCAGATATCCAAGGGTATCGCCGCAGCCTACGGAAGAGACTATGTAATACCGGATGATGTCAATTATATCTGCTCGGACGTATTCGAGCACCGTATAATATTAAGCTCCAAGGCGAAGCTGGCTGACGTATCCCCTTCAGCCGTTATATCCGAAATACTTGCAAATGTCAAAGCTCCCGGTGTTTCCGGAAATTAACGGTAGAACATAGCCATGATAATAATGAAGATCCTTTTTCTGCTGCTAATCATAATATGTGCGATCTTTTACATAATGTATCTGTGGAACTTTGCGCTTGTTCTTCTTATAATAATGATTGCGCTTCCTGTACTTATGTTCATTATTGCATTTACTACAAGCAGAATGATGTCAGTCGACTTCAATCTGCTTGTAGACAGCGCAGAAAAGAACGAAAATTTCCCGGTACAGCTTTGTATCAGAAACCGCAGTCTCTTCCCTGTAGGCAAAGCTGAGGCTCATATAGAATACTATAATGTTTTCAATAATAAGATCAATGTATTTGAGCTTTTCCTGCCAGTACAGGCTATGAACAGTCAGAGCGTCACATTTAAGCTCAGCTCACGCTACTGCGGAATCATCAAGATAAGGTGCGTAGATGTCAGCATTTACGACCCTCTGAGAATATTCCGTTTCAAGGTCGGAAAAAACCTCTATGCAGATATACCGGTACTTCCCGAGTGCCGAGAAATCTCAGGTGAAGTACACTATTCGGACAGGGTGAACGAAGAGAGCAGTATTTTTTCCGAGCATAAGCCCGGGGATGACCCTTCTGAAGTATTCGACCTCAGGGGTTATGTTCCCGGTGACAAGCTCAATCGTATCCATTGGAAACTCAGCTCTAAAAAAGACGAGTTTATCGTCAAGGATTACAGTCTGCCGGTTGACATACCTGCGATTCTCTTCCTTGATCTGAAGTGCTACGAAGACAACAACTATACACTGCCTGTGTTTGATACTCTTGCAGAGACTCTCATTTCTGTCTCCCAGTTCATGCTCGAGAACGAGCGGATGCATACTGTTGTATTCTATAATGCAGATTTAAAATGCTTTGAAGAAATACAGATCACCTCACCTGAAATACTGTTTGAGACCATCAAAAGGATAATTCTCTCGGTAAACGATAACCTTTACTGTGAGTCGCCTGATGTATATTTTTCAGACCACGGTGATCTTTCACTGTCATCATTTACATTCATTTCATCAGCAAAGGATCAGCCTGTGCTTGAATACATCGACGAAAATGTTGATGCGGATATCAGAAATGCAATAATCGTTGTCAGCTCACCTGAGGAAGCGGCAGTGATATCTACACGCTATTCCGGCATCCATGTAACTCCTGTTGTTATAGGCCGGATATCGGCTTCAATAAAAGATATAGAATTATAAAGGGCATATCATGAAGAAAAAGGAAAACCAGCAGAACAATAATGTAAATAATGGTATAGCGATATGTGACAGCATCGTTATGTCAGTCAAGAAAAAAAGGATCAATCTAAGGCGTCCTGAAGCTATAATAATTGCTGTAATGGGGTTTGTTTCAGTGATAATGGCTTTTCTCGGGATGTTCAGCTTTCACTTTGACAGAAGTATTGCAGCAAATGCAGCTTTAGTTTTCTCGGCTGTATACATCTTTCTTTCTCTGACAGGCAAAAAATCAGGCTGGCTTGTTATTGCGACAGCTCTGATCGGCGGATTTCTGATATACCGTGAAATAGACACAATAGTAGAAGGATACCAGTATGTCTACAATGTCATATACAAGACCTCTTATCACACTGAGATCAATTATTACAAATATCTGAAACCGGCGCTTGAAAAGGAATCCACCACTGCCTTTTTCGTTGCAGCTGAATGGCTTCTTGCTCTTATAATATACTACTTCACAATTGCGCACCCTAATCCGATCCTGCCGCTGCTCGTCACTTTTCCCATTATTGAGGTAGGACTGTACAACGGTATCGAACTCCCGGTTTTCTGGGGAGTTCTTGTAGTCGCCTACTGGCTTGCATTGCTTGCCATGTCGAATATCGATATGGGCGAGTATTCCGGTGGCACAGGAGGATTTGTCCGCAAAGACAATCTATTTTTCCCAAAACGGCAGATGAGGCTGAAGGTAACAGAGAAATGCGGTATGATCGTTGCTTTTGCCGTAATACTGACCGGTCTCGGCAGTTCCGTTTTTTTAGAGGCAACCAATTATAAAAGAAGTGACGAGATAAACCGGAAAAGATCAGACATCCGTGACGCCGTCAACTCTTTTTCCATGGAGAATATAGCTGACAGCCTGTCAGAACTCACAAAGGCTTTTGGCTTTACCTTTAATTATCAGAATCATAAGCTTGGTAATATCGATCATCTGAAATACAAAAATACTGTCGATCTTACTGTCACACTTGATCATGCTGCAGACGATGCTGTATATCTTAAAGAGTATACAGGTTCCAGTTATCATGATAACTGCTGGGACGATCTTCCTGCTGAGGCATATGAAAATGAGTTATTCAGCGCATTTTCAGAGAAGCAAGTATATCCCCAGGACTTCCCTTTTGCTCTTACTAAAGCAACATTCAACTTTTTCGATACGACGCATTATCTGGAAAATCAATCCGGCCAGTTATTCTTATATAGAGAATATGAAGGGCTAAGCAATGAATATCTTATCTGGATAAATTCAAAACTGCGTTCAGACAGAAGCTTTGCACCATATGCAACAGATAAAGTCGGCCTGCTAACCTACAACCTTGATAAGGAGATTTCATCTAAGACCAAGACTGAACAGGAATTCTCCTACAAGTTTTATCCTCTCACCGCTGATCAGTACCTCAATGGCGGTTCTACGAAAAAGGCTTATATCGCAAGAAAAGCCAGCTATTCTATCAGTGATTTCATTGAAGCATCAGATAATGATCAGTCCATGCCCATATTCCAGTTTAACGGCCAGTATTTAAGCTTCATCTCCGATCCTGAATGGGAAGAAACAATTTTCTCATACGCTTCTGAGCATGGCAAGTTAAATGAAGACGGCAATATTGAAGTTAAGATTTCATTCTTTGAACAGTTGCAGTATCTTTGTGACCATCCACAGACTGTGCTGACTCTTCTTATGGAGATGGATTATCGTGACTTTGTATACGAAAATTATCTTACCGTTCCCGAAGGACAGGACATGGACGAGATCAGGACGGAATTCCAGAGCGTGCTTAACTACAATTATCCCGGTGCATCTTCGTCAGACATTGCCCTCGCTAAGCTCGGAAATATTCGCGAGAAGCTGAATTCAATGGTATCATATTCTCTGAGCCCGGGCAAAACACCGCAGAACCGTGATTTCGTAAATTACTTCATTTTTGAGAACCAGAAGGGTTACTGTACTCACTACGCTACAGCCGGAGTACTTCTCGCACGAATGGCCGGTATTCCTGCTCGTTATGCTACAGGATATGTAGTTGTCGGGGATGATTTCAACACCAATAACATGAATGAAAACGGATCATATACCATAGATATCAAAGACAGCAGGAGCCATGCATGGATCGAGGTATATATAGACGGCATAGGCTGGCTTCCTTATGAATTCACCGAGGGATACAATTCACGCACGATCGACACAAATCAAGCTACTGCTCCTCCTACACAGCCCGAGGGAACAACGACTACTACAACAGTAACAACAACTGCCGAAACTACAGGAACAAGAACTGCTACTACCAGAGATACTGATAACTCAACATTACCGCAGACAAGCGCATCAGCCGCAACTGTTGTTACGACTGTGGTACAGCCTGTTGGTATTCCCGAAGACGAACCGGGTGAAAAGTGGCATATGCCGCCTGTATTGAGGGCTATACTTGACTTCTTGCTCCTGATATCTGTTATGACCGCTTCTATCATCCTAAGACGAAAATTGTTACTGAAGATACGCGAAAGCAGGATGATGAACGGCTCAAATTCAAAGCGAATATCTTATATTTACGGATATACGGAAAAGCTGCTTGCTGAAAAGGGCTTGAAACGTGGCCGCAACAGTTATGCGGACTTTGCCGGAGATGTAGAGAAACTGATCGGCGGTATAGCATTCCCTGATGGTGAATTTACGGAAATGACGGAATCGGCCCTTGAAGCCGCATTCAGTACTACACACCCTGCTGATGAGGCGCTCGCCCGATTCAAGAAGAATTCATCTGCACTTGCTGAGTATATTTACAGGAAATCCGGAAGATTCACACGTTTCTGGCTTAAATATATCAAGGTGCTTTTATAAAGGAGGTAGTATATGAAGACTGATAATTTCAGCTATATTCTAAAAGGTGTGATACTTGCGTTCAGCGGAGTACTTGTCGCTTTCTTCCCCGGAGTGATCAACTGGCTCTTCTATATAGTGGGAGGTATTATAGTGTTCGCCTGCATCCTCTCCATGCTTTCATCAGTATTCGGCGGAGACGGCGGTTTCATGCTTCCGGCCGGACTTTTAGGCGGCGCTCTTGGCGTCGGCATTATGGTCCTCCCAAGATTCATTACCATCCAGCTGCCTGTGATAGTTGGTCTTGTTCTCGTTGTTATGGGAGCAATACGACTTGCCAAAGGGCTGACCGGGAATGACGATAAAAAGAAAACAGATATCATACTGGGTCTGCTATTTATAGCCGGCGGTGTTGTACTTGTAATGAATCCGTTTAAGGCCGGTAAGGCGCTTCGCATCATGACAGGTCTTATAATGCTCGGCTTTGCAGCATTCAACTTCTACATTTCTTATGTTATCAAGAAAAGAAATGAAGCCTTTGCTCCTTCAGTTATCGATGTGGATGACTACACTATTGAAGACGACAGGAAGCATCTGCAGTAATTGATACAGTACAAGATAAAAGTCCGGAAGGTCAGCTATTCACGCCAGCCTTCCGGACTTTTTTTATGTTCACCTGCTGTAGTATGATATTCTATATATACCATTCGTATACTAATTCTTGTGCAAATTGCAGTAAATACACATTTTGAATTCATATAATACGCAGAAACTATGCGATTTATTGTTATCATTACATCAATTGTTGACAATTTGTAGAATCGGTGATATAATTAAATAAGTGATATATAATAAAGAGGGGTAGTATAAGGAGGAAACAGAATGAAAAAAATACCGACAAAAGCACTGACGGCTGCACTTTTCAGCATAATCTGCTTAGGATGCACTTCTGTCATTAATGCTTATGCAGATGAATTATCATTAGGAGACGTCAACTCAGACGGCATGACAGATTCGTCTGACGCATCAATGATACTTGAAACCTATGCATCTTTATCTGTAGGTGATGAAGCTGATCTTGACGAGAAACAGCTCGCAGCTGCAGATATCAACGACGACGGAATAATAGACTCTTCCGACGCTTCTGATGTGCTTGATTACTATTCATACACATCAACCGGCGGAAAGAATGATATATCAACATACCTTAATGATCTTCGGCTTACAGATTCCGTTGATTTCAGCGGAGTTGATCCCGCCGCCTTTAACGTAACCGAAAGCTATAGTGCTGAACACCTGCACATCGGCTTGAAATGGAATCCTGTAGAAGGTGCTACAGGTTATCACGTTGATCTCTATACAGATCAGACCTACGATGAAAACGGTCAGCCTTTCTGCTTTTCACTTGATGTGGATACTCCGCAGTTTACTGCACAGTTGCCTGCTCCTCTCAGCGATGAAACAAACTATCGATACAGAATCACTCCTTTTGCCAGATTCGGAGATAACGATACGGTATACAGCGAAAGAAAATATGTTGACGGCTCAAAAGGATGCTACTTTACGAAAGGTACAAGAGCATATAATGATGTCAAGTTTAAAGTCAACACTGCTGAATTAAAGCCGCATGATAATTATGCTATCTACGATATCAGAGACCCTGAAAACATCATGAAAGTAGATATATACGAGAGACCCTGCGATTATGATTCACTATGGGTATCTGACAGTGAAAAGGAAATACTGCAGCAGTTTGCGGAAGAGAATTTTACCCCTGATATGACAAACTATGATAAGATCCTATTTTTCATGAACTGGGTACACGATAACCTCGAGTACGCAACCTTTGAGCAGTATCAGGAGTATATGCTCTGGGACGGAAACTTCCTGAATGCTGTTATCAACCTGAAAATCGGTCAGTGTCTGCAATTCAACGGTGCACTTGCCGAATTCATGAGTCAGCTGGGCTATGATGTATATCTTGTACACATGGAGACCCGTCCGGGAATCCCGCACTATCGTATGGATCTGAATATAGACGGAGTTGTATACGGTATGGAAGTCGGAGATAAAACATCAGACAGTCCGGAAACCGGATATAAATGGATGTGGGCATTTGATACAAGCAATCCGATGCTTCTCCACAGGCCTGATAAACCATAAAAACATTTCAACTCTTCTCATTGAACGGCCGGGTACATCTTGCGTATCCGGCTGTTCCTATATGATATAATAATTTCTCATGAAGACAGGGGGTTCAATTCCCATTGCCCATCAGGCACAACATCTCAAAAAAATCCCTGAATACCGCAATAACACGGTACTCAGGGATTTTCGCAACCTTTCCGGCAGCGCATATTCAATTGGTGGAGGCGAGGGGAATTGAACCCCTGTCCGAAAGCCCATTCATGCAACCTTCTACGAGCGTATTGTACCTATTAAGATTCCCCTGTTATACCGCCGATACACGGGCTGAATAACAGAGTAGTCCGTATACAATCACCGGACACGGACACTTCCGGTAATCGTTCACCACTAATCGATGCCCAAGCGGGAGCCGTGGTACTCACCCGGTGGACAGTAGCTGACTTAAGCAGCTACCTGTACAGCGTTTCTGCTTACAGTAATGTTATTTCTTGCGTTTATATTTAAACGTGGCGCAGGTTATGGAGATCACGCCATTCTCCGCTCGCTTATCACACTTCAAGACCCCCGTCGAAACCTTTACGCCCCCTTATAAAAGAGGGTAAGGTGGAGCATCAAGTGCTTTATATATTATACACCCTTCCGGCAGATTTGTCAATGTCGGAAGGGATATTCTCTTGTCGTTTCCTGCGTTTTACTGGTTTTTCAGCTTCAGACCTCTGTCGATCTCTCTTTTCGCATCACGCTTTGCCGCATCTGCTCTCTTGTCGTATAGTTTTTTACCCTTGCAAAGCCCAACTTCTACCTTAACCCTGGAATCCTTGAAATACAGTTTCAGCGGTATAAGTGAAAGGCCGTCCTGCTTGACTGTGCCAAACAGCTTATTGATCTCGCGTTTATGCATCAGCAGCTTGCGGACACGCATAGGGTCACGGTTAAATATATTTCCCTTTTCATAAGGAGAAATGTGCATTCCTCTTACAAACATTTCCCCATGATCGATTGAACACCAGCTGTCTTTTAGGTTGACACTTCCCTGCCTTATAGATTTCACCTCAGTACCTACAAGCTCGATCCCTGCTTCATAAGTCTCAAGAACGAAATATTCATGTCTTGCCTGTCGGTTTTCGGCTATAGTTTTTGTTCCCTTTGAACGCATTTGTTACCCTCCTTTTCGGCACCCGATCATCAGTCAATAACAAAAAAGAATAAACAATAGCGCATAACCCGGATTGTAATCCTGTCGATAAACACAATTCTTTATTCTTTCCGATACTATCTTGCCTGTAACACAGTACTCTGTTGGTGCCGCTGACCGGGGTCGAACCGGTACGGATTTTACTCCGAGGGATTTTAAGTCCCTTGTGTCTGCCTATTCCACCACAGCGGCAAATCTCACAAATAATAGTATAACATATCGAAGATAAAAAGTCAAGCATTTTTATCAGATAAATATTTAACCGGCAGTTCTCTGAAGAGCACTGCCGGTAGTTGGATTTATACAAGATCGTTTTTTATTGCAAAAACTGCCAGCTGAGTTCTGTCCTTGAGTTTAAGCTTTTCAAGAAGTCTTGAAATACCGTTTCTGACAGTTCCCTCTGCAAGGAATAGTTTTGCGGCAATTTCCTTGTTGTCGTAGCCATCACAGATCAGTTTAAGGAATTCGATCTCTCTTTCAGTAAGATCAAGTGCCTTGGCATCCTGAGGAACAGATGATTCTTTTCTAATTGAGCGGAATACATTATCGCAGAATACATTAACACCGCCCGCAACGGCCTTAATGGAATTGATGATCTGGTCATTGTCCATCTCTTTCAGTATGTATCCATCGGCGCCAGCAGCCATAGCCTTGCTTACGGTTTCCTTATCATCAAATGTCGTAAGAACAAGCACCTTTACTCCTGGAACTTTTTCCTTTATCTGTCTTGTACCGTAGCTTCCGTCAAAATCAGGCATCCGCATATCCATCAGCACCACGTCAGGCCTTAGTCTTACGCACAATTCGTATGCTTCCTTACCGTCAGATGCCTCACCTGCCACATTAATACTGCCATCCTGCATAAGCACAGTTTTCAGCCCTGCACGCAGTATCTGAATATCATCCGCGATGACTACATTGATCATAAAATCATCCTTTCACTGGTATTTTGATTATTGTTGTAAATCCTTCCCCGTCTACTGAGGTAAATCTGACTGTTCCTCCGAGTGACTCCGTTCTCTCACGTATACCGCGCAGACCATTGTTTTCATTAATGGCAGCGCATCCCTTGCCGTTGTCAAGAATAAACAGTTCAAGGTTTTCCGGCTGGAATTTGATGATAACATCGATCCTGTCGGCGCCTGAATAACGCATAGCATTCGTGATCGTCTCACGGCAATTATCATAAACTTCACGTATACAGAAGGCATACCTGTCATCTTCATTTCCCTGAATACACAGATCTGTTTCGATCCCGCGTACAGCACCGAGAACTGACTTTACCGCAGCTGTTACGGAAGTCATGAATTCGTCGTCACGAAGGTTGTTTATCGAACATCTCAGCTGAGTAACGCCGCTGCGGGAAAGTCCGTCAATCTCTTTCAGATAGGCAGCAGCTTCGTCCTCCCGTATACCTTTAGACTGGAGTATTTTTGCTATTGAGCTTATCATGGTAAAGGTATGTCCAGCAGAGTCGTGTATCTCCTGTGCAATACGGTTTCTTTCCTTTTCTATGCTTAGCTTTTTCTCGGTACGTGCAAGTTCGTAGTACTCGGTAACATCATTGGAAACAATGACACGGGCAACCGTATTTCCGTACTTGTCATTTACATAACTTTGCCTGATGATGTAGCTTCTTCCGCTGTATTCGGCTTCTACTGAAGAGAAGTCTTCTGTCGGGGCACTTTTACTGTGTTCGGAAATACCGCTTATAAACTCCTTCAGGGTCTTAACATTGCTGTTCGGCCAGAAATCTGCCGATATACGATTCCTGTATGTAAGATTACCGCCCTGATCAAAAATATATACCGCACTCTGTATATTATTAACTGCATCCTTGATAGCTATCCGGTTTATATTTAGAAGACCGTATCTGCTTATGGCTATAAGTATCATTATGCTTGAAAAAGCGAAGAACAATGGCGTCAGTTCAACGCCGAGGTCGATGATACGTGTGACCGTGAGAGTATTGATCATCATGGGGACAGCCGTTGACAGAGTCAGCAATATGGTCTGCTTGGTTATCTGATTGTGTTCACGGAAGCTCTTCACACACATCATAGTAATACCGGTAATGATACACAAATAGTATATTACCTGGAACACATAGAAAGCGGGGCCATAGCAAAGAGTGCCGATATCTATTTCTGCATAGTACAACCTGTGAAACCGGTCTGTAAGTATTATCAGGATAGCAGAAAGAGATACGAGAGGCATAAGATCGGTGAGCTTTCTTGTTGACTTTGATACCTCAGCATACTCCGCCGAGAACATCAGCCAGAACGGCGAAAATATACTTATACCGACATTTCCTATAAAGTAACTTATGAGCAGCTGCTTCCTGCTTTCCGAGAATAGTATAAGCAGCTGTGATATAAGCCACAGAACTATGGCAAACTGACAAATCATGAACAGATGAGTGACGCGGTTTCTGTTTCCTCTGCGGAGTATCCAGGTAAGTGAACCAAGCATACCCGTCAGTCCGAGGAGAAGCATGATTACCGGCAGTACTGGTACAGACAAGATATCACCCCTTTCGTTATCTATTATAACACAGTGTGATGAAATAATCAACACCCGGATAAATGAAGGTGGCAGGTATTAACCTGCCACCATAAACTGATCATTTTATTACCTGGACCAGCCTGCAAAGTTTTTATTGAACTTGTTCTTTAGAGACTCGCCCTTATTCTTGTAATACTCATTGAGTGCGGCTACTGAGATGAGTGCTAAACCAGCAACAAATAGGTATACCCACCAGTCAAGTGCCATAAGGTAATCGCGTGTAGCGTAAACTGTGACGGCTGCAACTGATACAGAGGAAAGCTTGAACCAGTGCTTGCTTCGTCCGAGATAGGAGAATATCATTATTACAGCGATCACTGCAAGCACAAAGATCGTATTTCCAGCTGTCTGATAGCGGAAAGCATCCAGAATCAATCCGAAGAAGGCAAGATGCCAGATGAAATCAGATGTTTTGCGTGCACTTTCAGGGAACTCCCTCCAGATATATCTGAATGCAGCGCCCAGAAGAGCAAATATTGCGAGGTTGATCTTTTCGGCAGTTGCCTCGTTTTCCGGAACGAGGAAAGAACGTGAAATAAAGGCGAACGCCATGAGAACAGCGGAAATCGATAACAGTACAGCGGCCTTTTTCTTAGATGTTGAGCTTTTGATTAAAGCAGCAATCAGAAGTGCGTGATTCATGAAGAAGAAGAATGAACCGTGAGGTATGAACATCCAGGAGATATAGAGGGGTACAAAAGATGCTATAAACGGTGTATCTATGAGAGTCCTTTCCCCTGTGCTGATCCTGAATCCGGCCTTGAAGAAAATCTTTGATACAGCAATCAGGCCGATAAATATGAGTGTAATAACCACAGATCTGTAGGCCGTTTCTTCTATTCCAAGGGATCTTAGATAGCTGTTGCTGAGAAGCGTCATAGTAACGAGCGGGAATACTGTGCAGAAATTATTGCGAAGCTTTGAGCTGATATAGAAATGTACCGGTAAAGCAGCTGCGAATATAAGCAGGACATTATTCCATGTGTCTGTTCTGAGCATTATCAGACCTGAAACTGTCAGACAGGAATAGATAACAGAGTCGGATACTCTTGTATGCTTTTCGCTGAAGTCCTTCGCAATAACAGGAAGGTATCTGAATATTGCAGATGCAGCCAATAGAACGATAGCAAGGATACCGAATGTAAAAACGTATCTTTCTGTCCGGTCATCAATTGACTTGATATCAGACAATGAAGCTGTGAGGATAAAAGGTACTACCGGGAATACAATGCCCGCCATTCTCTGCTTGGCAATATCATCAGAGAAGATATACGTAGTGATTATTGCTGTAACTATAAGAGAAGGGATGCCATAGGGTATGAATGTGAATTCCGGGAATGAAAGAGGTACAAGTGCAGCTATCAGCGAAGCGAGCATTGTTGCTTCCTCGTTGAAACGTGTGCGAAGTACAGGAAGGAAGCGATGCACAAGGTATATTCCTATGATCCCGAAGGAGCAAATAAGAGCATTCGTTTTGATATCGCCATTTACCAGATCTACGATCTGTATTAAAGCAAGGATATCAAACAGAGACTGTGCGTTGATCAGGAGCTGCTTCTTGAATCTGATGCCGTAGAACAGAAGTTCTGCAATTACGATAAGGTTGATTGCTACACTTACTGCATCAGGGAATGCTAATCCGTTTATCATATAAGCAATTCCTGAGCATCCGAATACAACTGCTGCAATATTGCTGATCCTGGTAATGATATCATTCAGCGCAAACGACTTCTGAGGCCTGAGTATGTGGATAATCGCTGTAATTATCATATGTACTATCATTGCTGTAATAGCATAACCCCTGAAATTGTCAGTCAGCTGACAGATAACGAAGTGGACAGCTACATAGAATGCAGATATTCCGGTAATCGCAAAAGTCTTGTTGCCGTAAACCCTGTATCCGAATACGGACATAACCGAAATGATCAGAACGGTTATAGCATAGAGAAGTGCTGAGAGTTCTCCGTCAATAGCAAACGTGCTTCCGAACATCTCGTAATAACCGGCTGTAATGAATGTAAGCGCAGAAAAAACAGAACCTACTGTATAGAATGCGATGGAAGTTCCTGTGAGTTTGAAGCCCTTTCTGAAAAGGAGGCTTATCAGGAAGGAGACAACAGATGCAAGGAGCATTATCCCCACCCTTCCTAACGGTGTCGTATTTACCCAGCCGGCAACTCCGAAGGCAATACCGGATAGAACGATGAATATTGTTCCGACAAGGAGCATTACCGTTGAGGATGACATTTTCTCATGCTCCTCTTTACTTTCTTCGCAGGCAGTTCTTTCGGGAACTGAATCATCATTCCTGCTGCCCTTTATCATTTTTGCAATCCACATAGCTATTTTGATGGGAAGTACGATAAACAGCAGTAACATCAGAATAAATATTATAATAACGTACATAATCATTCCTCCTTTTTATCGGCAGAAATTATATTTGTTTCTGTGATTATATGATAACATATACAAGAGGAATAATTAAGATGTAGTATGTCATTAATCTGATGACATTTGTCATTAAAAAAACTCACCGGACATAAGCCCGGTGAGCGAATAATTATTTATGAATCCACTTTGAAGTCATTGAATCCTGGAAAGGATCGTAGTTCTTCTGCTCAGCAAATACTGAAGTCTGAAGATCAGCAAGATCCATAGTAGGAGCGATACCATAAACATGATAATCGAAATACTGGATCATCTTTTCAACGTCCTCTGCTATAACTGCGTGGCCCTCCTTATGGATATTGATCGCAACGTGGTCGCTGAGTCCGACAAAATCGAATATCGGCTTCATACCGCAATATGCCATCCATACAGAAGGAGCATTAACCCAGTCCTCGCTCTGGCATGAACCAATGATAAAGAGGTATCTGTCAGGATCGCAGCAGAGTGCTCCAAGCATATGCTGATCCATCGGGAACTTGTTAACATCTCTAAATTCCATGAACTTTCCGTTGAACCAGCCCTGCTCGCCTGAAGCCTGTAAGCTTCCGAGAGGCTCGTTTTCGGAATATGTATAGGAAGCAGAACCGCCTCTGGATGTGAAGTTATATGTCTTGCCGACTGAAGAATAACGATAAAGTGCAAGTCCGCCTGCACCAGAGCAGGAAGGAGCGCACATCTTGATACGTGTCTCAAATGCGCCGCAAACAGCAGCTGCCTTACCGTATCTTGAAACGCCGGTTACAATTGAGCTGTCAGGATTGATATTCAGCTCTTCAGCAGCTCCTGCATAGAGAGCATCAAGAGTTCTGCTGATACCCCACGACCAGGCCATAAGATCTCCTGTCTGAGTGTCAAAGCTGTTTCCATAAGGATACAGATCGTAGAACGCACCCTTGTGCTGGTTATTATCCTGAGCAGTACCCGGAGCTGAGAACATTCCGTCAGAATCATATGTAATAACCGCATATCCCTTAGAAGTAGCAGTACTTTCGGAAATGCCCTTGTGCATACCTAAGATGACAGGAGCTCCGCCCTCATGACGAACAGACGTAGGCTTGTTTATGACCATAGTGAATGATGCAGTCTTGCCAGTGCTCTTACGCTTTACAGTTATGGTCATTTTATTTCCGTTTATCTTGTATGAGGTCTCGTCATCAGAACCATCGATCCATTTACCGTACATATAATACTCATACATACAGCTGACCTCAGACTGACGTCTCCACCAGTCTTCCTCTGTATCCACTGTAGATCCATCCATGAATACAAACGGGTCCGGGATATCCTTTGAGGAAGGAAGTGAGTTTACTGCCGGGAAATTATAAGATTTCTCAAAATCGTGTCTTGCTTCAGATCCGCCGCCCGGGTTTTCAACCGGAGGAAATTCAACTATCTTTCCAAGTACGAAATCAGAGAGATAAGCTATATCAGATTCGTTTATCTGCTTATCACCGTTAATATCAGCCAGTTTCATCTGTGCAGTAGTAACATCCGATGAAACTGCGAGCTGTCTGATCCTTATCATGTCAAACGTATCAATAAAACCATCTCCGTTGACATCACCGACGATCTTCTTTGCCGGCGTAGGAGTAACCGGTGCAGAGACTGCTGCTGAAGCTGAACCTGTAACGATTACATCATCAACATAAAAATCAGAAGTCGAATCAACTGTTTCAATGTAGAACTGAAGGTCAGTTGCACCTGCCGGTATCTTGTAGGAAGCATTGGAAAGCTTTGTCCACGCTCCTTTTGCTGCGATGCCTTCCACTATTGCATCGTAACTTACAGAACCGCCGGAGCTGTACTGAAGCGACAGCTTAAACGATTCACTCTGTGAGGTACCATTAGGCATTACATAAGCTTCAAAGCCATATGTGTTTCCTGAGCTGAATTCAGTGCCGAGGTCAATTACAGCACCATTCCATGCAGATGCCCTCTTACTTACAAACAACGAGGATGATCCTCCATTCGAAGAATCTGAGCTTACCGCTACAGCCGCAGATCCTCTTCCCGACCAACCGGATAATCCGCTTTCAAAATCACAGCTGATCAGTTTCTTTGTTTCTTCCTCTGCACCGATTTCCCAACTTGCCGGTACAGAACTGCCTGCGCTTACTGAGAGAAAAGCCGCAAGGCACACTGAAATAATTTTTTTCTTGTCCATATTTCCCTCCGAATAGATTATAGATTATTTTTGTTTATTTATATATAATATTTCTTCCCTCCTTTATGTATCTCCCTCTGATACGAATTTAAATTTAATAAAATCATCATTTGTTCGTTCCTTCTTTTAATATACATGATAACTGTTAATATGTAAAGATGTTGTGAACAAAATCGCAAGTATTGGTTTATATTTACTGATTTACAGCAATAATCGGTCACTTGATATCACACATCTGATATTTTTTGATGTAATACATCATTATTTGTTTATTAATTGTTTTGATCGAATATACAGTTAGTTAACCAAAAGTGCATAAAATAAAGCCCGGAATCATTATCCGGACTTTAATTATATTATCAGTTTCTGATTCGGAAGGACTTTGGAGCAAATCTGTAAACCAACAGGCAAGCTATTACACAATACAACAGACTGAATATAATAGTGATCAGTCCGAAGATATGAGTCGGGAATCTGCATTGCATAAGCATATAGCAGGCAAAGTAAGTTGCAGATGTGATAAATGTGTACATTCCGCTTTTCATCTCCGTTCCCGCATTGAAAGGCTGGAGCAGGTAGTATATCGTAAGATAATGAACCGAGAAGAAAATGCTGATACACGGTACAGAGATCAGAAGAATGATATAATCAAGCGGATCTCCGCTTCCTCCGCAAAGAGCAAGCATCACTGCAAGCGAAACACCGATTATTAATGCGGGGACAATATTGATCTTTATGATTTCTCTGAGTCTGATCCGGAACAGTTTGAGTATATTTGACCTTTGCTTATATACCGAATAAGTCAGGAGACTGTGGTCACAGTTCATAAACAAGGCCTGTGTTATGCCTGTGCCGCGGTTCAGGAAATACATTATAAAAGTAAGATAAGGCAATCCTTTAAGCGGTACAGATTTAAATGTTGAACGGCTGTCGGGAAAAGCAAGTATAATGACGAACATTATAGCAGCCACCGCCAGACAACCGGCGGAGATGAACATAGTAGTTTTCCAGAGCAGTTTCTTATGCCTTTTGACAAACAGGTCATTGAGGAATTCAAAGCCCTCCTTGTTGCTGGTTATGTTTGTATCAGCGGATATACTTTTCTCGACATTCTGCTTTCTTGTCTTTAGTGCAAGATCCTTCCGATCAACAGCAGAATCTGTCAGAGTCTGCTGATATATAGGTCTGTACAGATTGTAACGTGTCATGTAGACATATCCGAATACTCCGCCTATTGCGGCAATACCAAACAGAGCTATTGTAACATAAGACGGCAGCGGAAATCCTATCAGACAGGGTATATAAGCAGCTGCTGCAAGAACGACCAACGCAATGACCTTTTGCCCGGACTTCTTTAAATCATAATCACCATTTTTCCTGCTGAACCTGTACAGCGTCCATGTATTATACAGCAGCTTGCATCCTGCAATTCCAAACGGCAGTACCAGCCGCATCCAGATCGGTACGCCGCACAAACCGCCGAATATCATAAGTATTGCAAGGAATCCGACGACGAGCTTCACAAGATATACGCTGTAATGAGCGATGGTATGATCTCTGGCATTCATTCTCATGAGTATGACTGCATAATAGCGATGCCTCGAAGCCTCAAACAGATTACTGTTAATGAAAGTGCCTATAAGCGTCATAAAGAACAGAATATGTAAGAAGAATGACGAGCTGTTCGCTTCTCCGTGTATTTCATTGAACGTACTGACAGGAATAAAGATCAACGGGAAAATATAGAGTACTTTGTAGAGGAATACTTCGACAAACCGGATAAAAAGCATTACAATTAAAGCAAAAATCTTCAGTCCTGAGCAGCTGTAAAGTTTCGAAGGGAGTATCTTTTTTACAAGCGGTATCTGCTTTAAGGCGTATATGATACCATTGACTGTATAGGCAACTTCAAGTTTGACATTATTTTTCAGAGCATCAAGCATGGCTTTCCTCCCTGAGAGCTGAAATGATCTTATCCTTGAACTCGGCACTGTCAAGATCACTTTTCTCTACGGTATCAAGTATGCCGTGGCTGAGAAGGACTATCTCATCGCAAAGATCAACCGCAAGATCAAGGATATGAGTAGAGAATATCGTTATCCTCTCGCCCTTCATGGACCTGAGGATCTCCTTCATCTCTTCGGCCACAACTACATCAAGAGATGTCAGCGGCTCGTCAAGAAGAAGCAGTTTCGGTCTTGCGATGAAGTTTACAAGCATCTGCATCTTGTTTTTCATACCGTGGGAATAGTCTTTCATCAGCTTATCACGGTCCTCTTCTGCGATGCTGATATAATCAAAGTATTCATCAGTTGAATGATTTCCAACGATGTATTTTCTGTTAATATCCATAAAGAACTTCAGGAATTCCCTTCCTGTCAGGAATTCCGGAACTGTCGGAGTCGAGAGAACATAGCCGATATCCTCCGGTATAGTTTCACGGCGAGTGCCGTTTTCTTCAAAGAAGAAAGTACCGCCGTCAGCACGGATATCCTTATTGATGCAGTTGAACAGCGTTGTTTTTCCGGCGCCATTCCTTCCAAGCAGTCCATAGATTTTTCCCTCTTCGAAGGTAAAGCTGATGTCCCGCAGGACTTCCTTTTTTTCAAAGTTCTTCTTCAGGTGTTCGATTGTGAAATTCATGGTATCCTCCTGTAGTTAAAAATATTAGATAATTGCTGCGGTTAATAATGCATATTACCCCGATCAAAACCGAAGCAAGTTTATTATAACACTTTACGGATTGATTTTCAATAACTTTTGAAGAAATTGTTGTTTTTCTGACAATAACCGCTCAAAAAAAGGACTGCACAGTCTTTCGAATGTACAGTCCCGTATAATATGGATATCCTATCTTTTACTTACGGATCGGAAGATCTCTCTGTAAAACAATACCTGCATCCACCTTCTGAATGACAATAGCATCTGTACCGGTTATTCCGATATCGCCGTCAACATCTGCCTGAACAAGGCCGACTTCATCAAGAGGATACTTTTGCTGATTAGCAGCATACTGAAGGATAGCTACAGCATCAGCAATGGTGATCTTCTTATCGTTATTGGCATCGCCGTAGTAGTACTCAACAGCTTCAGTCGAGGGGATGCTTGTGTCAGGCTGAGTACCGGGCTCTGTGGGAGGCACGGTTCCGGGTTCTGTGGGAGGCACGGTTTCGGGTTCTGTGGAAGGCTCGGTTCCGGGCTCTGTGGGAGGCTGAACTGCCTCAGGTTTATTTTCTGTAAGAGCAAGAAGGTAAGTAAGAGGAGAGTTCCAGTATATCGTGATCTCGTTTGTTGAGTAACTCTCGCTGTTGTCTATGTAGCACTTTGCAGCAGGCTCGCTTAGACAGTAAGCCTTGGCAGCACTGTCTTCAAGATTCTGGTTGACACCGCCAGCAAGCATACCCTTCATTGCCTGATCCTTAGCCATTGAAGGACGGTGATGAGGATGCTTAGGTGATACTGTACCATAGCCTGATACAAAGCAGGTTGCAACAGGGTTGACACCAAGAAGGTAATTGAGCTGAGACTCAGCTCCGGCACCATAAGAAGCATCGCCTGTGAGCTTCTCCGCAAGGCTGAGTATGATACCTGCATTGGCAATTGTCATATTGCTTCCCCAGTTATACTTCTTTATGCTCGAACCATATGGAGATGCAGATATAGTTTTAACAAGTGAAGCAGCCTGATCCGTGATAGCAGATACTGCTTTGACATAGGCAGAATTGTTCTTGTCAGCCTTATCATATGTTACAAGGGCGATATTACCGTAATCACCTACAGTAGACCAGTCAAGTCCTGTAGGTGCCCCGCCTGTTGAACTGAGTGACTCTAAGTACTTCTCATCCCCTGTTGCACGGTACATCTGGATTGTAGCCCAGTAACGCTCGTCCTTATCCGTCTTGTCTCCGTACTCACCTGTTACGATATCCTCGGGGTTCTTGAATACAAAGGAAGGGTGTTCACCGAGCCACTTCCATGCACTTTCAGCACGCTTGAGACAATCATCAGCGAAATCCTTATCATAGTCCTTGTAGAACTCGTAAGCAAGAGCCATGGAAGCGCAGAAATCTGCTGTAGCTGTAGAAGAAACAGGAGTAACAATAAGCTCGGCTGTCTCCTCCTCGGGCATAACATATGCAGGGAATGTTGCGCAGCTTACCTTGTGATAAACGCCTCCGTCAGATGTCTGCATCTTCTTCATCCACTCAAGCTCGAAACGTGCTTCATCAAGCACATCAGGGATGTTGTTGCCGCTCTCGGGGATACCAATGTTGTCACCGAACATATCAGGTGCAGCCTGGTAAGCGTAAAGGAGATCAGCTACAGCCTTTGCAGCGGGAACTACATATCTGCCGTAGTCACCGGCATCATGCCATCCGCCGCTTACATCGATTTTCTCTGTTGTACCGTATACGGTAGCCTTATCAGTGTGGCAGGCAACGTGAGAGAACACCTTATCCTCTACAGCAACGCCGCAGCGCTGGAGATAGAGCATTCTGACTGTATCGTCCATAAGGTTTGTATACACATCGTCACCAATGGTGAATGTGTAAGAATCATCAAGTCCCTCACAGGAGATATAATACTTGCCTGGTTCTGTAACAGAACTGAAGTCACCCGTATAGTTTGTCTCCTTAGCAGAGCTGTTATCAATAGCCGAAGAGAGATCTCCGGTGAACACGCTCTTCTTGGTATCAGCATTTATGACACTGAACTGCTTCTGATCGGTAACATCGCGGAATACTGCTATCTTTTTACCATTCGTTCTGTATCCGACCTGATCGATATTTATAGGAGGTGCGTAGGGCTTATTAGCACTATAGTCAACCTGGCTGTCATCAACAAGCTCCAGTGATACATTGTCTATATAAATAGTATGCTCCGGAAGATCATCACCATATGTGCCGCAGTTCACAACGAACTTTGCCATTATATCAGTATCTTCCTTCATAGTGAACTCGTAGTCCATAGTAAGCGGTTCAGGTCCTAATTCAAGTTTTTTCCATGTGTAAGCCTGATATGTTCCGCCGTTCTGCTGAATCATGCCCTCAGCTTCTCTTTCGATAGTACTGGAGATATCATACTTGAGATGATATACTCCGTTCTTGTACAGAGGAACGATATCGTAGTATACCTGTACAGAGTAATTCTTCTCTCCTACACTTGATATCTTAAGTGCCAGCTTGCCGTCCTCTGTTGTGAGTGTACACTTGCCGCCGGTTTCCTTATAGGTTCCCCAGCCGGAAGTACCCGACTCAAAGGTGGAATTAGTGATAATGTTGTCTGCTGCATAAACCGGTACTGAAGGAACCGCTGCAGCAAGCATAGTGCAGGCTGAAACAATTGCCGCACAACGTCTGATGGATTTTTTAGTCATCCTTAATGACCCCTCTCAATAATAATTATATGGTTGAACTCTTTTCTGTCGATGTACAGCCATACTGAAATATTTTATACCATCACTCCCGAATTGTATATCATTTTAATGATTTTTTTATTATATTTATGATATATCACTGGTAATTTTAGACATAAAATGCTATTCATTCATATATAAACCGACAGAATTAACAAATTGCTCTTGAATTAATTCTTTATCTATGTTATAATAAAGAAAGTAATTAAATGCGACGGGGATGCCCTGTCAAGGATGAAAAGCTGGTGTTCGACTATGAAGAAAGAGAAAGTTGCTGCTCCTGTGTATTCCGGAAAGAAACATAATCTGATCACAGTTCTGCTCTGCTGTGCCGGTACGCTGCTTAACCTGCTGCTTGGTAAACTTTCAGAAGTATTCGGTTTGCCTCTGTATCTCGATACTGTAGGAAGTATATCTGTTTCAGCTATGGGAGGCTATCTTCCCGGAGTAATTGTCGGTTTTTCTACTAATGTATTAAAGAGCTTTGAAGACAGCTCGGCAATGTATTATGGAATACTTAACGTTCTAATTGCGATCTGTTCTTCTATAATGGTCAAACGCGGATTCTTTAAGAAGCCGCTGAAAATAGTCGCAACAATTATCCTGTTCGCTGTTATCGGCGGACTCGGAGGCGCTCTGATACCATGGTTTCTTGACGAGATCGAATTTGACAGTGCAACTCTGAGGTCGGAATTATACAGAAGCGGAGCATTCAGCCGTGAAGTTGCTCATTTCCTTTCAAGTTTCCTTTACGACCTGATTGACAAAGCTGTATCTGTAATACTTTCCGTTTTAATAATTAACCTGATCCCTCAGAAACAGCACAGCCTTTTCAGCTTTACGGGCTGGATGCAGACTCCCCTTTCAAACGAGGAATCCTCTGCCGCTAAGAAAACATCGTTCAGAGTTGTTTCGCTAAAGACAAAAATACTTGTTGCGCTGAGTGTATCCCTGATACTTGTTTCGGTCGCAGCAACCGCTATAAGCGTAGCACTTTACCGGAACGCACTTATAAAGGACCATACCAAGCTTGCTCAGGGTGTTGCGAATATCACAGCAAAGGCCATTGACCCGGAGCTCGTAGATGATTTCCTTGAAAAAGGAGCAGAGATGGAGGAATACAAGGATACCCTTAATCTTCTTGCAGAGATCCGTGAAAGCTCACAGGATATAGAATATGTATATGTGTATAAGATACTGCCTGACGGATGTCATGTGGTATTTGATGTTGATACGGAAGAAGTAGAGGGCTCCCCTGCCGGAAGCGTGATACCCTTCGACGAGTCATTTTCGCATCTTATCCCCGATCTGCTTGCGGGAAATCCAATCGATCCGATAACTACCAACGACTCCTTCGGCTGGCTGCTGACCGTATATGAACCTGTATACAACTCAGAAGGCAAATGCGTATGCTATGCTGCAGCTGATGTATCCATGGTCCAGATAGGCATTATCGAAAGAAACTTCTTTATTGAAATGCTTGCGGTTTTCCTCAGCTTCTTCATACTAATCTTTGTCCTGGTACGTTGGCTTATAGAGTATCACATCATCCTGCCAGTAAACTCAATTGCTCTGAGCACAGGAACATTTGCTTATGACAGCGAAAAGGCGCGCGAAAACAGTATCGAGCGCATCCGGGAACTGAAGATAAGAACGGGTGACGAGGTCGAGAACCTGTACCACGCCATCGCCAAGACATCTGATGACAGTATGCGTTACGTTGCGGATGTTCAGAAGAAGACAGAAGAACTTGCACAGATGCAGACGGCACTTATTCTGGTACTCGCTGATATAGTTGAAAGCCGCGATAGGAATACCGGGGCCCATGTACGCAAAACCGCTGCATACGCAAGGATCCTACTTCATGAGATGCGCAGAAAGGGGTATTACGCAGATATTCTCACAGATGAATACATATCTGACGTCGTCAACTCTGCGCCTCTTCATGATGTCGGTAAAATCCAGGTGCCGGATGCTATACTCAATAAAGCAGGACCGCTTAATGATGAAGAGTATACAATAATGAAGAGCCACGCAAAGGCAGGCGGAGATATTATCTCACAGGCTATATCACTGGTGCCGAATTCCGGCTACCTTGATGAAGCTCGAAATCTAGCTGCATACCACCACGAGAAATGGGATGGTTCAGGATATCCTTACGGTCTGAAAGGAGACAAGATCCCGCTCTCGGCAAGAGTCATGGCTGTTGCCGATGTATTTGACGCTCTTGTATCCAAGAGAAGCTACAAGGACCCCATGAGCTTCGACGAAGCCAGAAAAATAATAACAGAAGGCTCCGGGAGGCATTTTGATCCTCTTATTGTTGACGCCTTTGTCAGCGCAGAAGCTGAAATAAGACATGTTGAAGAGGACTTCGAGAGTATGACAGACGAGACCGGCTGCTTCAACGTTGTACACTGATCAAAGAAAGGGCTGCACCTGTAATGCAGCCCTTTTCATATACTATATAAGAATACCGCTGAAATGATCTATCTCATGCTGTATTATCTCTGCGTCAAAATCACGGTATGTGCTTTTGCGCTTCTTGAAGTTCTTATCAAGGAATTCGACAGTAATTATCTTATTCCTCCTGACTTTCCTGAGTCCGGTCAGAGATAAGCAGCCTTCTTCTGTTTCGTATTCACTGGCGGAACGATCTGTAATGACAGGATTTATCATAACAGTCACCTTCCCGCCAAGCACAGCCGCCAGAACGGTTTTGTTGTAACCGATCATGTTTGCAGCAAGCCCTACACATCGGTCTGAATTAGCAAGAAGTGTGTCTACAAGATCTGTTATCACTTCCCTGTCATCCCGTGTAGCCGCTTCGGATCTCTGACGGAGAAATATGGTATCACGAACTATCTCACGTACCATCAGTCTTCCTTCTTTCCGGCTTTCAGCTCTCTTTCGATCTCTGCACAGCGCTCAAGCGCAGTATCAATATGATCGCAGAAGTTTTCCTTGCTGATCTCGTCAATAAACCCGGCTTTAGTCATAGCGTGCATCGGCTGTTCATTGACATGAGAGAATACGACCTTGATGTTGTGACGCTTGCAGCGGTCTGTAATACGCTTGATGGCGTCAACTCCGGCTGCATCAACAGCAGGAACGTTACGCATACGGATACAAAGCACATCGAAATCATGGTCGTCAAGAACATACTTATACTTGTCCGATGCTGCAAAGAACATCGGACCGTTTATCTCGTATACCCTCGTTCTTTCAGGTATCTTCTTGAGAAGGATGTTGTCGGGATCTGTATCCTCGTCATCCACATCAACCCAGGTGTGTGCCTCAGTAACATCAGCCATACGCTTCATGAAGAGGAGTGCTGCAAGAACAAGTCCTGCGCCGATTGCAACAACAAGATCGAATACTACTGTAAGGATCAGGGTGACAAGAAGTACTGCAATATCACTCTTGGGTGCAGTTTTTAGTGTGCTGGCGATATTTCTCCAGCCGCACATATTATAAGCCACTACAAACAGGATAGCTGCAATAGTAGGCATCGGAATATACGCTGCGTATTTCATCATCTTTACAAGAATGATAAGCACAACTACTGAATGCACCATACCGGCTACAGGTGTACGTCCGCCGTTCTTTACATTGGCAGCTGTACGTGCGATCGCACCGGTAGCAGGGATGCCGCCGAACAGTGCTGAACCGATATTCGCAGCTCCCTGGGCAACAAGCTCCATATTTGAACGATGCTTGGAGCCTATCATACCGTCTGCAACAACACATGAAAGAAGTGATTCGACAGCTGCAAGTACAGCTATGGTAAAGGCGTTCGGTATAAGAGAACGTATCCTTCCTAACGAGATCTCCGGTACAGTAAGATGAGGTGGAGCTGAAGATATCTGATAGAGATCACCAATAGTGTTTACGTTTATATCAGTAAGCTTTACAAGCAGTGAACAGACAAGAACAGCGATCAGCGATGCTGGTATCTTTTCAAGCTTCTTAGGCCAGAGAATAAGTATAGCAAGGGAAATTATGCCTACAAGCACTGCCGACCAGTTAATTGTCGGAAGACTGATAAAGATCTCCTTTATCTTATCAATAGTCTCGATAGGGGCATTCTTAAATGTCAGGCCGAGGAAGTCCTTGATCTGACCAATAAGTATTGTTACGGCTATACCGAATGTGAAACCGGAGGTAATGGTACCAGGGATATACTTTATAAGAGCTCCGAACTTGCAGAAGCCCATGATCATCATAATGATTCCGGCAATGATGGTGGAGATTATAAGACCGTCCATTCCCTCTGTAGCAACAATACCGGCAACTATCGTGGCGAATGCAGCAGTCGGACCGGCTATCTGAACTCTGCTTCCTCCGAGGAAGGCAACTATAAATCCGGCTACTACCGCTGTATACAGACCCTGTTCAGGACCAACACCAGAAGCCAGCGCAAGCGCAATCGAAAGAGGAAGTGCGATTATAGCTACAATAACGCCGGCGATCACGTCTTTAACGAACTGTCCTTTTGAATAATTCTTGATTACCGAAAACAGCTTTGGCTTGAGTTTATCCTCACTGCGCCTCACTGTTTTTTCTTCTTTTGCTTCCATATTCATACCTCACTTCATTTTAATACAGATTAATTATACTCCGTGAGAGCCGGTCTTTCAAGAAATATTTTCCTTTTCCCGAAAATTCGGAGATATCGCTGAATATGCCTGTATATCGTGAAGAATTCATGTTATTTATGCATTATGATTTTCTTGTTGCCATAGCACAAAATAACACTTGCAATTTTGTGTAAAATGATGTATAATATGATTTATAGTGTTTATAAGGAGTGATAACCATGAATAATATATCTATAGGTTTCATCGGTGCCGGAAATATGGGCACAGCGATCATCAAGGGAATTGCCGGAAGCGAAGCGGGCAAGAACATAAAGCTTTATGCCTTCGATCCCGATACTGCAAAGGTTGGAAGTCTCTCTTCCTTCGGTGTAGAAGCCTGCTCATCAGAGGCAGAGCTGACTGAGAAGTGCGGATTTATCTTCCTCGCAGTCAAGCCCCAGATAATCGAAGGAGTGCTTGAAGCTGCCGCACCCGCTGTAACACCTGAAAAGGTCATTATCTCAATTGCGGCAGGCATAACTGACGAGTTTATCGCTAAGAAGACAATACCGGACGCAAAGGTCATTCTTGTAATGCCTAATACTCCCCTGCTGCTTGGCGAGGGCGCATCTGCACTCTCACGCAACGACAAGGTAACAGATGAGGAATTCGAGCTGATCCTCGGTGTATTCCGTTCATGCGGAAAAGCCGCTGTAATCTCCAAGGACAAGATGAAGGAGATCATTGCTATCAACGGAAGCAGCCCGGCCTTTATCTACCTGTTCGCCAAGGGATTTATCGAGTATGCTGCATCAGAAGGAATCGATGCAGGCGCAGCTCAGGAGCTTTTTGCCCAGAGCCTTATTGGTTCAGCACGTATGATAACTGATTCCGGTTACTCTATCGACGAACTCATTAAGATGGTATCCTCTCCCGGAGGTACTACACTTGCCGGTCTTGACAGACTGTACGAAGGCAAACTGACAGATACAGTAAAGAACTGCTGCGAAAGCTGCACAAAGCGTGCTTATGAGCTCTCAAAATAAGTTCTAACGAAAAACTTGTCCGCATATCCTTTATTGAAAGGATGGTGCGAAATGAAACATACTATATACTTCCCTAAACACAGCTGTCCGTCTTCCGCAATGCTTTTCTGTATCCCTCTGACCATAGGAATGATTGCTGGTTCGGTCTGGTTTTCCGGTCACACAGGTGATATCTCACCGGTATTGCATCAGTATTTTTCTCCTCAGCTCAGCGGTGATACGGTATCATGTGTATTCCTGGAATCCCTTTCAAGCAGTATTCTTATCCTGCTTGTATGCTTTGTCTTCGGACTTTGCGCAATAGGACAGCCTGTCGCAGCTGCACTGCCTTTATATCGCGGTTTCGGCATCGGTATCTCGGTATCCGTCGGATATGCACATGGCGGAGCATCTGCCTTGCCGGAGACACTTCTGATTCTTGTACCAGATGTGCTTGCTGCTTCGGCGGTAACCTATATCGCTGTGCGTGAGGCATTCCGGACATCAAATGCATTGATAAAAGCACTCTGCCGCGGAGAATCATCGGAAAAGCCTTTGTTGAAAATGTACTGCATAAGGTTTTCAGTGCTGCTTCTGATCTCTGCAGTCTTAGCTTCAATTAAAGCCCTTCTTGGTTATCTGCTGTCAGGGATTGTATAAACGACTCAGGAGGTCGAAAATATGGGTATATTATTTAAAGATTACGAAACATCAGGCTCCGGAATCGCTAAGGATGCTCCTAAAAAGGAAGGAGCGGCCCTCTTCTTTCAGATACTTTTCAGCAAGGGATGGTTTCTTGCGGGTCTGAATCTGCTGCACTATCTGTTCCTTCTGCCTCTGACATTGGGACTTGCCGCAATCAGTTTCGTGAAGAATACAGAATTGCTGATCATTATACTGATCGTGCTCGGCCTTTTAACAGCCGTCACCTCAGGTCCCGCCACCGCCGCTATGACAAAAGTTATCCGCAGTTTTGTCATTCAGAAGCATACATTTATCTTCCGTGATTTCTTCAAGGCATTCAGGACAAACTTCAAGAAGGCTGCGATAATCGGTTTATTGAATATTTTCATCTATGTATCTGCCGGCGCGTCCCTCTATGTCTATCCTGATATGGCTCAGAAGCTCAATAACAAACTGTTCTATGGCGCAATGATCATAACTCTCAGCCTTGCTCTTGTAATAACCATGATGAACTTCTACATCTGGCCCATGCTTGTTGCAACAGACCTCTCGATGAAGAATCTTATAAAGAATTCCTTTGTACTGGCCTTTGTCGGTATGAAAACAAACCTTCTGACCTTTGTGGTATGCGCAATAATTGTGGGCGCTATGGCTGCACTGGCTATTTTCTATCCTTCAGCATTCCTTATGCTTATACCTCTTGTTCCTGCTGCTCTTATATGCTATATCGTCACCTTCAACTGCTATCCTCTTATTCAGAGATACATTATTGACCCCTACTACACAAGCATGGGCAAGGTAAACCCCGAACGCATCAACGATGCCGCGGCTGTCGAAGAAGAGACACTGTTTGAGGATATGGGCGGCAAAGAAAAGCCTGTGGAAGGTTCTAAAAAGAGAAAGCCCAAAAAGATATCATAAAAAACTGCTGTCGGATTAAATGTTCCGGGTTTTTGTTTTGTATAGGCTGATATCTTCAGCCGATTCAACAAATATCATGAATCATTTCTCATAGTTTAAAGACTTCTTAATATTTTCATGTTATAATGGTTATATTATATTCTATATTCAAAGGTGGTATTAATGAAAAAAGTCCTTAGAGTTATCGGGATAATACTTCTCGTACTTCTTATACTCATCATACTTGCATTATGCGGTTGTTTCTTCTATCAGAAGAACGCACAGAAAAAAGACAGGGAACTTCTTGAAAGCGGCGGTTACGCCGATATTTATTCCGCAGGCGATTTCAACATGAACATCAGCGTTTTCGGAGACGGAGAGCATAAGATAATAGCAATGCCGGGTGCAGGTGATGTATGGTTTCCGGTGAATATGAAAAAATTCTCGGAACATCTCGGCGACGATATAAGCCTTGTTGTTGTGTCCCGTCCGGGATACGGTCTGTGCGAGGAAACAGTCCATGACATAACTCCGGAATACATCGTTGACAGCACACGTACAGCGTTAAAAAATGCGGGCATCGAAGGCCCTTACGTACTTATGCCTCATTCACTCAGCGGTATTTACGGAACATATTGGGAAAGCACCTATCCGGATGAAGTGTCGGGTGTTGTATTCCTTGATTCAGTAAACGAGGCAACAAAAGATATTTCCGAATATGAAGGTGCGGACACAGCATGGAAGATTTTCAGCAAATCCGGACTTGCAAGAGTATACGTTGATACATCGGGATTGCTTATGAATACCCTGACACCGAAATTAGGAGATGACGCAAAATATGCATCTGCATTCTATACCGTTCATGACAGGGATATGTCCGAATCCCTCAAATCGGAAATGCAGAACGCAAACGCAAACATGAAAGCCGTATGGTCCGCAATCAAGATAAACGACATTCCGAAGATATACATTTCCACAAGCTATCAAACCATTGACGATGTAAGGGATTATCTCAGATTCACGGACGGCGAAGTCGATGAGGAAAAAGCAAAGGAATGGTTTGAGGATGAACAGTCTGATGAAGAACTTGAATACAGAAAAAAGAGAGCCGAGTATATGGAAAAGGTCGGCAACTGCAAGGAAGTAAACATTCCCGGAAGCCATTTCATATACGAGCAGAAACCTGAAGAAACAGCAACGGCAATTGAAGATTTTATTGCAGCGATAAAATAAATTCTTGTATGGGACAACGTCCCGGAACGTAAAAGGCAGATAACCATATTAAAGTTTTGCCCCCGAGTGTTACAAAACACTTGGGGGCTGTTTTTATACTGCTAAGCTAAATCGTAAGTTAATACAGAACGAGTTGAAATATAATATATATTCCGGCACCTAATATAAACGGAGCCAATTGAAAATAATAATTATCCTTTATATGGAATTTCCCGCCAAGTATATAAATAAAGATTTGGCATCACCAAAACAAACGAGTCTATCCTAAAATTTGTGTAAACTTCTGAAGTAGTGTATAATAGAAGAGACACTACTTTGGAGGTTTTAATTATGAGCA
>CAMKMD010000013.1 GCA_946413815.1 uncultured Ruminococcus sp.
CAACAGACATCACCTTCACGATAGTGAACGGACAGGTAACAGGAAACGTCGGAGTATCTACTGACAGCAATACTGTTACTATGGTTGATGATATGATCGTTACTACAACTACTGTAACACTGGTTACTACAACAGCAACAACCACTGTTACAACAGCTGCAACAACAGTTCAGACTGATGCCCCCAAGACCGGCGATAATGGTGTTGGTATGGTATTAATGATGATCTACATGGCAGCAGGCGCAGCATTCGTGCTTCGCAGAAAGCAGGATGAAGTATAAACTTCTATCATAGCAAAAAAGGCGTCCCCGGAGTGATCCGGGGACGTTTTTTCTATTCAGCTCAGAGTTGTATATCAGGAAATGTAAAATCTCCGTCATCATTCGGAGTAACTGACGCAGTTATTATATCTTCCTCGTCAAACTCAGTTATCTCCATTTCTGGATTAACATATATTTTAATTATTGCATCCATAGACCTTGCTCCTCATAATTAGTATTCGGTGTACTGGATTCACCGATCACATCTTCAGTTTCAAATTCTGTTATTTCCATTTCCGGAACAATATAATCCTTTTTCATAGTGGCCTCCTTCGATGTTACTGTGCAGTTGCAGCTTCATAAAATGCATACAGGGCCTTGCAAAGATTCTGAAGGTTTGTATTCTGATCTGACTGAGCCTTTGCCAGATAGTCTGTAGCTTTTATACTCATCTGGTCAATAGTTAATAACGGATCGCCGAGCTTCTTTATGGGGATATTATCTATTTTCAGAATTATAAACTTACCGGTGTTGTCTGTATCAAGGGAATAATAGCCTTCCCTTACGATATCACTATTGACGATTATCTTGTCTGATTTCAGAAGAGCGTCGATCTCACTCTTTACCTGATCACCTGAATAGCCATTTTTTATCCTGAAAGCAAGCATCAGGGAGTTGTCAGCAGTAAATGTCATGTTGATACCTGCATATTCGGAGCAGTCAAGATAAGTGTTCAGAACGGAACCATCAAAGGAAGATTCAGGAACAGTGATATTTTCAAGCGAATCGATCTCATAACCATCAATACCATAATTAGCCGGGGTGTCTGTTTTATATCCAAAATAGTACTGTGCAGCTGCACCGTATCTCAGCATTGCCTTTGCTGGCTCATGAAATTCGGAATAAGCAGGCTTATCAATGATGGTTTTAAGATAATTCGCAACTGAGAAATCATCATTGCTCCAGATCTTCTCACCATCCTTGCTGACTTTCAGCGTATGTTTATCTATCATATTCTTTGCTGCAGACTGTAATCTGAATTCATACGCTTCCTTATTCTCATTCCAGACCGGATTCACTTCAACGCCATCAAAGCTGACAGTATATTCATCCAAAGTGTTCTCGGAAAACGGAAAAGTGAAATAGGTATCCATCTTCGATCCGGCAGTCTTAACGTACATAGATGGATGGAATTCAAGTTTAGGGATTACCAAAGAGTTTTCTTCGATTACTCTATATGTATCATCATCCTTGATATAGTATTTTCCGTCTGAGCCAATATAGTATTCTTTGTTACCATCGGATACATATGTAGCTGGAACAGCAGCTACATGCTTGTATGCTCGCTTATATGTATAATAGCCTGGTGAAGATGGAGCATTATCGATTCGAGCGTATTTGGCGTTTTTATTAGACGAACTATAAGTAGTTCCTTTTTCACCTTTAATGCTTGAACACGAACTAAACATATATGAGCTATTGCCTGATGTTATATTTGAAGAATCCCAATAGTCTGACGAGTATATCGTTTTTAAATTTGTGCAGCTTTCAAACATAGATATCGTTTCAGATAAACTTGATGTATTAAAACTACTAAGATCTAAAGTCTCAATTTTAGAACATTTATAAAACATGTACCTCATATTTGTGACAAGGCTTGTATCGAAGGAACTCAAATCAACAGAGGTCAAACTATTACAATTATAGAACATATAACTCATGTTGATAACATTTGTAGTATTTGCGCTAGATAGATCAATATCGATTGTATCGGTAAATTCTTTAAATAGTTGAAAGCAGTTATTTGGCAAGATAGTTCCTTCCTCACAGTACACATGCAAAACATTACTATTCTTTCTAAATTGTTGAACATCGTCTAAGATGACTTTTCCTTTGAGTATCAATGTATTGCCCTCGAGAACAGCGGTACTTTCAAGAGCGTTTGACACAATTATGTACTCGTTGAAAGGGACTAATTCAGTTGAGACAGTCCCTCCTCCCACCGAAAGTAACCCCGCAATAACCACCGCCGCTGCTTTCTTAAAAACGTTTCTCATAACAATATTCCTCCTTTATAATAATAAAAGCGCACCTGCAGGGCATAGTAATCCCCATAAGTGCGCTAAGATACGTATTTGACCGTAAATGGCCGTAGTTTTTGAATAAAAGTATACTGCCCTGTCATAACCTGTTCACCAACCTTGATAAAAAAACAAAATATAGTTTACTATAGCAAGATACAATTATATTCCTAATAATTTATAATCAAATTATATCATAAACAGAAAATAATGTCAACACAAAACGGAATAATATCAACAAATGATACAATCAGGAGAGCTGAGATTTCATTTTACATATTGTAGACTGAGAAGAATATAAAAAACGGCCCAAAGGCCGTTTTTTCTGAAATGTCCCAAAGGAATAATACTTATATCACACAGTGCAGGATGTGATATTAACTAATAAGCGCTTTGCGCATAAAGCACAGATCGTAAACATCAAGCTGACCGTCAGTGCACAGATCGGCATTTTCCCAGTTAATGATATCAGCAGAGTTGTCGCCCAGCAGCCACTTCTGCAAAGAGACGATATCAGCAATACTGAATTCGCCGTCCCCATTGACATCACCTTTGATATTCTGGTCTGTAGGAATTTCAGTCACCTCTTCAGTAGGTACAGTTGTCTCTGCTTCGGGCTGTGTGGGTTCTTCAGTGCTCTGAGAACGCGGGGAGAATTCCTTGCCTCCGATAGCAAAGAGCTTCTTCTGCAGCTCCTGATCAGCCATCTTGCAGGCATCGCGGTCATAATGGCCTCCCGGAGTAGACCACATTACAGGACAATGCCCTCTTGTATATGCTTCCTCACATACAGAAGTCAGGAAGCGCTGTACTGACTCAGGTTCCTTGTTCTTTGTAGGACATCCGTATTCACCGATGATTACAGGTATACCCTTATCGGTGAATGTAGTTTTCAGCATATCCATTTCACTCCTGAGTGAAGCATAGTCCTGATCACTGCCCCATGTGGGTGTTGCCTTGCCCCAGTCAGCATCCTCTTCAAGGATCGCGAAGCCGGCGGGGGAATAGTAGTGAACAGATACAGCCATTCTTCCGGCTGGATCATCAGGCATCTTGAAAAGCGGGTCGCAGGTATGATCTATACCTGTATTGTAACCGGAAATCAGAAGATGACGCTCAGGGTTGTTTCCGCCGGAATTACGGACTACATCAACAAACTTCTGATTGATCTCGTTGCAGAGTGCAAAGGACTCTGCCTTTCCCTCTGTTCCGCCCCAGGGATTCCATATCTCCTGCCATCCGAGCTCCTCGTTCTGCGACTCAAACATCAGGTAGTCATCATAGTCTTTAAAGCTGTCAGCGATCTGCTCCCACATATGAGTATAGCGCTTCATGCTCTCTTCCTTGTCTTCAGGGAAGTTATTAACCCAGCCGCCATCCCAGTGTATATTGATAATAGCATACATACCGCTGTCAAGAGTCCAGTCCACCACCTCATGTATACGCGCGTCGTATTCCTTGTTGATAGTGTATGTACCGTCATGAGCCATCATATTAGACCATGCTACGGGTATTCTCAGTACACCAAAGCCTTCCTTTGCAATGCCCTCGATTATCTCCTTTGTAATAACAGGACTGCCCCATGCAGTCTCATAGTTATTAGGCTTTCCTTCGCTCCATTTAGCTATCCAGTCTTCATCATACCAGCCGGGGCAGGACTCAAATGTATTGCCCAGATTGATGCCGATACCCATATCATGAACAAGCTCGATGGTAGAAATATCACGCATTCCGCCATTATCAGCCGGCAGTGCATAAACCGGACTGCTCATAACAGGCATAATGGCGCAAATGCCCGCAAGAAAAACGGTGATAATCCTTGTTCTGATCATATGTATCATCCTCCTGAATCGAAACCATTAAAATAGTATACAACCGCACTAAGATGTAACAGCCCAGTCTCTTTAATACAATTGTACATTAGTATATGGTATTTTACAATGGATAATCGGACAGAGTATAATGCATATTGTACACTGTTACTTTTTATGATTAATCTGCCGGAGTATAAAAAAATATTGTAAGCCCCTGTTTATTGACAATATAGACATACTGTGATATAATTAATAGATAGCTTGCAGAGCAATAGCCCTGCTAAATACAGTTTCTGAACCCTGTGTTCAGATCAGGAGTTGAAAGCATTGAAGAATACATTCGGATCAAGTATATCACTGACAATATTCGGCGAGAGCCATGGCTCTGCCATCGGAGCGATACTTGACGGCATTGCTCCCGGCATTGATGTTGATGAAGAGTATATAGCCTCACAGATGGACAAGCGCCGTTCAGCCGGTGCAATATCCACAGCAAGACATGAAGCCGATAAGGTAAAAATAGTCAGTGGTGTGTTTAACGGCAGATCGACAGGAACACCGATCACATTTATAATTGAGAATCAGGATACAAGAAGCCGTGATTACGGAGAGCTTGCATATAAGGCACGACCAGGCCATGCAGATTTCACCGCACAGATGAAATACCACGGCTTCCAGGATTTCCGCGGCGGCGGACATTTTTCCGGCCGCATTACAGCAGGAATAGTTGCTGCCGGAGCTTTAGCACTGAAGGCGCTTGAAAGGAAAGGCATATATATCGGCACTCATATACTTACCTGTGCAGGAATCAGTGACAGGACCTTCAGTGAGAATATCGCAGAGGATATCAGGTCATTGTCGCAGCTCGAATTTGCCGTGCTTGACGAGAGCGTCAGGACGCCCATGACAGATGCTATAATCGCTGCTAAAAATGAAGGCGACAGTGTAGGAGGAAGGCTTGAAACAGCCGTTATCGGTTTTCCTGCAGGTGTAGGTGAGCCCTGGTTCGATACTCTTGAAGGAGTACTCTCCCACGGACTTTTCAGCATACCGGCTGTAAAGGGCGTTGAGTTCGGCGCAGGATTTGCATCAGCGGATCTGACCGGAAGCGTTTCAAACGACCAGTTCAGAAATAAGGGCGGAGCAGTCACAGCTGATACCAATAACAGCGGTGGTATCCTCGGAGGCATATCAAGCGGTATGCCTATAGTATTCCGTATCGCAGTAAAGCCCACCCCATCGATATACAAGGAGCAGAACACTGTCGACCTAAGGGATATGACAGATACTACTCTGACTATTCAGGGCAGGCATGATCCTGCAATAATCCATCGTGCAAGAGTTGTAGTAGACAGCATGACGGCTCTTGTACTCTGCGATCAGCTTGCACTGCGCTACGGCACGGACTGGCTTGCATCCGACTAATATATCACAAAAGGAAGTGTTTATAAATGGGAATGAAAATGGTAAGGGAGCTCCCGCATCCGAGGGAGATAAAGGCAGCTCATCCTCTTTCTGAAGAACTTATAAAGATAAAGGCAGAGCGTGACGAAGAGGTAAGGAAGATATTCAGCGGCGAGTCTGATAAATTCCTGCTTGTAATCGGCCCGTGCTCAGCCGACAACGAGGACAGCGTGCTTGATTATATCACCCGTCTCAGAAAAGTTCAGGAAAAGGTCAGAGATAAGATACTGATGATACCGCGTATCTACACCGGAAAACCGAGAACGACAGGTGACGGATATAAGGGAATGCTCCATCAGCCCGATCCTGCGGCAATGCCTGATCTGAAAAGCGGAATCATCGCAGTAAGAAACCTCCATATGAGAGCACTTGCAGAAACAGGTTTTTCCAGTGCAGATGAGATGCTCTATCCGGAGAATTATACCTATCTCGATGACCTGCTTTCATATATAGCCATCGGAGCTCGTTCAGTCGAGAACCAGCAGCACCGTCTTGTATCGAGCGGAGTTTCTATTCCTGTAGGCATGAAGAACCCTACCGGCGGTGATATCTCGGTTATGATGAATTCCATAACAGCCGCACAGCATCCTCATGCCTTCATATACAGAGGACATGAGGTCAGAAGCGATGGCAACCCCTATGCTCATGCTATCCTTAGAGGATATGTGAACGACAGGGGACAGTCCTTCCCGAATTATCACTATGAAGATCTTATCAGACTTGCAGAGAACTACGCTTCCAAGGATCTGAAGAACCCCGCACTCATCGTAGACACCAATCACTCCAATTCCGGAAAGCAGTACCTTGAGCAGATACGTATATCCAAGGAGATACTTCATAGTATGCGTCACAGTGAAGATATCAGAAAGCTTGTCAAGGGCCTCATGATAGAAAGCTATATCGAGGATGGTTCTCAGAAGATAGGCGAAAACATCTACGGAAAGTCAATAACCGATCCATGTCTTGGATGGGAAAAGACAGAACGCCTGATCTGTGACCTTGCTGATCAGCTGTAAGGCGAAGAGATATGAGAAAGATAACAGCGCTCCTGATCACAGGAATTATACTGCTTGCACTTGTATCCTGCGGATCACGCAGCGGCGGGCGCATTGTGATCACACTTCGTCCGGATGCCGCTCCGTTGACCTGTGAGAACTTTGAATCCCTTGTAAACGAGGGATTCTATAACGGCCTTACCTTTCACAGGGTAATCGATGGCTTTATGGCTCAGGGCGGCGATCCTAACGGCGACGGCACCGGCGGAAGCAGCAGGACTATACAAGGGGAGTTTTCTGCCAACGGCGTAGACAACAAGCTCTATCATAAATGCGGAGTAGTCTCCATGGCAAGATCAACGCCGTACAACAGCGCATCAAGCCAGTTCTTTATCTGCTATACCGACTGTGCATTCCTTGACGGCTCGTATGCAGCTTTCGGAGAGGTAACGGAAGGCATGGAGGTTGTGGACCGTTTCCTTGAAGTTAAGCGCTCCGCTGACTCCTTCGGCGATCTTTCAAGACCGGATTCTCCTATCAGGATGAAGTCTGTGAAGATGATAGAACCTGATGAAAGCGGTAACCATCGTGTTGAGATAATAATGGAAAAGTTCTGATATACAAAACACCGGCTGATCTCAGCCGGTGTTTTCCGTTATTATAAGGTTCTCATGCTTTTCTTACAGCGTCCTTCATATCCTTGATATAATCATAGACATGATCCGGCGCATCCTTTCCGTACTGTTCAAGTATCTTGATGATCGCCGAACCTACTATAGCACCGTCAGAGAGAGCTGCCATAGCCTTAGCCTGTTCCGGCTTTGATATACCGAATCCGACAGCACACGGAATATCCGTATTTTCACGTACTATCTTAACGATATTGCCGATATCGGTCGTTATCTCACTTCTGACTCCTGTAACACCGAGGCTTGATACGATATATAGGAAGCCCTGTGCCTCCCTGGCGATCATAGCTATCCTGTCCTCGGATGTGGGTGCTATAAGCGATATCATATCAATTCCGTACTGTTTTGCCAGATCGGTGAATTCATCTTTTTCCTCAAAAGGAACATCAGGAAGAATGATACCGTCAACTCCGGTCTCACAGCATCTTGCCATAAAGCGCTCAGTATCATAGGAGAAAACAACATTTGCGTAGGTCATAAAGACAAATGGTATCTTTACATCCTTTCTCACGCGAGCCACAAGCTCAAACACCTTGTCTGTTGTGACGCCGCCGGCAAGAGCCCTTATATTAGCCCCCTGTATAACAGGACCTTCAGCAGTAGGGTCAGAGAAGGGTATTCCAAGCTCGATAAGGTCAGCACCTGCATCAGCAGCAGCGCGTATGACCTTCTCGGTAGTCTCAAGATCAGGGTCTCCGCAGGTAATAAAGGGTATAAAGGCTTTTCCGTTTCTGAAAGCAGATCTGATATTACTCATAGATATCCTCCCCTCTGTATCTTGCTATAGCAGCACAGTCCTTGTCGCCGCGTCCTGATATAGTAATAATGATTATCTGATCTTTGCTCATTGTCGGTGCAAGCTTCATAGCGTACGCTACTGCGTGTGCAGACTCGATAGCGGGGATGATGCCCTCTGTACGTGAAAGGTATTCAAAGGCTTCGACAGCTGCCTCATCTGTAACAGGTACATACTCAGCTCTTCCGATGTCATGCAGGTATGCATGCTCAGGGCCTACACCGGGATAGTCAAGGCCTGCTGAGATCGAGTATACAGGAGCAATCTGACCGTATTCATCCTGACAGAAGTAGGATTTCATACCGTGGAATATACCGATCCTTCCTGTATTTACCGTTGCGGCAGTCTCGAAGGTATCGATACCGCGTCCTGCTGCCTCACAGCCGATAAGTCTTACGCCCTCGTCGGGGATAAAGTGATAGAAGCTGCCGATAGCATTTGAGCCGCCGCCGACACAGGCTATTACAGCATCGGGGAGTCTGCCTTCAGCCTCAAGTATCTGAGCCCTTGATTCACGGGAGATAACAGCCTGGAAATCACGGACTATAGTAGGGAAGGGATGCGGTCCCATTACAGAGCCGAGGCAGTAATGAGTATCGGAAATACGTGAAGTCCATTCACGCATAGCCTCAGAAACAGCATCCTTCAGTGTAGCAGTACCCGTCTTTACCGGTATAACATCTGCGCCAAGGAGCTTCATGCGGTACACATTGAGTGCCTGCCTTTTGGTATCTTCCTCGCCCATGAAAACAACACATTCCATGTCAAGCAGAGCGGCAGCCGTTGCAGTCGCAACACCGTGCTGACCGGCACCTGTCTCAGCAATAAGACGGGTCTTTCCCATCTTCTTGGCCAGAAGCGCCTGTCCGAGTACATTGTTTATCTTGTGTGAGCCCGTGTGGTTGAGGTCCTCTCTTTTGAGATAGATCTTAGCACCGCCCAGTTCTCTTGTAAGCTTGTCTGCACGGTAGAGCAGGGAAGGCCTTCCGGCATAGCTGTTGAGCAGTTCAGTGAGTTCGCGGTTGAAATCCGGGTCGTTCTTGTAGTGTTCGTAAGCGTTTTCAAGCTCTATGATAGCATTCATCAGAGTTTCAGGGATGTACTGACCTCCGTGAACGCCGAATCTTCCTTTTGATCCTGACATTGTCATCTTCCTTTCATATTCTCGCGGCATCGGTGAATGCCTTCATTTTGACGGGATCTTTGTACCCGTCTGTTTCAAGTGAAGAACTTGCATCTACAGCATAAGGTCCGAATCTGAGTACGGCCTCTCCTACATTCTCCGGATCAAGACCTCCGGCGAGAAAAAACGGCCTTTTGATATCCCTGATCATGCTGTGGTCAAATGTGATACCGGAGCCCTTTCCCGAATCAAGCAATATGAAATCCGCTTCTGAAGCTGCAGCCCTGCGTATATCATCCTGTGAACTGATGCAGAAGGCCTGTATCAGCGGACAGTCACAAAGCTTGCGGAGTCTGCTGATGTATCCGTTATCCTCGTTCCCGTGGAGCTGTACCATATCGATCGTTTCAGACTTCACAAGCTCTGCGATCGTTTCCGGTTCTTCATCAACAAAGACGCCTACCGCAGCAATACGGTAATCGAGCTTCTCCTTCAGTCTTGCAGCTTGCTCCGGAGAAACATACCTGCTGCTCGGCGGATAGAATACAAAACCGATAAATTCCGGCAGTATCTCGTTTGCGTGATCGATATCCTTTTCGCTGCTGAGACCGCATATCTTCACTTTACTCATTCTGTCTTCCTCCATTCGTTAAGAAGAGCGGCTCTGTCGGATGAACGCATCAGAGCTTCACCCACAAGAACGGCATCCGCGCCGCTCTCTCTTATGAGCCTTATGTCATTGATATCCTTAACACCGCTTTCCGATACGAAGAGCACATCTTCAGGGACAAGTTCACGCATCCTGCGGCTGTTTGATGTATCAACAGTGAAATCCTTCAGGTCACGGTTGTTTACACCAACAATCCGTGCACCTGCCCTGAGGGCTGTATCGATCTCAGCAGCATTGTGCGCCTCAACAAGAGCGGATAGCCCAAGGCTGTCACATACTTCTATATATTCCCGTATCTGTTCCTCACAGAGTATGGAGCAGATCAGCAGGACAGCACCGGCGCCGAGTACCCTTGCTTCATATATCATGTAATCATCAACAGTGAAGTCTTTCCTGATACATGGTATGCTGACTTCGGAAGCTATCTCTCTGAGGTATTTGTCACTGCCAAGGAACCATTTGGGCTCAGTCAGCACAGATATGCAGTCAGCACCAGCACGCTCATAGTCTCTGGCAATCTCCATATATGGGAATACCTCGGCTATAACCCCCTTTGAAGGGGATGCCTTCTTGCATTCGCATATAAATGACAGTCCTTTTCCCGAAAGAGCCTTCTCGAATTCAAAGCTTTTTTTCGGCATATCCTCTGCAATCCGTCTTAAGTCTGAACGTGAGATTTTTCTTTCAGCGATATCTACACGTTCACGGGCATGCTCTGCAAGCTGATCGAGTATATTCATTTTATGCACCTCATGCATTGGAAAGGGCAACAACCTTTTCAAGTGTATCGTATGCCCTGCCGGAATCTATGAGCTCTGCGGCAAGCTTTATGCCTTCATCCATTGAACCGGCCTTTCCTCCCACGTAGATAGCAGCGCCTGCATTCAGGAGAACTGCCTCCCTGCGTGCGCCCTTTTCACCCCGGAGTATTGAACGGGTTATCTCAGCATTCTCTGCAGGAGTTCCGCCGAGAAGATCATTCTTCGTGCATCTCTCGAAACCGAATCTCTCAGGATCGATAGTATAGTTCTTCATCCATCCGTCCTTGTATTCACATACAGCAGTAGGAGCGCTGAGTGAGATCTCATCCAGCTTATCAGTACCGTAAACTACCATTCCGCGCTTTGAACCGAGCTTCATGAGTACCTCAGCAACAGGTTCAAGTAGTGACTGATCATAAACGCCAAGGAGATGATACTTAGGGCAAGAAGGATTTGTAAGGGGGCCGAGGATGTTGAATACAGTCCTGATACCCAGTTCCTTTCTGATAGGTCCAACATACTTCATTGAAGTGTGGTACTTCTGTGCGAAGAAGAAGCAGAAGCCTGTTTCATTAAGAAGCTCCATGCACTTCTCCGGTTCAAGGCTGATATTCATTCCAAGAGCCTCAAGGCAATCTGCAGTACCGCTCAGCGAGGATGCTGCTCTGTTGCCGTGCTTTGCTACCTTTATGCCTGATGCAGCAATGACCATTGCGGATGTTGTAGATATATTGAAGCTGTGTGCATTGTCGCCGCCTGTACCTACGATCTCGAGGAGGTCAAGATCATTCTCGAATTTTGTGGCAGCATCACGCATAGCAGCTGCACAGCCTGTTATTTCATCTATTGTCTCTGCCTTGGTGCTTTTGGTTGAAAGAGCGGAGAGGAAAGCCGCATTCTGAGTTGCCGATGTCTCACCTGACATTATCTCACTTATTACCTGGTATGCCTCATCGTATGTCAGATCCTGCTTGTCAACGATCTTGATTATAGCTTCTTTTATCATAATAAACGCCTCCGTTAAAGGTTTATAAAGTTTCTGAGCATTATCATTCCGTCTGGTGTCATAATTGATTCTGGATGGAACTGAACTCCGTATATAGGGTATTCCTTATGCTGAACAGCCATTACCTCTCCGTCATCAGCCATTGCAGTTACCTCAAGGCATTCCGGCATCGTATCGGGATCAGCCGCAAGTGAATGATATCTTGCGACCGGTGCACCTTCATCGATGCCTTTGAATAATGGCGAATCACCCATGAACCTGATGACAGACTGCTTTCCGTGCATAAGCTTTCTTGCGTAGGTGACCTCTGCACCATATGCAGCACAGATAGCCTGATGACCGAGACATACACCGAGAGTAGGGATCTTCTGACATACTGTTTTAGCTGCCTCGACTATAATACCTGCATTTTCCGGACGCCCGGGACCAGGGGAAAGGATTATATGATCGGGTGCAAGCGACTCTATCTCCTTGACAGTCATCTCATCGTTCCTTATAACCTTTATGTCTGGTTCTATGGTACCTATAAGCTGATACAGATTATAGGAGAAGCTGTCATAATTATCTATAAGAAGGATCATAATTCTGCCTCCTCTGCCATTTTAAGTGCATTGATCACGGCTGCGGCCTTGTTAAGGCATTCCTGATGTTCTGTCTCAGGAACGGAATCAGCGACTATGCCTGCGCCGCTCCTTACGAATACCTTGCCGTTCTTTTTGTAGGCAATCCTGATAGCGATACAGGTGTCAAGGTTTCCTGTGAAATCGATATATCCTATAGCACCGCCGTAGATACCTCTTTTGTTTTGCTCCAGCTCTGCGATCAGCTGGCAGGCTCTGATTTTCGGTGCACCAGACAGGGTACCAGCCGGAAGAACAGCGCTTACTGCATCAAGCGCATCACAGTCGGGCCTTATCTCGCCGCGAACAGTCGAGCCTATATGCATTACGTGTGAATAACGCTCTATGCTGTGCAGTTTCTCGACCTGTACTGAACCGAACTTGCTTATCTTGCCGAGATCATTTCTTCCGAGGTCAACGAGCATATTGTGCTCTGCGAGCTCCTTCTCGTCCTTGAGAAGACCCGCTTCGAGTTCTTTGTCTTCCTGATCTGTCTTACCGCGGGGACGGGTACCGGCGAGGGGGAAGGTGTGGAGTACACCGTCTTCAAGCTTTACCAGTGTCTCAGGTGAAGCACCTGCGATCTCAACATCGGTTCCGGAGAAATAGAACATATAGGGTGAAGGGTTGATGGTTCTGAGAACCCTGTAGGTATTCAGCAGACTACCCTCAAAACCAGCGCTCAGGCGGTTTGAAAGTACGATCTGGAAGATATCGCCCTCGAAGATATGATGCTTGGCCTTCTCGACCATTGAACAGAATTCTTCCTTGCCGAAGAGGGGCGTGACCTCTGATGTAAGCCTGCCGGCGGGCACCTTCTTTCTCTCGCCGTTCCTAAGAAGCTCAGCCATCTGAGCAAGCTCCATCTTAGCCTTGTTGTATCCTGTCTCGGGGTCACTGAGTGACATATTAGCGATAAGGATTATCTTCTGTCTGAAGTTGTCAAAAGCGATGACCTTATCAAACAGCATCAGGTCAACGTCCTTGAAGTTTTCCGTATCCGGAGTGTTTGTTCTTACTGATTTCTCAGCATATCCGAGAAAATCGTAAGAGAAGTATCCGACAAGTCCGCCGGTAAAAGGCGGAAGATAAGGGAGCCTCGGACTTCTGTATCCTGAAAGTATAGATCTAATCTTTGAAGCCGGATCGTCAGTTTCAACTGTGACATCGCCGATCTTCATCGTGTTTCCGGAGCAGGTGATAGATATTTTCGGATCAAATCCAAGAAAAGTGTATCTTCCCCATTTTTCCTTTTCAGCAACAGATTCAAGCATATAGCAGTGTGTGGATACGTTCCTGAGTATCATGACAGCCTCTATAGGCGTACAGATATCAGAGAGTATCTCACAGCTTACAGGAAGTATATCATACTTTCCGCTGTCAGCTATCTTCTTTACTTCATCGTACTTAGGCATGAATTCCATAGCGCACCTCCGTGTGTTTGTCGGAGGCAATAAAAAAGCCCCCGACAGAATATTGATTCTGTCAAGGACGAATAAAACTTATCCGTGGTACCACCTTGATTCCCGGATTCCGGGCACTTTGCAGGATACTATCATATCCCTGACGTTTAACGCACATCTCTACGTTGCAGAATACTCCGGTACAACAGTATACCGTTTGACTGCACCCTCGGCGGTCCATTTGAAGAACTGTTTTTCACCCGGCTCTCAGCATCCCGGATTCTCTGTGGAAGCATATTCAACGTTATCTCCGCTTCAACGGTTTAGTGATCTTATGGCTTAGATTATATCACATCAATTTAACTTTGTCAATACCTTTTTCAAAAAAAGATTGTGTAAATATTATCATTCTCACTTGACAAATCTTCTCAAACATGGTATAGTAATTAGGTAGAGTACAGTTGTTCGTCTCTGACGGACGATTCATGAATTTAGGATGATTGCTATGGAAGAAAAAAGATCACAGCTAATAGTAGTAGATTCGCAGATATTGCCTGATGTATTTATCAAGGTGCTCGATGTCAAGAAGCTCATGGCACAGAAAGGTGAAAAGAGTTTTGCATCGGCCTGTAAGCGCATAGGTATATCCCGGAGTGCTTATTATAAATACAAGGATAGTGTGTTTTCTTATGACGAGCTTTTCAGCCGCAAGATCGTGAATCTGTATCTGCTCCTCAGCGACAGCCCCGGTGTTCTGTCAAGTGTCCTGGTTTTCCTTAATGGTCTTCACGCTAATATACTTACCGTTAATCAGAGTATTCCTGTTGACGGTGCGGCAGCAGTGAATGTATCTCTGAGGATGGCAGAGGGCTCAGGAAGTCCGGAATCGCTCAGCCGCATAAGAGATCTCAGCGGAGTTCTTGAAGTCAAGATCCTTTCAGCTGAATGATAGGGGAGCATTGTATAATAATTGGAGGTTAATCATATGTCAGTCAAAGCAGCAGTATTGGGTTACGGAGTCGTAGGCTCCGGCGTAGTTGAGCTTTTTTATAAGAATAAAAAGAGCATAGAGAAGAGAGCAGGAAAAGAGATGGAGATAAAGTATATCCTCGATCTTCGTGATTTTCCTGATTCTCCTTTCCGCGACAAGCTCACAAAGGATTTCAATGATATCCTTAACGATGACGAGGTTACAGTTGTTGCTGAGTGCATGGGCGGAGTTGAGCCCGCATTCACATTTGTAAAATCCTGCCTTGAAAAAGGCAAGAGTGTTTCTACATCAAACAAGGAGCTTGTTGCAGAGAAAGGAGATATTCTCCTTAAAACAGCCAAGGAGCACAACTGCAATTTCTTCTTTGAGGCAAGTGTAGGCGGTGCTATCCCGATAATCCGTCCTCTTCATAAGTGCCTTGCCGCAAATGATATCTCAAAGGTTGCAGGCATACTCAACGGCACAACGAATTTTATACTCACAAAGATGTATAACGACAATATGCCTTTTGATAAGGCACTGAGCCTTGCACAAGAGCTCGGCTATGCGGAGAAGGATCCCACAGCAGATGTAGAAGGCCACGATGCCTGCCGGAAGATATGCATCATTTCATCACTTGTTTACGGCAAGCACGTTTATCCTAAGAGTGTATATACCAAGGGTATTTCTGATCTTGAGCTCTGTGACGTAGAGTCTGCCGAGGTACTTGGATATGCTATCAAACTTATCGCACAGGTGACACATCTTGCCGACGGCAGGATCCTTCCGACAGTTATGCCTATGCTTGTATCCTTTGATAACATCATCTCAGGCGTTAGTGATGTATTCAACACAGTCATGGTATACGGAGATGGTATCGATCAGGCTATGTTCTACGGCCGCGGTGCCGGCAAGCTCCCGACAGCAAGTGCTGTTCTCGGTGATATGATCAATAGTGTACAGCATGATAATACTGTTGATTCACAGTACTGGGAGTCTTCTTCTGATGACAGCTTCATTGCTTCTGCTGATGAACTGAAGGGGCGCTGGTACTTCCGTCTTCCTGCAGGAACAGAATTCGCAGGTGAGGGCTCATACAGCTCTGAAAATGGTGTTTCTTATGTTACTGAGGAGGAGCTGACCTTTGCCGAGGCAAAGGCTAAGGCTGTGGAGATGGGTGCGCTTGCATTCCTTCCTGTCCTTGAATAACTTCCGGGAGGTAAAGAGCTATGGAGATCAATGTTAAATCGCCTGATACAGAGACTTCTTCTGAAACAAATACAGGCAAAAACAGGATCTACACCTACATATTCTTCGGTATTATGGCTGTTCTCGGCCTTCTTTTCGGAATCCTTGGTTTTATCAGGACTCCTGTAAGCTTTGAAGACGGTCTGAAGAATAAGTTCGAAAAAGGAACAGTTGTTGAAGGGTATGCAGAATACGGCACAAACAAATACCTTAAGGATTATTCTCACTCTGTCAGCAAGATCACTGTCGGACATGAGTATTATTATCTGATAATGGATGAAAACATGACGAGTTCTGTGCTTGTCCGTGCTTCCAAACGCTTCGGAAACAAGTTTGACGAGAACATGGAGGCAAAGGAACTTGTCCGTATAAAGGGCAAGGTCAGAAAGCTCAGAACAGATGTCCGCAACGGGCTGACAAGCACTATATCTCAGTTTTCTTCAGGAGGAAGATTTGTTGAGTCCGATGTATATGTTGATCTTCTCTTCACAAAGCTCAATGTACTTTCCATCATTCTTGGTATAGGAAACCTGATCATACTTATCTGCCTGCTTCTTTCCCAGAAGAAGGTCAAGGTCGGGGACGAGATGGTAAAAGCACATAAAGGTGCAGCATTTACGGCGATACTCCTGTTTCTCCTGTGCGGTATACTACTTCTCTATCTTGTATTCATGATACTTTGATAAAAAAGATCCGGAAGCTTTAAAAAGCCTCCGGATCTTTTTTAATCCTGTATGACTCCGGTCTCGCGGAATAGTTCATTGAAATCCGTATTGAGATCACCCCATGGGAACTCGTGATTCGGTGTGTAGTATCTGTAGTTGGCAAAAGAGTTTATCTCGACTACAGGATAGTTGAGTATGTTTTCAAATGGCATCCACCCGTAGAACGCCATAAAACCGTTATTCGGATTTATCCAGCCGATAATGATATAATCCTTTTCGCGATATGTTTGCTGCTGAGGATAACCGAAAGTCCATTCAGGCATGGGCTGTCTTGTTGTTTTAGCAACTTTGACATCGATCTTCTTTTCACCTATCTTGAAATCAAAGTTATCGGTATGATGCTCTTCATCAATATTGGTGTCGAGAAAGTAGGGGATATGTCTCATGTCAAGTATATCCTTGAACGCCAGTTCTCCGATACAGCCAAGTCTCGCGTGCATAAGCCTGTCTTCATCTGTGGCACCGAATCTGTTATACAGACCGGCCGCTATCATTTGCCGGGCACGTTCTTCTGCAACAGGCAGGATGGAGTTATAGTCAGCGTAAGATCTCATCATTTTCCTCCCTGATATTACATTCAGCGACTTCATATACCCTAAATCCGCCGTCGAATTTTGCCAAAGGATAGTCATTACGCAGCTTCTCTGCCGCTCTTCTTATGCGTTCCTTTCCTATCTCGCAGATATTCGTATATCCGCGGCGGTAAAGCTCGGAATCCTGAGGGCATTCCTCCCGCAGTTGTACAAGAATGAATCTGCGGTGACCATCGTCCTCTGCATTCATCTTCATGACTGCATGGGCAGTGGTAGCGCTGCCAGAGAAGAAATCAAGAACTATATCATCTTCTCGGCATATAAATCCCGCAAGATACTCTATTAGCTCTACCGGCTTCGGGTAATCAAATACTTTCAGGCCTTCAAACAGAGCCGTGAGTGCCTTGCCGGCCTGCTCTGTGGTATCAACTCCGACCTCCTTGTTTATCAGATTCGGCGGCACCTCAGGTTCATACTCCCGGCGTTCATAGGAGGGAGAGAATGCTCTTGTGCGTATAGATACCTTTGTCCCGGAAGCCAGTTCGGAATCAAGCTTTTCCTGACTCCATTTGAACTTCGCCTTCAGACGGAATGCGTTGACAAAATAACCGCTTTCTACGGTAACATCATCAAGCAGCTCAATCTCGTATCGGTCGGTGCCGTATCTGCCCGCACGGTAGATGCCGTTTTCCATACCTGTATCGATCTTTCCTCCGGGAAATCTCAGGGTTGCCATGCGGTTCGTTTGATTCAGCAGACCGTTGCTGCTGTGGCTTGTCTTGTGGACGCCCTTGTATCTGACATTGCTTTTATTCTTCTCATAGCAGAGGATGTACTCTATGTTTTTCTTGATCTTCCTTGAAAGATTGGGCGGTGTTGCACTCTTGTACCAGTTCCACTGACCTACGAAATTTGAAGGCATGAATACCTGATCACAGAGCTTTTTCAGGTTCTCCACCTCGTTGTCATCGATGCTTATGAAAATAGCACCGTCATCAGCGAGAAGCTCTCTTGCAGCGATTAGCCTCGGATACATAAGGTTCAGCCAGTTGGTATGGTATCTTGCCCCCTCCTGATTATTTCTCTGAAGCTGGCTGTCTTCGCTGCTGTCACCGGAGAGTGCGGCGAGCTCGGCAGCAGACATTGTGAAGCGGTCACGGAATATCATATCTGAGCCTGTGTTATAAGGAGGATCTATGTAGATAACTCTTATCTTTCCGGCATACTTCTCTTTAAGAAGCTTTAAAGCTTCAAGATTATCACCCTCGATATAGATGTTCTCTGTTGTATCAGGCTCTGAGCTCTCATCTCTCAGAAAACGGAGTGCTGTACCGGTAGGAGGAGTCTCAGCTTCTTTCCGTGCAGCGTTCTTGCCCGCCCAGGTGAAGCAGTATTCTTCCGGATCGTTCTGAGGAGTACCGCCTACAGCCTCTATAAGAGTATCGAAATCTATATTACCATTCTCACAGGCCTCAGGGAACAGCTCCCTGATAAAACTGAAAAACTTCTCTGTCCTTTCGTCTGAACCATGCTTTGCTTTCCTGTTCGACTTGTTCTTTGCCATGCGTTCTCCTCCGTTTCGTTAATAACTGATAATATTATACCACAATTGCCGTTCAAAATCAAGAAAAACAGGAAGTCTGGCCGATTTGTGACTTTCTCTGATAAAATACTTGCATTTGCTATAGAATTATTATATAATAGAATAAGATTGTATTTAAGGAGATATATTCATGATCTATGAAAACGTACTCGAAGCTATCGGTCACACTCCGATAATTAAGCTGAATAAAATGAATAAGCCCGGGAATGCCGACGTTCTTGTAAAGTTTGAGGGCCTTAATGTCGGAGGATCTATCAAGACGAGAACCGCATACAATATGATCCGTCATGCCGAGAAAGAGGGCAAGATCAAAGAGGATACGATAATCGTTGAGCCTACCAGCGGAAATCAGGGCATCGGGCTTGCTCTTGTCGGTGCTGTAAGAGGCTACAGGACCATCATTATCATGCCGGACTCAGTAAGTGAAGAGCGCCGCAAGCTTGTCAGACACTATGGTGCGGAGGTGATCCTTATCCATGATGCCGGAGATATTGGAGCTTGCATCGAAGAATGCCTTAATACTGCTATGCGCATGGCAGAGGAGGATGAAAGGGTATTCGTCCCACAGCAGTTTACCAATCGCCATAATATAGGCGCTCATAAGTACCATACAGCGCTTGAGATACTTGAACAGACCGCAGTAAGTATTGACGGCTTCTGTTCAGGTATAGGCACAGGCGGAACTATTACCGGTATCGGTGAGGCGCTTAAGGCTCAGTATCCTGATATGGAGATATGGGCAGTAGAACCGGAGAATGCAGCAATACTTGCAGGCGGCAACATCGGTACCCATCTTCAGATGGGCATAGGCGACGGTATTATCCCTGAGATACTCAACCGCAGCATCTACGACCATATCTGCATCGTTACAGACGAGGAAGCGATACAGACAGCCAAGGATCTTGCCCGCCTTGAAGGCATCATGTGCGGTATATCAAGCGGCACGAATGTTGCAGCAGCTCTCAAAATGGCCGAGAAGCTCGGTGAAGGAAAGACTGTTGTAACCATACTGCCCGATACAGCAGAAAGATACTTCTCTACACCTTTATTTGATGACTGATATGATCAAAGCCCTGACAACTGTGCCAGGGCTTTGCTATTATCTGTTTCTTTTCCTGAGCTGCCAGAAGGCTACTGCGCTTGAAGCTGCAACATTCAGCGAATCAACATCATTGAACATTGGTATATATACAGTGTAATCTGCCTTGTCAATAGTAGTTCTGTCAAGACCGTATCCCTCATTTCCGAGGATAACAGCAAGCCGTTCTTCTGATGTGAGTCTTGAATCATCTATACCTACACTGTCCTGTATAAGAGCCATAGCTGCAGACGAGAAACCGAGAGCTTTAAGTTTTCCGGTGTCAGCAAGTGATGTCCCGGTAAATGTCCATGGTATCTGAAACACCGTCCCCATGCTTACTCTTGAAGATCTTCTGTACAGCGGGTCACAGCAGTTATCCGTCAGCAGCACCGCCTCCATGCCGAGGGCTGCAGCAGACCTGAAAACAGCACCGATATTTGTGGGATTAGTAACGTTTTCCAGTACGGTGATCCTGCTCTTGCCTATGACTATATCCTCCGGAGCAGGAAGGATCTTTCTTTTCATAGCGCAGAGCGCACCGCGTATTAGTTTGAAACCTGTGATATCAACGATATTCGCTTCATCCCCAATAAATACTGGTACTCCTTGAATCCTTTGCAGTATACCGGCAGCCTCACCTGTAACGTGATCCGGATACATAAGAAATGATATCGGCTCGTATCCGCCGGCTAAGGCACGTTCGATTACCTTAGGACTTTCTGCAATAAAGAGGCCGGGTTCCGGCTCGTAATAATGAAGAAGCTGCGGTTCAGAGCTGCAGGAATATACACGAAGCTCCTCGGGAAGGTTTGTCCTGTCCAGGCTTGAAACAGATATGAGTTCTGGCATAATACTACTCCGTTCATGATTGATTATTCTCATTATACGACAAGTGGAGCGGAAAGTCAAACCTGTCAGAAGACCATGCCTTTTCTTATACGCAGCGTCATATATAATTATAGAAACCTTCAAAATAGGGGTTGAAATGTTATATTTTTTATGTTAGAATATGTGTACAGGGATTCCTGAAACGAAAAGGAGCTGATTATATGAAAAGATTTACTTCACTACTTACAGCAGCTGCAATCGTGCTTTCTCCTGCACTGTCATCCCCACTTATCGATGCCTCAGCAGAACTTGGCGGTTTTGCTTCGGCCGGATCATTCTATGATATGGGTTTTGATTTTAAACCCGGACTCTGGTCAATGAGGGTTAATAAGCCCGGAACGCAGGAACAGACTGGCTATCTAGTACTGAATGAAGATGACAGCGGCAAGGTCATCGAGTCTGGTCGCGGTGATTCATACCGTATCATCCTTTCCAGAATGGGCGATGTTGCCAATCTCAGGTATGAAGGCGGCGATGAAACATTCTTCTACGATGTGACTGATAAGGGAAAAGACAGCTATGAACTGAAACTCCGCGATGACAATCTGACGATCACAATGAAGCTCATGGATCCTGATGAACGTGAAAATGCTCTGGTTCTGCACACACTTGACGAGCTTGGCAATCTTGCTTTTCAGTATTACAAAAATACACATGATGGCTATACCCCCTATGGCGTGAATTCGTACACAGATGATGACGGAATGGCCTGTATCCAGCTGTGCGAAGAAGAGGATGATCATCGTGTCGTAGTAGAAGCATACTGTGTTGATCCGAGAAACTGTGCCGGTCAGGATATCGCTGGTAACTACATAGATATCAGAACGGTATGCGCACCGGATTCCTTCCTCAGGCCGGGTATATGGCTTGCTGAATCGGAGGGCTACAAGTACGCGCCGACCTATTACTTCTTCTACGAGAACAACGCTGAAGGTACTATGATGGATCAGCATACCGGTCAGATGACTGTGTTCAGGTACACAGCTGAGAACAGCAAGCTTACTATTGATACTGATGGTTACGGTCTTGACGGAGTATATGATATAGAGAAATTCAGTGACTCTATCTTCTTTGCTGCAGATGCAGACGGTTCGGTGCAGACCTTCTCCTATATCGGGTATGATTTCAATAACGGGAAAAGGATATACAGCGACAGGGAAATCGGCAATATGATGGAGAATATCTGTGCAGATGTTTGCGGAACTCTGCCGCAGAATGTTGATGTTCTGATGACTGATACAGGTTTCGTTAATGCCAGCGCTTATGATATAATTGATGATAAGGTATCTCCCGTGGGACATCTTAGTGTTGACCGTTTTTCCGGATGGGCATATGCTGATGACGGTTCGCGTGTCAGGGTCTCCGATTATCTTGATGATCCGGCAGTTATACGCTATGGTGTATGGGAGACCTACGACACACTTAACACCAATTTCAAGCATGGTTACCTTGTAATAAATGACGATCACACCGGACATATGATAGATGGCGCGGCAGGTGTTGTAAGGGATATCAATTGGGTGAGAACAGGCAATACCTGCTCCTTCAAGGATAAGCAGACAAATAAGGAGATCCCGATGTATATCAGTGTAGCAGGCAACAGAATGACTCTTTCTTATACTGATGGTGACGGAGATTCTGTCAAGCTGAGTTATCTCGGAAACATAAGCTACAAGAATTTCAATTTTCATGGTTATGAAGAGCTTACCTACTTTGCTAATGAGCATTACCGCAGCATGACAGGATATAAGGGTGAGATCTTCAATACAGTTGATCATGCTGATGATCATTTCTTTAATCTTGAGATCATAGCTGACGGCAAGACAGCTGAAACACTATATATTGACAAGTTCTCCGGCCTTGCAAGGCTTTCGGACGGAACACTGATCAACGTGCTTGAGAGCCCTGAGAAGGAGTCATCTTCAAAGCTCGGCGATATCAACGGAGATTCTCTCATAGACTCAGCTGATGCATCTGAGGTACTTGCGATCTACGCAAATGCTTCAACAGGCGGTACAGCCGAAGCTGACAAGGAAAAGAACACTTCCGCAGATGTAAATAAGGACAGCCTTGTCGATTCAAACGACGCTTCCCTTATACTTTCCTATTACGCCTATGTTTCCACATCATCAGGCGATGAAGCGGAGGATCTGGAAACTTTCATATCAGCCAATGGTTGATTGATTAAATAAACTTAATAAAGCCCTCCTGTATTGACTTTTACTGTTTAAAGTGATATACTTTCAGATGTAAAAGACATTGAAGGAGGGCTTTTTTATGAATATTCTTGTAGTAGGACTTGGCCTGATAGGCGGCTCAGTATGTAAAGCTTTAAAAAAATACACCACCCATTTTGTAGCGGGCAGTGATATCAATAAGGATATAGAATTTGCTGCGCTTCGGGATGTAGCTATGGACGAGGCATTCACCGGTGATTATTCCGGATTTGATCTGATAATAATGGCACTTTTCCCTGATGCTACTGAAGCGTACCTCAGAGAGAACATCTCAAAGATGCCGAAAACTGCGCTGCTTACTGATGTGTGCGGCATCAAGGGGGATTTTTCACGAAGGCTCCGCGACCTTGCGGCTGGAAACGGACTTCGTTATATAGGCATCCATCCTATGGCGGGCAAGGAATTCGGAGGTTATCATAACAGCAGTGCAGATCTGTTTCAGAAAGCCAACTTTATTATCGCACCTCATGAAGGCGCTGCTGAGGAGGATATAGAAGCACTTCGTATTATATCTTCTGAGATAGGAGCAGGCAAGATAGTAGTTACATCTCCCGAGAATCACGACAAAATGATAGCCTATACTTCCCAGCTTGCTCATATTGTATCAAGCGCATATGTCAAAAGTCCGGAGCTCGGTCTTGAATGCGGATTCAGCGGCGGCAGCTTTCAGGATATGACACGTATAGCTACCATGAACGAACGTATGTGGACAGACCTCTTTATGCAGAACAGGGAAAATCTGATCTTTGAGCTTGATACACTTATAGAGAACCTGAATAAATACAGTGAGGCTCTGAGAAATGCCGACAGTGACGAGATGCTCCGCCTAATTGCCGAGGGAAGACAGCTCAAAGAGGACAACCTCCGTCACAGAGTCGGCCAGCCTAACTGAACCTCTTTTCAAATTCCTGCTGAGGGGCATGAATACTCAGCCTGTTAAGATAAGCGAGAGGCGAATCATCCGGCATAGAGAAAGAAAGACCGCAGGCACATAGCAGCTGCCTGTAAACGCCGTACTTCTTGTTTGCTGCTATATTTCCATATTTTCCGTCACCAAGGAGGGGCGCTCCTATGTGCGCCATATGTGCTCGGATCTGATGAGTTCTGCCGGTGTACAGGGTTATCTCGAGAAGGCACTGTCCGTTGGATGCCTCCGAGATCACCTTGTACCCGGTTTTTATTTCCTTGAAACCTTCAGCAGGGGAATCGGATATGCGTACAATGTTTCTGCCGTCATCCTTTTTATGCCATGCAGTGATGACAGCTTCATTTTCCGGAGGCGGGCAAACCGTTACACACCTGTAGATCTTATGTATAAGTCCGTCGCGTATAGCGGAATTGATCTCCCTGAGTGCTTCAGCATTTTTTGCAGCTATCATCAGTCCGGCGGTATTTCTGTCAAGTCTGTTGCACAGAGCAGGGGAGAAGGAGTTTTCTTTATCTGGGTGGTACTCTCCCTTGTTAAAGAGGTATAGCTTTATCCTGTCTATCATAGTGTCGCTCTGACTTCCGCTTCCGGAATGCGGATCCACTCCGACAGGCTTGAATACAGCAATAATATTATCATCCTCGTATACTACATCTATAATCTCTGATGCAGTTCTGAATGTTGTATCAGGTGTCTTTGCGGATGAAAGATCATCCTTCACATAAACTATTACAATGTCGCCCGCGTTGAGCTTGTCAGAAATATCACAGCGTTTGCCGTTTATCTTTATGTCTTTTTTTCTTATGAGCCTGTACATCAGGCTTTTCGGCATATCAGGCATGGCTTTTGAAAGAAACTTATCTATGCGCTGGCCTGCGTCGTTCTGATTAATCATGAATTCTCTCATATTTTGTTCCTTACTTACAAATTATCGGCGGTTCCATTGTCTATAATGACGATATGACAGCAGATTTGATTAAAAAATGTTGAAAAGATGATCTATTTTAGACAAATTCTTTGAACAAATTTGGTGCGAATCTACGATTTTTCAGAGAGATAGACTGAATATCAAACGCAGATTCTTGACATTTTGTAACCGTTATGTTATAATTTCTATAGTCAGTCAGTGCTTAAGTAAAAAAGTCACTGACGACAGAAGAAAATGATATGCAATGTTATTTAGCAAAAGGAGTGAAGAAAACCATGAGCATATCAAAACGGCTGCTTGCTGCAGTCATGTCGTTCACAACCGCTTGTTCTGCCATGGTCGCTGCAGCAGTACCCACTGCATCGGCTGCCGATTACCCCACCGCTGAATTATATCATACCACAACTTCACAGGAAAGTAAAGAGGATCCTGAGGAGATGCCGTTCAGGGTATTCGAGATCTATGATGCTTTTTACGGTACGACTGCTACAACAACTACAACAACTGTGACGACCACAACGACCACCACGACGACCAGAGCTGCCACCAAACCTGCGACGACTGCCGCTGCAACTACAAAGCAGCCTGTTTCAGCCACAACAATGGCTGTCAGCACCACTGCGGCATCTGATGTTCCGTCAAAGGTGCTTTCATGGGGCGTTGATGTTTCAAGATATCAGAACGTAATCGACTGGGAAAAGGTAAAGGCTGCCGGAATCGATTTTGCTATTATGCAGGCAGGATACGGCCGGTACCTCAATCAGGAAGACTATACATTTGATATCAATATGCAGAATGCTCAGGCAGCAGGTATTGAGTGCGGTGCATATTGGTACAGTTACGCAATGTCACCGGAGGAAGCGCTGCTTGAAGCTCAGGTGTGCTGCGAGATCATCAAGGATTATAATTTCACCTTCCCGATCTACTTTGATATTGAAGAGCCTGCACAGGGTTTACTTTCAGTTGCTGAGATCTCGGCCATAGTAGATACATTCTGTGGATATCTTGAAGAAAAGGGCTATTTTGTCGGCGTTTACAGTTACGCCACCTTCCTTGAATCAAAGATCTACCGCAATGTACTTGAAAAGTACGATGTCTGGGTAGCACAGTATGGTACAGAGGCTCCGATTGCCTATACCGGGGATTATGGAATATGGCAGTATACACCTTACGGATATATCGACGGAATCCCCACACAGGTCGATCTTAACAATGCTTACCGCAATTATCCCTATATCACCGCACCGGATACATATTCCGGATTTGGCAGGGATGATACAGGAGCACTTCTCCCCGCAGTAACAAAACCCGCACAGCCTGAGTATCCCAAGAAGGGATTTGATGTATCTGCTGTACAGGGTGATGTTGATTGGGAGACTGTCAAGGCCGATGATATCGATTTTACAATTATATGTGCCGGAAGCGGAACAAAGGCTGATGCTAAGTTTGCTGCAAATTATGAAAAGGCCTCAGCTGCCGGTATTGAAAAGGGTGCATACTGGAAGGTGAAATCAACAACCGTTGAAGGTATCACCAAGGAAGCTGAAGCTTTCAAGAAGACTATAAGCGGTCTTAAATTCGAATACCCTATTTACCTTGATCTTTCCGATAATACGATAGTAAATTCGGGACTCAGCAAGGAGGAGATGGAAGAGCTTATCGAAGCCTTCTGCGTAAACTTTGAAGGCAAAGGATACTACATAGGCGTTTGTGGCTTTGAGAGTTTCCTGAACCAGAATATCGATGCAGCTCTCTACGAAAAGTATGATGTCTGGATAGCAAGTCACGGCGTCGGAAAGCCTGATTTCAGCAGCAAGTACGGTGTCTGGCAGTACAGCGGTGCCGGCAGTGTTTCCGGAGTAAACGGTGCTGTTTGTCTCGACTATTGCTATAGAGACTATGCTTCTGTAATGAAAGCATATCATCTGAACGGATTCTGATCTGTAAATAACCAATACGCATACCTTCACCGGTATGCGTATTTTTTAGGAGGAGAAAAATGGTTGAATTCATAACAGGAACATCCGGCACAGGAAAAACCTCGCTAATGTTTGAGCGTATCAAGGAGTCTGCTGCAGGATCTGAAAAGAATTGTATCATCGTACCTGAGCAGTATTCTTATGAATTCGATAAGACACTGTATCATTACCTCGGTGCATCTGAGTTCAACGAGCTTTTCTCCCTCAGCTTCACAAGCCTTGCAAGACAACTGTTTCAGCTTTACGGCGAACCGGACCGCAAGGGTGAATATGCTGATGATATGGCTAAGATGATATTGATATACCAGGCTGTATCCGAGGTGCAGAAACAGCCGGGACGGCTCAGTTATTTCTGCAGGCAGAGCAGCAAACCCGGATTTGCCGAAGAAGTACTGAAACTGATAAGCGATCTTAAAAGAGCGGGCATTACTCCTCAGCAGCTTGAAAGCCGCGGTTCTTTTCTTGAAAGTCAGCTCATGGACAAGACAAATGATATCGCGGCAATATACTATGAATACGAGAGGCTCATGGAGGAATATGGCTTTAAGGATAACCTTGAGAATATAAGAGAAGCTGCAAAAATAGCTGTCGTTCACCAGTATTTCAGAGGCTATAACGTCTTTATTGACGAATTTGAGAGCTTTACAGGTGATCAGCTGGAATTTCTGAAAGTCATTCTCTCCTCCGGAGCAGATCTTTGTATGACTTTACGCACAGATAATGTGTTTGCTGAGAAATACAGTCTCTTTGAAACAGTTAATAATACTTTCAGACGCCTGACAGAGCTCTGCCGTGAACTCGGACAGGAATGGAAGGTTACGGAATGCCGGGAGTGCTACAGGTTTAATTCGCCGGACCTTGCTTATCTCAGTACCTATATAACAAAGCATAGGAAATATGAACCTGATAAAGCCCCCGATCCTTCGGCAGTGCGTATATTTGAAGCGCGTGATATGTACAGCGAGACAGAGTATGTATGTGCTTCAATCAAGAGAATGATCCATGCGGACAAGACTCTGCGGTATAAGGATATAGCTGTGATTTCCAATACCATCGAACAATACAGCGATGTTTTGACTTCTTCATTTGAAACGTATGATATTCCTTGTTTTATGAGTCTTGAAAGAACTGTCAGCCATACTCCTCTTATGGTATATTTCACAACCCTCCTTGAGCTTGCAGGAGCACGCAGGATACGCACAGAACTTATTCTGCGCATTATCAAATGCGGAATATCGGGTGTATCTTCCACTGATGCCGCATTGCTTGAGAATTACTGTTATCGCTGGGGGATTGACGGTGATCTGTGGCTCTCTCCCTTTTCCGGCGAAGATGAACATCTTGAATTGATTGAGGGGCTTCGGCTTGCCATAATCGGGCCTCTCAACAAACTCAGGAAAAAGCTGAGAAAGGCCAGATCTGCGCAGGATATCTGCCGTTATCTTTATGATCATCTGACTTCTTCGGGTATTGACAGCAATCTTTCAGACCTTATGGAGCGGCTCATAGATGATGACCGTGACAATGAGGCTTCCGAGCTTAAAAGGCTGTGGTCCTGCCTTATGGAGATACTTGACAGCACAGCCTCAACACTTGGCGAAAATGAAACGAATTTCGGGGAGCTTTCAGCAATAATGCGTTCAATGATAGGGAGACTCACATATTCTCTCCCGCCTCAGACGCTTGATGCTGTAACAGTTGCCTCTGCACGCACTGCAAGACTGAATTCGCCGCGGGTTGTATTTGTTATGGGCACAGTTGAAGGCAGTTTTCCGAATCAGGTAAGCCTCCACGGGCTTTTCTCCGAGGCGGATAAACAGCATCTGCTGCAGAAGCGTATCGAGATATCACGTCCGCTCTCCGATCTCATAGCATCAGAAAGACTTATAGTATACAAGGCTCTGACTTCAGCTTCGGATATGCTTGTTCTGACGTACCCCCTTTCCGATCTTTCTGGTCAGGCGAAGTATCCTGCTCAGTCTGTAGGTCAGATAAAGGATATGTTCGGCAGCAGACTGCAAACTATAACAGAAGGCTCAGTCACGCCTGATTATTATGCAGTTACTCTTCGCTCAGCCTTCTATCATTATATGCAGGACAGAAAGAGTGCAACAAAGGAGATAGCATCCATAAAGCGTGTGCTCTCATCGGAACCTGAGTATGACAGGCGTATCAGCTTGGTTCTGAGTCGTTCGGGTCACTCAAATAATTATCGTGTAGACAGCAGTCTTATGCAGAAACTTAAAAGCTTTGAACCGCTCAGACTGTCTTCTACAGCGCTTGAAAACTACAGCAAGTGCCATTTCATGTACTTCTGCAATGATTTCCTGAAGCTGAAAGCACCTGAAAAGGTAGACCTTGATCTGAAGGTAGCCGGCGATATCGGTCATGAATGCTTCCGTTCCGTCCTCAGCAGACGCACAAAGGAATATTTTATCAGCCTATCTTATGATCAGCTTTCTTCTGAGGTACATGACGCCTCTGAGCGATACTGCAATGAAAAGCTTTCCGGCGATTTCGGAAAGAATGACAGGTTCAATCTTATTCGTTCAAAGGTCGAGGAACAGATGTCTGCCGTTCTGCTGCATACTCAGCAGGAGCTGATGTCAACGAGCTTTGTGCCGGCTGAATATGAGATGCGTATAAAGGGCGATCAGGCTGTCAGGCTTTCATATGCTGCCGGAAAAGAACTGATGTTTGAAGGAATAGTCGACAGAGCGGATGTTTGCAGCAATGGTGCGGAAAAGTATGTACGTATTATTGACTATAAGAGCAGCGGAAAAACTATAGATGAGAATACGCTTGCCTCCGGTCTTAATATGCAGATGCTTTTATATCTCTTTGCAGTTTCTGATAAGAACGGAAAGTATTCCGGATGTATTCCCTCAGGAGTTCTGTATTCTCCCATCTTTGGCTCGGAACCTAAGCCGGAGGATTCAAGAGAAGATGCAGTGAACAGATCCGGTTCTCAGGAGGAGCTAAGGGCAACAGGTCTTGTCCTCGGTGATCCGATGGTTCTTGAAGCAATGGAAAGCGGTGTTTCAGGTCGTTTTGTGCCTGCTAAGTATAAGGCTGACGGTTCTCTTACACAGTCATCCAGCTGTATCTCTCATGCTTCAATGAATGCTCTCAAAGAGTTTACATACAGAACGCTTACTGATATGGCAGGTTCACTTCTTGAAGGACATGCGGAAGCCATACCTCTTAGTAATGAGGCGCCGTGCAAGTATTGCAGATTCGGCAATATATGTGGGAATTCCGATGCATCCGTAAGCAGGCCTCCGGATGAAGAGCGACTTGAAGAGGCTAAAAAGATATTGTCTGAGAAGACAGACATCAGGGAGGTGTAGTATCTATGGGATGGACAGAACAGCAGCAGTCAGCTATCGATGCGAGAGATTCGTCTATAATCGTATCTGCGGCAGCAGGAAGCGGAAAGACAGCTGTGCTTACAGAACGTCTGACACGACTCCTTGCAGATCCTGAATCGGGAGTACCAGCAGATCGGATCGTAGTTGTAACATTTACGAATGATGCCGCAGCCGAGCTGAAGAAACGGCTCGATATGAAGCTTCGCAGCCTGATAAACGAGGATTCTTCGGATATGCACCTTCTTAAACAGCATATGCTTCTGCAAAACGCCAGGATATCTACTATCAACTCCTTTTGTTTTGAGCTTCTCAGGGATAATATCTCCGATCAGGGTATAACCTCAGGTTTCGGAGTGCTCGATGAAGCAGATGAGGCGGTACTGAAAGAAAGGGCGATGGAAGATCTTATCAACGAGTACAGCAGGGATGATTTTGATAAGATATCACTGCTCTTTGACCGTTTCTGCTTCCGTGACGAGAGGAGACTTGCTGAAGTCATCAGGCTTGCCGACAGATTCCTGAGTTCAGTTTCCATGCGTGACAGATGGCTTGATACAGCAGTAAACGAGTACAGAAAGGCTTTCGAAGATACAGTCTACTGCAAGGCTATGAACAGAAGCATTCTGAAGAAACTGCGTCACGCATCTGAGCTTATGAACGGAAATGTCGCGCTGGTCGAAGAGATATTCGATGATATAGCCGGTGTAAAGGCTGCAGCAGCAACGTTGCAGCAGGCACGCGACAATGCCGAAGTGATGGAGGATATCCTTGTATATTTCGAGAAAAACAGCTGCTTTGAGGATTCAGCGGCTGATAAGCTCGGCAGCTTCGGCAGACGAGTTACAGTCGGTAAGAATGTAGTATGTGACCGTTCTCTCCTTGATATTTATGCAGAAAGGCGTAAGACAGCGATCGAAGAGGCAAAGGCCGCATTCTCCCTGTCATCGTCTGCGATCAGTGATCATGAGGAAACCGGAGAGGTGATGGAACACCTTGCCGGAATGATACGCCGTTATCAGGAGCTTGTTTGGGAACGAAAGGTAGAAAAGAATGCTATAAGCTTTGATGACGGAGAACGACTTGTCCTTGAGCTTCTTGCAGATGTAAACGAGGATGGCAGGATAGTACAATCAGGGGCAGCCAGAGCAGCAGCTGATTTCTACAGTATGATCATGATAGATGAGTATCAGGATTCCAATAATAAGCAGGACCTGATATTTAAACTGCTTTCAAAGGGTTACAGAAACGATGAGAACGGTGAGCCGCTCTACGGAACGAATGTATTCCTTGTAGGCGATGTAAAGCAGTCTATTTATGGATTCCGTCTTGCAAATCCAAGGAATTTCATATCTACTCTTAATAGGTCTGTACCGTATACACCGGACAGCGTATCTCCGAACAGGTATATTTTGCTTAATAAGAATTTCCGAAGCTCTCCCGAGGTAATTAATTCAGTTAATTACTTTTTCTCACAGCTTATGACCTGCAGATGCGGAGGAGTTGAGTATACAGCGGATGAATGCCTGTATTACGGTGCTGCTCAGTATGGCGGCGAGAATATTTCGCGGCGTACTTGTATCTCATTCATTACTGAAACAGAGGAAGATATGACAGTCAGCGGAAATGTGGAGGCTGCCTGCACTGCGGACAGGATAGCTGCAATGATACGCAGCGGTGCAGAAGTTACAGAAGGGGAGGGCGGCAGCAGACCATGCCGTCCGTCGGATTTCTGTATACTTGTCCGCGGAAACGAGCCAACCAGGCTTTATGCACAGGAGCTCGAGGCAAGAGGCGTGCCGGCGAAGGGAAGCGAAGAGAAGGGATATCTGACGTCAAGAGAGATTTCCGTACTCCTTGATCTTCTCAGAGTGATAAGCAACCCTCTGCTTGATATACCGCTTGCTGCGGTCCTTACCTCTCCCATGTTTGCATTTACTATCGGTGAACTGGCCTATATCCGTTCTTTTGATACAGGAGTTCCTTTATTTACTGTTCTCAGAACTGTAGCAGAGGATGGCTACGACGACTTCGGTGATATGTTCCTGGAAGAACGTATCCGTGATTTTATTGCTGCTGTCGAAGGCTTCCGCCTGAAATCTGTTACTATGACTATCGGCGGTCTTATTTCAGCTATCTATGATACTACAGACTTTGTGTCCGTAATGCAGCTTTACAGCGATGGCGAGAAAAAAAGAGCGAACCTGAGGGCGCTTGTTGAATACGCTCGTAACTATGAAGCTTCTACAGCATATGAGGGCTTCGGCGGTCTGAGCGGATTTATCAGGCATATCGACAAGGTACTTGAGACCGGAAGCGGAACCTCAGGCAAAACTGCCGCTCCTTCGGGAGACTATGTTACAGTGCAGACACTTCACGGTTCAAAAGGTCTCGAATATCCGTTCGTATTTATAGCCGAAACATCCAGGGCATTTCGTTTTGACAGCTATCCTGCGATGTTTTCTGACGACGGAAGAGCCGGATTCATTCTCAGTGATAAAGCTCTCATGAAGCGATACAGCACATTCCAGCGTGAGATGCTTTGTTCAGAGAAACGTGCAGAGGCAAGAAGCGAAGAGCTCAGACTTCTGTATGTGGGACTGACAAGAGCGAAGCAGCAGCTCTTCATTAATCTGAAATGGCGTGAAGCTGACAAGAAGCGTCTCAGAGCCCTGATAGAAAGGTGTGTTGTTGACAAAGGCGAAATCACCGGAATTACTGAGAGCGCCGGCAGTTATTCTGACTGGATATGGGCATCTCTGATACGGCATGACTGCTTTCCCGGGATATGTGATATGCTTGAAGCTGACATAGGGGCTTTCGGACTTCCTGATGCTGTGTACAGCGATGAGCTGTTTACATTCGAGATATGCACAACTACCGGTGAGCAGGCAATAATGGAAGCTGCTGCCGATACAGCTGCACAGCCTGATGAAGACTTGTGCCGTGAGCTTAGTGAACTGATTAATGATACCTATGATATGGAACTTTCATCACTTCCGGCCAAGCTCAGCGTGACGCAGCTTACTAAGAAGGCTGATGACGAGCAGCGGCTTGATTGCACTCTTGCAAGGCCGGCATTTATTAGCGAGATCACCGAGCTGACCCCGACGGAAAGAGGAACAGCAGTACATACGTTCTTTCAGTACTGTGATTTTGAAAAGGCACATACCGATCTGTCCGGCGAGATAGAACGTATGATAGAAAGGGGATATCTTACCCGTCAGCAGTCCACAGTTGTTACGCCGGATATCGTGGAAGGTTTCTTTGAGAGTGAGCTTTACCGCAGAATGGCTGCGGCTGAAAAGGTTTACCGTGAAAAGAAGATCATGACATCTGCTTCGGAGCTCGATCTTGATATACCCGGAGCTGAGCGCTTCAAGGGCACTGATGCTATGGTCAATGGTATTATCGACCTACTCTTTGAAGAACCCGACGGTATAGTGATCGCAGATTACAAGACTGATGTGGGTGTATCTGCATCAGTTCTCAGACAGCGATACAAAACTCAGATGACACTATACAGATCGGCTATAGAGTTAACAATGAGAAAAAAGGTAAAGGAGCTTCTTATCTATTCTTTCTCACTTGGCCGGACGATAGTAGTCGAATAAACAGCAAAAGCCCCGGATACGAGTGTTCCGGGGCTTTTGATTTGAGGTTATATGAGTTATCCGAGAGATGGTAAGGTTTACGAAACTCAGTTCTCCGCTATATCGTTTTCGAATATACCGAAAGGATCGGGAGCCTGAGTAGCAGGCTGACTGTCTGCTGCATCCTGAAGCACGACCAGGATATCCATGTCTTCCCCGGAGCGTTCGATAGTAAGAGTAATGGTATCTCCGGCCTTGTACTTGTTCATTATCTTGTCCAGTTCTTTGTTGGTCGTGATAGCTTCGCCTTCAATGCCGATGATAATGTCACCGATCTTAAGGCCGGCAAGTTCTGCTGCACTGCCTTCTGAAATACTCTGGATGTATACACCCATGGGCAGGTTCAGATATCTTGAGTAAGCTTCAGTGATATTAGTGCTTGTAATACCGATCTTAGGTCTGCCCATTACATGGTTGTAGTTGATAAGGTCATCTATGATGACTTTGGCATTATTAATAGGTATTGCGAATCCAAGGCCTTCAACACTTGCCGAGTTTGATAAATAGCTTGATGAGATCTTAGCCGAGTTTATACCGATGACCTGACCGCAGCTGTTGAGCAGGGGACCGCCGGAGTTTCCGGAATTGATAGCTGCATCAGTCTGGATGAGCGTCATTTCCCTGCCGTTTATGGCTATCTGACGGTTGAGTGCTGAAACGATACCGCTTGTAACCGAGCCGTAGAGTTCAAATCCGAGAGGGTTTCCGACTGCTATAACAAGCTCGCCGACTCTCAGATCGTCACTGTTGCCGAATTCAGCTGGTTTAAGCCCGGTCTCGTCGACCTTCAGTACAGCAAGATCAGTTTCAATGTCATAGGCTATGATCTTTGCGGGATGTTCTTCCTCGTTGCTGAAAAGAACTGATACCTCAATTGCCTCGCCGCACTTGTACTCGCTGTCATCGAAGATAACATGGGCATTGGTGATGATGTAGCCGTTCTCGGTCATAACGATACCGGTTCCTGTGCCTACGGGGTTCTGAGTTTCGGTCTCTGTTCTTATACCGCCCCATCCCCATGTGTTATAAGTTCTTGTGTATTCAAAGGTGGAGGTGACGCCTACTACAGACGGCATAACCTCATCGATAATATCGGGGAGGTACTTGGAGTCCTTACGAGAAGCAATGGAAATAAGGCTTGGCATATCCTCTGCAGGCTTAACCTCAGTAACAGTTTCCGTAACAGGGGGCGTGGCCTCTGTATTGTCCTTTGTACTTCTGTTTTCTTTTGTTTCGGTGATATCCTGTACAGCCATGGTAGGTGTACTCATAAGATGGAAGAGCTGATAGCCTGCACCTATGCCTATAAGAAGAGAGAGAAATACGATCGCAGCTTTCAGACCGTTGTGCTTTTTAGGCTTTGGTTCCTCAGTGCTCGTATCTGCATATCCGGTACTTCCGGAAATGCTGTAGCTGTATTCATCGCGGCGATAGTGATCATCGCGGTCATCATTGTGATCATTATAATAATCTGACATAGAAATAACCTTCCTTAAAAGTTTATCTACATAGGGTGTTTCTTTGTTCTATAATTATTATACCCGTAAATGTGATAAATAAATGATAGCATACCGAAAAATCGTCTTTCCGCAGCTTTATGCAAAGAAAAACACGCCAATCGGCGTGTTTTCGTGTTATTTAAGTTTAGCTTTTGTTTTTTCGGCGAATCTCGGTCCGTTGACCATGAAGCGCTTATGCACTCCTTCGCCGATAAGTCCCGCCTCATCAAAGGCTTTGACTTTGAATGTGAATTCTCTGCCGTTTGTTTCAGTCAGCTCAGCTTCAGCGCGTACTGTCATTGCTTCAGGAGTGGCAGAGAGATGCCTGATATTAAGTTCCGTTCCTACAGTCGTTTCGTCTGCGCTGAGGTATTCCTGAAGGCAGTCGCAGGCAGCCTGTTCCATAAGAGCGACCATTGAAGGTGTGGAGTATACATCAAGGCTTCCGCTCCCCACAGTAAGGGCGAGTTCTTCAAATGTAACAATTGTCTCAGCAGTTCCGGTCGCACCGATCTTTATAGGTTTCATACAAGGCCTCCTGTCAGTTGTTCTTACTTGCTTCAAGCACTTCTTCCGGGATAGGGCAGGGCGACATAACATCACCGATTACTCTGTCGTATGTCAGCACATCAAGGCCCTCGTTATCTGGGGTGCCGTCATTGTAATCTGTTGAATAAACGGGGATCTCCTTCATATTATCCATCATTGTATCTATGAACGCATCATGAGGTGCATCGATGACATTCATGATAATGTAAGGCATATAGAAGAAAGATACAGGCTTATCGGGAATACAGGAAAGGTCAGCTTTATAGTTGGTCCAGATAAAGTATTTCTGCTCATAGAGGACGCTGCAGTTATCGCCGTTGATACCAAGCTGGTTGTATACGCTTGTTTCGCCTCTGAGGGAGGGGAAATGGTCGCCTACGAAGAGTACCAAGGTAGGTTCATCAAGCTTTTTGATCTCGGAAAGAAAGTCACTGAGGCCGTCAGAACTGTGCTTTATCCATGTAAGGTAGTTTCCGAATTCATCCTTCGGATCCTCGCCCTGGTCATAGGGCTGATGATTCTGCATTGTTGTTGTGTGAACGTAGAGCGGATCATCTGTTGTCTTGATAAGATCAATCAGCTGTGCATATACCGTATTATCGTCAACATATGTACCGAAATACTCTACAGGAACAGTGAAATCAGTTTCAACAACAGGATCTTCCTTCTTTGAGTTATGGAAGATCATTCTGTCAAATCCGAACTCGCCGTAAATACGCTGCCTGCTGTAGAAGCTGCTCATGAAAGGATGTACATAGGCTGTTGAGTAGCCCCAGCTCTTGTAGTACTGGGCAAGTGCTGGCTGTTCACGGTCTGCGAGTACTCTCTGAGGCATATTAGGTGTATTCAGACCTCTTACAGGGAGGCCGAACATAAGCTCAAACTCTGAACGTACTGTCCAGCTTGCGTAAGTAGGAGTTATAAGAGTACCGCCGTGGCCTTCTCTGGAGGCTTTGTCAAATCCTTCATAATAGGAATCGGAAACATTCAGTTCGTCGAAAACACGGAAGTCAGCGAATGATTCACTCATAATGACGATCACATTGGGCTTTGCGCCGTTATGAAAATCTTCGTTCTTTTCAGGAAGGTCTGAAGCGGAACTGGTTATCTCTGTAACAAAATCCTCATTGTAGTTAGACGGTTCCACAAGCCTGTTGGCGTAGTTTTCTGAAGCGGTCTGAACAATGAATGCTAGGAAGCTGTTGCTTGAAAACTTTTCGTTCAGCAGGAAATCGTTTGTTGACTCTGTGGTATCAACTCCGAAGAGCTTGTATACAGGATTGTAGAATGCCGGCACGATGATCATAGCAGACGCAGGAGCAACACACATAAGTCCCATGATAACGCGCTTTGACGGCCGGATGTCAAATCTGGGATTGAACCAGAATACTGCGAGCACGAAGAGGAATACTATCATGCAGTATATGATCAGCCTTGGCGTGATCTTGATATAAGCGAAGGAGGAAAGACTCTTTACGCTTCGTATCAATTTCATATCTGAGAGTATCAGATGATTGCCGTTGGTGCCGTATTTGAAGAGTTCGGTAATGCTCAGAGCCATATACACAAAGCTCTGTACTGCAGTGGCCAGCCAGCATTTGCGGAATACAGCAAGGCAGAACAGAAAGACAAGGGCTGCAACGAGAACATCAAAAGCTATTACCCCGGGATGCCCCGAGGCAAACCGGAAGAATTTTCCTGCATACTTGAACTGATTGATCTCAGCCATGAATGTGATGAAAACAGGAAATATCAGCATAAGAAAGAGGTTCAGCAGTCCATAATGCTCCGAATTCTTTTCACGCCTTATATTCATCTTTCTGATATAAGCAATAATTTTTTCGATATTTAAATTCATATGATCATTCCTTCAGATGTCAGCAGTGCACTATGCACCTCAGGTTTTAATTATACTATACTATTATTACTATAACATAACAAAAGGAAAGATTCAATAACAGATCGTTAAATATCATCAAACCATCACTTTTTTCGGCTTATTAGTAATAGTATACGTTGATGTTGATGACGATTTGTGCAAAATTGCCATTTTCATCTGAGCCATCCCTTGTCGGAGGCATCCCGGATTATTGCTGTTATAAGCTCGCCGATCTGTTGAGAGTCTTTGAAATACTCCTTGTTGCGGCCGAGCACCTGTTCTTTCGCAACGTCATGTTCTTTCCAGGACTGTCCGTTTCTTGTGTAATTCAGCATCAGCGGCTGTATGCGGTCGAGAACGGCAGCAAAGCGTGCGTCCGGTGTTTCGGAGTCTTCGAATTCTCTCCAGAGAGTGTAGTATTCGTCCCTCTGATCGTCCGGAAGAAGCCCGAAAATGCGCCTTGCAGCCTTTTCTTCACGTTCAGCTTTGGTCTTGTTGCCTTCGCTGTCATAGCAGTAAGTATCTCCTGCATCGATCTCTACAACATCGTGAAGCAAAACCATCTTCATGACGTGCATAACATCAACAGGCTGAGATGAGTATTCAGCAAGCAGGAAAGCGAGTACAGCTATATGCCAGCTGTGTTCGGCGTCATTTTCTTTTCTGTCTTCGTGAAGTACATAAGTCTGACGGTAGAGGTTCTTCATCTTGTCCAGTTCAAGCATGAAATCAAGCTGTTTACGGAGTCTTTCGGGTATCTCGTTGATGTTCATCTGTATCTGTCCTTTCTGTTGTTTTTTTATATTACCATTCCGCCGTTTACAGCAAGTATCTGTCCGGTGATGTATTCTGCACTTGCTGATGCAAGGAAGGAGACCGCATCGGCAATATGGTGCGGTTTGCCAAACACACCAAGTGGTATTTCATCTCGGATAAGTGCGAGGTCTTCCTCAGAGAAATGACTGTTCATCTCAGTCATTATAAAACCGGGCGCTACACAGTTGACGCGTATGCCGGAAGGTGCGACTTCTTTTGCAAGAGCCTTTGTAAAACCTATCATCCCTGCTTTTGATGCAGAATAGTCGACCTCACAGGAAGCTCCGACCTGTCCCCACATCGAAGATATATTTATGATACATCCGGTTTTTCTGTGTATCATATCAGGGAGAACGGCCCTTGCACAGGACATAGCTCCTATAAGGTTCACTTCCATGATCCTTCTTGATCTTGAGCTTTCAATGGATGTAAACAGGTCTATCTCTGAGATGCCTGCATTATTCACAAGCAGATCAAAGTTCTTTTCTTCACTGAAAAAACGACGGATAACTGCTTCATCCGATACATCGAAGCATACTGCTTTTCCGTGAATTTCGTCAGCAAGCTGCTCAGCGTTTTCCTTTGATCTTGAATAATTTATATATACTTCATAACCGTCAGCAGCAAGTTTTCTGCATATTGCGCTGCCAATGCCGCCGGCTCCTCCGGTCACAACTGCTTTTTTCATTATCTCCACCTCCGTTTGTTTATTCTATTATATCATACAGTTTATGTGAAATCCAGTCTTTTCTTGACTTTCGCTCTGATTTGGGTTATAATCATTCTTGACAGATCAACATAACACATTCTACAGGAGGATATCATGGATCAGAAGAAAATCGACCGTATTAACGAGCTCGCAAGAAAATCCAGGGCTGAAGGCCTTACACCGGAGGAAAAGGAAGAGCAGACACAGCTTCGCGATGAATACCGTCATGCTGTAGTCGGAAGTCTTAATCTGCAGCTGGAGAATACATATATAGTTACACCCGACGGAAAGAAGAGAAAGGTTGGTCAGCATGACAAGTAAAGAGTTATTTGACCTCGCAGTCAGGGCTTCTGAAAGATCCTACAGTCCATACTCCCGTTTCCGCGTAGGAGCGGCTCTTATAGCAGGATCCGGTAAGATCTATACAGGCTGCAATATTGAGAATGCTTCCTACTCAATGACGATATGTGCTGAGAGAACAGCCATATTCAAGGCAGTTTCCGAGGGAGAAAAAGAGATCAGGGCTATTGCAGTTGCCGGCAGCGCAGATGATGATTATTCCGTACCATGTACTCCATGCGGCGCCTGTTTGCAGGTCATGGCGGAGTTCGGCGGAGACGATCTTATGATCATATTATCAGACGGAGAACACGGGCTCAATGATTTTCTGCCCCTGCGTTTCAGTGAGAAGAATCTGAAATGATCAGGAGGGTCACTGAGAACAAAAAGGATTTCATAGATCTGCTGCTCCTCGGTGACGAGCAGGAAGACATGATAATGCAGTATCTTGACAGATGCGAGCTATATGTTTCAGATGCCGATGGTGAAATATGCGGTCTGTGTGCTGTTACTGACGAGGGAAACGGCATTCTTGAAGTGAAGAATATAGCTGTAAAGCCTGATAAGCAGCGGCATGGTATCGGTCGGGAGCTTCTTGGTTTCATTGAAAAGGAGTGTTCCGGTGACTATCGGCTTCTTACCCTTGGAACAGGTGACAGTCCGCTTACTGTGCCGTTTTACGAGAACTGCGGGTTCAGGAGGTGCGGCAGGATACCTGATTTCTTCACCCTTAACTATGACCATCCCATAATAGAAGCCGGAGTACAGCTCCGGGACATGATCCTGTTTGAAAAAGAACTTGGAGGTTCTGATGACACTTAAAGATAAAATAGAAAAGCACCTGCTGGAGATACAGAAGCCTTCCCGTTATATCGGCGGCGAGGTAGGGAGCGTTATAAAAGATAAATCGAAGGTCGATGTCAGATTTGCCTTTTGTTTCCCCGATACATATGATATAGGTATGTCTCATCTCGGTATGAAGATACTATATTCTCTCACAAATGAACGTGAGAATTACTGGTGCGAGAGATGTTTTGCTCCCGGACTTGATTTCGAGGAGATAATGAGGAAGAATGATATACCTCTGTACGCCCTCGAAAGCCTTGATCCAATAAAGGATTTTGATTTTATCGGATTTACAATGCAGTACGAGCTTTCATATACAAATGTACTGAATATGCTTGATCTTGCTGGTATACCTATATTTTCACGGGACAGGACAGAGGAACTCACGCAGATAGTTATCGCCGGCGGCCCCTGCATCTGCAATCCGGAACCTCTTGCTGATTTCTTTGATATCATCATTCTTGGCGAGGGCGAAGAAGTAAACCTCGAGGTGATGGATCTTTATAATGAGATGAAGAAACAGGGAGCAAAGCGTATCGACTTCCTCCGTAAGGCAGCGCAAATAGGAGGAGTTTATGTTCCTCAGTTCTACCACTACTATTATAAAGAAGACGGAACGATCGATCATGTTGAAGTAAGCGACGGCGCACCCGAGCGTATACAGAAGCGCATTATAAAAGACATGGACAAGGTCTATTATCCCGAGAATTTTGTAGTACCTTTTACCGAGATAGTACATGACCGTGTTTCTGTTGAGGTGCTCAGAGGATGCATCAGAGGCTGCCGTTTCTGTCAGGCAGGCTTTATCTACCGTCCTTTCCGTGAAAAGACTCCTGAGACCATCTGCCGTCAGACCAGATGCCTCTGTGAGAACACCGGATATGACGAGGTATCCCTTGCGTCCCTCAGCACCAGCGACCATTCAGGCATCGATCCCATGCTGACTCAGCTTCTTGAATACACTGCTGCAGAGAAGATAAATCTGTCGCTTCCGTCCCTCAGAGTTGATAATTTTTCCGAATCCCTGCTTGAAAAGATAAAGAAGGTTCGCAAGAGCGGACTCACCTTTGCGGCGGAGGGCGGTACACAGCGCCTTCGTGACGTTATAAACAAGAACGTATCTGAGGAAGAGATCATGAATACATGCCGCATCGCCTTTGAGGGCGGCTACTCTGCGGTCAAGCTGTACTTCATGATGGGCCTTCCTACAGAGACAGACGAGGATATAGTCGGCATCGCAGAGCTTGCACAGCGTATAATCGATCTGTTCTACAGTATCGAGAACAGGCCTAAGGGCAGGGGATTGCAGGTCTCAATCAGCTGTGCTACATTCGTTCCGAAGCCGTTCACGCCTTTTCAGTTCGAACCTCAGGATACTCCTGCCATGATCGAGCATAAGCAGAAGCTCCTGCTTGACTCTGTAACGAGTAAAAAGGTGAAGGTAAGCTACCATGACCCGAATGTCAGCCTTCTTGAAGTAGTTCTTGCCAAGGGGGACAGAAGACTCTGCAAGGTTATTCATACCGCATGGAAGAGAGGGTGCAAGTTTGACAGCTGGAGCGAACATTACAAGTTCAATCAGTGGCTCGAGGCTTTCAAGGATTGCGGCGTTGATCCGGGATTCTATGCTCATAGGCGTTTCAGCTATGATGAAATACTGCCCTGGGATCATCTTGATTATATGGTCTCCAAGGATTTCTTTATACGCGAGAACAAGACAGCTCATCAGTCAAAGACTACTCCGAACTGCCGTGAGCGCTGCTCAGGCTGCGGAGTCAATAAATGTGTAGGGAGGGATTGCTTTTGAGTGCCGCTGTAATGAGGCTTCGTGCCGTATTTGAAAAGACAGGCAGGGCGAAGTATATCTCTCACCTTGACCTTAACCGCTTTATGCTTCGTACTTTCCGGCGTTCTAAGCTGCCGGTGTGGTATACGGAGGGCTTCAATCCTCATCCCTACTACGCATTTGCTCTTGCTTTGTCGCTGGGATTTGAGAGCAGCTGCGAGATAATGGATTTCAACCTCACAGAGGTTATGCCCCTTGACAAGGTGCGGGATGCACTTAATGCAGTAATGCCTGAAGGTATGAGGGTAGTCTCTGTTGCTGAGCAGAAACTCAAAGTTACAGCTATTGCCAATGCAACATACTCCTTTTCTCTTGAGACAGAGGATCCCGCATCATTATATAACGAGATACAGGCCCTGCTTTCTCAGGAAGAGATACTTATTGAAAAGAAGACCAAGAAGGGTATAAAGACTGTTGATATCAAACCTGATATGAAGGTCGAAAGGTGCACGCTTACTGACAGATCAGTCGATATGGAACTGAGGCTTCCGGCCGGCACCCAGACCAATTACAACCCGACTTTGTTCTTTGAAGCCCTGAAACTATCGGGTTCACATACATTTGAACCGGCAAAAATACGCCGTACAGGAATATTCTGTGAAAATAATGAAATTTTTTCGTGAAAACACTTGCATTTTCCGAAAAAGTATGTTATGATATAAAAGCATTTGAAATCCGTCTGCATTCTCACGTGCAGATGAGGGTTAATGCCGTAAGACATTAAATCGGTCAGTCCGCTGCGCTGTAAGAGCAAAGGCTCACCTGCCGCAAGGAGGTCAACGTCTGCGGTTCACGGAAAGCTGAATCCGTGATCTGCGGAAGCGTAAGAATGTCCGGAAATTCAGGAGGAAAAGAAAAATGGATGCACTTAAGTTAATCAGCGAGTCAAGCATGAAGCAGGACGTTCCGCAGTTCAACGTCGGCGATACCGTAAAGGTACACGTTCAGATCAAGGAAGGCGAGAAGAGCCGTATCCAGGTATTTGAAGGTACTGTTATCGCTAAGAAGCACGGCGGAATCAACGAGACATTTACCGTAAGACGTGTAGCACACGGCTGTGGTATCGAGAGAGTATTCCCTCTCCACTCACCTGTTGTAGACAAGGTTGAGGTTATCAGACACGGTAAGGTTCGCAGAGCTAAGCTCTACTACCTCAGAGACAGAGTTGGTAAGGCTGCTAAGGTTAAGGAGCAGATCCGCTGAGTTATCAGCGCACTGCGTTACATGCAGACTGAGTTCAGCCGGTATGTCCGGCTGACTCGTCCTTTCCTTGAGGGACGTCATGTCCCTTTTTTGCTACATTGAAGTAGCTTTTACTCAGACAGGTGAGAGGTGTAATAAATGGAAAACAATACAGAAAAAATGGTAAATACAGAACAGGAAACACCTGCGGAAACAACTTCCGCTGTAAATACCGAAGAGAAGAAGGGCAGTATACTCAGCGATCTGTTCGAGATAGCCGAATCAACGCTTATCGCTGTCTTTGTTATGATGATGATAATCACGTATTTCCTTCATCCGGTAAATATCAGCGGCCATTCAATGGTTCCCACACTTAATAAGGAGTTCGATCTTGATAAAGTGCAGGATAAGATACTGATGTCCATGGTCTATACCGACGTCAACTACGGAGATATCATCGTCATCGATAATGATGCAAACTATCTTCTTGACGATAACGGTGAGGTTTATGTACCGGATCAGAAGATGTCAAGGACTCTTAACCAGTGCATCATCAAAAGAGTTATAGCCTGCGGTGGACAGACAATAGATATTACCGGCAATGAGGTAAAGGTGGACGGCAAGGTCCTCGATGAGCCCTATATCTTAGCAGGCTCAACGACCTCCGATCTCGGTGCATTTACCGGACAGTATCCGATAACTATACCTGATGGATACTACTTTGTAATGGGTGACAACAGAAATGGTTCTACGGACAGCCGCGATTCTGTTGTCGGACTTATAAGCAGAAAGCAGATCTACGGAAAAGCTATCATAAGGTATTTCCCTCTGAAGAACTTCAAGTTCCTTTTCAATTCATGGAAAGAATCTGCAAATGACTGATAAGAGAAAGAAAAGCAGTTTCCTTAAAGAACTTCTGAGTTTTATCGAAACGCTCCTTATCACCTTCTTTATATTTATGCTCGTATTTACTTACGTTATAAATGTGACCACAGTCAGAGGCTCTTCCATGGAGGAGACGCTGCTGCCGGGTGATAAGCTTATAGTCTCCATGCTGAACAGACATCCGGAAACCGGCGATATCGTTATAATCGAGGCAAATGATGCTGTTACAATGAGCGATGGCGGAACACCGGTGTTTAATAAAGGTATCGGCAAGACGATTGTAAAACGTGTTATTGCCGTCGGAGGCCAGTCGCTGGATATCGATTTTGAACGCGGAGCTGTTTACATTGACGGCAGTATGCTGGACGAGGAGTATGTCACAAAGGGGCTTACACATCTCGACAGCGGCGCTTTCACAGGACAGTATCCCATAACTGTCCCTGACGGATATGTGTTTGTCATGGGTGATAACAGAAACGTCTCCAAGGACAGCCGTTCATCTGAGGTCGGGCTCATCCCCCTCAGCAGTATTACAGGAAAGGCTGTACTGAGGATATACCCCTTCGACAGCTTCGGAGCTGTTGACTGACCACGGACAGGAGGTATCTGTGGATAATCTTGAAAACAACTATGATATGAAAGTGATCCAGTGGTTTCCTGGACACATGGCAAAGACAAGGAGAGCGATTGCGGCAAATCTCAAGCTTGTGGATGCGGTTGTCGAGCTTGTTGATGCAAGAACTCCTCTCAGCAGCCGGAATCCCGAGATCGATTCACTTACCGGAAACAAGCCGAGGCTGTTGCTGCTGAACAAGAGTGATCTTGCAGACAGCAGGGCAACTCAGATGTGGCTCGATCACTTTGCCAAGAACAATATCCCTGCACTTGCAGTCGATTGCAGATCGGGCAAGGGAATGAACAGGGTTATGCCGGAGCTTAAAAACAAAGTGCTGTCTGAGCTTATGGCCAAGCGCGAACGCAGCGGAATGGCCGGTGCTCCGATCAGGCTTATGATACTTGGTATCCCGAATGTGGGCAAAAGTTCTTTGATAAACCGCATGGCAGGTTCAAAGCGCACAAAGGTAGAGGACAGACCCGGTGTTACAAGGGTAAAACAGTGGGTAAAGCTGAAAGACAATACGGAGCTTCTTGATATGCCCGGCGTTCTCTGGCCGAAATTCGAGGATCAGTCTGCTGCTGTCAGGCTTGCTTTTACCGGAGCGATCAGCGATGACATCCTTGACGTGGAGACGCTTGCTATGAAGCTTCTCAGCTTTCTTGCAGGTGCTTATCCGGCATCGCTTAAAGAACGTTATAAGCTTGAAGTATCCGGCAGCGAGACCGGTATAGAGCTTCTTGAAGCAGTAGGAAAGAAACGCGGAATGATGCTTTCGGGCGGTGTTATTAACACTGAGAGAGCCGCAATTACGGTTCTTGATGAATTCCGGAGCGGCAAGCTCGGAACGATAACTCTTGAACTGCCGGAGGTGTAATATATGCCGAGGATTATACTTCATAAAGAACTGTTTGAGTATGATTCAGCCATCCGCACGGATTATCCGGTGATATGCGGAGTTGATGAAGCCGGCAGAGGTCCTCTTGCAGGTGATGTATACGCAGCGGCTGTAGTCCTCACAGACGGCACGCTTATCGATTATCTCAACGACAGCAAGAAGATATCAGAAAAGCGCCGTGAGGAGCTGTTTGATGTCATAACAGAAAAGGCTTCAGCTTATTGTGTGGCTTCTGCTACTGTTGAGGAGATCGACAGGCTCAATATACTACAGGCGACAATGCTTGCTATGAAACGGGCCGTAAGCGGACTTACTATAGTACCCGATATGGTACTTGTTGACGGCAACAGGCTACCTGATCTTGAATGCCCTGCTCAGTGCGTCATCAAGGGTGATGCACATTCTGCATCTATCGCAGCTGCATCAGTGCTCGCAAAGGTCTCAAGAGACCGTTCACTGCGGGAACTCGCTAAAAAATATCCTCAGTACGGCTTTGAGCAGCATAAAGGCTACGGCACAGAGATGCATTATGCAATGCTTGAAAAGTACGGTATTTCGGACGTTCACAGAAAAAGCTTCCTGAAGAAGCTGATAAATGATGGACAAGGCTGAGACCGGACGCCTCGGAGAGGAAAGCGTCTGCCGCTATCTTGAAGACAAAGGCTACAGGATAGCTGCCCGCAACTATCGCATAAGGGGCGGAGAGATCGATATAATCGCAGAAAACGGTGAATACCTTGCATTTGTAGAGGTTAAGTCGAGAAAGCCGAACAGTCTTGTGAACGGCTTTGAGGCTGTAAATAAACGAAAGCAGGGACTGATAATAAGGACTGCAAGCGATTATTGCTGTAAGAATCCAACTGAGCTCCAGCCAAGGTTTGATATTGCACAGGTCATTATCAGCAGCGGCAGAGTGCTCGGTATCGACTATATAACCAATGCCTTTGATACAACAGGCTACAATTTTATATTCTGAAGGGTGATCCTATGTTTTACAAAAGCACAAGAAACAGTGAAGTCAAGGTCAGCAGCGCCCAGGCCATTACGCAGGGAATCTCTGTGGAGGGCGGACTGTTCGTACCCGAGTCTATTCCTTCACTTTCACTTGACGAGATAAAAAGTATCGGAGAGATGAAGTATGCTGACAGAGCTGCTTATATTTTCTCAAAGTATCTCACCGATTTTACAGAGGCAGAGATAAGATACTGCACAGACAATGCCTATTCTACGAAGAATTTCGAGACAGAGAGCATCTCAGAGATAGCCCATCTCTTTGACGGAACATATATGCTTGAACTGTGGCACGGTCCTACCTGTGCGTTCAAGGATATGGCTCTCCAGATCCTTCCTTATTTCCTGACTACATCTGCAAAGAAGATCAAGCTTGACAAGAAGATCGTTATCCTTGTTGCTACATCCGGAGATACGGGCAAGGCTGCACTTGAAGGCTTTAAGGATGTTGAGGGTACATCTATCCTTGTGTTCTATCCTGAGGATGGTGTAAGTCCGATGCAGAAGCGTCAGATGAAGACTCAGGAGGGTGGAAATGTCGGAGTATGCGCTATCAAGGGCAACTTTGATGACTGCCAGAATGGTGTTAAGTCCATCTTTACGGACAATGACGTCAAGAAGCAGCTTGATGACAACGGTATGATGTTCTCATCTGCTAACTCCATTAACTGGGGACGTCTTGTTCCTCAGGTCGTTTACTATGTTTCTGCCTATGCAGAGCTTGTAAAGGACGGTGAGATAGAGCTCGGCGAGAAGATAAACATCGTCGTTCCCACCGGTAATTTCGGTAATATACTGGCAGCTTACTATGCTAAGCATATGGGCGTTCCGGTCAACAAGCTCATCTGTGCTTCAAACATCAACAATGTTCTTACTGATTTCATCAATACAGGTATCTACGACAGAAACAGGAAGTTCTATGCAACTGTTTCTCCGTCAATGGATATCCTTATCTCAAGCAACCTGGAGAGACTTCTCTATATTATGACAGGCGACAACGATGCACTCATCAATGAGTGGTTCGGAAAGCTTGCCTCCGAGGGAAGGTACGAGGTCAATGATGATGTCAAGAAGAAGCTGAAGGCTGAGTTTGCAGCAGGCTTCTGTGATGATGCCTCTACCAAGCAGGCTATCAGTGATGTGTATAAGAAGTATTCATACACCTGCGATACACATACAGCAGTTGCTGTTAAGGTGTACAATGATTACAAGGCTGAGACCGGCGACACAACAAAGACTGTCATAGCTTCCACAGCAAGCCCATACAAGTTCAGTGCGGCAGTACTTGAAGCTCTTACAGGCGGTATGTCAGACATCGATGAGTACGAGATGGTAGACCAGATAGCTGCCTTGTCTGATATTCCTGTACCGGCAGCCCTTGCAGGTCTTAAAAACAAGCCGGACCGCTTCAATGATACTATCGAGAAGAAGGATCAGAAGCAGTACGTTCTCGACACACTTGGTATCTGATGAATCTGTATACTATTGCCGATCTTCATCTCAGCTTCTGTGACCCCGATAAGACTATGGAAGTATTCCCCGGGTGGGAAAAATATCAGGAAAGACTTGAAGAGAATTGGCTTAATTCAGTCAAGTCTGATGATACCGTGGTACTTGCGGGAGATATATCCTGGGGTATGACAATGCAGCAGGCTCTTCCTGACTTCCGTTTTCTCAATGAACTTCCCGGTAGGAAGATTATCCTTAAGGGTAATCATGACTACTGGTGGGGGACAATGAACAAAATGGAGACCTTTCTCAAAGAGAATTCTCTCGATTCCATAAGTATCCTCCACAACAACCATTATGAATTTATGGGGAAGGGTATTTGCGGTACCAGAGGCTGGGTAAGCATAAACGGAGAGTCTCAGGACGAAAAAGTACTCAAAAGGGAAGTACAGCGCCTTGATGCATCAATACAGTCTGCTGTAGCAGCAGGACTTGAACCAATTGTGTTCATGCATTATCCGCCCATATTTGCCGGAAACTTCAATTATGATATTCTTGAGGTCCTCTACCGCAACAAGATCAGAGAGTGTTACTACGGCCACATCCACGGGCGCTCTGCTCACGAATTATGTGTGCAGGGAGTTTATGATGACATCAACTTTCATCTTATTTCAGGCGATTTTTTACAATTCAAGCCTGAGAGAGTGATGTAGTTTTGTACAAAACACAGAAGTAACTCATTTTAGTGGAAAATTCCGGTAAAATGTGGTATAATAATTCAGGTATAATTATATATTATTAAGGAGAAATATCATGAGTTTAAAATCATCAAACAAGACTGATGTTAACACAACTGAACTTATCATCAGCATCGATCCCCAGACATTTGAATCTGCTGTTGAGCAGGAGTATCAGCGTCAGAAGAAGAATATTGTTCTGAAGGGCTTCAGAAAGGGCAAGGTTTCCCGTAAGATGGCAGAGATGGCTTACGGTGAGGGCGCTTTCTACGAGGGTGCAATAAACGCTCTTATCCCTGCTGAGCTTGATGCAGCTATTAATGAGACAAAGCTCGAGCTCGTTGACAGACCTAATATCGAGGTTACATCCATCGATAAGGAGACAGGTGTGGAGATCAAGGCTGTATGCGTTACAAAGCCTGTTATCGAGATCACTGACTACAAGGGAATCAAGGCTCCCAAGGCAGTAAGAGAAGTTACTGACGAGGATGTTGAGAAGCAGATCGAGATCATCAGAAAGAAGAACGCAAGAGTTGTTACTGTTGAAGACAGAGCAGCTCAGTTCGGCGATGAAGTTAACATTGACTTCGAGGGCTTCTTCGGTGACGAGGCATTTGAAGGCGGCAAGGGTGAGAATCATCCTCTTACACTCGGCAGCGGCGCATTCATCCCAGGCTTCGAGGATCAGATCGTTGGTCACAATGTGGGCGACAGCTTTGATGTAGTAGTTACTTTCCCTGAGGATTATCAGATGACTGATTACGCAGGCAAGGAAGCTACATTCAAGACAAAGATAAACTCCATCTCTTACGAGGAGCTTCCTGAGATCGATGATGATCTTATCAAGGATTCAACTGATTTCGATACAGTTGATGAGTATAAGGCTGACATCAAGGAGAAGCTTGCTGATTCTGCTGTTAAGCAGGCAGAGAGTGCTTTTGAGAATGCTATTCTTTCTGCTCTTATCGAGAAGGTAGATTCTCCCATTCCCAACTGTATGTTTGAGCAGCGCATCGATGCACTGATGAACAGCTTTGCTCAGCAGCTCCAGCAGTCTGGTATGACTCTCCAGCTCTACAGCCAGTACACAGGTATGTCTGAGGATGCACTGAGAGATACTTACAGAGACAGAGCCGTTGGCGAGGTTAAGCTCAGACTTGCTCTTGAGAAGATCGCAGAGCTCGAGAACCTCGATGTAACAGAGGACGAGATCACAGCAGGTCTTGAGGAAATGGCTGCTGCTAACAACGTTGATGTAGCTACTATCAGACGTTTCATTCCTGTTGAGGAGTACAAGAACGATCTCAGAGTAGAGAAGGCAGTTAACTTCGTAAAGGAGAATGCTGTTGTTGACAACAGCGCTGCTGAAGAGGCACCTGCAGAGGAAGCAGCTTCTGAGGAATAATCAATTTCAATAAACAAACCATGTTGTCCCGCAATCGCGGGGCAACAGTGTTTATACTGCTCGTTGTCTGAGCATAATAACAAGTGATGGAAAGGATGGAATATATGAGTTTTATACCCTATGTTGTCGAGCAGACAAGCCGAGGAGAGCGCTCCTACGACATTTTTTCAAGACTTCTCAATGACAGGATCATAATGCTTTCAGATCAGGTCAACGATACAACAGCAAGTCTTGTAGTTGCACAGCTTCTTTTCCTTGAAAGTCAGGATACCGAGAAGGATATCTCACTCTACATCAACAGCCCCGGAGGTTCCATTACATCTGGTATGGCGATATATGATACAATGCAGTATATCAAGTGCGATGTTTCAACTATCTGTATCGGTATGGCTGCATCAATGGGTGCATTTCTTCTCGCAGCCGGCGCCAAGGGCAAAAGATTTGCTCTTCCCAACAGTGAGATAATGATCCACCAGCCTCTGATATCCGGTGGACTTTCCGGACAGTGTACTGATATCAAGATCCACTCGGATCACCTTCTCCGTACACGTCAGAAGATGAATGAACTTCTTGCACTTAACACAGGAAAGCCTATTGAACAGGTACAGGCAGACACCGAAAGAGATAATTACATGACCGCTCAGGAAGCGCTGGAGTATGGTCTGATCGACAAAGTTATCGAAAAGAGGTAAGACATCCATGTCTGATATTAAAACCTGCAGCTTTTGCGGCAAGGGTGAGAACCGTGTCCACAGTATGTTCTCAGCAGCAAACTCCAACATTTGTGATGAATGCGTAGAGTACTGCTACGAGATGATATACGGCCCCGGCATCTCAAAGGCTAACCGTAAAGCTGTTTCAAAGAAGAAGGAATATAATCTTGCTTCAGCGAAGCTCTTAAAGCCCATGGAGATAAAGAACTTCCTTGATGATTATGTTATCGGACAGGATGATGCAAAGATATCTCTTGCGGTGGCAGTATACAATCATTATAAGAGAATACTCAGCCAGGATTCGAGATCAGACGATAATGACGATATTGAGCTCCAGAAGAGTAACGTACTGCTTCTCGGACCGACTGGTGTCGGCAAGACATTCCTTGCACAGACGCTTGCGAAGCTTCTCAATGTTCCGTTTGCCATTGCTGATGCAACAACTATCACAGAGGCAGGATATGTCGGTGATGATGTAGAGAATGTACTGCTGAGGCTTATTCAGGCTGCTGATTTTGATGTAAAGGCTGCCGAGCGCGGCATTATCTATATCGACGAGATAGACAAGATCGCGAGAAAGTCAGAGAATACCTCTCTTACACGAGATGTAAGCGGTGAAGGTGTTCAGCAGGCTCTCCTTAAGATCATAGAGGGAACAGTATCAAACGTACCTCCCCAGGGCGGCAGAAAGCATCCGAATCAGGAGTGCATACAGATAGATACAAAGAATATCCTCTTTATCTGCGGCGGTGCCTTCGACGGACTTGAAAAGCAGATACAGAAGCGTATCGGTAAGTCTCCCATAGGCTTTGGTGCAGAGATAAAGACCAAGCAGGAGGAAAAGGATAATATATTTAAGAAGGTTATCCCGAAGGACCTTATCAAGTTCGGTATGGTTCCTGAGTTTGTTGGCCGACTTCCTGTAATAACCGTTCTCGAAGAGCTTGACGAGAATACTCTTGTAAGCATTCTCACAGAGCCTAAGAATGCGCTTATCAAACAGTACAAAAAACTGTTCAGCTATGATTCTATCGATCTTGAGATAGATGATGATGCTCTTATAGAGATCGCGAAGAAGGCTATCGCACAGAAAACCGGTGCAAGAGGTCTGCGTTCCATTCTTGAAGGCATCCTTATGAAGACAATGTATTCAGTTCCCTCGTCATCCAATATCGCTAAAGTAAGAGTAACAGCTGACTGTGTTATAAACGGTTCTGAGCCGATACTTTATGACGCAGGTGATGCAGAGATGAAAAAAGCACAGTAAATAGATATGTAATCCTGCCGGAGTATAAGCTCCGGCAGTTTTTGTTTAATCAGCAGCCACAGCCGCAGCCGTTGTTGCAGTCATTGTTGCATCCGCTGCAACCGCAGGAACCCATCATAATGAAGATGAGGATAAGAAGAATGATCCACCAGCAGTTGTTTCCATCGAAGCAAGAATTACACATAATAAGACTCCTTTAAAGATGTATTTGAACCGCTTTGTCTGCGCTTCATACTACATAATATGACAGGGGCTGAAAAGTGTTACAATTAATATCTGCCTGCGTCCATTTCGACAGATATTGCAAGTGTTCCGTGGCATAATATTAAGGAACAGCTGCAAAGGAGGATATGATAATGTACAGCGAAAGATTCTCAAGAAGAAGTATGCGTATTATAGACGGAGCTGCGAGTGAAGCTGAGAAGCTCGGCCATTCGTATATCGGCACGGAGCACCTTCTTCTTTCTCTTATCTCCATAAGCTCTTCCGCTGCGGACAGATTACGAAACACAGGGGTAACGTACGAGGAACTGAGAGCCAGAACGGTAAGGCTTGTAGGGAGAGGTATTGCAGAGTATGCAGAAACTTCGGGTTATACCGCTGCTTCAAGAAAGGTGCTTGATCAGGCCTGGAATCTTGCATTAAAAGAAAGGAGGAGACAGGCTGATCCTATACATGTGCTGTCAGCATTAGTGAAAGAGCGATGTTGTACAGCACACGAGCTTATGAAAGATTATATTCCGGAACTAAACGGTATTGATAACAGCTTCTGCGTAACCTGCGGAGCGACCGTGCAGAATGATCTATATGCTTCAATGATGCCAAAGCAGACCCAGTACCCTTCACTGTACAGATACGGCAGGAACCTGACAGATCCGCAGTTGATCAAGCGTTATGATCCGGTTATAGGCAGAGAAAAAGAAACCGAACGCATTATGCAGATATTGTCAAGAAGAACAAAGAATAATCCCTGTCTGATCGGAGAGGCAGGTGTAGGGAAAACAGCGATAGTTGAAGGGATCGCAGTGCTGTTTGCTGAGGGGCGTGTTCCGGATCAGCTGAAGAATAGATATATATTCTCCCTGGACCTCACAGCTATGATCTCCGGAGCAAAATACAGGGGAGACTTTGAGGAAAGAGTAAAGGCCTGCATAGAAGAGACTGTGCGCGCAGGCAATATAATTCTGTTCATTGACGAGATCCATATCATAGTCGGTGCTGGTGGTGCAGAGGGTGCGCTTGATGCGGCAAATATACTGAAACCTCAGTTAGCAAGGGGAGATATCCAGCTGATAGGTGCGACCACATTTGCTGAGTATCGTAAAACGATTGAAAAAGACTCTGCACTGGAACGAAGATTTCAGCCCGTTACAGTGAATGAACCTGATATGGAGCAGTGTATTGAAATGGTAGAAGGTATTTCTGAGCGCTACAGCGAATTCCATAAAGTGAGTATAGATAACGATATGATAAGACTGGCTGTCGAGCTTTCAGAGAGGTATATAAATGACAGGAGTTTCCCGGACAAGGTATTGGATGTCATAGATGAAGCGTGTGCAGGTGCAAAAATAAGATTCGGGGAGGGAACAAGCGTATCTGTTACAGATGTAGCCGAAGCGATCTCATACAGAGCAGGTATACCGGCAGCGCGGTTAATGTCAAGGGGCGGTACGGACATAAATGTGATAGTAAACGGACTGAAAGCTCGTATCTGTGGCCATCGGGAGATAATAGAGCGAGTTTCTGAAGCTATGTGCAGGGTTCAGTCTGGATTAAGGGATACAGAACGCCCGATACTGTCATTTATGTTTGCAGGGCCGTCCGGCGTAGGAAAAACAGAAATGGCTAAGGCAATTGCAGAAGTATACTACGGTAAGGAAACGGATATCATACGCTTTGATATGTCAGAATATACTGAAAAGAACTCAGTTGCAAAGCTGATAGGTCCTCCTCCCGGATATGTAGGTTACGGTGATCACAACAATGATCTATGTGAAAAGGTCAGAAGAAAGCCTTACTCTCTGATACTCTTTGACGAAGCTGAAAAAGCCGACAGCGATGTACTGAATGTATTTCTTCAGATCATGGATGAAGGATATCTGACTGATTCATCCATGCGAAGGGTCAACTTCCGCAACTGCATTATAGTGCTGACTACAAACGCAGGCTCAGAAGCGTTTACCTGTCAGCAGGCCGGATTCGAGAATAAGAGCAACACTAATCAGAAACAGGCGGAAGCTATTCTGAGAAAGGTTTTCAGAGCGGAGCTTCTTAACCGGATTGATGACATTATCGTCTTCTCTGATTTATCGGATGACGCAGTAAGGCAGATAGCAGAAAAACAGATAGATGTGATAATCGGAAGGGCAGCTGCGATAGGTATTGGTCTTGATTACAGTGAAGATCTCATTGATCTGATCAATAAGAAGGCCGACGTAAAAAGATACGGTGCGAGGAACATCAGAAGAACCGTATCATCTGTAATAGAGAACAAGCTGGCGGTCATGATATCGCAGGCGAAAGCAGTTAAAGGAGACATCATTGACATATCTGTAACAGGGGACGAGGTAGTCCTGAAAAAGAAATTAAGGGTATAAGAAAAGTCCGGCTGATGCCGGACTTACATAACTGCATACAGATTTGTTTCCCATGCGGGGATGTAGAGCTGATGCCTTATAAATAGCTTGTACTCTGGGTTGATATTCTTTATCAGCAGCGGTAATTCAAATATATCCTCATTTCTGTGATATAACGAGATCATAAGCTTGGGGGAGTAGTGGCCGATTGACTGAGATGCGCCCCATATAGCCTCACGTTCAAAGCCTTCAACGTCCATCTTGATTATTGACGGTGCCCTGTCTTCAATTATGGAGTCAACAGTAAGAGCCTCGACAGTGTATTCGGACTGTGCAGTTATTGCTGACTGTCTTCCTGCTTTTGAAGCAAACGGAAGCTCAGTGTCAACGCACCATGCCGCTGCATGATAAGCTTTTACGTTGTGCATCCCATCAATGAATTTTGAAAGCTTCTTGTAATTCTTCCAATCAGGCTCCATAGCGTATATGTATGAGTATCGTCCCTTGGTGAATTCAAGAACTTCTCTGATAGTATCGCCGTTGTATGCTCCGAGGTCAACATACACCTCGTGCGGACCTGGCTTTATGATCTCCTTGTAGATCTCTGCTTTTGGAGTTGTGATGCTTCCGAGATATCTGATGTCTCCGCTGATCCTGAAATTGATGATGTTCGCATAGACCTGACGGGAGAAATCATCCTCAAGGCTGTCATAGACCTCCTGGATCTTTTCAGCATTTTTCAGACAGAAGTCATAAGTGAAAAGCCCACCGCCTGCAACCGGAACATCTGGAACGTAGAGAGTATGACGGGTGTAAAGCTCCTTGATCTTGTCCACAAGCGACTGATATCCGGCTGCAAAAGCAAGAACGATAACAAAATCGTCTACCATTTCTTCGACTTCTGACAGCTTATGTACATGATATCCTTCGAATGAATGGCCTCTGACAAACTCATCACTTGCAAATATTCCGGCAGGGTTGATACCCATCTGTCTGAATACAGCCATGATCTTCAGTGCTCCGTCACCCATTCCATAAATGAATATAGGACGTTTTTCCGCCTTCAGTTTATCCCATGCAGATGTTTTTTCTGTAACAAAAGAAATCATTATTTACTCCGTATTGCTTAATAGTTATTATCATGCTGATCTGCATAATCCATATCATGCATATCATGAGCGTCATGGTGGTGTATACCCATAAGGTCGCGGCCTCTAATGCCGTAGCGGTCACGCATGATGTTGAGATACTTATCGATCAGCTTAGATACCTGACGAACATTCTTTATGCTGTGGATCTCTTTTTCAGGAGTATCGGTATCACGGCTGAAAATAAGAATAGAACCGCATCCGAACATTCTCTGTCCCACAGGGAGAAGCACCTTTTTATCAGTGATCTTGTATATATCTATCTCGTCTTCGTCAACATTAAGAAAACCTGTGCGGGTTATAAGTTTAGTTTCAGTGAGGAAGTATCTTGTGAAGGAGAGTGGGAGTCCGAACAAAGTACGCTTCTTGTCAGTCCAGATGCAGTCAATTTCGTTGTTTTTCATACTAAAGCCTCCGTTTCATCTGCCGCTGAATATCTATAGGCTATGCGGCAGCATATTCTTCCTATAGTTTAATTTTACCACAAATGGCAAGGATAGTCAAGTCGGAATTTGAATAATAAAGGATAAATAAACGGAGACCTTGTCGGTCTCCGTTATTTGTATTATTCGTTATCTTCCGAAGCTTCTGTCTTTGCAGTTTCTGATGTATCAGATGCAGTTCCTGCTTCAGTTGCATCGATCAGAACATCTTCAGTGATCTCGCCTCTCATCAGCTTTTCAAAGTCGTCTCCGTCGATCTTTTCATACTTCAGGAGGTACTTTGCAAGCAGATGCATCTTGTCGCTGTTAGCTTTAAGAATGGTTATACAGTCTGCGTAGGCTTTTTCGATAATGGCCTTGACCTCTTCATCGATCTGGGCTGCAATAGCCTCACTGTAGTTTCTGGTATGGCCGTAATCCTTGCCAAGGAATACTTCGTCATTCTCAGAGCCGTATACTACAGTACCTATCTTTGAAGAGAATCCATACTTTGTTACCATGTTTCTTGCAGTAGAAGTAGCACGCTCGATATCATTTGAAGCTCCGGTGCAGATATCATCAAGGAAGATCTCCTCGGCACATCTGCCTCCGAGAAGCATAATGATCTTTTCACGCATCTGGTTGCGTGATACGTGCATATCATCAGTATCAGGACGGGTAACTGTAAGACCTGCAGCCATACCGCGCTGAATAATGGTTACCTGATGAACCTTGTCCTGTGAGGGGAGGTTATAGGCAGCTACAGCGTGACCGGCTTCATGGTAAGCAGTAACCTTCTTGTCATTCTCTGTAACGATACGTGACTTCTTTTCAGGTCCGGCGATAACTTTAAGAGTAGCCTCTTCGATATCCTTTTCTGTGAGAGCGAGTCTTCCGGCTCTTGCAGCAAGAAGAGCGGCTTCGTTAAGCAGATTTTCAAGATCAGCACCGGTGAAACCCTGTGTAGTCTGAGCGATCACCTTGAGATCAACATCCGGACCGAGAGGCTTGTTCTTTGCATGGACTTTCAGTATCTCTTCACGTCCCTTTACATCAGGATAACCGACTACGATCTGTCTGTCAAAACGGCCGGGTCTCAGAAGAGCGGGATCAAGGATGTCACGACGGTTAGTTGCAGCGATAACGATAACACTTTCGTTGCCTGTGAATCCGTCCATCTCAACAAGGAGCTGATTAAGTGTCTGCTCGCGCTCATCGTGACCTCCGCCGAGACCAGCGCCTCTGTGACGTCCGACAGCATCTATCTCGTCAATGAAGATAATAGCGGGAGCGTGTTTTTTAGCCTGTTCGAAAAGGTCTCTTACTCTGGAAGCACCGACACCGACGAACATTTCAACGAAATCGGAACCTGAGATAGGGAAGAACGGGCATCCTGCCTCACCGGCAACTGCTCGTGCGAGTAAAGTCTTACCTGTACCTGGAGGGCCGAGAAGGAGCACTCCCTTAGGTACCTTAGCACCGATATCAGCATACTTGTTAGGATGCTTCAGGAAGTCAACAATCTCCTGAAGTTCCTGCTTTTCTTCGTCAGCACCTGCAACATCAGCAAATGTAGCCTTACGTGCACTTGCCTGATTTTTGAGGTTAGCCTTGCCGAAGGTGGTATACTTTCCGCCGCCTCCGCTCTGCTTCATAAGGAAGTAGAGGATAGCGATACCAAGTATTACAGTGAGGATGACAGGAATGAGTGAATACAGCCATGTCCTGTCGGTGACCTTTATAAAGTCTTCCTGAAGAGGCTGCTGCGGATACTTTTCGTTGTACTTCTCACGATAATTCTCTGTGTCATCGTAGAAGATCTGAACACTTGGTACAGTGTACTTTCTCTTTTCCTCCTCGCCTCTCAGCTGGTAGGTAAGTTCGCCTGTACCGAGATCCAGTTCATATGCGCAAACCTCAAGGTCATCAAAATGGCTGATCACCATGGAGTATTCTGTTCTTTCTGTAGTGGTGGCAAACTTTGATGTCACCATGTAGATAAGGAACAGTGCAGCGAATGCTACAAAGAGATAAGTGATGATGCCTTTGTTTCTTCTGGGTGTCAAATTATCAACTCCGATCGGTATAAGAAATAACTGTTATTTTCAGCAGTCTCCTGGTATCGGAGGAAGGCATCACACGCCTGGCAATTCCGATACGTTCCGCAAATATTGTGCCCTGACTGTCTTCTATGAAATGAAGCTCTGCTCTTAGGTGAGAGGGGACTGTTTCGTTTATCAGCTTTTTGACAGAAGATCTGAAATCTCTGCCGGGGAGCTGTATCTTGTCGCCAAAACGTCTGTTTCGGACAATAGCTCTACCATTTATTTTATCATAATCTAACAGGTAAAATGTTAAATTTCTATGAACGGAAGCAATTTTCTTCTCCTTATCACAATTGACAAGCTCACAGCGAAGAATACGCCCGGGGAATATCGAATTGTCTCCGATAATAAGCTCAGTTTCAAGCTCTTTTATATCCTGGCAGACAAGTCTTTCGAGTCTTATCGACGAACCATCCGAAACAAGGAAAACATCACCGGAAAGGTTGATTCGCCCCGATTTCAGGAGGATATTGTCAGCTTCTGTAAGCCGCTGATTTGAATAGGGGATATGGTGTTCAGACAACAGTCTTGCAATACATCTTCTCCTGACTACCTCTGGTTCATCTTTCAGCCCGGTATAGCCGGATCCTGTCTGATGCAGAGCAGCAGCTTCGTCTGTCATCCGGTCTATCAGGTCATTTTCTGCTCTGAGAGTGCTGATGGATCTGACAGAAGTCTCGATCATCGAAGTATTCAGGGATTTCATAACAGGGATTATATTGTGTCTGATCCTGTTCCTTGTATAGTCGTCTGAAAGGTTGGTGCTGTCAGTTACATAATCCTGATCATGTTTTTTAAGGAATTCTTCTATCTCAGCGCGTGAAACAGCGAGCAGGGGACGGATTATGTTGTCTCTTGCAGGGGTTATGCCGGATATTCCTTTAAGTCCGCTGCCTCTGACAAGATTGAGTATGACCGTTTCAAGGTTATCATCAGCATTATGTGCTGTTGCAAGCTTTTTATCAGCGGTGTGTTTGGCGAAAATATCATACCTCAGCTCCCGCGCAGCTTCCTCACATGATAAGGAACGCTCTTTTGCATACCCTCTTACATCACATGATACCGCCGTAAACGGGATACCAAGTTTCCAGCATAGCTCCCGGCAGAATTCCTGATCTCTGTCGCTTTCCTCTCCACGCAGGCAGTGATTGACATGAAGAGCCTCTACAGATATCCCGAGTTCATCTCTGAGCTCGTATAGTGAGAGCAACAACGAAACGCTGTCCGCACCCCCTGAAAGGCCACAGACAGCGATATCTCCCTCTGAAAGCATATTGTGTTGTCTTATGAATGAAAGAACCTTCTTCAGCATTATATGTCCTCCGGAGGATTTTCGTAATCGGGATTTGAGAATCTTGTAAAGCTGCCGTCCCACATAAGCTCGACTGTACCGGTCTCACCGTGACGGTTCTTTGCAACGATACACTCTGATATGTTCTGCCTCGGGCTCTCCTTGTTATAGTAGCCGTCTCTGTAAAGGAAGAGCACGATGTCGGCATCCTGCTCTATGGCACCGGATTCACGGAGGTCTGAAAGCATAGGCCTTTTATCCGTTCTGCTTTCAACAGCACGGGAGAGCTGTGAAAGAAGGATAACCGGAACATTGAGCTCCTTGGCCATAATCTTCAGTTCTCTTGTGATTTCGGCAATTACTACAGCACGGTTATCCGAACGGGAGGTAGTCTGCATAAGCTGCAGGTAGTCGATGATGACAAGACCAAGGTTCTTGACTCTTCTGAGCTTAGCCTTCATCTGCTGAACAGTGATACCGGCGGTATCATCGATAAACATCGGAAGGCTGCTGAGGTATCCTGCACTTGTTGCAAGTCTGACCCATTCCTCCTGGGCTATTCTTCCGCTTCTGAGAGAATGTGAATCAACCAGTGCTTCCGTTGAGAGTATACGTGTAGCTATCTGTTCCTTTGACATTTCGAGATTGAAGGTTACTACATCCTTGTCTTTCTTACGTGCAACATTTGTGGCTATATTCATAGCGAAGGAAGTTTTACCCATACCGGGTCGGGCAGCTATGATTATCAGGTCTGATTTGTTAAGACCCGAGATAATACTGTCAAGCAGTGTAAATCCTGTACGTGCGCCGATATGCTGATCCCTGTCCTCACCGGTGATCTTTGAGAGGCGGTCATAAGCTTCGATAACGGCATCGCCAAGGGGAACAAGCCCCTTAACGTCTCGTCCCTGACGGATATTATAGATCTTCTGCTCAGCTGAGTCAAGAAGAAGATTAGCATCCGGTTCACCTGACTGGATATCGGAGAGTATCTCCCGGGCGGCATAGGCGAGGGAGCGGACATAATACTTATCAGCAACGATTCGGCAGTAGCTGTCAACGTTGGATGTAGTAGGAAGCAGTTCGCCTATCTCGGAAAGATAACGGCGTCCTTCTGCAGGGGTCTCAAATATGCTGAGCCTTTCTGCTTCGTTGAGTATCGTAACGATATCAACAGGAGCTCCGCCGCTGAACATTCGCAGAATGATAGTATAAAGCTGGCGGTGCTGTTCGCTGTAGAAGAACTCAGGCTTGATCTTTTCTACAATAGAGCTGAGTACAGAAGGATCGGAGATAGCAGCTCCGATTATGCACTGCTCAGCTTCTATGCTGTGAGGAAGCTCTCTTTCGCTGAGAATAGCTTCTAAACTGTTTTCAGCCATGGTTTAAGCCTCTGTTACCTCAACATCTATCTTCTCAGAAATGCCTGTATAGAACTTGATCTCAGCGGTGTATGAACCGAAAGCCTTGATATCGGTGTTAAGAGTGATCTTTTTCTTATCTACCTTGATACCGAACTGCTCGCTGATAGCATCAGAAACGTTGCCGGCAGTTACGGAACCAAAAAGACGGTCATTGGAGCCTGCCTTCGCTTTGATGGTGACTTTCTTTCCGCGGAGCTTGTCTGCTGCTTCGTTTGCAGCCTTCTTTTCCATATCGATCTTGTGCTGAGCGGAGTCCTGCTGACCCTTCAGCTTTGTCATATTTGTTGCATTAGCCTCTACAGCAAGCCCCTTGGGAAGAAGCATATTGCGTGCGTAACCGTCTGCAACGTTCTTAACCTCGCCTTTTTTGCCTGAACCTTTAACGTCCTGTAAGAATATAACTTTCATATTGATTATCCTTTCATATTGATTGTTTGATATCGGTCATTTCAACCGAACGCTTGTCGATAGCCTTCATCAGCCTTTCCTTGGCTTCCTGAATGGAAATATTTTCAATCTGAGTTGCCGCCATTGTCTGATGACCGCCTCCGCCGAGCTCCTCCATTATGACCTGCACATTGACAGCGCCGAGAGAACGGCCGGAGATATTTGTTGTATTGCCTGTCTTGTATATAACGAATGAAGCGTCAACATCAGTGATATTGAGCAGTTCGTCAGCTGCCTGCGGTGCAACAAGCCGGATATCATCGCTCTTGAAATCAGCCGAGGCTATAGCACATTTGTTGTAAAGCTCAGCCGAAGCGACGATCTGAGTCTTCTGCCTGTATGAATCAAAGGAACTTGAGAACAGCAACTTTACAGCAACCGTGTCTGCACCTAACTTTTTCAGATAAGCCGCGGCCTCAAATGTACGAATTCCAGTACGCATAACAAAGCTTTTTGTATCAAGCATGATACCGGAGAGAAGCGCCTCTGCATAGCATGAATCAATGTGCTCGTCAGCATTATAGCGGAAATACTGTATAAGCTCAGTCACCATTTCACAGGCACTCGATGCGTAGGGCTCATGGTGAAAGATAACCGCATTATCAATGAAATTGATGGTTTTGCGGTGGTGGTCTATGACAACAACCTGCTTCGCCTTGCTATACAGCTCAAAGCTTTCGATATAGTCTTTGTTGTGTGTATCTACAATAACAAGCAGATCAGAGGGACCGATGGCGGCTTCTGCTTCAGCAGGGGATACGAAAAGCTCCTTGTCTGTCTGCTCCTCAACTATATCAATAAGGTGTGAAGCTAGATTTTTCTGTCTGTTTACTGCAATATGGGCTTCTTTGCCAAGGAGTCTGACCGCGCCGGCTATTCCGCAGGATGCGCCTACTGAATCAAGATCTCCGAAACGGTGTCCCATTATAAAGACTTTGGAAGAGTTAAGGATGATGTCCTGAAGCGCATTTGCGATAATCCTTGTTTTTGCCCTGGATTTTTTCTCAACACCGTTGGATACGCCGCCGAAGAAGCGATATCCTCCGTCAGTTTTCATAACAGCCTGGTCTCCGCCGCGTCCGAGAGCCATATCAAGACACTGCCTTGCTATTTCTTCACTCTCTGACAGCGTTTCAGCGCCTCGTCCGACTCCGATGGAGAAGGTGAGCGGGTACTTTGATGCGATGCGGATATTCCGGGCCGCATCGAGAATATTGAATTTATCGCTGATTATTTTATCAAGGTGATAATTATCGATAACCGCAAAAAACATATTTGTGGATGTCTTTTTAATGAATCCATCTGTACCGTTCATGAATTTCTCGATAAGCTTTTCAGTCTCTACAGAAGCCTGAGCCTTTTCGCTTTCCTTGGCATTCTGCATGATCTCGTCGTAGTTATCGATCGTAAGTATCAGTACATTCGGATGATTATCGTCTTTCTCCTTTTTCAGGTTGAAATAGAGTGTCTGGTCGCTGAAATACAGTATCAGGAATGAAAGATCGTTTTCCTTGAAGGTTTCGGAATAAACAGTGTAGTGTGAACCGTTTATCTGGCAGTCTGCATGACCTTCTTTCTCAAGTGCTTCAAGATCGATCTTGACAAATCCTTCAAGCTCCAGTCCGTAAAGATCAGAACCAAGGCTTATGGTTTCTGCAAATATCTGGTTGTACCAGACAAATTCGTTTTTACTGTTGATTACAGCAACCGGTGCCGGAAGGGAATTCATATACTGTGCAGCCGAGGTCTCAAGATGTGCATTCATTCTCGATATGCGCCGCAGAGAGTTTTTGCCATAGAAAACAACAAGAAGTATCAGCGCTGTGATCAGCAGTGCAGATGCTATAAGACCGGCAATGCCGCAGGCCTTGTTGTATCTGAAAAGCATCACAGATGTGAATGCACAGTCAAGCAGCAGCGCTGCAAGGGTCAGTGCAAAAACGACCGGAAACTTGTTTTTCATTTCAGATCAGACTCCTCCTTTCGTGAAAAATACATAAGACGATCAGGTCTCCATGATTATAGGAAGTATCATGGGAGAACGCTTTGTCTTTTCAAAGATGAAATCTGAAAGTGAGTCTCGCATCTTGCCCTTCAGAGTGTTCCACTCCCTCAGCTCATTGATGGAGCAGTTTGAAAGGGTAATATTAAGAACTTCCTTGGCATCAACGATAAGCTGTTCAGCTTCCCTGACATATACGAATCCGCGCGAAATGATATCGGGTCCTGATACTATCTCATTGGAGGCGCGGTCTATAGCTATAACTATGATTATAAGTCCGTCCTGAGCAAGATGCTTTCTGTCTCTCAGTACGATAGAACCTACATCGCCCACGCCGAGACCGTCAACGAGTATCTTTCCGGCGGGAACCTGACTTGTTATCTTCATAGAAACACCGTCGGTCTCTATAACATTGCCTATCTCAGCGATAACGATATTCTCCTTGGGGATACCCATGAGTTTTCCGAGATCAGCGTGCTTTTTGAGATGCTTGTATTCGCCGTGAACAGGTATGAAGAATTTAGGCCTTGTAAGAGCCATCATAAGTTTGAGCTCCTCCTGACAGGCATGGCCTGAAACATGGACTTCGTACATTGCCTCGTATACTACCTCTGCGCCGGATTTCATAAGCTCATTAACTACGCGTGTAACAAACTTCTCGTTACCGGGGATAGGTGTGGCTGAGATGATTATGAAATCCTGAGGAGTTATGCTGACCTTGCGGTGGTCATTCATAGCCATACGGGTAAGGGCAGACATAGGCTCACCCTGGCTGCCTGTTGTGATAAGAACGATACGTTCACTCTCGTAACGGTTTATCATCTCGATATCGATGAATACGCCGTCCGGAACATCCAGATAGCCAAGCTCTACAGCTGTATTGATAACATTTATCATACTCCTGCCGAATACAGCTACCTTGCGGCCATAGCGGACAGCGCAGTTGATGATCTGCTGTACACGATGGATATTGGAGGAGAAGGTAGCGATAATTATGCGCTTACCATCGCCCTTCTTGAAAAGGCGGTCAAATGATTCGCCTACAGTTCTTTCTGAATGAGTAAAACCGGGCCTTTCAGCATTAGTGGAATCTGCCATAAGGGCAAGAACTCCCTTGTTGCCAAGTTCACCAAAACGGCCGAGGTCAATAGGCTTATCGTCGATAGGGGTATAATCCACCTTGAAGTCGCCGGTATGGATAATAACGCCGGCGGGGGTATGGATAGCCATGCCTACAGAATCAGGGATAGAGTGATTCACCTTGATGAATTCAACACCCATGCATCCCATACGTACAGTCTTTCTCGGTTCAACGATATTGAGTTTCACCTTGCCGAGAAGACCGTGCTCCTTGAGTTTGCCCTCGATAAGTCCGATTGTTAGTCTTGTTGCGTATACAGGCACATTAACCTTCTGAAGAAGATATGCAAGGCCTCCGATATGGTCTTCATGGCCATGAGTTATAACGATGCCTCTGATCTTCTCAGCATTTCTTTCGACATAAGTGAAATCAGGGATAACGATGTCAACGCCCGGCATATCAGCATCGGGGAAGGCGAGACCGCAGTCGAGAATGAAAATATCGTTAGAGCACTCAAACAGTGTCATGTTCTTTCCTATCTCATTAAGACCTCCGAGAGGGATGATCCTGACAGGGGTGCGCCTTACTTCCTTTACAGGCTTAGCTGCTTTTGCCTTGGACTTTGATGTGTCAGCAGCCGTTTTAGCAGACTTCTTTGCTGATGTTTCGGCAGGCGCAGTATCAGCTGCCACAGTCTTCCTTTTTGTATAGGTACGCTTTTTCGGTGCAGCCTGAGAGGATGCCGCCGATGTCTTTCTTGTCCTTTTTGAAGTGTCCTTATTGTTGTTATTGTTCACGTAGTGACCTCTCTTTCTGAGTCAGACGGGCATAAGAAAACAGACATACCCGCCTCAGGAATGTTTAGTTTGTGATCTTTGATTTTATGAAGCAGTGTATGATCTATGCTACAGATTCATATGTATAAACTCTTCCGTAAGACCATTATCGATCCGTACCTCCCACGCTCAGGGAGTATATCGGTCTACGGCAAGATCATATCTGTATGATCGTCACGGCTTGAGGATACCTTTGAGGAAGGGATCCTTTGTATATTTACAGGCAGGTTCTCCCGCCAATAAAGTCTTATTATTATATCCGGATTGTATTGAACGGATATGTGTATAGTAATTCATCTTTAATTATACTTAAAGTTTAGCATTTTGTCAATACCTAAAAAGATAACTTTCTACAATTGTACACAATAAACAAAAGAACTGCACCTTTTAGAAGTGATTTGGAGGCGAAAAGGGGGATTATGTAAAATAATGTCACCAATCATCGCCTTTTCGGTTGAAGCTGTTCATTGTCAGACAGATCACAGCAATAAGGTTCGGGATCGCCATCAATCCGTTGCATATATCTGACAGCATCCATGCTTCGGATGCCGGGCATATGGCTCCGGCGGAAGCAATCAGTGTGAAAACAAAGGGTGCGGCTCTGCGGAATCTGTCTCCTGTAAGATGAAGAAAAGCCTTTTCACCGCAGCAATACCATCCGATAACCGTACAGAATGCATAAACAGAAAGAATACAAGACAGTACCACTACTGCGTTTCTCCCGAGAACAGCAGAAAAGGCCGGGACAACTGACATATCTTTTCCAGAGCAGAGGAGGAGCAATGCTGTAAGTGTGCAGCAGACTATGGTATCTACGAACACCTCAAACATAGCCCACATTCCCTGATCTTCAGCAGGAACGCCATCTGTGCCGCTGTGAAGCAGCGGAGACGAGCCAAGGCCGGCTTCATTTGAAAACAGTCCTCTTCGCAGCCCTGTTGATACAGTTCTTGACAGAGAATGACCGAGCAGACCGCCTGCAGCCTGACGCATACCAAAAGCAGACGAAAAAATCCCTTTAAAGGATTCAGGTATGTTATTTCTGTTTTCAAAAATAACTGCTATACATATTACTCCGTATACCGCTGATACAAGAGGCAGCAACACCTGCGCTGCCTTACCCACCCTTGAAGCCCCTCCCAAAACAATGGGAAGTATCATAGCAAAGGACAGAGCTGCTATTAAGGACTTGATATTTGATGCTTCCGGAAATATAGTATCTGCCACAGTGCTGACTTGTACAAAGCCGCCCATTGTACAGGCTGAGCCGCAGCAGAATATACAGAAGAGCGATGTCAGCAATCTGCTTCCAAGTCCTTTTCGTATGTATGCCATTGTTCCTTTCAGAGAAATATCACTGTATTTCGCTGAAAGCGTGTTCTCTGTATACACAAGTGCCATTCCAAGAAAAGCAGATACCCACATCCAGAATATAGCTCCGGGCCCTCCGGCTGCCAGTGCTGCTGAAACTCCGGTTATATTGCCTGTACCCATAGCAGCGCCAAGGGATGTGCATACTATCTGTGTCTGTTTTCTGCCGTCTCCGCTTCTGAAGAATCTTTTCAGCAGGAATCGCGGCAGCTTCAGTTGAATACATTTTGTTCTGACTGTACAAAGAATCCCAGTACCGAGCAGAATCAGCATCATACCATTTCCCCAGATGCATCCGGAAAGTGTTTCAAGCAATATCTTCATAGATCCCCCAAAACAAGAAAATTTTACATAAAAAGGATTGTACTTTACAGCATATTTATGTTATAATAAAAATATACCTTTTAAGAAGGGAGAAACGAATGAAGACATATCTTCCCGATAAACACGCTCTTCTGACTTTAAGGATGCTTATTGTCCTTATATCACTGATACTTATCGGCATTGTCCGTATATATATCCCGCTTGCTGTCGTTGTCATCATTTTTTCAACAGCGATCATCACTGCGGCTATCTTCTTTATGTTTATCTATCTTCCGCTTTATTTCGGTTCACTGCGCTACGAAGCGACCGAGACTGAGGTTACCAGACACAGCGGAGTATTTATGAAATCCCATCAGACTGTTCAGTTTTCGGCTGTGCAGTATTATACAGTTGTAACAACTCCGATGTCAGGCAGAACGGGACTGAATTTCATAGTTCTTTTCGTCTACGGCGGACAGTTCCAGCTTATGTTCCTGAGCATGTCGGATGTCCGGGAGATACTTGCAAGTACCGGAAAGGGAGGTAAGCTCAGATGACATACCATGAGCATCCCCTAAGGGTACTACGTTATTCCATGAGAAACCTCTGGCTTCTCATATTTCCTCTTTTGCGAGGCTTCTCGGTTTTTCATTTTGACCCTGAGGGCATATACCAGTGGGTCAGAGGTGCATGGGCAGACATAGTTATCCTCATCGCCATCCTAGTATTCGGATTTGTAAGGTGGTATTGCACTCAGGTGGAGGTAAGCAGCAGCTCTGTAACCTACCGCGAGGGTGTAATCTTCAAGGTAGTAACAGAGATACCTTTCAGGAATATAAGCGTCACGACTGCCGAAATCCCCGCATATCTTCTTCCTTTCAGAGGAGTGAGGCTCTGCTTTGATACCCGCGCCGGGTTTTTCCGTACTACCGACCTGAAGCTCCTTATGACAAAGAGGCACTCACTGAGTATTCTTGAAAACATTCCCGATATCAACGTAAAGAACAAACAGGATATTCAGGATCCTTCAGGGCTTTCTGTCCTGCTGTTTTCCCTGTTCTTTTCAAGCGGTTTTTCCGGAGCTGTCTATATTGCAACTTTCTTTATCAAGGGCGGAGATATAGCATATGATCTAATCATGCTTTCGCTGAATACGATAGCTGAAACAACAGAAAAGATAACCTCGAATTTCATTCTGAAGATACCGGGAGCTGCTCTTGCAGCCGGAACCTTCTTCCTTGCAGCCTGGTTCCTTTCATTCCTTGTAAATATACAGAGGTATTCACGGTTCAGGATCAATTGTGATGAAAAGGTACTTAATGTTACCTGCGGGCTTTTTAACCGCCGCAGCTACCGCATAAACCTTGATCATATCAATTTTACGGACCTCAGGCAGAACCTTATAATGAAGATGAGCGGTATTGTAACGGTAAATATCAGTTGTGCCGGTTATGGCACAAGTTCTCAGCATATGCCTGTTCTCCTCCCTGTACGACTTGAAAAGAATCTTGGCAAGGGCCTTGAAAGACTCGGACTTTTCAGTGGTATGAAGCTTGATTTCAAACCAAGATTATCCGGCTGGTGGAATTATGTATGGATACCTTTTCTATCTGCTGTATTTGTGCTTCCCTTATCTGACTCAGCAGCTAAACTGTTTCCACGTGTAAGCGAGCTCATACATTTTGCCGGTATAATGTTCATGATACCTGCCGTATGGCTTGTTGCCGTTAAAACTGTGGCGTTATTCACAAGCGGTATCTCACTTTACGAGGATAAGATACTCATTAGATGTTCAAAGTGGACCTCGTTCCATACTGTTGCAGCCGACCGGGAAAACATTGTAAAGATAGATATCATGCAGAGTCCGTTCCAGAGATTCCTTAGTCATAAATGCTGCCTCAGTTTCTGGCTTTGCGGTGAAGGTGTTACTAAATACAGTGTACGTGCAATTGATCTTAAAGATGCAGTACGAATCGCCCGCCTTCTTGGATACAGGCCTGATTAACTTAATATAAAGAATAAGGCTGTCATTATATAACGACAGCCTTTTGTGTGTTATAAGTTTTTATCCGCCCATTCTGCTATACGATGCTTCATTTCTTCAATATTGAGTATCCCGTATGCAAAGCCCTCTCTGATAAGTTCAGGCGGCAGATACTTATCATACTTTTCGAAGACAGGAACTTCGTTTGGGTATACAAGATCGAGGGCGTCTGTCAGTTCGGCGGCTTCCTCAGAAAGGACTGCAAAGAACTCCTGAGGCGTGGCCTTCATACTGAACTGGATATAATACGGCCTTGCAGAATCCATTCCGCGAAGTCCGAGCCTTTCACCGCATTTTATTTTCAGGAATCTTTCCATAGCAAAGAAGGCGTAGGTCCCGAGCCAGGGAAACAGGCACCACATATTTCCTCCAAGGCAGATAAGCGGCCTTTCTGAAACTCCGGAATTCTGAGCAGAAAGCCTTGCCTGGCTGAGACGGCTGACAGCATTTTTCATAAGGTAGGGATAGGCGATATCTTCAGATAATACCTGCTTCATTCTGAGAAGTATACGTGTATTGATATCTCCGGGGCAATCTCCGAAATATGCCGGAACCTTTCCTTTGATCTGTTCGCAGTAAACGAGTTTTCGTTTATGGTCTATTTCCTCAACTACCCAGACATGACCGGCAAGTGCGAGCTTTTCTCCGACAGGCGGAGGAGATACGATAGTACCGAGCTCCTGAGAATTCCATCTTACGGTGTACTCCTCATTCTCCTGGAACACAGCGAAAAAACGGAATGAATTAATGATACGTTCTCCGGAAAGCCCGACGATAAGCCCTCCGGTCTCTGTTTTCTGGATATGTTCTGTCTCTATAAGATGCCTGAGAAGGACCTTGTATTGTTCCTGACTTATCCTGTGGAAGTATCTGAGGGTGAGCACCTTTGAAGCGAGCTGAGGAGGTGTAAGTTCTCCGCAGGAGGCAAGGGTGCTCATAGTCTGATGATAAAGCAGACTGAAAGGCAGCCTGTCGAGCTTAGGCGGCTCGACCCATCTTTCCTCACGGTATACCTGTATAAGAGATATGGCCTGTATAAGCTTCCATGGTATGGTCTCCGGCAGCATTGATCTTGGCTCAGGCATATCCTCACGGATAACGAACCACATTTCCGGCGGCAGTTCACGACGCCCCGTACGGCCGAGACGCTGCAGGAAGGAGGAGACGGTAAAGGGAGCATCTATCTGGAAGGCACGTTCAAGCCGGCCGATATCTATACCCAGTTCAAGCGTAGCAGTCGTGACTGTAGTCATGTATACCGCTTCATCCTTCATGGCCTCTTCGGCAGTTTCCCTGTATGACGAAGAAAGATTGCCGTGATGTATGAGAAATCTGTCAGTCTCGTGCTTTGCATCACAATAAGAACGGAGCGTTGTAGTCACAGCCTCGCATTCTTCTCGTGAGTTCACAAAAACAAGGCACTTCTTTCCTTTTGTATGCTCAAAGATATAACCCATACCCGGATCTGAATGAACAGGAGCGGTATCAGTTTTCTCTTCAAGTACAGGGAGGGCTTCCGGTGCCTCACCTTCAGGCTGATTTTCAGATGCAACATAAAAATGCTCGACAGAAAGTCTCCATTTTGTGCTTGCGCCGGCTATCTTTGGAATTATAGTACCTTTGCCGGTGCCTGCGGAAAGAAACTCTGCCGCCTCCCCGGGATCGCCGATAGTTGCAGAAAGGCCTATTCTTCGAGGATTTACGCCGGCAAGGCGTGAAAGCCTCTCTATGAGGCAAAGCGTCTGACCGCCTCTGTCGCCCCGCATGAGGGAATGAAGCTCATCAATAACGATATATCTGAGATCACCGAATAGTTTCGGTATGAGTGCATGACGGCGTATCATCATTGCTTCAAGCGACTCGGGGGTGATCTGGAGGATACCTGATGGATGCCTGATCATTTTAGTCTTGTGGGACTGTGCAACATCACCATGCCAGTGCCATACAGGGATATCGGCCTCTTCACAGAGCTCTGTAAGCCGTGAGAACTGATCATTGATAAGTGCTTTCAGGGGACCTATATAGATCGCACCGACAGAAGCAGGAGGATCTTCATAGAATTCGGTCAGTATAGGGAAAAATGCTGCTTCTGTCTTGCCGGAAGCGGTAGATGCCGTAAGCAGGACATTCTGATCTGTGTTGAATATTGCATCTCCTGCAGCTGCCTGGACGGCTCTTAAGGACTCCCAGCCGTTCCTGTAGATATAATCCTGTATGAACGGGGCATATCTGTCAAATATGTTCATTTGTAGACCTCATTACTTATATATCGAATTCAGCGTAACCTTCATCTGCTTCGCTCCCGTCACCCGCTTCGGCGGCGGCGAATGTCATTTTATCAGAACCGATAATGTCGGTAACTGTCATTTCTGGGTATTGCTGGCAGAGATCAAGCACACTTATAAAATCACGTATGACCTCACGGGGGGTAATGTGACTGTCTGTGCCGATACGGCCGAATTCCGACTTGATAAAGCCGACAAGATCGTTCTGAGTAAGCACAGGAGAATAATCATAGAGCTGTGAATGGATATCAGTCAGCTTTTCTGTCAGAACGAGCATTTCTTCGTAGGTAAGAGGAACGAGGGGGATGACCGGCGCATTGAGATTCTTTATGCCGTCTCTGCTGAACCTGCTTTCTGAGAGCCTTGATCTCAGCGCTTCGTAGCTGTACACACCCCGGCGTGTGTCTTCGATACATTGAGGAGTACCGCCCATAATGATCCCAAGGTAATGAGCCTTACCCTGCAATGTATCGTTGTACATTGTCAGGATCTTTTCATAGTTGTTCTGCCGTGTTACTGAATTCGGTATCTTGTAGACATTGACAAGTTCATCTATCAGAATAAGCAGACCTGAATAGCCGGCCTGTTTCAGAAATGCCGCAAACAGCTTGATGTACTCGTACCAGTTGTCATCATTTACTATAATGTTTATACCAAGCTCATTCTTGGCTTCAGTCTTAGTCGTGTATTCGCCTCTGAACCACTTTATTACTTTGCCCTTGCAGTCATCATCTCCGCTGAGAACAGCGCGATAATAGGTGCTTAGCAGCTTTGCAAAGTCAAAACCGTGAACAAGTTCGCTCAGAGCATCTGTAACTTTATAGATACGTCTTTCAACAGCTGAATCAAACTCAGGACTGCCGGGGGTATATCCGGATCCTGATGCGGTTTCTGACTGAACGGAGCTTATCCATCTGTCAAGTATAAGGTTGAGAGCGCCGCCTTCCGGACGTGTTTTAGTTGACATATTACTTATAAGTTCCTTGTAGGTCGCAAGCCCTTGTCCTTTGGTACCGAAAAGCCTGCGTTCCGGTGAAAGGTCAGCATCCATGACAACAAATCCTCTGTCCATTACATGGCTGCGGATCGTTTGCATCAGAAAGCTTTTTCCGCTGCCGTATCTGCCCATCACAAAGCGGAAAGATGCGCCTCCGTCTTCGATGATATCTATGTCTCTGAGCAGAGCGTTTATCTCTGCCTCTCTTCCTACTGTTATATACGGCAGACCGATACGCGGAACAACGCCGCCTTTAAGAGAGTTAATGACCGCCGAAGCGATCCTCTTTGGTATTTTCATTTTCTTTCCTCCCTGTTTATCATTTCCTCTATATCATCTGTGTAGTCTTCTATTACTACGGGAACGTCTCCGGAAAAATCGATGACTATATCGTCGAATTCATCAAATAGCTTCTCATTTATCCGCTCTGCAAGCACAGAAGGCAGCGAACCCGAAGACATAGCTGCTTCTTCATAACCTTCGCCTCTGAGAACAGCTTTTAAGAACGCTGTTTCATCCGACGTGAGCAGGCCTTCCTTTTCCTCTTCGACAGATATTGTCTCTGTAACCGGAGCGTTCTCTTCTTCGTCTTCTTCGACAAGCAGACGGTCCCTCGTGATATCTGCCGATGTCCTGATAGCATCAAGGCAGCTGAGGTCAATCTCTATGTTTGCAGCCTTTTGTCTCCGCTTCTCTTCCTCGATGCGATCAAGAGCGGAATTGATAGCAGCGACCTCAACTTTTGTAGCATCGGTCAAAGTTAGCTTGTATCTGAAATCGTATCGCTCACGCATGATACTGTCTACCGTGCGGAGGAAGATACCGAGTTGTTTGTTTCGCTGACGGTTCCCATAGTATTTTTCACAGTACCATGTGCCGTTTGTGCAGGTATATCTGTGGATTGGGTTGAGCTCAACGGTGCAGTTTCTTATAGGTTCGCGGTTGTAATATATTGCGGAAGAAAACATATTATGTTGCTTGTTGACGGGCTTGCCGAAGTATTTATCGCAGACAGTATTGACCCTGTGCTCTTTGAAAAAAGCTGATAGGTCCCTGAAAGCAGCTGTTGCAGCAGCTTTTATCTCGTCATGATACTGCGCTGCGAACAGTGAGTCATCTATTGAATAGGCTGAAAGGGAACGAATGGCATCAAACAGTTCATAATCTGAAAAGCTGTCGCATTCTGTCAGTATCATCAGCGCCTTGTCAAAGCGAATATCCTGTGAATTTGCAATAATATCAGGGGATAATCCATAGCAGACTACAAAGTCGGTTATCCATGAAGACAGACTGTTCAGGTATGGCTGCCCTGCAGAAGCGTACTGATTCCCAAGCTCCATCAGCTTGTAGCAGGCTTCTTCCGGTGATGAAGTGCCGATACAGTTGATCAGTTCATATGTATACATAAGCAGGTATGGGAGTACAAGATCCGGGGTATTTCCGTTTCGAAGCATAGTACGCCATGAAAAGTAGCCGCGGAGCTGCGGTACTGTCAGGTCTCTGTACGTTGGATAATATCGCACAAAATCCTTGTCAGGCGGATAGTCATCCTCATAATCAGCCAGGAACGAGCCCTGAGTATAGAACAGCCATGCCGATGTCTTCCACCGGGCCTCTGAGGTGAACGCTATGGAGCGCATTTCCCTGATTCGTTGTGGAGTTGCTTCCTGTGTTTTTGCGGTCCTTATATTCTGAAGAGGGATATCAGTATAGATAGTATCACTGTCAAAACCGGTCGATACATCATATAGATCTTTCTCTTCGCTCCACATCATTCACACCCCCTTTTCATATACTTTAAATTATATTATAACATATCATCTGAAATGTGTCAAGAACAATTGTTTCGCTTTAAGCAGAATGCGTCAGATGGTTGATTTTTAAATAACAATGTGTTATAATAGATATCGAGCCTTGAATACAGGCATTTATTTCAATGGAAAGAAGTGTTACTTTATGACAAAGATCACCATTTTTTCCGGATTTCTTGGCGCCGGAAAGACAACTCTTATCAAAAAGCTGATCTCTGAAGGATATAAGGGAGAGAAGCTAGTTCTTATCGAAAACGAATTCGGACAGATAGGCATCGACGGCGGTTTCCTCAAAGATGCCGGTATCGAGATCACAGAAATGAATTCTGGCTGCATCTGCTGCTCGCTCGTGGGCGATTTCGGCAAGGCTCTTGAGAAGGTGCTTGAAGAGTATAAGCCTGACCGCATCCTTATTGAACCTTCCGGTGTCGGAAAGCTCAGTGATGTTATAAATGCGGTAAGGAATATTGATGCACATGACGTCGAACTTGATGGATTTACTACTATCGTCGATGCAAAGAAGTGCAAGATGTATCAGAAGAACTTCGGTGAATTCTTCAATAATCAGATCACCTATGCAAGCTGCCTGATACTCAGCCATACAGCCGGACTTTCACAGCAGCAGCTTGACGAGGTAGTAAAGCGCCTCCGTGAATTCAATCATGAAGCACCTATAGTTACAACTGAGTGGGACGAGCTTACCGGAAAGCAGCTGGTTGATGCCATGACCCAGAAGAACACACTTGATGATGAGCTGAAAAAGCTTCTTGAAGAAGAACATCATCACCACCATCATCACCATGACGATGACCACGAACATCATCACCACCATGATGACGACGAGCACGAACATCATCACCATCATCATGACGGTGACGAGCATGATGAGAACTGCACCTGCGGCTGCCACGATCATGATCACGATGAGCATCATCACGACCATGATGAACACGAGCATCACCACCACCATCACGATGGTGAAGAGCATGATGAGAACTGCACCTGCGGCTGTCACGATCATGACCATGATCACCATCACCACCATGCTGATGAAGTATTCACAAGCTGGGGAACAGAAACGCCAAGAACATATTCAAAGGAAGCGATCACTGCTGCTCTTGAAGCGCTTTCAGACGAGGAGAACTATGGTATAGTACTCAGGGCTAAGGGTATTGTAGCAGGCGATGATGGACAGTGGATACACTTTGACTATGTCCCCGGTGTGCCTGATGTACGCACAGGCAGTGCTGAGACTACAGGAAGACTTTGTGTTATCGGTTCAAAGCTCAATGAAGAGGCTGTTGCAAAGCTCTTCTGTGTTGAGTGAGTATCAGGAGGTAAATAATATGCCATTCAGACAGCAGGAACCAGTACCTGTATATATGTTTCTTGGCTTTCTCGAAGCAGGTAAGACCAGATTCATCCAGGAGACTCTTGCGGACAAGCGTTTTGTAAAGGGAGAGAGAACTCTTCTTCTTGTCTGCGAAGAGGGAATAGAGGAATATGATACTTCCTCCTTTGAGAAAAACAATATATTCCTCAGAGTTCTTGAGGATAAGGAAGAGATGAACGAGGCCAATCTTATGCGCCTTGCAGTTGAAACTCATGCAGAACGTGTGGTTCTGGAATACAACGGTATGTGGCTGATCAATGATTTCTTCCAGGCTATGCCCGAAAACTGGGAGGTCGCACAGATCATGTTCTTTGCAGATGGTTCGACGTTTATGAACTATAATGCGAATATGCGTTCACTTGTGGTCGACAAGCTGAATATGTGCGAGCTTGTAGTATTCAACCGTTTTGAGAAGAGTATGGATCCGCAGGAATTCCATAAGATTGTACGCGGAGTCAGCAGAAGAACGGACATCTGTTACGAGTACACTGACGGTGAGATTGCATATGATGACATTGAAGATCCGCTTCCTTTCGATGTCGAAGCAGATCATATCGTTATCGAGGATCAGGATTACGCCCTCTGGTATCGTGATATCATGGAAGAACCCGAGAAGTATGACGGAAAGCTCATAACCTTTAAGTGTATGACTGCACGCAACAAAAAGTTCCCTGACAATACCTATGCAGTCGGAAGGCACATCATGACCTGCTGCGTTGAGGATATCCAGTTCTGCTGGTGCGTTGCCCAGTATGAAAAGCCATTTGAACCTACACAGGATAAATGGTTCAGGGTGACGGGAAAGATCAGGGTGCAGCGCCATAAGCTTTACAAGGGAGCGGGCCCTGTTATCTTTGTCACAGAGCTGACAGAAACAGATCCGCCTGAAAAGAAGGTAGCGACATTCTATTAATATAAAACTGCTGCTGGTTAGTTCGGTACTTTTAAAGACATTTTGAGCCATAGTATTTTTGATATACAGTCAGAAGTACTATGGCTTTTTTATTGACAAATCTTCAATATTATGCTATAATTACTGCTATCATAAACGGAATTTACCAGACAAGAAGCGCGTTATGAAAAACATATTATATAAGGGCAGTTCGATTTTAGTAAATTTGATTGAAGGCGCTGCTGCGGTAATTGCTTTGCAGTGAGCTATGCTTTTATTTTCGAGAAAGATAACAAAGATCATGGCAGCGGATCAGGTTTGCTTGTCTTATTGGTATGGATGTTTGTTTGAGTCAATCCCAAATTCTGTGTAAACGCAAAATAGTGCAATAGAAAAGTATATGA
>CAMKMD010000014.1 GCA_946413815.1 uncultured Ruminococcus sp.
AGAAGCTCGAGAAGTTCCTCGGCGGTATCAAGACAATGAAGAAGCTCCCTGCAGCTCTGTTCATCGTTGATCCCCGCAAGGAGAAGATCGCTGTAGCTGAGGCTAAGAAGCTCAACATCCCGATCGTTGCTATCGTAGATACAAACTGCGATCCTGACGAGGTTGATTACGTTATCCCCGGTAACGATGACGCTATCCGCGCTGTAAAGCTCATTGCCGGTACAGTTGCAAACGCTATCATCGAGGGCAGACAGGGCAGCGATGCTGAGGAAGCACAGGAGGCTCCCGCTGAGGAGACTGCTGCTGAGGCAGAGGCTGACGCTGAATAATCACAAGAATGTACTGAAAGGGCTGCTGCGGCGTCGAAACGGGGCAGCAGTCCTCTTTTATTAATATCAAACGAAAATACAGGAGGTAATAACAATGGGAAAGGTATCCGTTGCAGAGATCAAGGAACTCATGAAGTCCACAGGCGTTGGCATGATGGACTGTAAGAAGGCACTCGAGGAGAACGACGGCGATATGGATAAGGCTATCGAGTTCCTCAGAGAGAAAGGACTCGCTACACAGGCCAAGAAGAGCGGCAGAGCTGCTGCTGAGGGCGTAGTTGCTGCAGTAGTAGAGGGCAACACAGGCGTTCTGCTCGAGGTAAACACCGAGACAGACTTCGCTGCTAACACAGACGATATCAGAAACTTTGTTGCAGGCGTTGCAAAGACAATCATCGAGAAGGCTCCTGCTGACGTTGAGGCTCTCAAGGAGCTCCCCATCAGCGGCGGCACAGGTACAGTAGGCGAGGCTCTCACAGAGCTCGCTGGCATGAAGATCCGTGAGAACATCGTTATCCGTCGTTTCGTAAGAATGGAGGGCGCTCTTGCTTCCTACATCCACAACGGCGGCAGCATCGGTGTACTCGTAAAGATGGATACAGATCTTTCTGCTGATCAGGTAGCAGCAATCGGTAAGGATGTAGCAATGCAGTCTGCTGCACTCAATGCTCCTTATCTCTGCCGTGAGCAGGTACCCGCTGAGGTAATCGAGAACGAGAAGAAGATCATGATGGCTCAGATGGCTGAGGATCCCAAGATGGCTTCCAAGCCTGAGCAGGTAAGAGCTAAGATCGTTGAGGGCAAGGTTGGCAAGTACTACACAGAGAACTGCCTCCTTGAGCAGGCTTTCGTAAAGGACGACAAGCTCTCAGTTCAGGGCTATGTTGACGCAGAGGCTAAGAAGCTCGGCGGCTCCATCAAGGTAACAGATGTTGTTCGCTACGAGAGAGGCGAGGGAATCGAGAAGAAGGAAGATAACCTTGCAGACGAGATCGCAAAGATGATCAAGTGATCTGAGGGCGGCGGGGAAGTCCCTGCCGCCTTCTTGTTTACTGTGATGCTACGGAGGATCAGATGAAAGCAAAGACCAAGATAATATTGCTGGCAATGTTTGCCGGTATTATAATGATACTGGCGAACTTTGAGGATACCATGCTCATGCTCGATCAGAATACGGTGTATTTCAATTCAAGTGATATCACCGATTACGAGAAGAGCGCTCTTGTGGAGGGCGAGCTTTACTATCCCGTAGGATGTATCCTCACGGTTGAGGAGCCGGGCAGCTTTCTGTTCATACCTACCGGCAAGAAAAAGTTTTACTACTATCTTGTATGTAACATCGGACACGATAAGTACGATCAGTATATGAACAGCGACGAAGAGGATCTGAACGAGTTCTATACCATTTTCTCCACATCCGATGAGGCACTCGTTGAAAAGATCGATTCACTTTCCAATGCCTGGAGCTACTTTAACGAGAAGTACAGTGCGGGCGAGGAGGCTGACTATCCCGTGAACGAGATCTCCTTCAGCGGCAAGCTTGTTGAGCAGCCCGATGACGAGGAGTATATAGAGATCCGTGATGAGATGCTGGAAAAATGGGGATTCGCTCCGACTGAGATCGCTGATTACCGTATCGCAGAGGGCAGGATCGGCGCCTTGACACTTATACTCTCATCGATAGGTCTTGCATTGTTCCTCGGAGGTCTTATAGCGCTTACGCCCGTATTTTCGGGTAAAAGGAAAAAGAATGAAAAAGAGGGATGATGCCTTCTGTCATGCTGTGATCCGGCAATGACTGTTTCAACAATCAAAAGCCTGTATTTTTGTGGAAATCACACAATTATACAGGCTTATCTTTATTTATAATCCCGTTTGAAGTTTCAGTCGGTTTGTGATATAATATATCTGTATAATTTTAGAAAAATTATGAGGTATAAATATGAATGAAAAGATCAGAAAGATCACCGATTCCATCGGAAAGGTGATCGTCGGCAAAGAGGATACCGTCCTCAGGCTCCTCGCTGCAATGCTCTGCGAAGGCCATGTCCTCCTCGAGGATGTGCCGGGTGTAGGCAAGACACAGCTGATCACGGCACTGTCACGCTCCATCGGCGGCAGCTTCAACCGTATCCAGCTCACACCTGATGTAATGCCGTCTGATATAGCCGGCTTCACAATGCTCGATCAGAAGACAGGCGAGTTCATGTACCGCGACGGTGCAGTAATGTGCAACTTCCTCCTCGCTGACGAGATAAACAGAGCCTCGCCGAAGGTGCAGTCCGCACTGCTTGAGGCTATGGAGGAGCGCCAGATATCCCTTGACGGCGTTACACACGTCCTTCCGAGGCCCTTCCTCGTAATGGCCACACAGAACCCTGTCGAGACCTACGGCACCTTCCACCTCCCCGAGGCGCAGATGGACCGCTTCTTCATGAAGCTCTCCATGGGCTATCCTACAGCCGCCGAGGAGATAAGCATCCTGGAGCGTACCGAGAAATACAACCCCATAGAGAATATCCAGGAGCCTGCCATGCACGTTGACGATATCTCAACGATGCAGGAGGAGGTACGCAGGATCCGTGTCACCGACAGCGTGAAGGAGTACATTGTCCGCATAGTCGGCGCTACCAGAGACGACAGAAACGTAACTCTCGGCATCAGCCCGAGAGGAAGTATAGCACTCTTCAAGGCCGCAAAAGCCTTTGCGTACATATATGAAAGAGATTATGTGACACCTGATGACGTAAAGAAGACTGCGGTATCAGTGCTCTCCCACCGTATAATCCTCTCCCCCCAGGGCAAGAGTGAATACGGCTCCGGTGAGGCGTACATACAGCACATCATCGATACTGCTCCTGTACCGGGAATGTAAGCGGTATGAGCGGTAAAGAAAAGAAAAACAGAGAGCCCGGCTTTTTCAGGCAGGAGCTTTTCCACAGCATGAAGAGCCTTTCAGCTGTTGCAGGTGTGGGCTTTCTGCTGTTCCTCTTCACCTTCTACCTTGACGGTGAGATGGGCATAATACTTATCGCCTTCGTCCTCTTTGCACCGCTCGTGTCCTACGCGATGGCGGCATATGCAAGGAAGAGGATAAAGGTGCGCATCGACTGTGAAGGCTATGTCCAGAAGGGCAGCACCCTCGATGTGAAAATAACCGTCGAGAAGACCGGTATAGTCCCCCTTGCGATCGTAGAGCTGGTGCCGGAGGCCACGGAGGTCTTCTCCGGCCTGGATAAGCGCTATCATCTCTCACTTGCCGGTGCTGACAGGAAATCCTTTCACTGCCGGGCGGAGGCCATTATAGCCGGAAACGGCGAGATAGCAGTGCCGGAGATTTATTCCTGCGGCTTTCTCGGATTCATGAACCTGAAGCTGAAGAATAAGGAACAGTACCCCGATTCAAAGAGCGTCGGAGTAATACCGGCTCTTCCCGAGGTGAGTGCAGCCTCACAGCTCTTCCGCAACATCGCAGACGGCGTAATGACGTCTGATGAGGAGGAGAACGATACGGCCATGCAGTTCTCGACCAATACATCTCCCGGTTATGTACACAGGGAGTATGTGGAGGGCGATCCGCTGAAGCGTGTGAACTGGAAGCTCAGCTCGAAGAAGAACAAGCTGATGGTAAGGCTTGATGAGGCGGTCGCCTCAGTACAGCCCGTACTGGTGCTGGATCTCTACCGCAGCAGCAGCGAGGATCCTGTAAAGGCAGCCGAATCCGGTGAGCGTATAATATGTGCCATGTTCGGACTGCTCGACCTCCTTGTAAAGCAGGGAATAGCCTGTACCTTCGTGTACAGGGGTGCAGACGGCTCGGCCGTATGCGAGAATGCAGACAACCCCGAAGCACCCTCTCAGCTGCTGATGAAGGTGCTTGCGGTAAGGAATATGACCGATACAAGAGTCGGCAGAACAGCCGTTACCTCACAGGCCTGCGCCTGTGTGTTCGCCTCCACTGATTTCGGCGGAGATTTCTCGCAGCTGACAGAGGGTATAGAGGATACGGAAAGCTCGTGCCTGCTGGCACCGGCATCCGATACCCCGAATCCTACCAGGCTGGCGATGTGGTATCTTGACGGCGATAATAATTTCAAAAAAATGGTGTAAAAAATGCCTTCATTAATCAATAAAGACAGATCGGGACGCAGAGGCTTCTGGATCCGGACTCTCGCTGATCCTGTGCTGCTGTATACTGTACTTGTGATGATGTCGCTGATGTTTCATTACAGGAACCGTACCACCACGGCAGAGACTTACAGCAAGTTCGTGGAGACCATTCGTGACCTGCGTTCTTCCTTTGTGTACGGCATCGTTACCTATGTGGCCGGATGGCTGCTGTTCAGGCTGTATGACTTCATGCAGGAGCATAAGGTCATAGGCACGATCGGTTTCATCGCAGTATCGGCAGCTGTGCTGATGGGAGCCGATGCCGCTATTTACCGGGGCTATGCAACATACCCTATCGACTGGATGGTATGGATGCTCACGCCTCAGGAATCCATGACCTACAACGGCTATTACGCACTCAGCGTATTCCTGCTGTTCTTCATGTTCATGGCAACTGTAATCTACTATTTCACCCGTGTCCGCTACAGGATACTGATGAATTTCCTCATATTCATCATACCCTTTGCCATCTACGGCAAGGAGTATGAAAAAATGCCCATCGGCTTCATCATCCTTCTTGCGGTCGGATATATGCTGCTGATGGTGACCTTCCGGCAGCTCAGCGACAGCGAGAAAGTCACTGTTGTCGAAAAGCCTGAGACCTGGAAGGCTGTTGCGGTATATACCGTGATATTCGCCCTTGTATCCACCCTTCTTCCGAAGCCTGAGATCGAGGCGGACAGAACCTACATCGAGTCCCTCATCAACGCTGAGGCCTTCACCGACAGGCTCGATGCCCTCCTGAACGCCTTCCGTGACAGCTCCGACGGAACACAGTTCCGCGGCAGGGGCGGAAACGCACCGGTATACTACTCAGATTCCACCCTCCCTCTCGATATCAAGATCGATACCTACTCCACCTACAACTTCGGTGATGACGGCTGGTATGTCGGTGATTCCGATGACCATTACGCTGTATGCGAAGAGCTGCCGGTAAATATCAACCATAACGGCGATACACCGAATGCACTCTTCCTCGCGGCCGGGCTCGACAGCAGCTTTGCCGCAAAGTACGGTCTTGAGGAATATGCCGGCAGGATACTCGATATGCCGGAAGAGCGAAAGATAAACTTCTATGCTGTCCGCAGCGCCGCGAAAGCTCCGGTGCCGGAGGGAGCACATACCCTCGACTCCACCTCCTTCGGCAGTGAGCTCTGCAATATGCGTTCCGGTGTTGTTATGACTGATCTCAACACATCGTTCAGGAGCGGGGAGAAATTCACCTTCACCTTCAGACCTGAGGGCTTCTTCGAGAAGCAGGAGAACTGCGAGATAGTCGATATGCTCGGCAGCAGGGAAGACTATGCGGACATGATAAAGGACGCCTACGCCATCCTCTTTGACGAGTACAAAAACTTCAGCGGAGACAAGGCGGGCGAATACTACGAAAGACTCAACGATGCCTGCTGTGACCTCAATTTCACCAGCAAGTACATGGACGACATAATGACAGACCTTCTCGATTACGGCAACAGCGAGAGGATAAGGCAGCTTGCTGAAGAGGTAACAGCCGGAGACAGGACAGATTACGAGAAGGCAAAAACTCTCGAATACTACTTCATCAATAACGATTACCGTTATGACCTGAATTACATCCCCCCCGCAGGCGACAATATCGAGGACTTCCTCTTCGACAAGAAGGTCGGTGTCTGCCGCGAGTATGCGACGGGAATGGTGCTGATGGCACGCTCCCTCGGTATCCCTGCAAGGTACTGTGAGGGCTTCCGTATGCAGGAAGAGGCTGACCCGAAGTCGGTGGGAGCCAGGTATATGTACAATCAGACCGGAATAGATGTAAATTATACTGCGCAGAGAAATAACGGCCATTACGGGTTCCTTGTGACGGACAATGACCGCCACGGCTTCCCGGAGCTCTATATAAAGGGCTATGGCTGGAAGGTATTTGAACCTACCATGACGGCGGGTTCACAGAATACCGATCAGAAAGGACGCACCACCAGCGGACTTTCGAGAATGGGACTATTCATACTTGCGGCGGCGGTATTAGCGCTGCTTCTTATGATAGCATGGCCTGTTCTTTCACATAAATTGTTCATGTTCATCAACAGGAGACGCCAGCCTGCCGAGCAGGTCAAGGCGTGTATGCACCGTATATGCAAGATATACGGCGCCGGAAGTGAGTATACTTCCCAGGAGGCTGCTGCGCTGGCTGCACAGCTCTCGGGTGCTGATGTATCAGGAGTTGCCGCATTGTTCGATAAGGCGGCATACGGTGATGCTGAACTGGACAGCAAGGACGCAGAAAGGGCTGCAACAGAGTACGTGAAGGCTTACGAAGCGCTCAGAGACGCAAAGAGAGCAGCCAGAAAAGAGCGGAGACGTAAGCGTGCGGTTTGACATGGTATTTACAGGAGGCTGATACCCATGAATAACTTGGCAGTAAAAAAAGTATTGTGTGCCGTAACTGCGCTGTTCGTATTGACAGGTGCGCTGACAGGCGGTGCAGGCACACGCAGCAGATGCAGCCGGGCGGATACTCTCACCGCTTCAGCTGCAGAGGACTATCACTCGTGGAGGCAGAAGGACCCGAGATGGGCTGATATACCGATCGGATACAGAGATACAGTCGGCACAGCAGGCTGTCTTCTGACCTCTCTCTCAATGATAGCCGTAATGTCCGGAGTAAGAGACGAAGGATCCTTTGACCCGGGCGTATTCGCCCGCAGCATGAACGATATAGGCGCTTTTAATCCCTGGGGCGGAATCGAAAGCTGGGCTTCGATCTATGAAGTGATACCGGAGTTCACCTGCATCAGCAAGTATGACTTCACCGGCACCACACAGGCCGAGAAGGCAAAGGAGGTCGGAGAATGGCTCGCTCAGGGCTACTATGTTATCGTCAACTGCAATACCCATCACTGGGTAGTTGCCGAGGGCGTTTCAGAGGATGAGATCTTCATGATCGATCCGGCTCTCGATGATACAGAGATGTTCGCTGCCTACGACAATATCGCAGTAGAGTATATGATCGTAAAGAGCAGCGGTCTTCCCTTCGGAGGCATTGCAGCTCCCGTTCCCTCAGCACCGGCAGCAGCGGCAGTTCTGGCAGCAGAGCCCGCAGTCACAACAGCGCCGGCAGCGTACGAGCCTGCGATCTATATAGACCTTGAAAAGCTCCCGGACAAGCTGGAGTATACAGCAGGGGAGAAGCTTGATCTTTCAGGCGGCTTTGCACAGGTAAGCTACATTGATCCCGACAAGGGACCTGTGAATCTGCCGGGCGAGAACATGAACGGGAGGACCTACAGCTACGGCGTGGATGTATCCGGTGTTGATATGTCAAAGCCGGGTGAATATACCGTAAAGCTGATAGCCTATACTGATCTCGCCTATACGGAAGAGAGCTTCAGCATCCTTGTAAAAGCTCCGGCAGTCACGACCACAGTCAGGGCGTCAGCCGTCACAACGGCAGCGACTGAGGCAGCAAAGACAACCATAGCTTCAACAGCAGCCACCAGGGCAGTCACCAAGGCCGCCGCTGCACAGACATCAACCCTTGCGGCAAGAACCACGGCAAAGACCGTAACGACCGCGAAGGCAACAGCAGCACCGGCAGAGACAACTGCATCGGCTGAGACTGAAGAGGCTCCGGTCTCCACAACTGAGAAGGCAGAAAAAGCAGAGAAATCCGTGCCTGCTTCCGGCGAGTACTACTACGAAGGAACAGTAAGCGTGTTCTCAGCACCCGGTACATCCGATGCAGAGACTGTTGCCACAGTCAGCGGCGGATGTGTTGCCGAAGTAACGGAGATCGAAAACGGCTACGGCCGTGTGGTATCCGGAGAGTTTTCCGGATGGATCGATCTTTCAGGCATGACAGAGGCAGGAGAAGATGATTCCGCTCATATTGCCGGCGACATAAACAACGACGGCCAGGTCGATATCTACGACCTCTCTCTCCTCAATGAGTATCTCAACTGCCCGGAGAAGCTTCCCGAAGGATTCTCCATCCTCAGGAAGTGTGAGCTCGAGGCAGCTGATATCAACGGAGACGGTAAAGTCGATTCAGAGGACGTGCTCCTCTATCTCACCATAATCTGCGGCTGAGATCCGCAGAAGTGTAAGAACAGAAGAAAGGAAGGAGTTCACTGATGGAGTGGACGGAGGTAAACATATATACCGCTACAGAGGCTATAGAGCTTCTCACAGCAAGGCTCATGGACATCGGAGTCAAGGGCTTTGCCATCAAGGACGCTGAGGATTTCAACGAATTCCTCGAAAATAAGAACGGACAGTGGGATTACATCGAGGAGGACTTAATGCAGCTCTCCTCGTGTGAGACCTGTATCACAGTTTACCTCCCCGGCAACAGCCAGGGGGCGGATATGCTTTCAGCTATCCGCTCCATGCTGGCTGAGGTCAGGGCTGCCGACAAGGAAGGCAGGTACGGAAGGCTTGAAGCAGAGCTCTCAAGCATCCGTGAGGAGGACTGGGCCAATAACTGGAAGCAGTACTTCAAGCCCATAACAGTAGGCGAAAAGCTGATAGTAAAGCCGTCATGGGAGGATCTCCCGGATACCGGCGGAAGAAAGGTGCTCGAGATAGATCCCGCATCCAGCTTCGGCACCGGCCAGCATCATACCACAAGGCTCTGCCTTGAGCTGCTCGAGGGCTGCGTATCACCGGGCTGCCATATACTGGATCTCGGCTGCGGAAGCGGTATCCTATCCATAGGAGCCATACTTCTCGGAGCAGAGGACGCTGTGGCAGTTGACATCGACCAGAACGCAGCGGCGACAGCTGCCGAGAATGCCGGCAAGAACGGCATACCGGCCGACAAGTACCATACATACTACGGCAATATACTCGATGACGAAAAGCTCTCAGCGGAGATAGAGTCTCCGGAGGGATATGACGTCATCACCGCAAACATCGTTGCGGATGTGCTGATAGCCATGAAGGATCATTTCCTCCGCTACCTGAAAAAGGGCGGAACGCTCATAATCTCGGGCATCATCGAGGAGCGCATGGAGGAGGTCCTCACCGCAGTAGAGGCTGTGGGCTTCACAAGACTCAGAGTCAGCGTGAAGGAAGGCTGGGCAGCAGCAGAATTCAGACTATAATCAGTCAGACTGCACGCAGCAGCAGGGTGTGACGGGAGGATATACAGACAGTGCAAGAAGCGGATATGTCCGCAAGCTGTATATTACGCCTGCCGGAGCTGCTTGATAAGGTGTGCAGCAGTATTGGATTATATATATCAATATCAAACAGCAAGGAGAATGATAAAAGTGGCATTATTCAAGAAAAAGGACAAGCAGAACGAAGAGACAACAGAAAACAAGCAGGTTGATCTCAAGGCACTGGCACTCGATGCTCTCAATGAGAAGCTCAACGGCCATCTCTATGACAACTGCATCATCATGCCGAGAGGCGGATACACTATCGACATCAATGTAGCAAGACAGGAAGAGAAGGAGGGCATCAAGCTCGCTCAGTTCGTATACATCATAAAGCATGATGATTTTGACGAGCCCATCATAGAGCCTACAGACTCACAGGGCAAGACCTGGGAGGAGGCAGCAGAGATCGCTGCACGTATGTTCATGGGAAGCATCTGGCACTGCATCGACCAGGCATCCCAGAGAAAGAACCCCATACTCGTTCCTGTTGACTACCTCGGCCAGCACTATGACTTTGATATGTTCTGTCAGTCAGTTGTAAGAGTAGGCGTAAGCGAAGACGTACAGCCCACAATGCTCGTAAACTTCATCAAGGACCAGATCCCGAAGTATCTCGGCTCCAAGAAGTATTACTGGCTGAGGATATTCGTTGCACGCTTCAACAACAACAAGATCATTGAGGTGCGTGTCAACGGCTCTGTATGCGTAGACCTTGCCAAGTACTTCCAGCCCTACGTTGACCAGATCGACGCAGGCGACAAGTTCGTCAGCGAGAAGCAGTATGCTCTCTTCGTACAGCACGAGGATGACAAGTGCCCCTTCACCAAGGAGACGGTTGTCAACGCAGCCAAGGATGCTATCGACCGCATGACCAAGATCAAGAGCCGTGAGGACTACGAGGCAATGGCACAGGCACTTGTGGATATGACAGGCAGCAAGTCACTTGCAGCTGAGATCCGCATCTTCATCCCCGAGATACTCGCAAAGATGACTCTCGGCTTCCGTGAGGGCGATAACCTCTTCCTCATCACCGACGATTCACAGATCGAGTTCAGAAAGACACAGCTCCGCTCCTACTTCTATCTCCAGCAGGTAGTGCTTGAGTTCCTTTCCAAGCGCCCCTCAACTGAGGAAGTACAGAGCATAGTATATAACAGCGTAGCCTTCAAGGAGATGCGCAAGGTACTTGAGGACGCAAGAGCAAACGGCCAGGAGATAAAGCCCGGCGATCTCTTCGTTCCCGGTACAGCCTATAAGGTAGGCGAGGATGATTACTTCGTATGGTAATCTGACCTGCCCGGTACAGTAATAAAACCTCCTCCGGATATCCGGAGGAGGTTTTTTAGCCGTCAGTTATTCGTACCGCCTGACAGCGAAGAGCCTGAACATGAAAAGCGGGTCAGAGGAAATGCACAGCACCCTGTCCTGTTTTGCTTTTCTCTGTAGTAAAGAGGTATACAGAATACTGTCATAGTGTATACAGAATACTATCATAGATATGCACAATAATAGCATCGCCTCCGGATTTCGGCATTAAAATCCATTGACAAGAGGCTGTTTTTCGTGGTAAAATAGCCTTAGAAACAATAAAACAAATCATTTGACTATATGTGAATCTATAGTTAATAAGTTATAATTATTGCCATCGCTGTCAGTCCTTTAGCACTGGAGGAGACAGCAGAAACGGAGGAAAAACATGAAATTATCAAGCAAGGCTGCGGCAGGGATACTTGCCGTGTGTATCAGTACAGCAATGGCGGCTCAGGCTGTTCCCGCCACCTTTCCCGTGAACGCGGCAACAGCGAGCATCGCCTCTCAGATGGAATGGGGAACACTGAAGATCGGCGGCGGCGGCTTCGTATCCGGAATCGTTACCGGCAAGAAGACCATGTACGCACGTACCGACGTAGGCGGCGCATACAGATTCAACTACGATACCGACAGCTGGGACCAGCTCTTCGGCTTCATCAACGAGGACGACAGAGGACTTCTCAGCGTCGATGCAATGGCTATCGACCCCACTGATGACAATACGGTGTATTTCCTCTGCGGATGCGCCTATTTCTCGGCAGAAAAGACAGTCATATTCAAGACCACCGACGGAGGAAAGACCTTCGAGGAATACGATGTTACCGATATGATACAGGTACACGGCAACGGCAACGGCCGTCAGACCGGTGAGTCCATAGCAGTTGATCCTGATGACCCGAATACCATCTATTGCGGCGGCGATGTATACGCCGGCGACTCCTGCCTTATCAAGTCCACCGATGGAGGAAAGACCTGGAAGACAGTCAAGAGCTACGGCGACCTCGGACTCTATCCCGAGGAGATCAAGTGGCCTACATGGGGCAGCAATATGCGTCATGCCCTCACCAACGGCGAGTACAACACACAGAACGGTATAGCAAGTATATACATCTACGGCGGAAAGGTATATGTCGGCACCTCCACCACCGGCAAGAACAGCGTAGTCGTAGCAAGCGTGAAGGATGACAAGTTCACCGATATCAGCGGTGACCTTGACAGCGCAAACTATCCCGGCCGTATCACAGGCGACGGAAAGGGCAACATCTTCTTTGCCTTCCAGGGTGCAGTAACAGTCGGTAGCGGCGGCACCTCCGGCAGTGTCAAGAAGCTTGATACAAAGACCGGAAAGATCACGGATATCTCACCTCTTGCCCACCTCTACAGGACACAGACAGGCGAGTTCGAGGCGGCCGGACAGGGCGGCTACAGCGGCATCAGCGTAGATCCCGCAAATCCCGACCATATGGTATGCTCCACCTGCGGACTCTTTGCCAATGCACAGCTCTGGCAGGAATGGACGGACGAGCACGGTCCGTGCTGGGGCGACAAGTTCTTCAAGTCCGAGGACGGCGGCGAGCACTGGATAGAGACATCTCCCGGAATCACTCCCTTCTGGGGAAAGCCTCCGATAGCAGACTACCTCGCTGACGGCGGCTACGCATGGATTAGGGACAAGGCTATACACTGGGTAGGCGCTTATGTCATTGACCCTGTGAAGCCCGACCGCTCCTTCTCCACCTCCGGAAACGGTGTATTCGTATGCGACAATACCTGGGACGAGTTACCTCAGTTCCACTTCCAGCCCGACGGCATCGAGGAGGTAGTATCCCTCGATTTCGTAAGCGTTCCCGGCGGTGCTAACTACTCAGCTATCGGCGACTATGACGGCTTCATCCACCTTGATAAGGATTCCATCCCCGAGCAGTACGTGCCTAATATGGGTTCCACTTCTGCTATAGCTTACTGCCCCTCCGATACTAAGGTTATGGCAAGAACAGCCAACGGCGACGGAAACAATACAGGTAAGGGCTTCTACTCCACAGACGCAGGCCACACCTGGACAGCCTTCGAGCCAAAGTTCACAGGCGGCAAGCTCTCAATCACAGAGACTGCAAAGGGCAAGTACAGGATAATCAACACAGGCGCCAAAGGCGGAGTTTACTATACCGACGATTTCGGCGCAACCTGGAAGGAGAGCCAGGGAATACAGGCCTCCAAGGGTGCATACACCCTCGTTGACCTCAACGACCCAAAGATGGTATATGCTTCCGGCGCACAGCATAACGACTACTGGTCATCCGATACGACCAAGAAAGAGCCCACCCTTGATGAGTCACACTACTCCTTCTATGTCAGCAGCGACTACGGTGCAACTTTCAAGGAGACTCAGGTATGTATGTACGGCTACGAGACCTCATGGAAGTTCGAGCATACCGGCGACCTGGCATACCTCTCCAAGGGTACAGTTGCCATGGCAACAGGCAACCACGGTGTATACATCTTCTCCGAGAACGGCACGAAGATGGAGCATCTTGACAGCGTTGCATACGCAAAGTGTATCGGCTACGGCGCACCTCAGAAGTCAGGAGACCCCAATACCCTGTTCATTTACGGCAAGCCCGGTGAGGACGATACCGAGGGCGTTTACCGTTCAACAGACTCAGGCAAGACATGGGTATGTATCAATACCGACCACCTCTACGGCGGCACCGGAAACGGCAATTACCTCGTAGGCGATATGAACGAGTTCGGAACAGTATATATGTCCACAGTCGGCTGCGGCATCGTATACGGAAGGCTCTCCGACGGCACATCAACACCTAAGCCCACAAGCGCACAGCCCACAACAGCTGCTCCCACAAAGGCACAGCCCACAACAGCAGCACCTACAAAGGAAACAGGCACAGGCAATGTGTACTACGGCGATGCCAACTGCGACGGCAAGGTAACAGTAGCCGATGCAGTAGCAGTTCTCCAGTTCATCGCAAACCAGACAAAGTATCCTCTTACAGCTGACGGCCTTGTGAATGCCGATATCGACGGCGAGCTCGGAATAAGCGGACAGGATGCCATCACCATCCAGAAGGTAGATGCTTCACTTATAAAGCAGACAGACCTTCCGCTGAAGAATACAAAGTAAATATCACAAATAAGGGACTGCTCCGGCAGTCCCTTTTTAATGCGTAATAATAGTTCAAACAATTAAAGATATCCTCTTCCTATAGCATTCCACTCTTAAATATGTTATAATAAAGGGTAACCTATTTATATCTGAAAGGTCTGAATGATTTGATATATCTTGATAACGCCGCAACCACAAAGCCCTGTCCCGAGGCCGTTAAAGCAGCAGTGAACGCCATGACTGACTGCTTCGGCAATCCCTCCTCTCTCCACAGAGCAGGACTTGACGCACAGCTCATCGTGGACGGCGCACGCCGTATCATAGCTGATACCCTCGGAGCAGACAGCTCCTGTATATATTTCACCTCCGGCGCAACGGAGAGCAATAATCTTGCCCTGCGCGGAGCTGCCGCCGCCTATGGCCGCAGAAAGAAGAGGATAGTCGCATCTTCTGTAGAACACGCCTCCGTTGAGGAGACTCTTGCATCCCTCGAAAAAAGCGGATTCGAGGTCGTCAGGATATCTCCGGTTGAGGGCAGGTTCCGTGCAGCCGACTTTGTCGCCGCCTGCAATGAGGATACCTTCCTTGTGACCATGATGTATGTCAACAACGAGACGGGCTACATACTCCCGGTAAAGGAGACCTTTACAGCGGTGAAGCGCCGTTTCCCGGACATCATCACCCACAGCGACTGTGTGCAGGCATATATGAAGCTCCCCGTGAAGCCAGCCGCCCTCGGCGCAGACCTTGTCTCCCTGAGCGGCCATAAGATACACGGCGGAAAGGGATGCGGAGTGCTTTACCTGAGAAAGGGCGCAAGGGTGCTCCCCATAATAACAGGCGGAAAGCAGGAGAAGGGGATACGCTCCGGCACTGAGCCCGTTCCGATGATAGCGGCAATGGGAGCAGCGGCAGAGGTACTCGCCCCTACCATAGACAGCCGCTTTGAGAGGGTATCATCCCTCCGCACACACCTCACGGGCCTCCTGTCCGGCATAGAAGGGGTTGAGATAAACTCGCCGGAGGACGGCTCGCCCTATGTGGTGAATATATCCGCCGCCGGCAAGCGTTCAGAGATAATGCTGCACTATCTTGAGCAGCGTGAGATATACGTATCGAGCGGCTCGGCCTGCTCGAAGGGTCAGCAGAGCGGAGTCCCGGCACAGTTCGGCATCACCGGGAAGCGTGCAGATTCGGCTCTCCGCATAAGCATGACAGCAGAAACTACTGAGGAGGAGCTTGAGACGTTTGTACTGGCCCTCCGTGAAGGGATAGAAAGCGTAAGAGGATAGGAGGCGCTTTATGGAAGAAAAAGAAGAGAAGGGCAAAGGCATACTTGTGGGAGTGATATTTCTGCTCCTGCTCATAGCTCTGCCCACCTTTGCATATTTCAGGACACGCACCGCTGCTGAGATACCAGATTCAAGGAATGCCTCGGCCAGGAGCTGCTATAATGCCCTCGTGGGTATGACCATACTTGAAAGTATGCTTCCCCAGCAGGAGACCATCGTCTCGGGAGATATAACCGATTTCAGGATAATCGACCTGGACGCAGGACCCGTCAGCGAGAAGCCGCTGGTACTTGCGGGAATGGACGAGACCTCCGATGCAAAGCTCTACTACTGGTCTGCCCGCTGTGAAGGCGGCAGGATAAAGGAGGTCTGGCTTTCCGAGTCGCAGCTCAGCTCCGGACAGCTCCGCCCCTACACGATAGAGGAGCAGAAGAAGCAGACCGGCTTCATCGGAAGGATAGGCTATAAGGTCATAGGCTATTACTGCGCAGAGCAGTAATGTCCGGCAAGACCGCAGATGAACGAATGTATGTTAAGTAAGGAGTTAAATATGAAAGAGATAGTACTTGTAAAATACGGTGAAATGGCACTCAAGGGACTCAACAAGAAGACCTTTGAGGATATGCTCACCAAGAACATAAAGCGCAGGATAAAGAGCCTCGGCAGCTTTGTATGCACTTCTGCCCAGTCCACACTCTATATCGACCCGCAGGACGACAGCATCGACCTCGGTGAAGTGGTTGACCGCGTCGGCAAGATATTCGGCATAGCCGCACTCTGCCGTGCCTGCGTCTGCGAGAAGGACTTCGCTGATGTATGCACAAAGTCGGTGGAGTACCTCACGGACGTACTGAGCTATGCAAAGACCTTCAAGGTCAATGCCAAGCGCTCCGACAAGGCCTTCCCCATGAAGTCGCCTGAGATATGTATGGAGCTCGGAGCTGTTCTGCTGGAGAAGTTCCCGAACCTTATAGTTGATGTTAAGGAGCCTGAGGTAACGGTCACAGTTGAGATACGCGACACCAACGCCTATGTACACGCTGAGAATATCAAGGGTGCCGGCGGTCTGCCCGTAGGCAGCAGCGGAAAGGCTCTCCTCCTTCTCTCCGGCGGTATCGACAGCCCCGTTGCAGGCTGGATGATGGCCAAGAGGGGAGTGCAGATAGACGCTATCCATTACGTCAGCCCCCCCTATACTTCAGACCGTGCCCGTATGAAGGTTGAGCAGCTCTGCGAGAAGCTGACGGATTACTGCGGCGGCATAGCCTTCCACTGCGTTCCCTTTACGGAGCTCCAGGAGGCCATCCGCGACCACTGTCCCGAGGAATTCTTCACCATCATCATGCGCCGCCTTATGATGGAGATAGCTCAGCGCATAGCCGCAAAGGAGAACTGTCTCGCGCTTATTACAGGCGAGAGCGTAGGTCAGGTGGCGAGCCAGACTATGGCAGCTATGGCCTGCACAGATGCTGTATGCCGCATACCGGTATTCCGCCCCTGTGTAGGCATGGACAAGACCGAGATAATCGAGATAGCCCGCAAAATAGATACCTTCGATACCTCAGTCCTTCCCTATGAGGACTGCTGCACCGTATTCACGCCCCGTCATCCGAAGGTAAGGCCCCGCCTTGCAGACATCGAAAAGGCTCAGGCAGCCTTCGATTTCGAGCCCCTGATACAGAAGGCGGTCGAAGAGACAGAACTGAAGACATTCACTTATAATAAGTAAGCATATCAACAATATACATTGTACACAGTATCCAAAAAGGACTGCAGGCGCATATCTGAGACGGTCAGAATGGCTGTCTCAGATGAACATCCTGTGATATTCCTTGACAATATACAGTAAAATGGTGTACAATAAATAGATAGACAGGAGAGTGCTGCCTTCCGAAGGCGTGCTGCTTTCTGTTTACGGAGGTGACACAGATGGACGATGAAACAAGGTACCGGGACGAGTACAGCAGCGGCGATATGCGGCCGCTGAGAAAGCTCCAGCCGGTCAGACCGCAGCAGAGCTACGGCTATGACCAGCAGAACTACAGCCAGCAGAGTTATGGCCAGAATGAACCGGAGCCGCTTTATGATTACGCTCAGGCTGTGAAGACTAAGAAGAAAAAGAAGAAGGATTCTGTCGGAAGGCGCCTCAGGGCACTTTTCCCCGAAAGAGGCGACGGATTCCTTGAATCGCTCCGGAAGATAGTATTCCTCGGAGCGCTCGTTGCAATAGTTGTATGCGGCTACCTCGTAGCTGATTACTACCTTGCTCTCTGGAAGGCGAACCGAGAGAACAAGGCCATAAGCGATATCTATATAACCGAGAGCGAGGAGGCCCCCTGGGAGGAGCCGCCGCCGCCCGAAGTCGATGATACCATGGAGCTGCTCCCGAGCGCGAAGGAGCTCCTTGAGATAAACCCCGAGACTGTAGGCTATATGATAATCCCCTCAAAGAGCGGCGGTGACCCGATAGTATCTCTCCCTGTGGTACAGGCAAGAGACAATGACAAGTACCTCACCAGGAGCTTCTACGGCGGTGAATCCATATCCGGCGCACTTTTCCTTGACTGGCGCTGCAGGTACGACAAGGTGCTTGACGGCAGGAGGTATATCGACAATTCCGCAAATCAGGTGGTCTACGGCCACAATATGAATGACGGAAGTATGTTCGGCATCCTGAGAAACTACAGGAACGACGCCGAATTCTACGGCGAGCATCCGCTTATACAGTTCAATTCCAACTACGCTGAGTATACCTACAAGATATTCTCCTTCTTCATAGTAGATGCAGCAGACGAGTCCGATACCAAGTATGAGTGCTGGAACACCATCGATTTCAACGGAGCAACAGATTTCTACAACTTCGTCAACGAGGCGAAGAAGAGATCTCTGAGACTCAACGATGTTGACCTCCAGTACGGCGACAAGCTGCTCACCCTTTCAACCTGCAATACCATTTTCGGCAAGACAGGAAGAGGAAGACTTATCATCATGGCAAGAATGGTGCGCACCTATGAGGATCCCTACGAGGGCACCGAGAACAGCCGTGCAAACCCGAATATCAAATGGCCGAATCTCTGTTATGAGTACGGCGGATACCAGCGCTACAATCCAGATGCAGAATTCGTTCCTTACGGTCCTGCGGAAAATGAGGAGCAGTAATTTTACCCATGAAAAAGAATGCAAAGATCATTACCGCCTGTGCAGCCGTCGTTCTTGCGGCAGCCGGTGCAGGCACAGCGATACACTTTCTGAACAAGCCGGAGCCAGAGGCACCGGCCGAGACTCCCGCCACAGTTACAGAAGCCCCCACCGAGCCCCCCACGGAGCCTCCTACCGATATGGTATACGACTATGTTGAGGAGTCCGGCGGAATAACCCCTCTCGGCAGATCACTGCTGAAGATCAACAAGGATATCGTTGGCTGGATAAGGATACCCGGAACAGCTGTCGATTATCCCTTCACCCGTGATCCCGGCAAGATACCCGCCGGAAACGAGTACTATAACGGGGAGGAATTTGATTCCAACTACTTCTACCTTGACCACGACCTTGACGGCACTTTCAAGCGTGAAGGCACGCTCTACTGCGACTGGCGCGACAACCTCACGCCTGTTGACTGGCTCCAGTCCGAGAATCTTGTGATCTACGGACACAACATGGCAAACGGTACCATGTTCGGCGAGCTGAGAAGATACCGTCAGGACTATACCTACTGGGAGAGAGCTCCCTTTGTGGAGGTAGACACTCTCTACGAGCACTACGACTATGTTGTGTGCAACGCCATCATCACAGGAGGAAACTGGTATTCAGATTTCATTTACTGGGATATGGAGGAGCTTGACAGCGAGGAGCAGTTCAACTACTACATGGATACCGTCCGCAGCAAGCAGCTGTTCAATACCGGTATCGACGTGGAGTACGGCGACAAGATACTGACTCTTTCCACCTGCTACTCCGACGAGGACAATTCACGTTTCCTCGTTATCGCAAGGCGTCTGCGTCCCGGCGAGGTCTGCGGAGATCTTGCCACAGTAAGGGGAACACCGGCTTATAAGGCGGCACACCCCGAGGAATACGCCGAGGAGAAGACGGATCCGACAGAAGACTGATCCGTAACGGACACCAAAGGAGTAATTTATGTTCTTTGAGAAAACGATCAGACGTGCGGCTTCAATGATGATGGCCGTCCTGCTCACAGGCGGGGCGATGTCAACACTGACCTCCGCAACGATGCTGAATGCCGGAACTACCGAAGATACTGCACCGACGGAAGCAGCTTCCGTGAGCGCAGAGGAAATGGAAAAGACGGCAGAGAGCGACAGATCCGGCTGGTACAAGGCGGAGCTCTCAGAGTACGATGACAGTATGTCTCTTATCAGCTATGAGACCTCACCGGAATCCGGAGAGGTAACGGATAAGAGCTTAAAGAAGAAATCAGCGGGCCCGACGCCTGTCGAGCTCAATGTTACCGGCGGCTATGTGGGGGATATACCCTTCCTTGAGAGTGAGCCGGTCATAGAGTCCATCCCCGGAAAGTTCGGAGTCGTTACCTACGGCTGGGGACACGGTGTAGGACTCAGCCAGAACGGCGCGAACTTCTATGCGTCCTACAGCAACTGGACCTATCAGGACATCCTCTTCCATTACTATCCCGGCACCTACCTTATGGATACCGGAGAGGGCGAGGAGGAGCGCATAACCATCGACGGAGTGGAAGGCGATGTGGTATCACAGATCTCACGTATCGTATTCAACGAAGTCGGCGGCTCAATGCACTATGAAGCCATCAAGGCACAGGCGGTAGCGGTATACACCTACTGCAAGTACCACGGCAACGATTCTGCCGATCTCCGCGGAAAGCCCAACCCGCCTTCGATAGTCATCGATGCGGTTAAGGAAGTCCTCGGACAGGCTCTCTATTATAACGACAGCTTCGCGCTGACCATGTTCTCTGCATCCAGCGGAGGCATCACAGCCAACTGCTATGAGGTATTCTGGGCAGATCTTCCATACCTCAGGAGCGTATCCAGCGACTATGACGCTGCTTATGATCCCCACTACGGAACAGTCACCTATATCGATGACTTCCAGCTCAGGAACCTGATACAGGGCGCATACGGTATACGTCTTTCAGACGACCCGACAAAATGGATACAGCCGACCTATTCCGAACAGACGGGATATGTTACATACGTCAATATCGACGATCAGAAGACCGTCAAGGGCTATGAGTTCAAAATGGATATCGGCCTGAAGTCCTCCAAGTTCAATATCTACTACACCCCGAGACCGGAAGGCGAGGAGATACCGGATATGGCATCACCGACGGAGGTGGTAGATCCCGAGAGTGGAGGAATACCGGTATTCAGCTATCCGAACTACAACGAGGACGGCAACTACTACATCCCGCCCGAGCTTGAAGAGCCTACGGAGGAAGAAACGGAAGAACCCACTGAGGAGGAGACGACGGAGGAGCCCACAGAGGCACCTGCGGTCCCGGATTACAATGATCCTTCCTTCTGGGAGGGTATGCCGGTACAGCCGGAGGATCCGACTGAGCCGCCCACGGAGTATACCGAGCCCGAGCAATATTACAACGAAGAGCAGTATAACGACTGGCAGTCCGACTGGACCGACGGCAGTTACGATTACGGATACGGCTATTAAATCAGAGAGCCGCAGCTTCTCCGCCATGGAGAAAAGCTGCGGCTCTTTATATTAATGCAGAATTATCAGCGATAGATCAGCCCTTAGCCCGGTATCACCTGACAGAGAGAAGAAACAGGTGCGGTGGTGAAAAAGGGAAGTGAAGTGTAAACCGGCGGCAGATGCGAGACAGAACTGAGCAGACGATAAACAGGAAAAGATGATACATTTATATACCTATGCAATAAAAAGGTGAATTTTTCCAAATGGCATCTATATGTAAGTATCCGGCACCGGAGCAGTATCCGTCCTTACGGGAGGGAAGAAACCGTCTTTGGGGTGAAGGATAACAGCATTGTTACCGCCTGCCGGCAAAGAAAAAAGTGAACAGCACAGGTATTCCGCGGCGACGGACTGAAGCCCGGGACATACCTGTGCTGTTCACTGTTATCTTACGTTTGCTTCTGCCTGTATATCAAAATGTACAAAGGAAAGAATCACCTTTTCAACATCACAGGCGATGGAGGGTGGAAAATTTACCCGTTTTTTCAAAAATCAATGTTCAGGTGGCGATTTTGGGTGATGAAAGGTGAAAAAGCAGAACAAACGTTCACGAAACATACGTTTTATTTTTGCAAAATTGTGCAACTTGCCCAAAATATCTGTAAAAGCCGGTTTAGAATTGTAAGCCTCAGGGCTTGCATTGTCTCTTTCGATGCTGTATAATATCTTTAGAGGTAAAAACTGGTGATGAGATGTAACCAGGAGTCATTCAGAGGTGAAATTAGGAACTAAGTTGAAGGAAAGCGGGGCGAAGAGCATGAAAGAGCCGTTGTACGGTACTTATAATCCGAGTATCGACTCAAAGGGCCGCATGAGCTTCCCTACAAAGCTCCGCGATATCCTCGGCGCGGAATTCTATCTTTGCATCGGACATGACAACAGCTACATCGCAGTTTACTCTCCCGAAGAGTTTGATAAATACTGTGAAAAGCTCCAAACCATAACCGGAGAGATCGGCACTGCGCTCAGAAGAGAGCTTTTAGCAGGCGCCGATAAGCAGGTACCCGACAAGCAGGGAAGAATATTCCTTGCACAGCATCTGAGAGAATTTGCCGGCATCACCGATGAGGTGACCGTAGTCGGTGCGCTCCACAAGGCTGAGATCTGGGATACCAAGACCTATCAGAAAGTCAGGGGAACTGTTGATCCTGACGCGAAGAAGGCTGCACTTGCCGGCATGATGCTCTGAGAAATACAGATACACTATAGTATTATAGCATATCTGTGTCAATTTGTCAATAGGCATATCAAAGGCTCACGGAAAGAGCGGCGGCTGCCGTATGGCGGCTTCTCTGTTTTCTGAGGGCAGATGGAGTATAAGGAGATCACAATGGAATTCAAACATATTCCTGTACTGCTGAATGAATCTCTCGACGGTCTTGCACTGCGTCCCGACGGGGTGTATGTGGACTGTACGGCGGGCGGCGGCGGTCATTCCTCAGCAATAGCCGAAAGGCTGAAGGCTATGGGAGGCACCGGCAGGCTGATATCGCTTGACAGGGATCCGGATGCAGTTGCGGCGGCAACAGAACGTCTCAGGGGGTACGATAATGCGAAGGTTATACACCGGAACTATTCGGAACTGAGAAGTGTACTTGATGAACTTGGGATAGAGGCTCTTGACGGAGTCCTTATGGATCTTGGGGTGTCGTCGTATCAGCTTGACGAAGGAAGCAGAGGCTTTTCCTATCACAGTGAAGCGCCGCTGGATATGCGGATGAGCCGTGAAGGAACGAGCGCAGCGGATATCGTCAATACCTTCAGCGAGCAGCAGCTTGCAGATATCATCTTTGAATACGGCGAGGAGAAATTCTCAAGACGTATCGCAGCCGGTATCGTGAAGGCAAGGAGCGAAGCCCCTGTGGAAACAACGCTTCAGCTTGCGGATATAATCCGTGAATGCGTTCCGCAGAAGGCAAGGAGAGAGAAGAATCCATGTAAAAAAACCTTTCAGGCATTGAGGATAGCAGTGAACTGCGAGTTCGACCACCTTTCAAAGGGACTCGACGAAGCATTCTACAGCCTTAAGCCGGGCGGCAGACTTGCCGTCATTACCTTCCATTCGCTGGAGGACAGGCTTGTGAAGCAGCGCTTTGCAGGCTGGTGCAGGGGATGTATATGTCCGCCTGACTTTCCGCAGTGCGTATGCGGAAGAAAACCAGAGGGAGCCCTCGTGAACCGCAAGCCCATTGAGGCTGCGCCGGAGGAGCTTGACAACAACAACAGAAGCAGAAGTGCAAAACTGAGAGTGATCGAAAGGAAAGCAGAGTGCGATGACTGACAGAAATCCTGCCTACGACGTTTTCGATGAAGATCGGAACGGCCGTGAGGAAGAACCTCAGAGCCTTGCCATAACGGCAAGTGTTGTGCAGACATCTGACAGTCCGGAGAGTGCACCCGCAGAGCCGGCGGCAGAGACAGCGGCGGGCGAAGCGGCGGCGGAGCCTGAAGAAGGCGGAACAGGTGCCGGAGCTGTGCTATTGGTCATTCTGATCTCTCTGATGGCAGCAGCGTTGCTGGCAGGAGTTATAATAAGCTATAACAGGCGCAACAGTATATATAACGAGATAAATGAAAAGACCGCTGCGCTGAATCTTGCACAGGCAGAAAACGTAAGACTGCAATCTGAACTGGAGAGTAAGATGTCTGCAAAGAACGTCGAGGACTATGCAGAGAATGTACTGAAGATGAGAAAGATAGATTCATCACAGATAAAGTACATAAAGATACAGACCGAAGACGTTGTAAGCATTCCCGAGCAGGACGACGGTGTCCTTTCAAGAATAAAGGACTTCCTGAGTGACATCGTGGAATATTTCAGAGGGTAGCGCAAATATAAATATAATAAAGAAGCTGCCCGGGATAACAAAAGATCAATAACGGCAAGAGAATATATAAGCCGTTGATAGTAGAACACCGGAGATCTAAACGAGTGTATGTGAACGGGATCATCCCCCCGGTCCGGCCGACCGGGCCGGGTGCGGGTGGTTCCAGCCATTATAAACTTCGTCGATCAAGACAATGAAGAACATCATAAAAAATAAAGAAGATGTTCAAAAGGCGGGGCAGCATTGTTACCCTGCCTTATTCTATTATATGAGCCACGAAAGCAACAGGGCCCTGCGGTCCTGACAGATATACCGGTCATCCGGGAGGGGATGAGACCATGAACGAGAGAGAGATACCTTCAAGATCAATGAAGAAAAGGACACGGTACCTTATGACCATCGTGTTCTTTGTGCTGTTTGCGATAGTCGCAGGCAACTTCTTCAAGATCTCGGTAATAGAAAACAAGCGGTATCAGGCGATGGCCAACAACCAGCATTTCGGTGCCATAACCATACCCGCACACAGAGGAACGATCTATGACTGCAACAACGTGACCCTCGCCAAGAGTGCCACGGTATACCGTGTCTTCCTTGATCCGGAGCGCTTCCGCAGTGAGATGGAGGCACTCCAGACGAGTATAGACCGCCGCAATGCCGAGAAAGCCAAGGGCACCTATGTACCCAAGCTCGATGAAGACGGCAACGAGCTCTATCCGCTGCCCCAGTCATCCTTCTTCTTCCGCCAGGAGGCAGTAGCGCTCCTGTCTGAGAAGCTCGGCATCAGCAAGGAGAAGGTCGATGCGGCGATGGAGGAGAACAGCCAGTACAGCGTCCTCCAGAATCAGGTTGAGAAGCCTGTTGCAGACGAGGTGCAGGCGATGTTCACCAAGTACGGCTTCACCTGCCTCAATCTCGAGGAGGATACCAAGAGGTACTACCCGCAGAACCAGCTTGCCGCATCCGTTATCGGATTCACCAGCGGCAGCGGCGACGGTGTGTACGGCCTTGAAGCCAAGTATGATGACTACCTTGCCGGTATCGACGGCAAGACCATATCCGCGAAGGATTCCAACGGCAACGAGCTGCCCTACAGATATTCCAAGACCTATTCCGCCAAGAACGGCGATGATGTATATCTCACCATAGATATGAACATCCAGTACTACCTCGAGAAGCACCTTGAGGAAATGGGAAAGAAGTTCAACGTAGCCAACCGCTCCTGTGCAATACTTATGAACGCCAAGACCGGAGCTATATACGGTATGGCGACCTATCCCGGCTTCGATCCCAACCAGCCGCAGATAATCTCCGACGAGAGGATAGTTGCACAGCTCCAGTCCATGTCTGAGGAGTTGAGAACGAAGCGTGAGGAGGAAGCAAGGGAGAACCAGTACCGGAACAAGTGCATAAGCGAGGTTTACGAGCCTGGTTCAGTATTCAAGGTGTTCACCAGCGCATCGGCCATCGAGGAGAGTGTAATAGACATCAATACCTATACCTTCGACTGTGAGGGCTTCACGAATGTTGACGGAGAGATAATCCGCTGCCACGAATTGGGCGGACATCATCTCGAGACCTTCCAGCAGGGCCTGACCAATTCCTGTAACCCGGTGTTCATGGATCTCGGCTTCAGGCTCGGCATCAAAAAGTTCTGCTACTACTTCAAAGCCTTCGGCTTCAATTCAATGACCGGCATAGACCTGCCCGCTGAGGTAACGGGCAGAGGCCATGATGAAGCGACCATGATGAATGTGGATCTCGCGGTAGATTCATTCGGACAGGGCGAGACAGTGACACCTATCGAAGTAATAACTGCCTATGCTGCAGCGGTAAACGGAGGATACCTCCTTCAGCCCTATGTGGTGGATCATATAGCGGATGAAGAGGGAAATATCGTCCTCCGCAACCAGCGTACAGTCAAAAGACAGGTAGTCTCCGAGGATACCTCAGCCAAGATGCGCGATGCTCTTGAAAAGGTAGTATCCGGCAACGGCGGCGGAAATGTTACCATCAAGGGCTATTCCATAGGCGGAAAGTCAGGTACCTCCGAGCGACTCAGCGTAGGTTCGAAGGATCTCTACGGTGCATCCTATGTATGCTTCACACCTGCAAATGATCCGGAGCTTATACTCCTCGTACTTGCGGATATGCCTGATGTGAACATAGGCTACTACGGCTCACAGGTTGCAGTACCTACCGCCAGAGACATACTCACAGATGTACTGCCCTACCTCGGCTACTCACCGGAGTATACCGACGAGGAACAGGAGAACCTTGATATCACGGTTCCGCTTCTTGAAGGCTCCATCACAGCCGCAAGAGAGACCATAGAAGCACTTGGCGGAAACGTAAAGGTCATCGGCAACGGTCCGACGGTAGTTGCACAGTCGCCTCTGACCGGTACCTCCATAGCCAAGGGCGGAACGGTATACCTCTACACTGAGGAATCACATACCTCAGATACGACCACGGTGCCCAGCTTCATAGGCCTGAGCCCGCAGGAGGCAAACGAGCGGCTTGCACTCTACGGCCTCAACTACGTGGCGGTAGGAGCATCGGTCAAGAACGAAAACGTAAAGGTTAACAGCCAGTCCGAGCCCGAGGGCAAGATTGTTGCCGTGGGCACGGCCATAGAGCTTGAATTCATAGTCATAGCGAACCACGATTGACGGAAAAGAAAAAGGAGGATCACCAAATGAAACTTACAGACCTTCTGGAAAACAACGCAGTCTGCGCTGACAGCATTGCAGACTCAGAGATAACTTCAGTTACTGACAATACAAAAAACGTGCAGGAGGGCAGCCTCTTCTTCTGCGTTAAGGGCGGCAGCTTCGACGGCCATACCGCTGCGGAAGAGATGCTTGAGAAGGGCGCAGCCGCAGTAGTGTGCGAGCATGACCTCGGTCTCGGCGACAGGCAGATACTCACGGAGAATTCCCGCTTCCTCTACGGAAAGGTATGCTCCGCCTGGTTCGGCCACCCCGAAAGAAAGATGAAGCTCATAGGCGTGACCGGCACCAACGGCAAGACCACCACGACGAGCGTCATCAAGCACATCCTTATGGATACCGGCCACAAGACCGGACTCGTCGGCACGATACAGAACGAGATAGGCGATACAGTCATCCATACAGAGAATACCACCCCCCTGACCTTCGAGTTCATGGCGCTCCTTGACCGCATGGCAAAGGAGGGCTGCGAGTACGTGGTCATGGAGGTCAGCTCCTTCGGACTTGTACAGAACCGCATCGGTGCCTCATGGTTCCGGACAGCGGTATTCACGAACCTTACCCAGGACCACCTTGATTATCACAAGGATATGGAGGATTACTATCAGGCAAAGAAGATGCTCTTCGATGTCTGTGACAAGGCGCTCATCAATATCGATGACTCCTACGGCAGAAGGCTTCTCGGTGAGGTCGGCTGCAGGAAGTACTCCTTCAGTGTGTGCGAGACTGCTGATTACTACGCTGACGGCATAAAGATAAAGTCCACCGGCAGCAGCTTCTGGCTGTGCAGCGGCGGCAAGTCCCACCTTGTAAGAACACCGATACCCGGAAAGTTCAATGTCTCAAACCTGACAGCAGCCATTGCGGTATGTCTTATGGAGGGCATTGCCCTTGATGATATCCTCAGGTCTGTTGCAGGCTACAACGGAGTCAAGGGACGCTGCGAGGTCATCCCCACCGGGCGCGACTTCACCGTTATATGCGATTATGCACATACTCCCGACGCCGTGGAGAACATACTCCGCAGCGTAAAGGAATATACTGAAGGAAGACTGATATGTCTCTTCGGCTGCGGCGGAAACCGTGATGCTGCAAAGCGTCCGAAGATGGCAGCGGCGGCTGCAAAGTATGCTGACCACCTGATAGTTACCTCCGACAATCCCCGCAACGAGGAACCGGAGGCTATCATAAAGGATATACTCGCAGGACTTGAAAACTGCGATGTACCATATGATGTGGTAACTGACAGAAGAGAAGCAATATATCACGGCTTGCAAATTGCGGGAAAAGGTGATATAATAGTCCTTGCGGGCAAAGGCCATGAGGATTATCAGATACTCGCCGGCATGGAACATATCCATTTCGACGAGAGAGAGGTAGTCGCAGAGGGCCTTAAACTGCTGGACTGACGGCAAAAGCCGCAGAATCTTTAAATAACAGGAGAAGTGTGAGTAAATGTCATTCTGGGTAATAGATCTCGTTACAGCATTGTTATCATTCGCGATAGCCGGAGTATCCGGTATATGGCTCGTGCCCTTCCTTCACAGGATAAAGTTCGGTCAGCCGATAAAGACTGAGGACGGACCGAAATGGCACGCCAAGAAGCAGGGTACACCGACCATGGGCGGCTTCATGTTCATCATATCCACCGTAGCAGCTGCACTTGCGGGCTACTGGGTATACCGCCTCACGAATAACCCTGATGTTACGGCGATCACAACACATCATGCCTTTTACAGGCTCCTCAGCTGCATAATATTCTCACTTCTGTTCGGCCTTATCGGCTTTATAGATGACTATACCAAGGTTGCAAGGAAGAACAACGACGGACTTTCCCCAATGCAGAAGATAGCTCTCCAGCTTGTATGCGCCGGAGGCTTCCTCCTCGCACTGTGGAAGTTCGGCGATTCCTCCACACGCATCGACCTGGGCTTCTGGGTATCCCCGAAGCTGGGCATCTTCTACTATTTACTGATGATGGTAGTCATCATCTATCTCACCAACGCAGTTAATCTCACAGACGGAGTTGACGGCCTCTGCGGCTCAGTCACTGTCTGCTCCATGCTGATATTCACAGTATGCTGCTCGATACTCGGACAGAACGAACTCACTCTCTTCACTATGGCGCTTGCCGGCGGCTGTCTCGGTTTCCTGATATGGAACTTCAACCCCGCAAAGTGCTTCATGGGTGATACCGGTTCAATGTTCCTCGGAGCGGCAGTCACAGCAACGGGACTTGTCCTCCACAAGCATCTTCTTCTCCTCCTTGTGGCACTTGTGTACATCATCGAGGCTCTCTCGGTGGTTATACAGGTAGGCTACTTCAAGTATACAAAGAAGAAGTACGGCGAGGGAAGACGCATATTCAAGATGACACCTATCCACCATCACTTTGAGATGAGCGGATACAGCGAATACAAGATAGTGATAACATTTTCGATAGCAGGCATTATTTTCGGAATCCTGGGAATAATGACATTAATGGCATTTGACTGACAGCCGCAAAGCCGGCTGACTTAAAGGAAGGGGAGGTCAGGATGGCGGCAGAGACAAAGCCTGTCAGGAGCACAGGCAGCTCCGGAGGTATAAATAGCGGATTCAAAAAACTCTGGCATACATTCAACGGCGACAGCCGCTACAGGGATCTCAGCCTTTCGTTTTTCACCTATGTAATGATACTCCTCGTAGTCGGCCTCGTCATGATGTCGTCGGCAAGCTACGCATGGGCTTACTTCGATTTCGGAGACGGCCTCCACTATGCTGTCTCACAGGGAAGGAACGCCGCGATCGGTTTTATACTCATGCTCTTCTTCATGAATATGGATTATCATAACTTCAAGAAGATACGCATACCTTTTATAAAGAGGATAAACATCCCCGGACTTCTCTTCTTCATTGTCGGCGCTCTCCTTGTTGCCGTTATCCTTATCGGTAACGACGAGGGAGGTTCCATGGGTGCGAGAAGATGGATAACCATCGGCCCCTTCGACCTTCAGCCTTCAGAGGTAGCGAAGTTCTCGCTTATCATATACTTCGCCTATAATATGGAACAGGACGGCAGACGCATGAACCGTTTCGGTGTAGGTATCGTGAAGTATGTCGCACTGCTTGGCATTTACGTAGTGCTTATCGCTCTCGAGAAGCATATCTCAGGCATCATGCTGATAACCTGCATCGCTGTCGCAATGATACTCTGCGGCGGCGCCAATATCCGGCAGTTCCTTCTGCTCGGTACAGGCTCGATCGCTGCTGCGATAGGATATATCATACTCCAGTTCAACAAGGAGGGAAGCTACGTTCAGGCGCGTATCATGTCCTGGCAGCATCCCTTTGATGACCTTCTCGGTGATACCTGGCAGACGGCGAACTCTCTTATCGCCATAGGCTCCGGCGGACTCTTCGGCCTCGGCCTCGGCAATTCACGCCAGAAGTACCTCTATCTTCCGGAGACGAAGAACGATTTCGTTTTCCCCATTGTATGCGAGGAGCTCGGCTTCGTAGGCGCATTCGCCATAATAATAGTATTCTTCCTTCTCGTCATAGAAGGTTATTCCATAGCGGCCCGCAGCCGTGACCGTTTCGGTATGCTCATCGCAGTAGGAATCACTACCCAGATAGGCATCCAGACAGTTCTCAACCTCGCCGTTGTAAGCAATCTGATACCCAATACCGGTATCAGTCTCCCGTTCTTCAGCTACGGCGGTACGGCGCTCATCATGCAGCTCGTGGAAATGGGCATCATGCTCAATATCTCACAGCAGCGTTATGTCCCGCCGAGACGTGACGAGGAGATAGACCCTCCGCTCCCGCCGCCTGAAAAGATACGCTCCGGCAGCGGCAGGGAAAAGAAGAACAGCGGCTTCAAGTGGTATACATCACTCCAGAAGGGAAGAAAATCAGACCGCAAGTAATCATAAAGGAGAGATAGCATGAAAGTGCTCATAGCGTGCGGAGGTACGGGCGGACATATCAATCCCGGTCTTGCCATCGCAGATATAATAAAGGAAGCCTATCCCGGCTCGGAGTTCCTCTTTGCCGGCACTCCTAAGGGCATGGAGGCAAAGCTCGTCCCCCAGGCGGGATACAAGCTCGAGACCATCAAGGTGGCAGGCTTCCAGAGAAAGATATCCCTTGAGAATATAGGACGCAACGCCAAGGCAATAGCCTATCTCCTAACATCCGGAAAGCGCGCCAGGGAGATAATAGAGGGCTTCAAGCCTGATATAGCCATAGGAACAGGCGGCTACGCAGCCGGCCCTGTTATCCGCAAGGCGGCAAGAATGGGCATCCCCACAGCTATCCACGAGCAGAACGCCTATCCCGGTGTCACCAACAAGCTGCTCTCCAAGGAAGTAGACCACGTCATGCTGACGGTCATCGAAGCTCTTGACTATATGGACAAGAGCAAGTTCGAGTATACAGTCACAGGTCTCCCGGTAAGAAGCAAGATAAGCGCAAGCATCACAAAGGAGGAGGCAAGGAAGAAGCTGGGCTTTGACGACAGCTTTACAGTCCTCTCCTTCGGCGGAAGCCTCGGCGCAGGCTGTATCAACGAGACCATGGAGTACGTCATCAAGGACGACTTCAGGAACGGAAGGGCCATAAACCATATCCACGGCTACGGCGGTATGGGAAAGGATACCTTCCCACAGGCAATGGAAGCAGCCGGAGTGCCGCTGAAGAGCGACAGGCTCCGGATAACAGAATACATAAACGACATGGATGTATGTCTTGCGGCAGCAGACCTTGTGATATGCCGCAGCGGTGCCTCCACTCTTGCAGAGCTTGAGGCAGCCGGAAAGGCTTCAATACTTATACCCTCCCCGATAGTTGCCGGAAACCATCAGTACCACAATGCTATGGTGCTCGGCAAGGCAGGTGCAGCGGTAGTCATCGAACAGAAGGACGTCACCAACGAGAGGGTCAATGCGGAGATACAGCGCCTTTGCAGCGAACCCGAAACAGTCAGAAAAATGTCTGAAGCAGCAGCTTCTCTTCACCTCTCAGACACAGACAAGCGGATACTGGAGGTAGTGAAGAAGCTTAGCAGGAAGAAGGAAGCATGAAGTATGAGAACAAGGTGAAGGTGCAGGACTGCGATATCAATGTCTATACCGAAGGTAGCGGCGCAGTCACAGTCGTGTTCCTGGCCGGAAACGGTGTCACGGCTCCCGCACTTGAATACAGACCGCTGTACAGCCGAATGTCGTCTTACTGCCGTATCGCAGTCATAGACCGCCCGGGCACAGGCTTCAGTTCGGACAAGACCTCCCGGAGAACAGTGGAGAATATGGTCGCAGAGGACCGCGAGGCGCTCCGCCTTGCGGGGATAGAGCCGCCCTATGTGCTCGCCGCCCATTCCCTCGGAGGCTTCGAGGCCGTATGGTGGGCGAACAGGTATCCGGAGGAGGTAAAGGCAGTCCTCGGCGTGGATATGGGCGTGCCGGAATACGGTGTCGAGCAGGGAAAGGATATCCCCGAGAGCAAACGTATCAGTATGGTCCGCCGTCAGGAGAAGATGATGAAGACTATCGCAAAGGACGGCTTCTTAGCAAGGCTGCTGAGGAACAGCGCAGAGAACTCCTCAGGCCTCCTCACGGGCAGTGAGCTAACGGAGGAGGAGAAGAAGCTCTACCGCGAGCTGTTCTATAAGAATGTAGCCCGCCCTGAGAGCACCGAGCAGGCAGAACTCATACCTGAGAACGCTCAGAAGGCGCACGATACCGGAAATCTCGGATGCAGGTGCTGTATGTATATCAGCAATATGAAGGTCCCCGGCATGAAGACGACCTGGCGTCAGGCCGGCATATCCTTTGCCGAAAGGTGCGGAGCAGAGTATCACCTCTCCGACAAGGGGCATATGATGTACGCAAAGATACCCGACGAGATGGCGGAGAATTTCCTGAAGTTCCTCCGCACCAACGGTATAATATCCGCAGAGTGACAGATACCTCTCTCACAGCATACTATATAAAAAAGCTGTGAGGTGGTCTTATGCAGAAACTGGTGATCGAAGGCGGGCGTCGTCTCTGCGGCGAGCTTGAGCTTCAGGGCAGCAAGAACAGCGCCCTTCCCATTATGGCGGCATCGCTGCTGTGCGGCGAGGAGTGCGTACTCCACGGCTGTCCGGCGATCACGGATATATACTCAGCTTCGAGGATACTCAACTGTCTCGGAGCACAGTGCCGGTTCTCGGGAAATACGGCGGTCATAAACTCAGCCGGTGCGGAGGGTACGGAGATACCTGCCGCCCTTATGCGGGAGATGCGCTCCTCCATCATGTTCATGGGAGCCATCCTCGGAAGGAACGGCTGCGCTGCTGTAAGTATCCCCGGCGGCTGCGAGCTCGGCCCCCGTCCCATAGATATGCACCTCTCCTCCCTGAGGAAGCTGGGCGCATCAGTCACAGAGGAGGGCGGGAGCATAGTATGCCGGTTCGCTTCCGGCAGAGGAAGGGGAGCAAGAGTGACCCTGCCCTTCCCCTCAGTGGGCGCCACTGAGAATATCATCCTCTGCGCAGTAACGGCAGAGGGCGAGACGGTCATCAACAATGCCGCCCGTGAGCCGGAGATCAGCGATCTCTGCGGTTTCCTCCGTGCCTGCGGAGCAGCCATAGAAGGCGACGGCGGCAGCAGCATCGTCATAAGCGGCCGGAAGCGGCTGCACGGCTGCGAGTATACTGTCATGCCGGACAGGATAGCCGGCGCGACCTACCTCTCAATGACGGCGGCAGCCGGCGGTGAGATGATACTTAAAAACGCCTGTATCCGGGAAATGGAGCCCTTCCTTACGGTGCTCGAGCAGACCGGATGCAGTATGTATGCTTCAGAGGGCAGGATATGCCTTCACAGCGGATCAAGGCTGCGTGCAGTCCGCGACAGGATACGCACCATGCCCCATCCGGGATTTCCGACGGATGCACAGGCTGTACTGATGGCAGCGCTTGCCGGAGCAGACGGTACCAGCGTGTTCGAGGAGACAGTCTTTGAATGCCGCTACCGTCATACAGACGCGCTTATCAAGATGGGTGCGGAGATAGAGACAGTCGGCAGAGCGGCAATAGTGCGCGGGGTGAAGAAGCTTCGCGGCGCGGAAGTCGCAGCCACCGATCTCAGAGGGGGAGCCGCCATGGTGACAGCAGCGCTGGCAGCAGAGGGCACCACCGTCATAACAGACATAATGCATATTGACAGAGGCTATGAAAGAATTGAGGACGCTGTTGCAGGGCTTGGCGGAAGGATCAGACGTGTATGACCTGCGGCACCGGAGTTTGGAGATAAAATGAACGATATCGAAAAGACTACAATAGAAAGGGTCAACAGCGGTAAGCGTATGCGGCGCAGGCGGCGTTTCATGAGCGTCTATGCGCTGATAGTACTGCTGCTCGTTGTCTTTGCCGGAGTAGTGGCAAGCCTGACCTTTTTGTTCAAGGTCAACGAGATCATAATTTCCGGCGAATCCGATACCTATACCTATATGGAGGTAGTGAATGCGGCCGGTATACGTGCGGGCGACAACCTGATACGTATGAATACCGATGACAATGCAGATAATATCCTCGATACCCTCCTCCTTGTAGAGGAGGCGGATGTGGACAAGGTCTTCCCCTCCACCATCAAGATACACGTCAGCCAGTGCATCCCCGCCTTCAACGTTGAGTACATTGTGGGTGAGGGCGAAGGCGGCGGAGTGCTTCAGGTGAGCCGCCACGGAAAGATACTGGGGATCAATGATTTCTACGTGGACGAACTGCCGACCATATACGGCTATGATATCGACCCGGAGGCTATGGTCAAGGGTCAGGTGATGAAGTCCTCGGTACCCGAGAAGCAGAGGTTCTACGACCAGCTCGTGGAGCGCTTTGACAAATGGGACGGCAGCGATATCGTGTATATCGATATCACGGACCCGTACAATATAGAGATATGCTACCGCAGCGGAGTCATCTTCCGCCTGGGGGACTATACCGATGTGCAGTACAAGCTCGACCTTGCTGAGAACGTGATGCAGGACGAGAGCGTAGTCGGAAAGAGCGGCTACCTGAAGATGATAGGCACCAAGCAGTGCAGCTTCCGCGCAACGGATGGACCGGCTGAGGTGCCGGAGATCAAGCCGGATGATCAGCTTTCAACAGCCTCCGCACAGCCCGTGGATACAGTCACCACATCCACCGACGACGGTCTTTACCGTCCGCCCGGATTTGTGACGACCGCAGTACCGGAATGGCAGCAGCCCGTGCAGACCACTCCACAGCCCGATCAGAACAGCGGCTGGCAGCAGGATCCCTGGAGCAGCAATCAGAACGGCTGGAACGGTGATGCCGGACAGAACGGCGGCCAGCAGCAGGCAGGAGCCAATAACGCAGACCAGCCCGTATGGCAGCAGCATGGCTTCCAGAGCGTTGAGGACTGGGTGAACAACCGTCCGGCGGTAGGTTCGGAACCTGACGAAGGGTATTTCGATGAATACGGCAATTTCCACTACTGGTGGCCATAAAGTACCAGTATTTGTGGTGATAATGAAATAAAAACGATATACAGGCAATATAACGGTTTGTTGATAGTGCCGAAATCAAAAAAAATCGGTTTGGTACTTGCAAAAAAAATCTTTCTATGATATAATATAGAATGTATCTAAGTACGAATTCGGGAATTAGGAAAAAAAGAAGAGTAGGAGGCGTTTTTCAAATGTCAGATTTCAATTACGAGGAAGCAATGGAACCCGATGTGAATATTAAAGTCATCGGCGTTGGCGGGGGCGGCGGAAATGCCGTTAACTGCATGGTTGAGTCCGATGTAAGCAATATCGAATATATAGCTATCAATACTGATGCAAAGGCTCTTAACAAGTCAAAGGCGTCTACAAGGATCCCGATAGGCCAGAAGCTCACCAAGGGCAGAGGCGCAGGCAACAAGCCTGAGATCGGTGCGAAGAGCGCTGAGGAGAACAGAGACGAGATCGAGGCACACCTCAAGGGCGCTGACATGATCTTCATCACTGCCGGAATGGGCGGCGGTACAGGTACCGGCGCAGCTCCCGTAGTTGCAAAGATCGCCAAGGAGATGGACATCCTTACAGTTGCTGTAGTTACCAAGCCCTTCCTCTTTGAGAGAGAGCAGAAGATGGCTCAGGCTGAGGCCGGTATCGCAGAGCTGAGAAAATATGTTGATTCGCTCATCGTTATCCCGAACGAGAGACTTCTGGTAGGCTACGAGAAGCAGCCCCTCACCATGAAGCAGTCATTCTCTCTTTCAGATGACGTTCTCAAGACCGGTGTAAAGAGCATATCCGACCTGATCGTTGAAGAGGGCTACATAAACCTCGACTTCGCAGACGTTTCCACTATCATGAGAGGCGCAGGCTACGCTCACATGGCTATCGGCCACGGTTCAGGCAAGGAGAAGGCAAGAGAGGCAGCAAACGCAGTTATCTCCAGCCCGCTGCTTGAGACCAACATCTCCGGTGCCAAGAGACTCCTTATCAATATCGCTATGTCTGAGGATATCCTTTCCTCTGATGTTGATACAGCTACAAAGATGATCACAGATACAGCTGCTGACGGCGTTGAGTTTATCTTCGGTACTGCATTCAAGGAAGATATGCAGGATGAGATGACCATCACAGTTATCGCTGCCGGCTTTGACGAGGACAACAACGATGACAGCTTCGGAAGCGTAACAAACGTATCTGACGACGAGGATATCATCCCGATCGACAATCCTCTGATCGACGGCCTCGGCCTTGATCACGCTGCAAAGAGCTCTTCTACCACTGATACAGATCTTGACGAGATCTTCAGGATGTTAGGCAACTGATCCAGTTAATATTATGCGGATAAAGGACAGCGGCGCTGAACCGCTGTCCTTGTTTTTTACCGGATGTATAAAATTCAAAAATTTTTATGGTAAAATGCACTAAAATCCACTAAAATTTTCTACATAATAATAGTTGAATTAGGACAGTAAAAGTGATATAATTAATAAAAGGCTTTTTTTACCCTTTAATTTTATTCCGCAGAGTCCTGCGGGGAATGGAGTGTACATCTATGGAACCTACCGTTTTAAGGACAACTAAGATAGGAAACGGTTTTGTCAAGGAGGACGTCCTCACATACCTCGACGAACTGAATTCTAAGATCGAAAGTCTCGAAGAAGATCTGAAGAAAGCTAAGGAGACCGGTTCTTCCGATCCTCAGGAGCTTACGAAGTATAGGAATCAGGTCGACAACCTGCAGGAAAAGCTCAATGCATCAAATAATGCCCTCAGAGCAGCAAGAAAAGAAAATGACGAACTCAAGAAGCAGCTCGAGGCTGCAGCCAGAGGCGGCGCAGCTCCGGCAGGTGCTCCTGTTAATCCTCAGGCACAGCAGGCTCTTGAGGCTGCAAAGAAGGAAATAGAGAATCTCCGCAACCAGCTCAAGACAGCTCAGGCTGCCGGCGGTCAGGGCAATGTTCAGGCTTCCGCACAGGCGCAGCAGGCTCTTGAGGCTGCAAAGAAGGAAATAGAGAATCTCCGCGGTCAGGTCAAGACAGCCGAGCAGAAGGCTGTTGCAGCCGAGCAGAAGGCAGCAGCCGCTGCTACAGCAGCTCCCGCAGGTGCAGCAGGCAATCCCGCTGCCGAGGCAGAGCTCGCAAAGGCAAAGGCAGACCTCGAGAGGATCGGAAGCGACCTTGAGAATATGACTACAGAGATGGCTGCAAAGGCCAAGGAACTCTCCGAGAAGGACGAGAAGATCAACGCCCTCACAAAGGAGATGGACGAGGCTGTTGCCAAGGCTGTATCCGATAAGGAAGAGCAGATCAAGTCCCTCAACGAGGAGATCGAGAAGCTCAAGGACGAGGCTAATAACCCTGTCGCTATGATGGGTACAATGTTCGCAGAGGCTCAGAAGACTGTAAATGCCCTCAAGGCTCAGGCAAAGAACGAGGCAGACGCAGTTACCAAGGAAGCTAAGGACAAGGCTGCACAGATGACCAAGGAAGCATCCGAGGTACTCGACAAGGCAACAAGAGAGGCCAACCAGAAGGCTGACCAGATCATCAACGACGCTAACAGAACTGCTGAGAAGACTATCGCAGAGGCTGATTCCAAGGCTAAGGCTACTGTTGCCGAGGCTGACAGCAAGGCCGGCAAGGTCAACGAGATGTCCAATAACGTTCGCAGAATGCTCCTCAACGAGATCGAGAGCGTTAACAGCAAGTTCAGTGATATCTATTCATCCATCAGCAAGCTCACAACTCAGGCTACAGACCGCATGAACCAGGCTAAGAATATCTTTGCCGAGGCTCGCAATACTGTAGACGATGCTACCAAGGGCGAAGGCACAAAGAAGACTGAGGTCTCCGGCGACGTTTTCGGCACCAAGGAAGCAAAGCACGAGGAATTCAAGCCCTCTACAGATAACTGGGCAAATTCTTTCGCAAAGTCAGGCACAACTGAAAGACCTGCTGCTGAGCAGAAGAATGATGAACCCGCACAGAAGAAGAATAACTTCAACTTTGATATGGCAGAGCTCCTCAAGGCTGCAGAAGAGGCAGCTTCCAACGAGGGCGAGTAATACAAGACCGATCAGTACTCTGTCAGCCGGCTGCGGCTGGCTGACAGAGCCTATATGACCGGGTAGCTTAACTCAAGAGCGTTGTATTTTCTCCGGCGATGCCGGGTCTTATCAAAGGTGCCGGTGCAAGTCCGGCCGTGGTCTAATATTTATTTTTGCGAGGTATTGTAAAATGTACGAAGACAAGACTTTAGTCTGCAAGGACTGCGGAAACGAGTTCGTATTCACTGCAGGCGAGCAGGAGTTCTATGCTGAGAAAGGCTTTGAGCATGAGCCTCAGAGATGCAAGACTTGCCGTGACGCAAGAAAGAACTCCGGAAGAGCTGAGAGAGTAATGTACACAGGTGTATGCGCTACCTGCGGCGGCGAGGCAAAGGTTCCCTTTGAACCCCGTGACGGCAGACCTGTATACTGCAGCGACTGCTACGCTAAGCTCAGCGCAGAATAATCTCTGCATATATTTCAAGGCACAGCTACGGCTGTGCCTTGGATTATATAAGGACCTGTTAACGAATATTGACAAAATTAAAACAATGTTATAGAAAGGATGATATGAAATGCAGATCACAAAAGATACCATCATTGGCGATATCCTCGATACAGATTTCGAGGTAGCACCTTTCTTCCTTGAGATCGGTATGCACTGCCTTGGATGCCCCGCTTCAAGAGGAGAATCCATCGAAGAAGCCTGCGCTGTTCACGGCACTGATGCAGACGCTCTCGTAGCTAAGCTCAACGATTACTTCGCTAACAAGGCTTGATTCTTACGGCGTGCCGCGCTCCGGCACGCTCTTTTTTTGGGAGGTTCATTATGCTTGACAACAGACTGAAGCTTTGTGCGGAAATGGTGAGCGGTACCGGATGTGTATGCGACATCGGCACCGACCACGCACTTCTTGCCGCAGAGCTCATAACATCCGGGAAATGTACTAAGGTCATCGCATCGGATATAAAGGAGGGCCCGCTTGAATCCGCAAAGCGTACTGTTGAGAAGTACGGCATTGAGGACAAGGTGGAGCTTGTACTCTCCGACGGCCTTGCAAACGTGCCGCTTGAGGGAGTCGGCGATATCGTGATAGCCGGTATGGGCGGCGAGACTATCGCCGATATAATAGAGGACTGCCGCGAGCTGCCGTATTCCGATATAAGGCTGATACTTCAGCCCATGACTAAGGCCGAGGAGCTGCGGAGAAGGCTCTTCAGCGCCGGATATACCATAGAGAGCGAGCGTGCTGCCGAGGATTCCGGAAGGCTTTATACAGTTATCTGCGCAAGGTGGAACGAGAACTGGACGGAGCTTACCGAATATGAAGCCTCAGCGGGATTCTTTGCGGAGGATGATGAATCCGGAAAGAGGTACCGTATGGCAGAAGCAGAGCGCTTCGGCAGGATAGTTGATCCTCTCGGCGCTGCGGGAAAGCATAATGAAGCAGTACACGCCTCCGCCATGCAGTACAAGCTCACCAACGGAACAGATACGGTCCCGCTCTCTGAGATATATGACTATCTTGACAGCCTCTACCCCTTCTCCACACAGGACAGCTGGGACAACTCCGGCCTGCTCGTCGAGAGCAGCAACAGCGAGGTAAGGAAGATACTGCTCACTCTGGATATAGATGCCAGAGCCATAAGCGAAGCGGAGAACAAGTCGGCAGACCTTATCATCTCCCACCACCCCGTAATTTTCGACCCGCTCAGAAAACTCAGATTCAGCGATCCCGTGTTCAGGCTTGCCGAGGACGGTATCTCCGCTCTTTGTATGCACACCAATGTTGACAAGGCAGCGGGCGGCACCAACGGAGTGATCCTCCGCAGACTGACAGAGAGGCTCACCCTTGCATCAGAGCCGGAGATATTCGAGGATACGGGTGACGGCCTCGGCTACGGCTGGATATGCGAGCTTGAGGAGAAGATGGATCCCCGCGACTTCGGCGGTATACTCAAGGAGGTATTCGGTTGTGAGTATGTCCGCATGACAGCGCAGGGCAGACACCGCATCAGGCGTTTTGCCTTCTGCTCGGGCTCCGGCGGCTCGACCCTCGGACTTGCGGAAGCCAAGGGCTGTGATGCCTATATCACCGGTGATGTGAAGCACAGCGTCTGGATTGAAGCAAACAATATCCACCTCTCTCTGTATGACTGCGGCCACTTCCATACAGAGAACCTTGTCCTTGAGGAATTCCGCAGGATGCTTGAGGAGAAGTATCCGCAGCTCGATATCGAGATAAGCGGCAGCTCCGGCGATCCCTGCGAGTACATCTGAGGTGCGGCATGGCTGATATGATACTTGCCTGTCCGGTGTGCGGTGAAAGACTCGCCATAACCGGAAGGAGCTATACCTGTCCGGCGAGGCACTGCTTTGATATGGCAAAAAGCGGATATGTTAACCTGCTGCTGTCGAAGCACATCGGCAAGGCGGTCCACGGTGACAACCGCCTTATGGTACAGGCGCGCCGTGACTTCCTTGAAAAGGGCTACTACTCATCTCTCCGTGATGCGGTATGCCGTCAGGCAGTGAAACTCCTGCCGGAGGGCGGCACCGTTCTTGATGCCGGCTGCGGTGAGGGCTACTATACACAGGGCATAAAGTCGGCATTCGATGAAGCGGTCATACCAGTGGATATGTATGGTATTGATATATCCAAGACGGCAGCGGAGTTTGCAGCGAAGCGCCGCTGCGGAGTGACCTTTGCGGCCGCAAGTGTCTTCCATCTGCCAGTCATGGGATCCTCCTGCGATATGCTCATAACCATGTTCGCACCCTATGCGGGGGAGGAATTCCGGAGAGTACTCCGCCCCGGCGGCAGGATGATAATGGCCATCCCCTCAGAGGAACACCTCTGGGAACTGAAGCAGGCCGTCTATGACACCCCCTACCGCAACGAGGTAAAGGGGTATGAGCTGGAGGGCTTTGAATTCATCGGCAGCGAGCGTGTCACCTTCAATATGGAACTCGGCTCACAGGAGGATATACAGAGCCTCTTCTCAATGACCCCGTACTACTACCGCACCGGAAAGGCCGAGCAGCAACGCCTTGCCGCCCTCCCGTCACTTACAGTGAAGGCGGATTTCGAAGTGCTGACCTACCGAACGATATCTTAGTAAAGGACTGATCCTATGGCTCTCGACGGAGCATTTCTCTATGCGATAAAAAGCGAATTACAGCCTCTTATAGGCGGCAGGGTGGAGAAGATACACCAGCCGTCAAGGGAGGAGATAATAATATCCATACGCACCCGTCAGGGCAGCAGGAAGGTATATATATCGGCAAATGCCGGAAGTGCGAGGGTACACATAACGGAAAAATCCGTAGACAACCCCCAGACTCCGCCCATGTTCTGTATGCTCCTCCGCAAGCGCCTCGGCAGCGGCAAGCTCATGGACATACGCCAGGACGGCCTTGAACGTATACTCTTCCTTGACTTCGAGTGCGTGAACGAGCTGGGCGACATCGTGACAGTCACCCTTGCCTGCGAGATTATGGGACGATGCTCCAACCTTGTTGTCATAGGACAGGACGGCAGGGTGATAGACAGCATCAAGCGAGTAGACGGCGAGATGTCCCGTGAGAGAATGGTACTCCCGGGAATGCAGTACACCATGCCACCCCGTGATGACCGTCTCTGTTTCCTTACCGCAGAACCGGAGGAGATAGTGAAACGTCTCCATGAGACACAGCCCGCAGAGCTTTCCAAAGCCATGATACGTGTATTCGAGGGCATATCGCCGGTGCTTGCCCGCGAGTGGGCTTTCTTCGCCGGCAGGGGAGCGCACCTTGAAAGTGATACCATAGAAGGCGATCAGCTTGACCGTCTTCTCTTCACCATAAAGCGCACCCGTGAGCAGCTCACAGGCGGCGAGTGCTGCTTCTCCTCAGTCAGCGACAAGGAGGGTATGCTGAAGGATTTCAGCTTTATCCGTCTTTCCCAGTTCGGCACCCTGATGTATACCCGTGAGCATGAAAGCGCCTCCGCCCTCCTCGACTACTTCTACTATGAGCGCGACCGCGCCGCAAGGACGAAGCAGAGGGCAAATGACCTCTTCAAGCTGCTGATGAACCTTACCGACCGAACCTCACGCCGTATCTCCGTACAGCAGGAGGAGCTCTCCGCATGCGCCGAGAAGGAGCAGTTCAAGCTCTGCGGCGACCTTATCTCCGCAAATATGTACCGCATACAGAAGGGTGACGAGAAGGCGGTAGTTGAGAACTTCTACGAGGAGGGAACTCCCTCCGTCGAGATAAAGCTGGACCCGAGGAAGACTCCCTCACAGAATGCCCAGCACTACTACAGCGAATACAAGAAGTGCGTAACGGCGGAATCCGTCCTTGCACAGCAGATAGACAAGGGACAGGAGGAACTCCAGTACCTCGACAGCGTATTCGATGCCCTCACAAGAGCCTCAGGCGAGAACGATATCACGCAGCTCCGCCTTGAACTGAGCGAGCAGGGCTATATCCGTTCCGGCGGCAACAAGACGAAGCCCCCGAAGGCTCTTCCGCCGGTGGAGTACCGCTCCTCTGACGGCTATACCATACTCGTCGGCCGCAACAACCACCAGAACGACCAGCTCTCCCTGAAATACGCGGAGAAGACGGATATATGGCTCCATACCCAGACCATCACGGGCTCTCATGTCATCATCGTCACCGGCGGCGAGACTCCTCCCGACAGGACCATAGAGGAGGCGGCCATAATAGCGGCAGTCAACAGCCGCGGCAGGTCATCCAGCCTTGTGCCCGTGGATTACTGCCTTGCCCGCTATGTGAAGAAGCCCTCCGGCGCCAAGCCCGGAAAGGTGATATTCACCAACTATCAGACCGCATTCGTGAAGCCCGATACAGAGCTTGAAGAGAAGCTGAGAGTATGATAATAGGAAAAGAATTCTTCAGCCGTGATGTGCTGGAGGCAGCCCCCGACCTTGTGGGGAAGATAATAGTACGTACTTTCCCCGACGGCACCGAGCTGCGGGAGAGGATAACCGAGACCGAGGCTTACTGCGGCGAGGAGGACAGAGCCTGCCATGCTTCAAAGGGCAGGACGAAACGCACGGAGCTCCTCTACGGCGAGCCGGGTATCATATATGTATATCTCTGCTACGGTATGCACTGGCTCATGAATATCATCACCGGAGAGAACGGACAGCCTCAGGGCATACTTATACGCTGCGGAGAGGTCCATGACGGTCCCGCTAAGCTGACAAAGCACCTGAATATAGACGGCAGCTTCAACGGTGTCCCCTGCTGGGGCAGGGCGGATATCCGCATCGAGGACGACGGATACCGGCCGGAGCTGAGAACTGCCCCGAGAGTCGGGATAGACTACGCCGGAGAGCCGTGGATTAGCAAGCCCTGGCGTTTCATAGCGGAGGACAGACCATGAATATAATAAGTGCAGGCTACGGCTCCGTCTATGAAGAAGGGCAGTCCATAAGTCCGCCGCCTGAGCAGGGCAGCTGTATGCTGCTCCTTGCAAGGACGGATGCAGTCTTCATCCTTGACGGTGCAGAGGAATATCTTTCTGCCGGTGCTCTCGTCCTCTGCGGCGGCGGTACGGACAGCACCGTCTGCGGGGATAACGGTCATCTTGTCTGTGACTGGGTCTGCTTCGACCCCGAAGGCGACAGGGAGGCTCTTGATGCCTCCGGCCTTGTGACCGGAGCTCCCGTGAGGTATGCCGACCCCGAACTTGTGAGCCGGCTGATACGCTCCATAGCGGGGGAGTTCTATTCCCTCAGTTCCCGACGGGGCAAGAATCTCGAGCTGCTTCTCCGGACGCTCCTTCTCACGGCATCACCGCCCGCAGGCGGAGATACACAGCAGTCAGCCGAACCGCACTACAGCGCCATGAAGGAGCTGCGTGAGAAGATATACCGTACACCGCAGCTGAAATGGAACGTTGATGCAATGGCGGCGGAGGTAAATATGTCACGTTCCTACTTCCAGCACATCTACCGGGAGCTTTTCGGAGTATCCTGCATGACAGACGTTATCAGCAGCAAGATAGAGAAGGCGAAGGAGATACTCAGCGAGACCTCCTGCACCGTCTCACAGGTTGCTGCCATGTGCGGCTATGACAACGAGGAGCATTTCATGCGCCAGTTCAAGAAGACGGTGGGAGTTACTCCTACACGCTACAGAAAGAAATAAGGTCCTGTATCAGCATAAGCCGGTACAGGACCTTTGTTGTTTACGGATTTACGGGAACGATGGTAACAGCCATTTTGCCCATTTCCTCGAATCTCTTCTCAACGGTCTTCTTGTCATAGTAGGTATTCTTCTGACTGAGTGGATCGTTGAAGACATAGCATTTATCGGTGTATCCCACGAGCACAAGGCAGTGCTCGTTGTATCGCCAGGTGAAGAACTTCTTGTCATCGGCGTAGGCTGTGAGACCGAAACTGAATGTGGTCTCTCCGCTGTTTTCGGGAGCTGCGGTGTCTGCCTCAGCGGGTACCTCGGGTTCGGGCTGAGGGGCTGCTGTCTCTGCCGGAGGTGCTTCAGTCTCTGCGGGCTGCTCCGGTGCGGGAGGCGGGGGCGGCAGATCCTGTGGCTGAGGCTGCTCCGGTGCAGGCTGCTCCGGTGCGGGCTGCTCAGGAGCGGGAGCCTCTGTAGGCGCGGCTTCCGTAGTCGTTGTAGTGGAAACTGTTGTTTCCGTAGTCGTGGTAGTGGTTGTGGTAACAGTAGTTGTAGCAGTAAGCTGTGCCTCTTCGAGAACCCAGGTGAACTGGCTCTCACTGGTGGGCTCCATGAACATACTTGCCCAAATAAGTACGGGATAACCGTTATTGATGTATCTCTTGCATATATCCTCAAGCTCCATACCGTCGAGCCTTGAAGGTCCGAGGTCGGTATCGGCGAGGTACTTGTCGAGGCATTTATTGATAGCGCCGCTGTAGCAGCCGAAGCCGCCGTCATCCAGCGGGTCGCCTATGAAGTACTCGTGGGGGCTGTTGCCGTGAAGCTCTCCGTCATCGAAGCCTTCCGCGGTTACGATGGAAGTGCCGATGTATCCCTGCTTTACGAGGTCACCGGCCGAGATATCGAATCCGTGGAACTTCAGCAGCATGGAAGTGCTTACGAGCTCACATCCAGTGGGATATCCCTCTGCGGTCTGGGAAATAAAAGGGACATCGAGCACGGCCTCTGTTTTGGTGCTCTCCCTGGGATCGAGTATCTTTGCAGTAGGCTTGACAGTTGCCGTAGTCTCCGGTGCAGTTGTCGCAGCGGGCGGGGCAGTGGTGGTCTCGACTTCCTCAACTGCTGAAACATCCGGCTTGGCATCTGTGAATTCAGCAGATGCCACCACCGAGGTCAGCACGGCAAGCAGCACGAGACCTATGACAGGCAGCTTTTTCAGATTTTCAAGGACTCTGTTCATTATGGCTATCTCTCATCTTTCCTATGATTGATGTACTGCAAACGAGGGGAGCTGAGCGTATCTGACAAAAGCTGCATCGTATGGTATCCGCTTTCATTCGCAGTCATATATTATTATCCGTCATAATCACAAAAATGTCAAGTGGTAAATATTGATATATGAAAAAAATATTGCTCAGTACAGAACTTCATCGGTGATGAAAAAAGGACGCTCCGCCGGAACGTCCCCTGAATTCTAATGTAACCTTAGTTAGCTCTCTCAACCTTACCTGAACGCAGGCATCTTGAGCAAGCGTAGATATGACAAGGAGTACCCTTGACGATAGCCTTAACACGCTTTACATTAGGCTTCCATGTTCTGTTTGCACGTCTATGGGAGTGGGAAACCTTGATTCCGAAAGTAACTCCCTTTCCGCAGATATCACATTTTGCCATCAGGCTGCACCTCCTTATAGTCTGAGTCCGTCTAATAACTACATGATTTATAAGACAACATGATTATTCTAACACATTTTCAAAAGAAATGCAAGCCTTTTTTATAAAAAAAACGATTTTTTTTTAAAAGGCTGTAAAATTGCTTGCAGGACTTGAAAAATTTGTGCATTTGTAGTATAATAGAAAATGGACATCCATATACGGATATTTATTTATTGATTTAGTGTAAAATTATTTACTCAGGAGTAACGTTTATATGAACAATGATTCGATTCAGCTCTTTCTGACGTTTTTTTCAAGGGCACTCATGCTGCTGCTCGTAATGCCTGTCACCAACTGTGCGAGGGGACTTGCGGCAAAGAAGATGGGCGATGACACAGCTCACAGAGAGGGCAGGATTACCATGAATCCGTTCGAACATCTCGATCTGCTGGGCTCACTTATGATAATGCTCATAGGATTCGGCTGGTCGAAACCCATGCCCATAAACTACGCGAAGATGCACAACAGGAAGAGAGGCATAATAGCAGTAGCTGCTGCCGGCCCCCTGACCCACTTCATCTCAGCGATACTGTGTTATACTATAGTGAACATAATGCAATGTTCATCGACACTGGCATCCACGCTCAGCACAGGCAGCGTAACATGGTGCCTCTGCATCATCCTCACCCTGCTTGCAAACATCAATGTATGTATCGGCACTATCAATCTGCTTCCCCTGCCGCCTATGGACGGCTTCCAGATACTCAATCAGTTCACAGGAGCGAAGTTCCACCGCTGGTATTTTGCAAATTACGCCAATATCCAGCGTGTATCGACATTGATACTGTTTATACTGTTCTTCCTGCCTGATCCTATCAATCCGCTGAGATACCTTATAGGTATATTCAACTATCTCATGCAGCTTGCAGCTTCATGGGTGCCGCTGGTATTCGGGGCAAGGGGCTGAGATGGAGAAGCTTTCATTCAAGCTGGAGGTATTTGAAGGACCTCTTGATGTGCTCCTGAGCCTTATAGCCAAGCACAAGCTGAATATATTCGACATCGAGATATCCGTGCTGCTCGAGCAGTACCTCGCCTTCATGGAGGAAGCACGCAGCCAGGATATGGAGCTTGCCGGAGAATTTCTTGAGATGGCGGCAAGACTTATATATATCAAGACAGCCTTCCTGCTTCCCCGTCAGGAGGAGGCGGAGCAGCTCAAGAAGGAACTCGAAGGCGCCCTGATAGAGCTCTCGCTGTGCAAGGAGGCTGCAAAGCTGCTTGCGGAGCGAAATGTGGGCTCGGATATATTCGTCCGTGAGCCGATGAAGATAAAGGCGGATCTTACCTACGGCCTCGTTCATGAGCCAGAGCGTCTCGTCATTGCCTACAGTGCAGTGTCCGGCAGAAAGCTGAAGCCGGATACCCACAGGCTGCGTATCGAGAACAAGATCAATTCAGTGGTGAAGCGCAGGATAGTCCCCGTTCTCACCAAGGTAGTGCATATCCTCCGCGAGCTGTACGATACCGGTCAGGTACACATGGATAAGCTCTATGAGGGAGTCACCGACCGCTCCGCAAGAGTGGCGACCTTCCTTGCAGTGCTTGAACTGACAAGATTCGGGCGTATAACCATAAGCGAGGACAATATGCTTGTCTATCTGAAGGGCGAGGAAGGAGGCAGAAGGAAATGGAGATCAAAGAAAAACTCGGAGCAGTAGAAGCTATACTCTTTGCAAGCGGCGAGCCCATAGAGCTCTACCGTCTGTCTGAGGCGAGCGGAGTCGATGTCGGCACTCTCCCGTCACTCATACGTCTCCTCAACGAGAGGTATGATGATTACGGCAGCGGCATCACCATAAAGAAGCTGGAAAGCAGCTATCAGATGTGCAGCCGTGAGGAGTTCGCACCGCAGATACGTGCCGCTCTCGAGACCAAGAAAAACACCCCTCTGTCCAATGCGGCGATGGAGGTTCTTACAATAATAGCATACAACCAGCCGGTATCCAAGAGCTTTGTTGAAAATGTCCGCGGAGTAGACAGCTCCTCGGTAGTCAACAATCTCGTGGAGAAGGGACTGGTAGAGGAAGCCGGAAGGCTCGATGTCCCCGGCAGACCTATAGTATACCGTACTACCTCGGTATTCCTCCGCACCTTCGGGCTCAGTTCAGTTTCCGAGCTCCCGCCCATACCCGGCAGGGAGACAGAGAACTGCGAGACAGAGATGCTGCCGGAATTCGCAGCAGAGGAGGAAGCGGCAGCCGCAGCAGCTGCTGAGGCTGCATTACCAGACGCAGAATAATACGCAGAAAGGAGCGGTAAGAGATGTTGATCACGCTGCTTGCAGCAGTCGGCGCAGTGCTGCTGACGATACTTAAAGTGATAGGCTGGATACTTCTGGCTGTACTGATACTGCTCCTTATAATAATGATAATACCGCTCCGTGCGGAGGCATCCTTCATATCGGAGGTCTTCACCTACCGGGTGAAGCTATGGTTCGTGCCCGTTATGGATTCGGGCGGCGGAGGCATCCTCGGCTGGCTGAAAAAGCGCAGGGCAAAGAAGGAAGGCGTCGAAGAGGAAGACGATGATCTCTTCTCTGATGATCTTCCCGATGAGGCTGAAAAGCCGGAGGAACTGCCCTCAGACGAAGAGCCGTCAGAGAGCGTCTCTGAGCCGGTACCTGCAGAGGATACAGCTCCCGAAGAGGATACAGCGCCCCCGGATGAAACGGAGGATGACCCCTTCATGGAGGAGGAACCTGAGCCGGAGGAGAAAAAGCACAGATTCGGCCGCCGCAGGAAGAAGGAAAAGCCCCCGAAGGAGCCGAAGACTCTTGGGGAGAAGATCGAGTTCCTCCTTGATCTGTGGAGGGCGGCAGACCGTCCGCTCCTGAGGATATTCAAGGGCATACATCTTTATGATCTGTATGCCGATCTTATAGTTGCCGACGAGGACGCATACAAATGCGCCCTGAACTACGGCAGGGTGAGCGCACTGCTCTACCCGCTGCTCGGCTGGCTGAGCACCCTCTTCACCGTAAGGCTGAAGACCATAGATCTCAATGCCGGATTCGGGCTTGAAAAGAGCCGCTGGGACGCCGCCGTCAAGGTGAGCTTCCGGCTCGGAACAGTGGTTATCGCAGGACTCTGGTTCCTGGTAACATATATATTCAGATACTTCATCCCCGGCAAGCTGCGGGGCAGAAAGATCAATAAAGCCGCAAGGCAGAAGTGAGGTTACAGTTATGAGTGCAAAGAATACACCGATCAATGATCTGCTTGGTATATCCATGGAGAAGGTCAAGGAGATGGCAGATGTAAATGCCATTATCGGACAGCCCATGAAACTTGAGGACGGTACTTCCGTTATCCCGGTATCAAAGGTATCATACGGCTTTGCTTCCGGCGGTTCTGATCTTCCGTCAAAGTACGACAAGGATCTTTTCGGCGGCGGCGCAGGCGCAGGAGTTTCCATCAAGCCCGAGGGCTTCCTGGTTATATCCCCCGACGGCACTGCAAGAATGGTGCCGATAGAGCCTTCAAGCGATCCCATAGCAAATGTGCTGAATTCCGTACCCGGTATCATCGACAAGGTATCCGGCTACGTTTCCGGCAGAAAGGGCAAGCCCGCAGAGTCATCTGACGACGCCGGCGAGGCCTCCGTCATCATCAACGACTGATTCATAAAAACGCCTCCCCGTGCATATCCTGTACAAAAAGACTCAGGAGGCGTAGTATGAAGATCATAACGGTACTTGTCACAGCTGCGGCGCTTGTATCAGGCGTCCCTGCACAGGCCTCGGCAAATGCGCCTGAGGTATCCGCAAAGGCCGCTGTACTGATATCCGCCGATACGGGCGAGGTGATATACGCCCGCCGTTCCGGCGAAAAGCTGCCTATGGCGAGCACCACCAAGATAATGACCGTGCTGCTCACACTGGAGAGCGCTCAGAAAATGGGCGATCTCTATGAGGAGTTCACGGTGGACAGCGAAGCGATACACGTCGAGGGCTCCTCAATGGGGCTCCTTGAAGGCGATACAGTAACGAAGTACGCTCTGTGCTGCGGGATGCTCCTTCCCTCCGGCAACGATGCCGCCAATGCTGCGGCAGTGAGGATAGCCGGAAGTCTGGAGGGCTTTGCAGAGCTTATGAATGCCCGTGCGGCAGAGCTCGGACTGAAGTCCACACACTTCGTCACTCCGTCCGGACTTGAGGGGGAGGGGCACGGCTCCTCTGCCTGCGATATGGCTCTCCTCGCAAGGGAGGCTCTCCGGGATCCGACCTTCCGTGAGATATGCTCATCCTATGAAATGGAGACCGAGTTCGGCTCGCCGCCCTACAGGCGCTGGCTGAAGAATACCAACAGGCTCCTGACTATGGATGAGGGAGTATACGGAGTCAAGACCGGTTATACCGACGAGGCCGGCAGATGTCTTGTGTCTGCCTGCAAGCGTGACGGCAGGGACATGATATGTGTGACTCTAAACGATCCCGATGACTGGAACGATCATCTTGCCCTGTACAGCTACGGGGCGGAAACCGCTGTCACAGAGGATATCACGCTGCCGCAGGAGGTGCGTATAGATCTGGCAGGCGGGGAACAGGAGCAGATAACGGCTTCTCCCCTCGGCAGCAGTCTTACGCTCACTACGCTCTCTGCCTCGCAGGAGGATATCAGCTTCAGGGTCATTGCATCGCCTTTCGTCTACGCCCCTGTAAGACAGGGCGACCGCATCGGAGAGCTTGCAGTAGAGCTCAGCGGAAGAGAGATAAACAGGCTCCCTCTCTACGCCGATACAGATGCGGAGATATACCTGCCGGCAGAAGAGCCGGAGGAAGAGAGCCTGTACAGCAGGATAATCAATGCGCTCAGGAGGGTGTTTTCCTGAGAGATATGGAGAAATTGTGGAAAAGACAAGAATACAGAAAGTGATCTCAGACAGCGGCTATTGTTCACGCCGCAAGGCTGAGACCCTGATAGATCAGGGCAAGGTAAAGGTCAACGGCAGACCGGTCAAGCTGGGCGACAAGTGCAGCTACCGTGATATCATAAGCGTTGACGGGGAGCGCCTTTATATCGCTCCGAAGAAGAACAAGCTCTACATCATGCTCAACAAGCCGAGAGGCTACGTGACCACAGTGTCCGATGAGCTGGAGCGCCGCACCGTAATGGATCTGATAGCAGATATCGATGAGAGGGTATACCCCGTAGGAAGGCTTGACCGCAACTCCGAGGGACTTCTCCTCCTTACCAATGACGGTGAATTTGCCAACAGTATAATGCACCCGAGCAGACATATCACCAAGACCTACCGCGTGACTGTCCGCCCGGATATCGACGAGGAGCAGCTTGAGAAGCTCTCCACAGGAGTAGACCTTGACGGAAAGATGACTCTCCCGGCGACTGTAGTCGTAAAGGAGAAGCAGGAGGGCAGGGTAGTCCTTCTCATCACCATCAAGGAGGGCAGGAACCGTCAGATCAGACGAATGTGCGAGGCAGTCGGCCTCGAAGTCGCAAGGCTGCGCCGTGTCAGCATAGGTCCCCTGAGGCTTGGTATGCTCAAGCCCGGCACATGGCGTGAACTGACAGCAGACGAGCTGCGCGCCCTGCGTACCGCTATCGGAAAGGATAAGTGATATGCTGGAGATACAGGAGGTATCCGGCACAGAGGGCTACGAGGGTGTTATTTCTCAGGCCGGAAATGCGGATATCCATATAACCGAAGCACTTGACAGCGGCAGAGCCATCGGCTTCATAGCCTACGCCTACGGAGAGAAGCAGACCACGGTCTACGCCTATGATGACGGCGGTGATCTTAAACTCTGCGACGGCCTTGTCCGTTCGGTAATGTTCAAGAGCGCCCTGAAGGGCATCGAGTGTATAGAGTTTGCCCTTGCTGATGAAAAAGCCTACGGGCAGCTCCGCAGACTGCGTTTCCTCCCGGAGGACAGCAATGTCTGCAAGGATCTGAGCAGCTTTATGAACGGCTGCGAGAGCTGTAAGCACAACAGCTGATAATAGTTTTTTACAACAGAAAGAAAGGAGCGGTTTGAAATGCCTATTCGTATACCGCAGGAGCTTCCGGCATTCAAAACGCTTGGAGAAGAGAATATATTTGTCATGTCGAAGGAAAGGGCGGAGCATCAGGATATCCGTCCGCTGAAGGTCATAATCCTCAATATTATGCCAAAGAAGATCGAGACAGAATGCCAGCTTATGAGGCTGCTCAGCAATACTCCTCTCCAGGTGGATGTGGAGCTGCTACAGATGGCTTCACATATCTCAAAGAACACATCCCGCCACCATCTGGATGAGTTCTACAAGACCTTTGACGAGATAAAGGATTACCGCTATGACGGTATGATAATCACCGGCGCACCGGTAGAGCTCCTCGAGTACGAGGATGTTGACTACTGGCAGGAGATTACGGAGATATTCGAGTGGTCAAAGACCCATGTATACTCGAGTCTCTATATCTGCTGGGCAGCGCAGGCAGGACTCTACTACCATTTCGGGGTGCCGAAGTACCCCCTCGAACAGAAGATGTTCGGAGTATTCCCGCACCGTGCGGAGCTTGAGAACTGTCAGCTCCTCAGGGGCTTTGATGATATCTTCTACGTTCCGCATTCAAGGAATACCGAGGTGCGCCGCGAGGATATCGAAAAGATAGACCAGCTCAGGATACTGACATATTCGGAGCTTTCGGGAGTACACATCATAGCCAACAAGAACGGCAGGCAGTATTTCATCACAGGCCATTCCGAGTACGACAGGGACACCCTTGCCTCGGAGTATTTCCGTGATGTGGAGAAGGGGCTTGATATACAGATCCCCTACAATTATTTCCCGGATGATGATCCGGCAAATCAGCCGGTATTCTCCTGGAGGAGCACAGCAAACCTGATGTTCTCAAACTGGCTCAACTATTGTGTATATCAGAGGACACCGTATAACCTGGACGAGCTTGAGATAAGAAGCTGGACCTGGGAAACGGCACTCTGATATTATAAAGCACCGCAGGGGTAAAGGCGGTGCGGTATGATATAGGATATGTTTATGGAGGAAAAAACAATGGAAAACATCGAAGAAACGATCACAGCAGAAACACCGGAGGAGACTCCGGCAGAAGCAGTAAGGGATGATCTTGACGATCTTCCGGTAAAGGAAGAGGAGGAACTCTTCTTCGACAATACGGATTTTCAGGATTATGAAGACGACAAGAACTACCATGGCGGATTTATTTCCGTTTCAGCCTTTGTGCTGAGCCTTTCGAGCATAATGCTCACCCTGACAGGCATCTTCTGGCTCGTCATCGCCGGCAGCGTGATAGCGCTGATACTCGGTGCTGTGGCAGTCATAAAAAAGCACGGAGAGTACGGCTTTGCGGTGGGTGCCGTGATCATATCGGCGCTCGTTATAATCGCAAGCAGCTGGGTATATATCGATTATCCCTATTTCTGGGCAAGAAATGAATCAAAGAGCTTTTCCATCCATCCTGATGCAGAGGAATCAGATCCCGGCAACCTTGCAGCATTCAGTGTATATGGCATGGAGTTTACCGGAGGTGTTGACTGATGTTCTGGAAACGTGAAACCATCGACGAGATGGATCGCACCACTGTCGATGAGATGGACAGGACTGTTGTTGATGATATGTCCTCGACTGACACTAATGATTATTATGACTCCACCCGCTACTACGATCCCTCACGCTACGGCACAGCTAACGATTATTCCCATGACAGCCACCTCTGCGAGGACGGTCACGATCATGACGAGATCGACAGAAGGCGTTCTGGGTCATACCGTCCCGAAAAAGAAAAGACGCCCTACGGAGGGCATCTCTGTGAGGACGGCGAGCATCATGAGAGAAGCAGCGCAGCGGAGAGGACTGAAAAGCCACCATATACGACCTACAGGAAGACCGCTGCCGAACGGAAAGCCCCTGAGCAGAGGAACTACACTCCGGCGAGGGATTTTACCCCGAAGGTCTATGCAGAGACAAAGCGTCCCGGCTATGATGCAAAGAAGGATGCGGCCTCATTGCGCTCCATAGGCATCATACTTATCGTCATAGGAATAATCACATTCAGTTCTATCGGCTTTATTTTCATAATAATCGGCGGCGCCATGCTGAAGAGTGCCGGAAATGCAAATAAAGAAGCAGGTGGCAGTGCGCCGGCAGCAGCACGCGCGGTCATTGATGAGGAGAAAATTCAGCAGTTCAACGCAGCGAAGCTGATAATAGCCTTTGTAATGATCGTCATCATAATAATCACATTTATCATAATAGCATCCAGCCTTGGCCCGCTGCTTGCGGAGCTGGAATAACCCAACGTCATCTTTCCCCGCGTAAAGCGGGAGATGAAATATATTATAATTTATTAAGGAGGAGTATCATGAGCGACGTATTCATGGACAACACCAACTATTCCGCAATGGACGACAACCCGAATGCCTACAAGAAGGGACTTGCTATCACAGCATTTATTCTCAGCATTCTGAACCTTGTCTGCTGCTGCTGGGCATTTGCAGCTATGACACCTGTGGGCTTCATATTTGTCATCCTGGCAATCGTATTTGCACTGATCTCACTGATCACAAAGCGCGGCGGCAAGGGTCTTGCCATTGCAGCACTCATCATCGCCGGCCTCAGCCTGATATTCATGGTATATCTGAATATCAGCTTCAAGCCCTATGCAAATGACATCATGCTGTTTGCACAGAACGCTGAGAAGTATGTAAATGACTGGGACGAGACACACGAGGTTCCTGCTGAGTTCCAGAAGTACAATGATCCCAAGTATGATCAGTTATGGCAGAACTACAATCCGCCCTGCCAGAACTTCACAGAGTGGTATGGTGAGGTTTGGATCAAGCAGTTCAAGCAGCAGGGTATCGGCGGAAGCCCGGCACCTGCAAGCTTAGCACTTGCTTAAACCGGAGCCAGAGCGGGAACGAAGTTCCTGACAACTGCATACAGAAGTGCTATCCCCACGGCGGCAAGGTAAAATCTGTCGTCCGTGGGGAGTATTTTTTTCTTCCTCCCGAAGAGAGCGAGCAGGTTCTGAAACCAGCAAAGTACAAGCAGTACAGCGGCGCCAACGATGATGGCGTTGTTGCGGAGCGCACCAGGGATATCAAGCTCAGCCAGGGAGTATACCGCATGGGTCGCCCCGCAGCCCGGGCAGTAGATGCCGAAGAAAAACCTGAACAGACAGGGCGGCATATGTGTGGCCACAGACCTTCTGTAGAAACCTGTCACCAGCGGGAAGAGAGGTATCAGTAATACCGGCAGGAGAGCTATGACGAGCTCTTTTTTTCTTTTCATATATCATTCCTCTATCTTAGACATAAATTCCTCAGTGGAGAGAAGTCCGCTGCGGTTGAGCCTGCCTACACCGTAAAGGCATTCCGGATCGCGGACTATGGTATTTATCTGCTCACGGCAGGTGAGTGCTATAAGCATCCCAGCCTCACGGAGTACAGGCATCCCCGCCTGACTGACGCTCCCGAAGGGATAGGCAAATACAAAGGGCATGGTACCCGTATGCTCATGGAGGGCGTATTGCAGGGCGAAGATATCCTCCCGCAGGGCGGCGGTGTAGTCCTCGTCTGATTCTCCTGCCATCTGAGCACAGCCTCTTCTCGGCGAGAGCGAGTGCATATCGTAGGTATGGTTCCCGATCTCAACACGCCCCGACTCCTGAAGCTCGCGTATATCATCCCACGTAAGGTAGGAATACAGGGTGTTGTGCGGGTCAGCCGCCGCATTTATATCTGTGTACTTCCCGACAACGGATACCACCGCATACATATCGTATTTCTCAAGCAGCGGCAGGAGTACGGAGAGATTGCTGTAGAAGCCGTCATCGAGGGTTATGAGCACCGGCCTGTCCGGAAGGCTCCCCCGGCCTTCTGTATAGCTGCATATCTGCCTTGCGGTAACGGAGGTATAGCCGTGCTCATTAAGCCAGCACAGGTCTTCCTCAAGCTGCTCCGGAGTAACCACATACTCCGAGGGCGCATTCCCGCCGACGCTGTGATACATTATTACCGGCAGCCGGACCTCCTGACCGGAGAGACCCTCCGCAAAGGTCATGACGGTCCTTCCCACAAGGAAGCAAAGAGCGCATACCGAGAATATGACAGCGTCCAGAACGAGCAGCCTCAGGAATCTTCCCGGACTGTAGCAGTGATACATAGCCATCCCCCCTCAGTCAACTCTATGCGTCAGGGGAGGGGATAATGCCTGTACACATCCTGCAGGACTATTTTTCCTCCCTGATGAATATAATCCTCTGTAAAGCAAATACTGATCCTCAGACAGAGCAGGAAGAAACGAGGTGCAGGGATGACACGTTACAGGAAAAAGAAGATAAGGGCAGCACTGAGGTGCTGCATCACGGCAGCTCTGCCGGTGGCGGCAGCAGCAGTACTGAAGCTTCTGCCGGCAGCGGAGGCGGCAGTCGGGCGCATCGGCAGTCTGCGGATGGACAAGGGGGAGACTGTATCTGCGGCAGTCTATAACGTAGAGCGGGCGGCAGTAAAGGCCTCAGCAGGGGACTTCATAGTCTCCGAGGGCTTCGGCTGGCGTGAGGAGACCCTGCCTGAGCCCTCCGGTGAGGTAGTCCTTCCCGACCCCTGTGAGACCGTATCACCGTCGCCGGGGGAGAAGCCCTATCCGGCAGTGTGGAATACTGGAAGTCCCATTCTGCGGACGACCTACGGGGAGTACTGGGGTGATCCCTTCTTTGACCTTGAAGTATGCGGACAGGTCAACAACCGCACCGAACTGCCGAACAGCCTTCTCATCGAGGAAAGCCGCCGCCCTCCGGATTTCACCATAGCCGATACCGCAGGACCTCAGGTGCTGATATACCATACCCATACGACAGAGAGCTTTGAGCCCTTTGTGCGTGAGAACGGCGATGACACCTTCAACTACCGCACCACAGATGAAACGAAGAATATCGTCATGGTCGGCGATGCTATACAGGCGGAGCTTGAAGCCGCCGGCATCGGAGTTATCCATATCCGTACCATACACGATTACCCGTCGTATAACGGTTCCTATGCCCGCAGCCGTGAGTCTGTCGTACCTGTCCTTGAAGCGAACCCCTCCATTAAGGTTGCGCTGGATATACACCGTGACGCCATCTCGGGTGACAGCGGACTTGCCCAGCCCTTTACGGAGATAATGGGGAAGGAGGCAGCTCAGGTCATGATAATATCCGGCTGCGATGACGGTACCCTCGGTATGCCGGAGTATATGAAGAACTTTCACTTTGCCTGTGCCCTCCAGCAGCAGCTCGAAGGCGACTGGAAGGGGTTGACAAGGCCGATACTCTTCGACTACCGCCACTACAACCAGGATCTCACCACAGGCAGCCTTCTCATAGAGGTGGGTTCCCACGGGAACACTCTTTCCCAGGTGCAGTGGTCCGGCCAGCTCATCGGCCGATCCCTTGCATCTCTGCTGAACAGTATGAAGGAGGGGAGCTGATGAGGCATAAAAATATAAAACCGGCCGCAGCAGTGATGATAGTCTATCTTCTGCTGACCGCCGGTATCTGGATGTTTCTGTATTCTCTTACGCTCTCCGGAGCTAATATGACCGGAGTGCGTCTTGCTCCTGCGGAGCTGATAACCACTGAGGGAAGAGCGGAGCTGCATCTTGCGGGTGCGTCCGTCACCGCCCCTGCTTCGCTGCCCGGGAGCAGCAATGCGTATCTTGTGGCATATCTTCTCTCGCCGGATGAATTCAGGGCTGAACTCTATGTACTTGCATCCCTCATGCCTTAGGGCTGTATCTTCTTACAGACACGTATCTCCGCTGATCCTTCATATCGAAATAGAAGCTGTTTAGCTCGCCGGAGTATACAAGAGTGGCACCCGGGAAGCTGCGGAAGTCATCGGGAGTATAGAGGCAGAAGGGCTTTTCAAGCTTTATGCCGATCTTATCCATGGTGTAGGCCACGAACTGCGAACAGACGAAGCTGTACTTCCTGTTCCATTCTATATTGAAGTAAACCGCGATAAGTCCGAGCACATTATAGGAATAGATATTCCGGTTATCGGAGAAATGGCGTATTATACGCTCATACTCGAGCTTCTGCTCGCGTGTTACGGGTATGCGGTATATCTCGCAGGGAATAAAATCATATTTGCCGAGAGTACCTTCGCCTACTGTCTCCTTGTTGAAGGTTGCCGGAAGGGGAAAGGGAGTATAGGAGCGGCAGAAGCTGTACATCTCAGACAATGAAGCGTCTCCGGAGAGGGAAACGTGATTATACGGCTTTTTCGTGAAGAATCTGAAGAATCGTGCAGGCCTTGTGCCGGTCTGTGCGATTATCAGATATATAGAATCCTCCAAAATGTCACCTCCTGAACCTGTCAGAAAAGCTGGCAGTGATAATCTACAAAAAGAAAAGCTGACCCTGAAAAAATTTTCTTCTCCAATTATATCATAAACTATTGCAAATTACAAGAGTTTTTGCTATAATTATATAGGTGCGCTGTTATAGAGCACGAAATCCGCCGTATATTTGTATATACTGGCAGTAGAAAATGATATATGCGCCTGTAGCTCAGCGGATAGAGCAGCGGCCTCCGACGCCGTGTGCGGTGGTTCGATTCCACTCAGGCGTGCCATTTAAAGTCCTGCGTATCAGCAGGGCTTTTTGTTTTGCAGGCATCCTCACATCGGTTGCCGGCATATATACTGCTGCATATGACAGCACAGAAAAGGAGCCCGGGAGCTTATATCCCGGGCTCCTGATATTATCGCTCAGTTCTCCTTTACGAAATCCTCGATGCTCTTGCTGTAGCCTGTAGAAGTAGCAGCATAGAAGCTGAGGATGATGGAAGCGTCGTTGGAATCAACGAGCTTGTCCTTGTTTACGTCGCCTGAGAGCTTCTGTTCGTCAGTAAGGCTCTTGGTGGAATCGGTGGAAAGGAGGGCATAGGCTTCAAGGATGCCGGAAGCGTCGTTTGCATCCACCATATTGTCCTCGTTGAAGTCGCCGAGAACGTATTCTGCAGGAGCCGGAGCTGCCTTTGAGGGGTCGCCGAGCACTGCCTTGAGTGTCTCAAGAGCGCCTGCGGGGTAGCTGTCCTTGTTGGGGAGGCTGTTGTATGCAGTGTTGAGAGCGCCGTTATCGTCGTGGAGCTTTATCTTGCCTTCGATGCTGAGGGTGTTGAGGATATCAGCTGCGATAGCGATATTTCCTGCCTGGTTGGGGTGTATGTCGATATTCTTGTCCTGCATCTTGTCGAAGTACCAGGTGTGTCTTGCGCCGCTGAGATCAAGAGAATCGAATGTGGTGTATACATCGATCAGGGTAGCATCGTTCGCTGCAGCGCACTCTGAGAGCTGTGTGGAGAAGGATGTGAGAACGCTGTCGAACTTTACGACCAGGTTGTCGAGCAGGCTCCTGTAGCTGCTGTCATAGGTCTTCTCGAAGTATGTAGGCTCGAAAACGATGGGGTTGTAAACGGTCTCGACCATGATCTCGGCATCGGGGTTGAGCTCCCTGATCTTGCTGATGGTATCTGTGATATTGGGGATGACCTCTGTCTCGATGACCCTCTTGTATCTTGAAGCATTCTTGTTTGCGGATGTTATACCGAGATCATTTGAGAGCTTTGAGAGCTCTGTTGAGACGGTGATCATGTTGGAAAGATCGGAAGTAAAGGCCTTGATCTTAGCCTTGTCGATCATATTCTTAACGTCGCTGAGAGTCGGATCCTCAGGGACAACTGCATCAGCATACTCATCCTTCAGGCATCCCGCACCCTTGGCGACTGTAAGAAGTCTGTTGGAAGCGAAGTGCATCATGTCGTTGGCGCCTATGGAGATTACAACGAGGTCTGCATCCTTGAGGGAGGCATCTACTTCCTTGTTTGAGGAAACGAGGTTTTTGAGGTCTCCTGACTCTGCGCCGGGCTGAGCGTAATTATCGACCTTTGCGCCGAGATAATCGGCAAGGATCTCACCGTAAGCGTATTCGCTCTCGGCAAGGCCATAGCCGCTTGTGATGCTGTCGCCTAAAAGTACGATGTTCTCAATGGAGTCTGCTGCCTGTGCTGTAGGTACGGCTGCTGCGATACCTGAGAGAGTGAGCGCTGCGGCAGATATTGCTGAAACAATCTTTTTCATTATGTGATCCTCCTTTATCTGACTGTTGAACAGTCTATATATTGATTATACTTTATTAGCACAGCTATGTCAAGTGAAATTATTTACATTAACACAATGCGGGCGCATGATATGCGCCCGCGTTCTGTACCATGCAAAAGGCTTATTTCAGCGGCAGTTCATCTGCCCTGATGATGCCTGCATCCATTTTCTGTATGGTGATGGCATCAGTGCCGGTGAGACCGGGCTGTCCGTCGATATCAGCATTGACGAGCCCTTCCTCGGAGAGAGGATATTTCGTCTGATTGGCCACATACTGCAATACCGCAACAGCATCTGAGACATCAACCTTTCCGTCGTTGTTGGCATCACCGTACTTTACAGCAGCCGGGGCAGAAGTCTCAGTCCGGGCAGGTATCGCCGCACCGCCTTCGTATACCGCCTTGTACATCTCCTGTGCCCATACCTGACGCATCATATCGTAGCCCTCGGAGGAGGGATGTACTCCGTCGCCGCTGAGTCCGTCGGGATGTTCATTGAAGAAGGCCTCGAAGTCCGGTCCCTTGATGAGCTTTCCTTCATATTCGCTCCAGAGCTGATCTATCTTTGCATTGAAGAGCGGAACGTTGCTGCCCACATCGGCATTCGTCGAGCCCGGTATCTTGGGAAGGACAGGTATCCTGCCCGCTGCAAGTATCCTGTCTATCATTGCCTTTGTGTTCTCATAGTACTTTCCCGCATTTCCGGGATTGCCCCAGCAGTCATTCGTACCGTAGGCTATGCTCACGTATCTTGCCGGGCAGTCCTCCAGCCATTTGTCGATATTCTCGATTCCGTCAGTGCTGGTGATGCCGCCGATGCCGCCGTTTATCTGGACGGGGAAGAAATCCGGCGCAAGCTGGCTGAGATAGGTGGCAAAGCCGGTGCCGTAGCAGTTATTCATGCCGCCGGCAGTTATGGAATCGCCGAGGAAGAGCCATGTATCCGCCTTTCCGCTGTGTATGTCCATGTTGAGGCTTATGTTCTTCCCCTCAGCCCCGTCTGCCTTGAGGACGTTAAGCCTTATCCAGTTATATCCTGTCATATCAAGGGTGTGGAGCATAGAGCCGTAGGTGCTTCCGCGCACCTCCTTCACCTTCACCCAGCCGTCCTTCGGGTATTCACCGCCGGGAGCGGCATTGACCTCAACATCATAGTCGGTGGGCACCATGTTCTGATTGATATACTGTCCTATGCGGTCAAAGCAGCCGGTGGTGTACCATACAGCACTGACCTCCTTCCTCTGCTCCTCCGGCACTCCGGAGAGGTCGTATGCCAGGTAGTCCGGCGCGGTACCGGACCAGAAGGAGAAGTAGTGCTCGTCATTTCCCGCAACGGCGGTAGCCGGATTCGTGCCGGAATAGGCCGGTACGTTCCTGCTTATCAGCGGACTTGCTTCCGCACTGTCAGCTGCGTACACCTTTTCTGTCATGGGATATATCCCTCCTCTGTCTGTGATGCCTGCGAATGAGGCTGTAAGTGTGGCTGCGATAAGAAACGCCCCCGCCATTCCGTAAATACGCATGATAAATTATCCCCCTGTTAATATACTATGATACAATACCGCTTGTCAATATCCGGTTTCCGGCAGCTTGTATTAAATCATACTTTAATTATATATCAATTTAATTGATAAATCAAGGTTATATCTAACATTAAGACGCTGATGTCAGCAGATTTGTGCAACCCGGACAATACAACTTCCTTGATTTAATAACTATCATCCATATGCAACTTAAATGATCACATTTCTGAATGCCGCCCTGAAGTGAAGAGAGAGAGTTTTTTCAGAAAAGACTTGTGAAAAGGAAAAAAAAGGTGTATAATAGTATTATCGTTCTGCAAAAAAGCCTCCGGCGAAGGCAGCAGACGGTAAATTCACAGATCGGAGAGATAGATTATGTCAAAGAAACCCTTTTACATCACCACGCCTATTTATTATCCATCGGGAGAACCGCATATCGGTCACTGCTATACAACAGTAGCCTGCGATTCCATAGCCCGTTACAAGCGAATGCAGGGTAATGACGTAATGTTCCTGACCGGCACAGATGAGCACGGTCTTAAGATAGAGCAGAAGGCTGAAGCCGCCGGAGTAACTCCCAAGGAGTATGTTGATGGTATCGTCGCCATCTTCAAGAAACTCTGGAGCTATATGAATATCAGCTATGACAGATATATCCGCACCACAGACGACTATCATGTCGAGGCGGTGCAGAAGATATTCAAGGAGCTGTATGACAGGGGATATATCTATAAGGGCGAGTACTCCGGAAAGTACTGTACTCCCTGCGAGAGCTTCTGGACAGATTCCCAGCTTGACGAGAACGGCTGCTGTCCCGAATGCCACAGACCCGTAAAGTTCGCAAAGGAGGAGGCTTACTTCTTCAAGATGTCTCCCTTTGCAGACCGCATAGAGAAGCTCCTTCTTGAGACGGATTACCTCCGCCCGAAGACAAGAGCAGTCGAGCTGGTAAACAACTTCATCAAGCCCGGCCTCGAGGACCTCTGCGTTTCAAGAACCACATTCAAGTGGGGCATCCCCGTTACATTTGACGACAAACACGTTGTATACGTATGGATAGACGCCCTTTCCAACTATATCACAGCACTCGGCTACATGAACTCCGCACACAACGACTTTGAGAAGTACTGGCCTGCCGATGTTCACATGGTAGCCAAGGACATCATGAGATTCCATGCTATCATCTGGCCTGCAATGCTCATGGCTCTCGATGTGCCGCTCCCTCATCACCTTGCCGTACACGGCTGGATAACGATGCAGGGCAAGGGCGGCGAAAGCGAGAAAATGTCCAAGTCTCTCGGAAATGTTGTTGACCCCTTCATGCTCGGCGAGCGCTACGGAGTTGATACCATTAGATACCACATCCTCCGTGAGATGGCTCTCGGTGCAGACAGCGCATTCTCCAATGAGATAATGATAAACCGCATCAATTCCGACCTTGCCAACGGCTTCGGAAACCTCGTTTCCCGTACCGTAGCAATGGCTGACAAATACTTCGGCGGCACTCTTCCCGCAGACCGCGAGAGCGATGCACTTGATGAGGAGTTCAAGGCAAAGGTCACCGGACTTCTTGCCGAGGTTGACAAGTATATCGACGAGACAAGGCTGAAGCAGGCCCTTGAGGCTATCTTCGAGGTAGTGTCCCGTGCGAACAAGTATATCGACGAGACAGAGCCCTGGAAGCTGGGCAAGGACGAGACAAAGAAGGCACGCCTTGCGTCAGTCCTCTATAACCTCCTTGAGGCTATCCGTGTAACATCCGCACTTCTCGCACCCTTCATGCCTACAACAATGCCGAAGGTATGGGAGCAGATAGGCGCATCAGCAGCTGACGTTGAGTATGACAAGCTGGACAAGTTCGGTGTGCTGCCTGAGAACGTAACAGTACACAAGGGCGAGATACTCTTCCCCCGTATCGACGTTGACAAGGAGATCGAAGAGCTCAATGCCATCCTCCTGAAGAATATGGAAGCAGCAAAGGCAAAGCTTTCCTCCGAGGAGAAGGGCGAGAAGACTGAGGCTGCCGAAGAGGCCGAGATACCGGAGCTTGCTCCCGAGATCACTATCGACGATTTTGCAAAGGTAGAGATACGTGCAGCAAAGGTGCTCTCCGCCGAGAGAGTGAAGAAGTCCGACAAGCTGCTCTGCCTCCAGCTCGATGATGGAATGGGCGGCAGACAGGTAGTATCCGGCATCGCCCAGTACTACGCCCCGGAGGATCTTGTAGGAAAGACCATCCAGCTCATAGCCAACCTGAAGCCCGTAAAGCTCAGGGGCGTAGAGAGCAACGGAATGATCTGCGCAGCTGATACACCTTCCGGCATCAGGGTAATATTCCTTGACGACGATATCCCCGCAGGCTCAAAGATAAGATAACCAGGCGTAAAAGAGCAAACTCCGTTTGCTCTTTTACTGTTCACAAAAGTATCTGTTACTGTGGATTATAGTGTTTTAGTGTCACAGTAGCCTCGTCTGCATCGATTGTATATATGCAGGAAATGCTTCGTTGGCTGTTCCGGAGCAAAAAAAGACAGGTGCATGATAAAAACAGCAACAAGTTTTATTGACTTTATTTCCGAATAGTGCTACAATATTATGGGATATTTCCGCCGATTCCGATGAACGGAAGGCATGATGAAAGGAGAGGCATTATGAAAAAATACGTTGGAGTGCTTGCCGGAATGGCAGCAGCTCTGAGTCTCGTGTCCATGACTCCTGCATCAGCAGCAGACGATGCTAAGAAGGATTCATGGTTCGTAGACACAAGCGGACGCTTTTACTATTTTGATGAAAACAGCAAGGCAGTCACAGGGGAGCAGACTATTGACGGAGAGGTATACCTCTTCTCTGAGAACGGTGTCCTCAAGACCGGCTGGAGAACGGTAGGCGGAAAGCGCCGCTACTATGATCCCGAAACAGGAAAGCCGGTTTACGGCTGGCTGGAGTACTGCGGAAAGCAGTATTTCATAAGCAAGGATGACGGAAAGGCTGCCGACGAGGCAGTAGCTTCCGGGGATGGTATGGATGTATTCGATGAGCAGGGCGTTAAGGTGACCGAAGAGGGATTCACTACCGCCGGCGGCAAGAATTACTACATCAATTCCGAGGGCAAGGTAGCAGTCGGAGAAACTTCCATAGACGGAAACAAGTATTTCTTCGGCGAGAACGGTGAGCAGCTCACAGGCTGGCAGACCGATTCGGCAGGTATCAGGCATTACTATGACCCCGCAACAGGACAGAGCCTTATAGGTATAATCAATGCTGACGGAGGCATCTACTACCTTACAGACAAGGGACTGTTCTCAGGCTGGGCAGAGATAGCGGGAAAGAAGTATTACTTCGATCCCACAACAGGAAAGGCAGCCACAGGAATAACGAAGATCGGCGATGCGAGCTTCTATTTCGACAATAACAGCGTGCTCCAGTCAGGCTGGTTCAAGTTTGAGGATGGCTACCGCTTCTTCGGCGGCGATGACGAGCATATGTATGTCGGCAAGGCAACTATCGGCGACAAGAGATACTTCTTCAACGCAGACGGCGTAATGATGACAGGCCGTGTGGCTGTTGACGGCGAGAAGTTCTACTTCGGCGAGGACGGCGCTCTTCAGACCGGACTTATCACCCTCGGCGACGGTACCTACTACTTCGCTGCGGACGGCGCTATGGTGACAGGCCTCGTTACAGTAGACGGAGTTATACGCTACTTCGGCACAACAGGCGCCATGGTAACAGGCTGGTTCAATGCCGATTCCAACAGATACTACGCTGATTCCACCGGAAAGGTGCTCACAGGCCTCCAGAACATCGGCGGCAGCACCTACTACCTCGGCACTGACGGAAAGCTCCACTCAGGCCGTATCTTCATCGGCAACGACAAGTACTACTTCAGTGAGGAGACCGGTGCTATGGTAACAGGCTGGGCTTCCTTCTCTGACGGAAAGTACTACTTCGGCACCGACGGCAAGATGGTATATGGCTGGCAGACCATTGACGGCCAGCTCTACCACCTCAATACCTCTACCGGAAAGATGGATACCAACATCATCCTTGAGGGCTACAACATCAAGGCTGACGGTACAGCAGTAGCACTTTCCAACGTGCAGAAGACCGCACAGAACGTACTTGCCCAGACAGGTACAGGCCTTTCAGCTATCTATAACTACGTAAGAGGCCATAACAACTACAAGTACATAGAGGATACAAGGAGTCTCGCAGCCATCAACAATACAGGCTGGGGATACTTTGCAAACTATGCCTTCAATAACCGCTACGTTGTATGCTACTATTTCGCAGCTATCACAGACTGCCTCATGAAGCAGGCAGGCTACACCACAAGAGTCGTATACGGTACAGGCCATTACACCAGTGACCACTACTGGAACCAGGTGTTCATTGACGGCTCATGGTGGAATATTGATACCTGCAACGGATACTACTACGTATCTGACGGCTATCTCCAGAGCAAGAACTATACGTTCTATCAGTTCGTATACCCCACCTACTATTAAGCCGGCACTGACCGCTTATACAGTATAACAGTACCGCTCCTCTGATATCAGGGGAGCGAGTACGGATATTATATTTTTATGATCTGCCGGATAGCGGCAGATTAGTATTTCGGAGGATAAATATGAAAAAAACATCAGCATTTCTGGCAGCACTGGCAATCGTACTCAGCGTTTCCGCAGTTTCCTGCGGCAATGACCCTGTAGGTACAGCATCCGATGACAACATCGTCCTGGAGATACCTTCAGGCACAGAGGAGGCATCTGAGGAGGCTTCCGAGAGCACTACAACAGCTGCTTCATCCGCAAAGTCAAAGGATACTACTACCGCAGCTTCCACATCCGAGGAGGATGAGGACACTACAGAGATAAAGACAGAGGCTGCTACCGAGACAGAGACTGAGGCAGCTACAGAGGCTCCCAAGGCTACAGAAGCTCCCAGGGCAACTGAGGCGCCCGCACCTGCACCCACAGAGGCACCCGAGCAGCCCCAGGCCCCCGCACAGAGCAGCGTATCCATGAACTATGATACTCTTCTCTCCAACGCATCCGGTCTTATCTCCTCACTCGGCACACCCACCTACGAGGGCGGCGGAGCAGCCTGCACACAGGGCGGCTACGACGTAAAGGTATACCGCTTCGACGGCGTTGAGGTACAGGCTTATATCGACGGCGGCGCAGAGTACGTATTCGACGTAAAGGTAACAAGCGGTGATTATTCCGTAAACGGTGTACGCATCGGCATGACAAAGGCTGAGGCTGAGGCTCTCCTCGGCACAGGCGAGGCAGCCGGAAGTATGTACATCTACATGAACGGCAACAAGGAGACCGACGTTACCTACAGCGGAGACGTTGTAACAGAAATAGAACTCTACACAGCAGTATAAGGAGGAGCTGTCTTGGTTTTCAGCAGTCCCGTATTCCTGTTCATTTTCCTTACGGCGGTATATATACTCAACCGCCTCATGCCGAATATAAAGGCAAAGAACATACTCCTGCTGATATTCAGCATAGCATTCTACACCTACGGCGAGCCGAAGGCAGTAGTCCTGATGATAATTTCCATATTCATGAATTATTTCTGCGGACTGGGAATGGCGCAGGGCAACAAGCTCCGCAAGCCGCTCCTGATACTGTCGATAATAGCCAACCTCACCATGCTCGGCATATTCAAGTATGCCGGCTTCGGTGCGGAGCTCATAAACGCTCTGCCCTTCGCCGATATCAGGGTGCCGCATATAGCGCTTCCCATCGGCATTTCCTTCTATACCTTCCAGGCCATGTCCTACGTGATAGACGCCTACAAGGATCCCAAGTATATACAGAAGAGCCTCTACAGGCTCGCGCTCTACATCACCTTCTTCCCCCAGCTCGTTGCCGGCCCTATTGTAAAGTACTACGATTTCGCCGACCAGATAGACAACAGGAAGGAGACCCCGGAGCAGACAGCGCAGGGTATGCGCCGCTTCGTCATAGGTATGACGAAGAAGCTGATGATAGCCAATACTATGGCAGTCGCAGCGGACTATGTATACGGTCTCGATACAGCGGAGCTCTCACCGGCTCTCGCATGGCTCGGCGCCGTATCCTATCTCTTCCAGATCTACTTTGATTTCTCCGGCTACAGTGATATGGCCATAGGTCTCGGAAAGATGTTCGGCTTTACCTTCCGTGAGAACTTCAACTATCCCTATATCTCACAGAGCATACAGGAGTTCTGGCGCAGGTGGCATATATCCGTATCCACCTGGTTCAAGGAGTATCTGTATATACCCCTCGGCGGCAACCGCAAGGGAAAGACACGCACAGCCTTCAACAAGCTGGCTGTATTCTTCTGCACCGGCCTCTGGCACGGCGCAAGTCTCAACTTCATAGTATGGGGACTTCTCAACGGCGGCTTCCTCATGCTTGAATCCTATGGTATACTCAAGCCGGCGAAGTGGCTGAGGCCCTTCCGCCACGGCTATGCTATGCTGGTCACCATACTGGCATTCGTATTCTTCCGTGCGGACGACCTTCCCACAGCCTGCCGCTTCATCGGGCATATGTTCATCCCCGCATTTGCCTGCGGACAGCACGCCATGTTCATGAAGCAGCTCACACCGATGTATCTTGTCATGCTCCTGCTGGCAGTCATCTTCTCGGCACCTGTGGTGAACGCAGTAAAGAGCCGCGCAGGCAAGGCAGCAAAGGCACTTGATGTATGCTCCTACGGCGTATCCCTCGCACTCCTTGCGCTGTGCATCGTGACGCTCTCATCCGCTTCCTACAATCCCTTCATCTATTTCAGGTTTTAGGAGGCAGATATGGAAAAGAAGATATTATACAGGCTCTATTCCGGCGCCTTCATAGCCATGTGCCTTGTGCCTTCAGTGCTCATGCCTTTCTTTAAGGCTGACGAGGCCAGGGAAAAGCGGAAACTGGCAGAGGCTCCGAAGATACGCACAGAGGACGGAAAACTCAACACAGAGTACTTCTCCCAGTTCGAGGACTGGTTCTCAGAGCATTTTGCATTCCGCCAGTCTCTTGTAACAGCGGACGGCAGGCTCAAAACCACCTTCCTCGGCACATCCCCGAACAAGAACGTAATTTACGGCAGCAACGGCTGGCTCTACTACGGCGAGACAGCGGACAACTATCTCAGGCTCAACAGGCTCACCGCCCGTGAGACCGCCAATATCATCCGCAATCTTGAACTGATGAAGGACTGCTGCACCGCTCAGGGCGCTTCCTTCCTCTTCACCGTCGCACCCAACAAGAACACCATATATCCGGAGAATATGCCCTCCAACTACGTACCGGCGGAGGGAAAGAGCGACCTTGAATCGCTCACGAATCTGCTTTCCGGCAGCGGATACTTCTGCGACATGAAGGAGGTCCTCCTGTCGGCCGGCTCGAGCATCCCCCTCTACCACCTCACCGATACCCACTGGAACAATATGGGCGCCTATGTGGGCTATACCGGCCTGATGAAAGCGCTGGGCAGGGACTATATCTCCTGCGGCGGCTGGACCTCCCGCAATGACCGTCTCGGCGACCTTGCGGCCATGGTATATCCGGCAGAGGAGGCAAAGGACAGGCAGGTCTATACCGACTATCCCTTTACCTACAGCTATCTTGGCCACTTCCGTGCCCTCGATGATATCGATATAAGGACAACATCGGAGAACGGCACAGGAAGTCTGCTGATGTTCCGTGATTCCTACGGCGAGGCAATACTCCAGTATATGGCAGAGACCTACGCATCCGCATCCTTCACCCGTGCAGTGCCCTATCCTATGACAGGCATAGGCGGCGAAAGCGGAGCAGATACGGTGATACTCGAGATAGTCGAGAGAAATCTCGGCAACCTGCAGAAGTACGCACCCCTTATGCCAGCCCCGGAGACACCTCTCCCCGAAAAGCCGGCCTCCATCTACGCCGGAAGGTTCTCAGAGAAGGAGAATCAGAACATCATCGACTGGACGGAGTTCACCGTCAAGGCAGAGCCCTCCGGTCAGTACACGCATATCTATGGCGAGCTTCCCGGATTCCTCTACAGAGGCGGGGATGACCACCGTATACTTGTCACAGCAGGCGGCAGGACCTTTGAAGCCTTCCTCTGCTTCGAGGACAAGCTCCTCGGCCGTGAGGGAGAGCGTTCCGCAAACGGCTTCTCACTCTATCTCCCGCAGGATGTGACATACACCGACCTGAAAATAACCGTCCTCAACAACGGGGACACCGATATCGCCGTAACGATACCGGAAGACCAGATTAACAGAAAGGATGATACGTAATGGATCTTTCAAAGCTCACAGCAGCCGTCCTGGCACTTACCTTAGCGGTATTCCCGATCACACCTGCACCGGCAGTCGCCGCAGACACCGCTGATACCACAGCCGCTGTCTCAGAGGATACAACAGAGACCCCCGAGGTGCCTGTTGCAGCAGCCACTACTACAGGTGCCGTCAAGGCAACCACCGCAGCCAATGAGACTACTGCTGCAGGAACAGGCACCGCTGCTCCTGCTTCCTCCACAAAGGCCGCAGTCACCACAGTGACCAAGGCAGCAGAGACAAAGCCGGCTGCCACCACATCAGCCGGGGCAGCAGTCCCTGCAACTACCAGCATAAAAACCACAAAGGCTCTGACTGCCACCTCAACAAAGGCAGCCGAGACAAAGCCGGCAACCACAAAGGCAGCAACCACCACAGCCATCGTTACCACAACATCCGAGCCTGCCACCACAACTGTAACCACAGAGGCTCCCGTAAAGGCCCTCACTCCGGTATTCAAGCACTTCGACAAGAACCTTGTGAACGCAAGAGTGAATGTGACCATGCCTGAGAACGCGACCGCAGAGATCCTCGTGACCTTTGATTCTCCCGAGTGCATGGCAGAGCCCTACTATAAGGCAAGCATAGCTGCCGGCGAGACAGCTTCCTTCGACCTTGAGGGATATGATACCATCGATCCGAAGACTGATTTCCGCAGCTATAAGGCATCCGTAAAGGTCAAGGGCGGGCAGTACGATACTGTTTATACCTACACCACCGCACCCATGACAGTGCCCGACCCCAACGATCATCCCGACAGCTTCATTGAAATGAACCTTGTCATCTCCGTTGACGGAGAGATGAGCGCCAAGACCGAGACGGTTACCGTTGACGGCAATACCTGCTATATAGCCCTCCACCTTGACGGCTATGTAAAGGGTGATGTCAATGCGGACGGCATCATCGATTCCAACGATGCTTCACTGGTGCTTGAGGAATATGCACTTGCATCCACAGGCGAGGCCGGAAAGTTCGGCGAGAGAGAGAAGATGGCAGGCGATATCAACGCCGACGGAATCATCGGCTCAGACGACGCTTCATCCATACTTGCATACTACGCCGCATCATCCACCGGCGGCACCCCCACCTGGGACTAAGGCAAGACTACAATATGCGCTCCTGTGATTTTCCGCAGGAGCGCTTTTCCGATAACTGAGAAGGGAGTGATACTATGTCAGGCTTTTCCGAGCTTATAGGCAGCTTCAGCAGGACGAGGGAGTATATCCGTGAGTTCTTCCTCTTCGGCTGCAACCGCAGACAGGGCTTTCAGGGCAGCAAGGGGCGTACCTATGATGATGACAAGCGCCGTGCCGAATGCTGGCTCGAGGGTTATGTCAGGCACGAGGACTCCGTGAAGGGGAGACAGGTCTCCTTATCCGTTGACAGCGCACGAGTCCCGGAAAACCCGCTGTATCAGGCTTACCGGGCAAAGAGCTTCAACGACAATGATATACACCTGTATTTCTTCCTGACCGATATACTCGCCGGCGCCTCCGAGCCGCTTGAGCTCTCAGAGATATGCGACCGCCTCAGCAGGTATTCTGATACAGTCTATGATATACAGACCGTCCGCGGAAGGCTGAAGCAGTATGCGGAAGAGGGGATCGTAAAGGTAGTGGTATCCGGCAGAAAACATTGCTATGCTCTTTCCGGCGATGATTTTGACAGCTTCCTTGAACAGTTCCCCGGCCTTGAAAATGCACTTGCCTTTTTCTCCGAGGCCCCCGGCTTCGGCATAGTCGGGAATACTCTCCTCAGAGCCGGCGGCATGAAGAACGAGCACTTCTTCTTCAAGCACAACTACCTGATGCACACCCTCGATGACGAGGTGCTCCTCCAGCTTCTGACAGCGGCTTCGCAGAAGTGTACGGCGGATATCACCATAGCCGGCGAAGAGAAGAAGGTGAATGCAGTACCCATGCAGGCCGCAGTCTCAGTGCAGACCGGCCTCTGCTGTCTCTCGGCCTATGTGCCGGCGGAGAAGAGATTCCGCTCCTTCCGGCTTGACTTCATACGCGAGGCAAAGACTGCAGCCCCCTGCGAGGACTATGACAGGCTCTGCGAGCGCTACCACAGGGAACTGAGCCGCTGCTTCGGATTATCCCCGGAGGGCGGCGGAGAGGATGCAGAGCCGCTGGTGCTGACTGTATACGCCGGCAAGTCGGAGGACTACATAGTCCGCCGGCTGATACGTGAAAAGCGCTGCGGCAGCTTTGAAGACCTCGGGGACGGACTCTACCGCCTGACATTCGATGTCGTTGACCCGGAGGAGGTCATGCGCTGGGCAAAGACACTGATATGCCGTACAGTCAGCATAGAGGGCGGAACAGAGGCTATACGCAGGAAGTACAGGGAAGATATAAGGAGAATGTATGAGATCTACGGAGGTGATGCAGATGACGCTGTTCAGTGAGATATACGGTGCCTACTTTCGCATTGCGGCCGCAGTGCTGGAGCGAGAGAGCATTACCGCCGAAGATATCGGGGAGATCGTAAGCAGTGAGGGCTTCCGTGAGTCCGTACTCTTTGTCCCCCGCAAGCTCATACCCGGTGAGGATTCCTGGTCTCTCCTCAGAGAGGAAGGTAAGGGGAGATATACCCGTACTACAAAGCAGCCGCCGGTCACAGTAATAACGGAGCTGCAGAAGCGATGGCTGAAGTCGAAACTCTCCGACCAGAAGCTTGCCCTCTTCCTGACAGACGAGGAGCTCCGCGGCCTTGAAGAGCGTCTCAAGGATACCGAGCCGCTCTATACACCGGAGCAGATACGCACCGTTGACGCCTTCAGCGACGGCGACGACTACACCGACCCTTTCTACCGCAGCACCTTCCGCGAACTGGTCAGAGCCATAGATGAAGGCGAGATAATGCATATATGCTACTGTTCCGGCAGCCGGATGGAAAAGCACGGCTTCTTCCTGCCCCGGAGGATGGAGTACTCTCCGAAGAACGATAAATTCCGTGTCTACTGCATCAGGTGCAGATACGGCAATCTGACAGACGATATGCTCGTTATAAACCTCGGCAGGATAACAGAGCTGCGCCGCACCGGAGAAAAGCCCGGCAGTACTGCGGATACGTCCGTCCCCCTGAGGAATACCCGCCACGCCGGGATAAAGGTGGAAAGCAGCATCATAGAGGATTTCCTGACGGAGTTTTCCTCCTTTGAAAAGAGAACGGAGATAGATGATACCACCTGTACGGTAACGCTGTGGTACGACAGGAATGACGAGACGGAGCTCCTTATACAGCTCCTCTCCTTCGGTCCCTCCATAGAGATACTGACCCCGCCGGAACTACGGAAACAGGCCGCCGAACGTGTAAGAAGACAGTATAAGCTTCTGTTCGGCGAAGACAAGGGATAAAAGACGAAGCTCCCCGTTTTTGGCGGGGAGCTTCAGCATATTATAGGGTCATTTAATGGGAAGGTCAGTCTGTTTTACAAGGCCTGCATCCACCTTCTGGATGATGATGGCATCATTTCCTGTGATACCTGCATCGCCGTCGATATCAGCGTTCACAAGAGCCTTTTCAGAAAGCGCATACTTGGTCTGGTTTGCAACGTACTGGAGAACAGCAACGGCGTCAGCCACTGTTATCTTTCCGTCGAGGTTCGCATCGCCGTAGAAGGCATCTGCCGGCTCAGAGGGAGCATCTGTAGCCGGAGCGGAGGTAGTTGTCTCAGCCGGGATATCCTCACCCTCTGCGTACTCGTATACTACCTGAACGCTTGTGTACTCCACCTCGATCTTATCATCGATGGAGGCCTCAGACTTTTCGGAAGCATCCCACCACTTCTGCAGCTCTATCTTGCCGTCAGCTACATAAGCTTCAAGATCCTCTGAGACCTTGTCATCACCCTCACCGGTAGTCTTGGTGAGTGTGCCGTCGAATTTTACTGTAGCTGAGGAATTGTTTCCGAGGCTGAGTGAATAGCTCTTGTATGTCCAGAAGTCATTGCCGTCCTTGTCCTTTGCATTGATGCAGACAGCACAGCCGGCAGTACCCCATGAAGAGCCTGCGCTTGAAGTTACATTGCCGTTGATGATGATCTTGGAGAGGTGCTTTGCATCGGTTATCGGTATCTCGATATATCCGTTTCCGTTGACCATATTCTCAAGATCTGTGAAGTTCTCTGTCTTGCTGAGATCCTTGATCTCGTCGTATTTCTTCAGTCCGTCGAAGGCATCAGCCTTGTCGGAAACAACTACCATGGCAGCAGAGAAAGCGGGGAGCTCGATATCAACGTTGTTGTCCTTGACATCCTTTATGATATCGTAGAGCCTTACTTCCTCAGACTCGCCGAATACTGCGTATACAGCAGCGGATTTGTACTCCTTGCCGGAGTTCTTCAGCTCGATGACAGCGTTCTCCTTCTCTGTCATGTTCTTGTTGGTTACCATGACAGTAACAAGAGAATCATCGTCCTTGTTTACAGCTGCATAGGAGCTTGACTTTGAGACGTCCTCAGTTGAGGCAGGAACGAGGGTGTCGCCGAAGGAACCGCCCTTTCCGTCATAGTTGGTATAAAGGTTGAGACCGGCGAGGATGAAAGGCTCACCGCCCCAGAGAGTAGCAAGGTAAACGCCCTGATCCGCAAAGCAGCCGAGAGCCTCAGCCTGTGCGATAGTACCGGAGGTATCATCTCCGCCCTTGAAGTTGTACTCGGATATAGCGAGCTTTGTTCCGGGGAAGTACTTGTCTATGGAGTTCTTTACTGTCGGGAGTATGGGCACATTCTCCATGCACCACTGGCCGATCCAGCTGTTCTCTGAGAAGCCTTCCTCGTAGAGTGTGCGGACGGACTGTACTCTGTCCTCTGCCGTTTTTCTTGCAGACTCGGAGTAGTAGTGGATATCGAGAACATCGAGAAGCCTTGTGCCGCACTCGTCGGAGGCCTTCTTCATATCATCAAGGTAGCTGTCCAGGTACCAGTGATAGTTGTTGGCCTTCTTTACTGTCTCCCACTCGTCGGAGTTATCATCGTCGTCAAGGTGATCGAAGGCGGTGTAGCCGTAGAGAGCAGGTCCGAAGATCTCAGCCTTAGGATCGAGTTTCTTGACAGCCTTTGCCACCTCTATGGACTTGCTGCTGAGTTCCTCGATTGTGACCGGCTCGGGGTGGAGCCTTGAATGGGTATCGTTCCAGAGTACCGGCTCATTGTCAAGGCTGTAGCCCTGGATACCTGTCTCTGTGGTGGAATCGCCCAGCTTCTTTATGATGTAGTTGACGTATTCATCCATGTATACGATGCCGTCAGTGGTATCGGGTTCGTCTGCGAAGGGCTCGCCCTTAGTGAATACTACCTTGTTCCAGCGGTCGGAGGGAGCAGTTTCCTCCTCTGTTACTGTGCCCTTCTTGTCTGCTGAAACGTAGCCGGCGAGCTGGAGAGTAGTCATCTTGTAGCCCACGCCGTTCTTCACAGCGTCCTCTGAGAGCTTCTGTACGCAGTCAGCAGGCTGTGAGGAGTCAGAGAGATTGTTATCTGAGCTGTGCTTCCAGTCGCTGCCGGCATTTGAAGCGTTGTTTTCCCAGTTGTAGCCGGTCATTCTGTTACCGCCCTGACGTACTGCGGTCGCCCTTACGTCCTTGAGCGGTGTGGTGTACTGGTTCACGCCGTAGATCAGGGGACTGATCTCTTTGCGTTCGCCCTTGAGGTCAACAGTGATCTTCATATCCTTGTCCTCCGCTGCGGCAGTGTGCTGAAGGCCGCTGAAGGGTGCGCAGGCAGCTGTGCCGGAAAGGAGCACTGCTGCGATGAATGAAACTGATCTCTTCATATCTTTTTCCTCCGTTCATTCTGATCATCATGTTTTATTTATGGTTCATGTTTTCTGTTCTCTTACAGTTCTCCCTCTTTCCACCAGGGGGCCTGCGGGACGCTTTCGTCCTGACTGCCGCCGGGTCTGCGGAATGCGCCATGAGCCCATGTTTCTATATTGGGATCCATGAACCGCAGATAATTGGTTATGGTCTTTGCAAGTACCAGTATAAGAGTGAGAGGTACGCTGTGTGAATAGCCGTAGAGTATGACAGGCTTGTCTGCTATGTCTGCCGAGACACGCCATACCAGTCCGAGGCGGTCAAGGCGGTCAATGATGTTCTGCACCTTCTCTACAGGAGTGCCGAGCTTTTCGGAAAGGGTCTCGGCGGAAATCATCTTGTTTCTTACGTTCGCCCCCAGGAAGCATATGATATCTATAGCATCCTGATCGGCAAGAGTGCGGAAGAGCCGCACCATATTTGTCGTATCGCCGAAGTAGGGATTCACGCCGTCCTCCGGTATCTCCAGAAAGCAGAAGTACCTGAGGTCGGGGCTGAGTCTCGAGATAGCGAGTTCCCTGTCTGATTTTATCTGAGCGAAGGTCTCGTTCTCGTAGCCCGGGTGTATCCTTCCGACGGTATCATTTCCCGGCTTGCAGGCACACAGAGCGGAATACATCAGCTTCATGAAGAGCTCCGAGCGCTTTTCGGGGGGAGTGCTCATCATTTCGTCGCTGACGAGCTGTTCGAGGTCGAGCTCTGCGTCCTTGATGCGGATGCCGAAAAGGCTGTCCAGCGAGGTATTGAGCGCAGCAGCGAGGCGCGGCAGCATCTCGCAGTCCGGGTAGCTTGAATTTTCCCATTTGGAGACAGCCTGAGCAGAGACGTTGAGTCGTGAGGCAAGCTGTTCCTGAGTCATTCCGAGGGCCTTGCGGCGCTTGACGAGATTGACTCTGAAAAGGTTCTGTTTATCCATAATAATCCTCCGGAGATCAGTACGATAATTCCTTTTGTATTTTCATTATATCACAACGTCCGGTTGAGTACAAGGGAATCATTTTCCATATTACTCAACCACTGGTTGTTTTTCTTATGATACTATACCAACCGTACCATATCCGTACCATTCACTGACAAGATCCGACCTGCCCGAGCGACAGCCCCTTTACTCTGCGATTCAAAAAAGCCCCCTTACCTCCATGCCACCCGTGCGAAAGCCGACTTTAACCTCACCTCCAAAAAAAGCCACCCTTTGCTCCATGTTGCCTGTGCGACAGCCTCTTTACTCTGCGATTCAAAAAAGTCCCCTTACCTCCATGCCACCTGTGCGATAGCCCACTTTAGCCTGCGTGTCTGAATTAAAAGCAAAAGCTGACAGGTGGGGGAAGGGTAAGGAAGGGGGAGTCCAGAGGGGGAGACCTTGGGAGGGGGGAGGATGTCAGCTTT
>CAMKMD010000015.1 GCA_946413815.1 uncultured Ruminococcus sp.
TTTGCGGATTTACCCAAGTGGTGAAGGGGCTCCCCTGCTAAGGGAGTAGGTCGGGGAACCGGCGCGAGAGTTCAAATCTCTCAATCCGCGCTTAATGAAAACGTTACAGATCAAAAGTCTGTAACGTTTTTTCGTTATCCTGCAAATACAAAAACTGCCGCATATGCGGCAGTTGATTTTATACTGTAATAGCTTCCTTCGGGATAAGATCATAGTCAAACATAACTTCGGAATGATTATCGAGCACAAGCTTCTTCTCTTTTATCTCACCGGTGGATTTATCTATAATGTTCTTGTAGATCTTTGATATACGATAGTATTTATCCCCTTCCTTTGCGAAATGATGGCCCTCCTCGGAAAGTTCATAGCGTTCCGGAAGTTCATTCAGACAGCGCAGCTCTCCGTGGAGTTCTTCTTCATCGCACCACAGCACAAGCTGGAAATCCTGCTTAGTATCATTGCGGAAGCGGTAATCTATGTAGTTATAACTTACAGAGGTTCCGGAGCTGAAAGGCACTCTTTTTCCTTCGTCAGGGGCGAGTGCATCAGAGTGGCTGTGAAACTCTGTTACTGTAAGAGGACTGTGGAGTATAAGACGATGGATGGTATTGCTCAGGTTGCAGAGTCCTCCCCCTATACCGGGACGAAGCTTATCTCCTATTATGACTCTGCCGTCCTTATAGCCCTTGCGGCGAGTTGTCTTACCTACTGTTTGCCAGAAGGAAAATACTTCGCCGGGGTGTATCACGATGCCGTTTAGTTTCTGACAGGCAAGCCGGATATTAACAGCCTTGTTCTCCTGCAGCCTGATATCTATGCCCTTTCCTCGTTTGATAAGATGTGAACTCTGCTCATTTACAAGAACAGGAAGCCGCTTGTCGCTGTGGACTCTGGCTATTGTATCTTTGCTGATAAAGTCTTTTATGTGTCTGCGGATTTTCTCCTTTTGCTCAGAGATCGCATAGCAGGCAGGATTTATGTCGCAAAACAATTTGTCTTTATTCCAGAACATTCTATTTCTCCTTTTTAATAATGCCGCCGAGACGATGACTGTATTTCCTGCTTCTGCGCCAGAACCACAGTATCATTTTTTCTATATATCTCTTTTTCCCTATTTTAGTAACGCCGGGTATGTATACATAATGTATCAGCACGGATGGGATGCCTGTGCGGTTAGCGCCGAGAACATCAGTAAATATCTGATCACCGGCACATATCGCTTCTTCGGCCTTTACCCCGAGCATATCAAGGGCTTTTTTGTATCCGTCTTGCAGAGGTTTGTCTGCATCACATACATATAATGTATCTATATTCTTTATGAAGCGCTGTACGCGCTCTTCATCATTGTTGGTAAGAAGAAGTGTTTTCAGCCCTGCAGAATGTATTTCGGCGAAAAGGCAGTCTACTTCCGGAGTTGAATCATCACCATGATGGACAAGCGTATTGTCAATATCAAAGATAACTGCTTTATATCCCATTGAAGCAAGCGCACTGTAGTCGATGTCGAAAACACTTTCAGCATATTCATATGGATAGTAATTTCTCAGAAGTTTATCTATTATATAAAGCACGTTACTGCTGCTCCTTCATGTAATCACAGACACGATTGATCTGCTCGCATATATCCCATCCGAAGGCACCGTCAAAGAAGGCACTGCCTATCGTGAATGCCCAGGGAGATGCCTCTTTTACTTCATCGAGCCTCTGAATGCTGTTAACGCTGCCTGCAAGGCATACAGGCGCATCCACCTCGGATACAAAACGTTTGTTGAGCATGGCTGCATCTCCTGTGTAACGGTAACCGAGAAGATCAATGCCGAAAGCTCCTTTTTCTATGCAGGACTTTGCTTCAGCGATCATATCCTCTGCTGTGCCGTGAAGAACAGATGGACGGTCTGTTATATCACCTACATAAGGCATATACTTCATCCCGTTTGACTTGCAGATTTCAAGAACCTTTTCAAAGAACATCGTGCCCATCAGAATATCACAGCCGCATTCCGCAGCAAGTTTTGCACCTCGGATACCCTCTACTTCTGTATATGCAACAACTTCGAGAACTGTCTTTTTTCCTGCATCCCGCATTGCGGCGAAAAGCTTTTTCATATCCTCAAGCGGAAGAGGTTCTTCCTTGAATCCGAAGTATCCGGCCTTTGAATTTCTGCATTCTTCAAAAACTTCAGCCGCATTATGTACTGTCATATCATCGTGTGTAAGCATGACGATGAGCTGAGGATATTCCTTCATATGTCACTACCTCTTTCATAAATATGGATTATTATATCACATACGGAGTTTTTTGTCAAATATAGGGATATTCTTTCTTTTTTTGACAAATCGGAAGACCTGTGATATAATATTCCTGTTGCTATCAAAATGAGCTGACAGTTTACCTGTCAAAGGAAGTAAAACAATGAACAAATATAAACAGCTGGCTGTAAATACTGTAATTTTCACAATTGGTTCATTCGGATCCAAGATAATCTCTCTCCTGATGAATAATCTGTACACCAAGCATATCAGTCCGGAGAACCTGTACACAAAATCCCTGCTTGAAAATACTGCACTGTTTCTGATACCTATTTTTATATTCTCCATGACCGAAGCTATCATCCGCTACGGTCTTGATAAGAAATATGACAAGAAGCAGGTCTTCACCACAGCTTCCACTATTGCCGGAGTAGGACTGTGCACACTCCTCTTTACTATCCCTTTCCTGAAATACATACCTTTTTTCAGACAGCTGAACGGATATGTTACTCTGCTGATGCTGTACATCATTGCTTCATGCATTAGGTCTATATGCTCGCAGTTTGTCCGTGCACGAGAGATGGTAACGCTGTTTTCACTTGACGGAATACTTTGCACACTAAGCTTATTTGTATTCAACATCATTTTTATCACAAAGCTTGGCCTCGGCGTTAAGGGCTTTATGATCGCAAATATACTCTCAGACAGCTGCTCCTCTGCCTTCCTTTTCATGATGGCAGGTCTGCGAAGATATTATGACCTGTCCTGCTATAATCGCAGGCTCGGCAGGAGTATGCTGAAATTCACGATTCCCCTGATCCCTACAACGGTAATCTGGACATTTACCGGCTATTCCGACCAGCTTTTCATCAGTAATCTTACAAGCAGCAGAGTCCCTCTCGGTGAAGAGCCTGCCGGTATATACTACGCTGCCACCAAGGTTCCTAATCTCCTTTCAATGCTCTCGACTATAGTCTATCAGTCCTGGAATATGTCTGCGATACTCGAAAATGAATCAGATGATAAAAAGGAATTTTACGGCAACGTCTACAGCGCCTATGAATCAGTCTTATTTGTCGGTTCTGCCGCACTGATACTGCTGGCTAAACCGATCTCGTCCATACTTAACAACTGCTCGGTCTATCCACAGTATGCAGATGCTTACAAGTATACTCCGCTCCTTATTGCCGCAGCGCTCTTTACCTGCCTTGACCTGTTCCTTGCAAGTGTCTACACTGCGACCAAGAAATCAAAGAACGCTTTCATAACGCTTGCAGCAGTAGCCATAGTCAACATTATCATGAATATCATCATTATACCGGAATGGGGCATACAGGGTGCAGCATTCACAACTCTGTTCAGCTATCTCCTGTGTTTCTGGCTCAGGATCGTGGATTCGCGTTATTATGTGCCTTTTGATTTCGATTTCAGACGGCACTTTATAAACTTTGCACTGCTTGGAGGTATGTGTATCGCTTCTGTATTTGTACCGACCGGATGTATTACGATCAACTTGCTCCTTACAATTGTAATCATCTGGTTCAATTATCAGCCTCTTCTCCGTATCGCGCAGAAGGTACTCAAAATACAATAATTAAACGCCCGGACACGTCTTTGAAATGCGTCCGGGCGTTTTATGCTTTATCGTATCATAAGCTCGTAAGTTTGCGGGATATATTCATTCGGTATAAATGCATAGGAGAGATATTCCTTCCGGATATCAACGGAAGAAATAGGCATACTGTTAAGCCTGTCGCCAAGTATAATCATTTGACTTGTTATAAGTACTCTGCCATGTTTCATCTCCCTGTAGAAATCTGTGAATGCAGGCTTGATACACAGTGATCCCTTAGAGAAATCGGGAGTTCCTGAAGCTGTGAATATGTCGTTCGCTGATGCTTCTCCGTTAAGGCCGATACTATCGCAATAGGAAACAAATTCATCATACTCCTCCTGCGTTCTGAGCTGAATGCCGTTATACCAGCCGAGCTGGTATTTCTGGCGAAGCTCCTCACATTTCTTATTGTCGAGCTGTTCTGAAAAGCCGTCAAAGAAAAGAGGATCAGAGTTTACATCATGCTCTGCAGGAACAGTCCACAGGTCACCGGAAAAATCTTTCAAATCCCGCAGCATTACATCATTGCCCTTGTTGTAGACGAATACATACCAGAAACAGCAGTCCTCAGTCATGGTCTCTTCGCCGTCACAGGCAAATCCTATTTTATCATTTCCGCTTATCAGTCCCTTGGGTATCGGCACTTTATCACCCTTGGCGTAATTCTTTATCACTACAAAGAAGGTACTTTCTATAAGGTGATCAGGATCAGAAGAGAGTATCCTGTCAACCGGACAACCGCTCTTTGCGGCGATATCTTCAAGCTGTTCGCAGTTCAGAAGCAGATACTTGCCTTCACAGTCCGACGGCGGACATGTACCACTGTCTGACGGAATAGTACCGACAGTACAGAGTCTGGTTCTCTGAATATTCCATGGAAGGATGTTCTTTACAAGCTCCTGTATCTTTTCGGCGTGCTTGTTTTTAAGAGAACCTTCATAGTCGCCGTATTCCGATAGCCGTACCTGCGTTCCCGTGACCGGATCACAGAAGGTCAGAGTACTGCTGCCGGCATCACAGGCGGCACTCTCTGTAGTGAAAGTTTCCCCGATGCCTATCTTCAGTCCTTCGGCGTATATCGCTTTTACTCGTTCAGGTTCAAGGACTGCATCCGGCTCGGCGTTATATCTTATTAGATCTAGTTTACCGAAAAAATCATCTGCATATTCATCATCGTCCTGAGATCCGTAGGTATGTGTCGAGAAATCAAAGGTGAATACCTTTCCGTCGGTGCAGATAAACGAACCGTAGTCCTGATATCCCTCAGCCCAGTTCACATGGCGCATAAGACAGATTATGCCGTCTTCGGGCAGATCAACATCTGATACGTCTATATCTACGGATGCCATGGTAGGTTCGGGCCTTGATGAATTATCTGTACCCTGTACTGCGCAAGAGGAAAGCAGTACAAGCGACAGTAAGGCAGTTGTCAAACGTTTCATTTACGTCACTCCTCTTTTTCTATGATGTTCTTGATATTCTGCATACGCCTGTCCCACTCCGCACTTTCATCGGCACAGGTCTTCATTTCTCCTGAAAGCATGGAAAGAAGCTCGGGAGAAAGCTGTTTCTTATACCTCAGTTTGTGTTCAAGGCTCGCCCAGAAATCCATAGCTATGGTACGAAGCTGTACTTCCACCTTGACCGGTTTCTTTTCGTCCTCGAGGAATATCGGTACTTCTATTATAAGGTGGAGGCTTCGGTATCCGTTCTCCTTAGGGTTCGCTATGTAATCCTTGCGCTCTATCAAAGTTATGTCATCCTGCGCAAGAAAGCAGTCTGCAAGATGATAGATATTCTGAACGAAGGAGCATACAACTCTTACTCCAGCTATATCGTGGATATTTTCACTTATGGAGCCAAGGTCCCGAGGAATTCCTTTTGACTGCACCTTGCGGAAGAGACTGCCGAAGCTTTTAATGCGGGACTGTATGAATTCTATGGGGTTTGATTCACCGTTCAAAGAGAACTGCTCGTTCAATACCTTGAATTTTGTCTCTACTTCCATGATCGCACATTTATAGTACATCAGAAATTCCTGAAGAGGCATGATATCACGTTCAAGTGTGTCAAGGAACTCACTTTCTGTCATTTCTGAGGCAGTAATATCGTTTAATGGACGGTGGATGTCTTTGGGTGTGTAATTTTTACTCATTGGATATGCACGTACTTTCTTTTTTCTTAATTATACATTATATAATATAGCGTGTCAATATTTGTTCAGAATTGTAACAAGATGACTGCATACTGTAACCTGAATAAAGAAAGTGCAGGAGGTATTCCCCCTGCGCTTATAGTTAAATAATTATTTTCTGCCGCAGTTCTTGTCGAACGAAGGATTGCAGGCATAGAAATTCCGTGAATCGAGATTATCCTGTGCTATGCGGAGAGCCTCACCGAAACGCTGATAGTGAACTATTTCCCGCTGGCGGAGGAAACGAATGGGATCACGTACATCGGGATCGTCAGCAAGACGCAGGATATTGTCATAGGTGGTGCGGGCTTTCTGTTCAGCAGCCATGTTCTCATGAAGATCCGTTATTATATCCCCTTTTGACTGGAAATAAGTCGCAGTAAACGGTGTTCCGGAAGCAGCTACAGGATATATACCTGTAGTATGATCCACAAAATAATCACTGAAGCCGCTTTCCTTTATCTCTTCCGGAGTGAGATCTTTTGTGAGCTGATACAGAATTGCAGAGATCATCTCAACATGGGCAAGCTCTTCCGTTCCGATGTCAGTAAGGAGTCCCTTGACCTCTGCGTATGGCATAACATACCGCTGATTAAGATAACGCAGAGATGCAGCAAGCTCTCCATCCGGGCCGCCAAGCTGGCTGATAATGACCTTCGCCATTCTCGGGTCAGTCTTTTTTATATTTACCGGGTACTGTAATTTGTCTGTATACCAGATCCGGACATTAACAAGCTGTTTTACCCCCTCTCTTTAATGATCTCAATTCGTTCGGCTGCGATCATATTTTCATGGCTGTGGTATATCTTCATAAGTGCAAAGGCAAGATCACCTGCAAGCCTTTGCTCGCTTTGCTTTGTATGCTTCGGAAGATGGCAGATGACCTTTGCACCTCTGTCGCGCAGCCTGAGTACTATTACTGTTTCCTCATCTTTATCTGTTTCGCTGATGATATCATATTCTGTCCGGTCCCACATACTTGCTGTCTTCTTTTCAGACATAAATACACTCCTTTTTTAGTATTTATCAGTAATACTTGACTTTTTCTTTTTAATGGTATATAATAGTATCAGTTATTAAACGTGTTTAATAACTGATACTATGTGTAATTCTTATTCATGGAAGGATGATAAAATGACAGAAAAGCCAAAAAGAGATCTTGAAGGAACAAGGAATTCCCTTCTGAATGCAGCAAGAGAACTTCTGACGAGCGGCATAGATGCAGAGAAAGTTACATCCCGCACTTTAGCCGGACGAGCGGGAGTAAATGCCGCCATGATAAACTATTGTTACGGATCCCGCGAAGCTTTGCTATATGAAGTGTATAAGAAACTGCTTGCCGAGGCGCAGGGTGCTGACAAGACTCTGGTGCAGAACATAAATAATCCCGGGATCACGCCTAAGGAAAAGCTGTTCATGATCCATTATTCTCTTATGAAACTGATGATAGCAAATTTCACCTTATCCCGTACTGTAACTCAATACATACTGCTTAACCGTTCAGATGAAGCAGGTATGGAGAGCCTGCCCTTCATAATACAACACTTCAGGGGGTCCAAAACGGAAATAGAGTGTGCACTTATTGCGTTTGAGCTTACAAGCCTGCATGAAATAGCCGTCCTGCAGCACTCCATGCTCAAAGACAGGCTCGGTACAGATCTTACAGACGATGCTGTGCTGAAAAAATACGTAAGAAATAATCTAGACCGTTTTCTCGGTCGGGAACAGGAGGTCTGATATGTCGGATAAAAAAGCGCTTATCGTAATTGATATGCAGAATGATTATCTCTGGGAGAAAAGGAAGGCAATGTTCTGCTATGATACAAAATCACTTGTTGATGCTGTTAATGAGGCCGTGGCTGAATACAGCAACAAAGGCTGGGACATCATTTACATTGAACAGGTATTTCCCGACTTGATCACAAATAAATGGATAATCGGGTTTTCGATAAAAAACACTGAAGGTGCAGAGCTGTATAACGGACTCAATGTCATATCAGAACATATATTTGAGAAAAATCTTCCGGACAGTTTTACATCAAAGGCTTTCAGGGAGTTTGTACGCAATAAAGGCTACAATGAAGTTGCGCTCTGCGGGCTTGATGAATGCGGATGTGTCGGCGCTACAGCTAAAGGTGCAGTAAAGGCAGGTATCAGCGTCTCTCTTATCGAAGACGCGACGGGCAGAAGATTTTCAAAAGAAAAGGTAGATAAGATGCGAAGAAAGCTGAATAAGCTTGGTGTTAATTATATATAGGATAATCCCCGTAGACGGTCGTCATTGCCGTTTACGGGGATTTTGGTATATCGACAGCATTTATCGCATACTGTATTGCAGAGATCGTATTACGGAGGTTTGTATGGATGAATACTGTATGTATCTGAGAAAGTCGAGAGCTGATATGGAGGCAGAGAGACGAGGCGAGGGAGAAACTCTCAGCAGACACAGAGATATGCTGACAGAGCTTGCTGCCAGACTCGGGCTTAATGTTGTTACTGTTTATAAAGAAATAGTCAGCGGTGAAAGCATTTCCGCAAGGCCCCAGATGCAGAAGATGCTTGAAGAAGTGGGAAAAGGCAGTTATTCGGGGGTCATTGTTGCTGAGATTGAGAGGCTCGCAAGAGGAGATACGATAGATCAGGGTGTAGTTGCACGTACATTCAGGCAATCCTCTACAAAGATAATCACGCCCGCTAAAATATACGATCCGTGTGATGAGTTTGACGAGGAGTTTTTTGAGTTCTCCCTGTTTATGAGCCGCCGTGAATACAAGACCATACGCAGGCGTATGCAGGCGGGAAGGCTTGCTGCAGTCAAGGAAGGAAACTATATCGCATCCGCTGCGCCTTATGGCTACAGGAAAATAACGACTGCACAGGGTATACATACACTTGAAATAATTCCGGAAGAAGCGGAGGTCGTCAGGCTGATATTTGAAATGAGAAAGAAAGGTCATGGTGCAGTGTTCATTGCCCATGAGCTTGACAGAACAGGTATACGCCCGCAGAAAAGCAGTAAATGGGAACCTTCTAGTATACGGCGGATACTTGATAATCCTGTATACTGTGGAAAGCTGAGATGGAAAAGCAGCAGTGAGAACTCCGAACTGTATAATGGCTTCCATAGGGAGATAATCAGCAAAGATGACTATTCTATGATACATGATAAAAAAGGACCGTCAGTCCTGTCTGACAGAGAAATGCTGAACTATTATCACGGTCTGGTCTACTGCGGATGCTGCGGCGGACAAATGAGGAGGAGATATGTATGTTCAAGCGGCAGGGAGTATATGCTTTGTGACTCTTATGAATGCAGAGGCAAAGTCGTCGGCTCCACCTTTGAAGCAGTGGACGAGTCTGTTTTAGCCTGTATCAGGCTTCTGACAAGTCGTATCAGTGAACCGCTTGTCTGCCGGAACTCAGAGTATAGCTGTGATGAAAGAAAGAATATAGCCGTCAGATCCGAGCTTCGTTCAGCTGAACGAAAGCTTTCACGGATGTATGACCTGCTTGAAGATGGGGTATATGACAGGGATATCTTCAACGAACGTTCGGAAGAACTGTTACAGAGGATCGAATCTCTAAGGAAGGCTTCAGCTGAGGAGAAACGTGATGTTTCCTTGTTTCAAGATATATTGTCAGCTGATTTACATGAGGTCGTTGAGTCTTTTCCGGACGCAAAGCCCGCCGAAAAGAACGCTCTTCTCAATGCGGCAGTGTACCGGATAGAATACAGGAAGACTGCGCGTACATACCGTAACAGGGGCAACGACCCTTTAACGCTGGAAGTCTTCTTCCGATAATCATGCAGCACTCCGGTATGCAGTTTTTTTCTCATACTGCCACATAGTCAGCTCCTTTCCCAGGGCCATGGGTCATTGACCCAGTCCCAGCTCTGTTCTGCAGTGCTCTGCTCCGGTACTATCGGACCAAAACGCCTTATATACTCATCCACTGCTGTCTCACGCATATCCTTATATCTTCTGAACAGCGCAAGTCCGCGGCGGCACGAAGGATGGGTGTCGAGATAAAGATTAAGCTCTTTCAGGGCAAAATCATATTGCCTGATACGTTTCATAAGCGCATTCTTTTCATTCATCTGCTGCCACCCCCTTTGAAGGGCCTGACAAGTTCCGGGAATAAGGTGCCGCTGCACATTGCCTCTTCTTCGTTGTATACCTCACGCCACTGCTGATAGGGGACATAAGCCATGGCGAGTGGTGTATCTGCGGGAAACGTGCTCATGTCGCCACCCGGCAGTTCATCGGCTGTCCGGTCATTGCTGCGGAACGGAAATACCTGCGCTGCTGTATCGTCAAACAGATTCACATTCATCTGTGTTCCTCCTTTCTGTATGCAGGGCTTATATTTTCCCTGCAGTATATTATATTCAGAAAGACAGACAGATGACAAAAGGGCGCACAGTGTACGCCCTTGAATAATCAATCCTGAGGTATAAGTATACGGAAACGCCGTTTATTAAGCTCTATAACGCCCTCACGTTTTAGTCTTGCTATCTCTCTCTGAAGTGCACTGCGGTTTACACAGAGATAGTCAGCCATAGCAGTCATGGAGAATGGAATCTCGGGTACTGAGCCTGCGGGGCTGTTGTCCTGGGTTATCTGGAGGAAGCTGAGCAGCTTCTCCCCTATTGTGCGCTGCGAGAGTATTTCGATATGCTCGCTAAGTGACATAGCCTTTTCGGACATAAGCATCAGAAGATTCTCAACTACGATAGAATGGCATACACAGGCATTTTCGCATCTTTTTAGAATATCCTCACGGTGTATGAACAGCACTGTACAGTCCGTATCTGCGACAAGCTCGACAGATGTACGGTGAGAACCGGTAAATGTGAAGAATTCACCGAATATGCTCTGCTCTCCGAGAGTATCCGCTATAGTGCGCACACCATTGATATCGTATCGGAGCATACTGGCCGTACCTGACAGAATTATGCCTATCCGGTTGTTATCCCCTGAAAACGAGGCTATACGGCTGCCTGAACGAAAATGTTTCTCCTCTGCTCTGAGACAGTCCAGCATCCGGCAGCAGTCATCCTTTGAAACTCCTTTGAACAGAATATTATCCACTGATAACATATTTTCCCTCCTGTTGTATGATAAGTTGCAATTGCAACAGACCTTTCTGTTATTCTATGATATACTATTTTTGCAGCGAAGTCAAGTACCTGGCTGTTTTTGAAATCTAAATCTATCTGGAGGTATACAGAAATGAACATAAACGTTATCGGGAACAAGATGTCTGAGACAGAGATCAACGCCTACATCGACTACGGCAAGAAAAAGTATGTCGGTAGAGAGATAACCGGTATTACTATAAAGGCTGACGGAGACTATGTTGACCTGAAGTACGATTTCAAGCCGGCTGATATACCGTTTGAACGTATAAGACGTATCACCGGTTACCTTGTAGGAACACTTGACCGTTTCAACGATGGAAAACGTGCTGAGGAACATGATCGTGTGAAACACAGCGTATAATAATAAAGAAAAGGGCGCATATATGCGCCCTTTTCTTTATGCTATTTCTATCAGAGTTTAAGACCCTCAAAATTTTCCTCGAGGACTGCAGCAGAATCCTTGAATTTCTTCATCTCATCATCAGTAAGGGAGAGTTCAAGTATCTCCTTTACACCATTTCTGCCTATAATACAAGGAACTCCGATAAACACTCCCCTGCTGCCGTACTCGCCGCAGAGTTTTGCTGATACTGTCAGCACGCTGTTCTCGTCACCGAGGATAGCTTTTACGATGCGGGTTATTGCCATACCTATCCCGTAGTAGGTAGCGCGTTTTGCCTCGATGATCTTATAGGCTGCTGTGCGCACCTGTTCCTCTATCTTTTCCATATCATCCATGCTGTAATCATTATCCCCGGATTCAAGTATCTTTGAGACCTGCTTTGTTGCAAGCATTACCTGTGAGAGGGGGACAAATTCACTGTCGCCGTGCTCTCCCATAACATAAGCATGGATATTTTTCGGATCAACTGTGAAATAATCGCCTAAAAGATAACGAAGTCTTGCTGTATCAAGAGAGGTACCTGTGCCGATAACTCTTGACGCACCGAAGCGTGAAAGCTCATAAGTTACGCGGGTCATTATATCTACCGGGTTTGTTGCAACAAGGAAGATGCCGTCAAAACCGGATTTTACAACAGGGCCGATTATCGAACGGAATACCTCGGTATTTCTTTGCAGAAGGTCAAGACGTGTTTCGCCCTCCTTCTGTGCTACGCCGGCTGCTATAACTATTATATCTGCATCCTTGCAGTCATGATATTCACCTGCATATATCTTCATATTTGACTTTGCGAACGCAAGTCCGTGGTTGAGGTCCATTGCTTCGCCGTTCGCACGTTCTTTATTAACGTCTATGAGCACAAGCTCATTTGCAATCCCCCCCTGGTTCACAAGTGCGTATGCAAAACTCATTCCAACCATTCCAGTTCCTATAAGAACTACTTTTCGTCTGTCTGTATTCATTTATTCCTGCTCCTTTACTATTAGATGGTGTGTACTTGCCTCTTATTATTATACCCGTTACGGAAAGATGTGTCAATACAAATGCTGAATGTAGAAAAATAAGAAAAATCCCCTTGCAAAACTGTTAGAAATGTGGTATAATAAATATACTTATAAAATATTCTCCATGGAGGTATAAGGATGAAGAAGTTATTTGCAGCAATAACTGCCGGAACACTCCTTTTTTCCGGCGGTTTGACAAGTATCAATGCAGCAGCAGCTCCCGACGGAGGATTCTCCACAGCTGAGATCTCCGCATCCGAAGTCAGACCTGTACTCTCACTGTCCGCTACGGAGATAAGCTACGATAAGATCCCGGATGACCGTATTGTGAACGTTACTCTCACAGTAAGTGATTCCTTCAAAAAGTATTCGACAGTTGAGCTTTGGACAGTATTTGATGACAGACTGACAGTTGTTACGGACAAGGATGGATACCCTGCCGCAAAGGCCGGCGATGCAGTAAGGCTTTTAAAGTCTTGTTTCCGTTTTCCCGGATACTATGACGGCAAGGCAAAAAAACTTGTGAACATGAACGGAGTAAGGATGATCACTGCCGGAACTGCTGACTACGGACTGGACGGAACACTCTTTACCGTTCCGGTAATCCTGCCTGAAAACGTTAAGGCAGGTGACAAATTCACGCTCAGTTTCTTCTATGCAGACCGCTCTACAACCAACAATGATTTCGCAAACAGTATGTTCACCAATTCACGCAATGATGATACCGGAAAACTGATGCAGGCCTGGGCTTTCACAAAAGGCCTGAAGGAGGGCAGTATCACTATTACCGGCGATTCCGCCCATACCCTCGGCGACGTAAACCTTGACGGCAAGATCACCGTTGCTGACGCTGTGGCTGTATTGCAGTTCATCGCAAATCAGAAGAAATATGCACTCAATGACCAGGCTATAACCAATGCAGATGTTGACGGTCAGTCCGGAATTACCGGAACCGATGCCTCTGTAATCCAGAAGGTAGATGCAGGCGTACTTAAAGTCAGCGATCTTCCATTAAAAAAATAACATTCAGACAGAACAGACCGCCCCGATAACGGAGCGGTCTTCTTTTTCAGTATCTGATCTCTGCTCTGAATTTTGTATCAGTGGATGAAATCTCAAGCCTTGAGCCACAGAGTTCAAGTGCTGCTTCGGCTATAGACAAGCCAAGTCCGCTTCCTGATCTGTCTGTTCTTGATTTATCTCCTTTGACAAACGGCATCTTTAGTGATGTGGTGTCGATCTTACATGAGATATCATTCTCAATCAACAGGCTTTTCTCACCTATGACTATACGTACACAAGCATCCTGACAGGAGTGCTTCACAGCGTTGGACAAAAGGTTCTCTATAGCTGTCAGATACTGAATTCTGTCATTGCGTAGGTTCTTCTCCCCTTCTGTTACCAGTCTGATGCCGCGCTGTTCCAGCAAAGGAAGATATTTTTCTATGCATTCTTTGACAAGCTCTCTCAGGCTGAATTCTGTGATGTTCAGTTCTTTTATAGTGGAGCGACTGTTGAGATCGAGAGTTCTGCTTACAAGCTGATCGGTGAATGCTACATTATCAAGTATAGATTTGAGATACCTCTCCTCCTTTTCGTCATTGCAGTGTTCCTTCAGATTCTCTGCATATCCTCCTATAGCAGCAAGAGGTGTCTTTATGTCATGGGCAAGATTATTTGTCAGTGCCATCTGGTAGTCTTCAAAGGTATATTGTGCCTTGTTGAGAACGTGTCTGCGCCAGCTGTACAGTAAGGCAATAAGCATTGTTCCGGCAAGGGCGCAGAGCGTAACGAGCAGCAGGAAGAGCTTTGTCCCCTTATTCCATACGTTTATCATATACCTGACCTGAAGGGTGTATTCCTTACCGTCAAGATACAGGGTACGGTTTTGCTGTTCTGTAAACACATTCCGCTGCGTTCGGCCTTGTTCGCTGTATATAGTATAATTACCCGGTATTCCTTTCATGTCTGCTTCTAATTCATCCACTGCAGCTCCTTCCGCTCCCCAGAAACCGCCTCCAGCAGATACCGGATAGTTTTTCAGGGAGTCTGTGTCAAGGTTATTGTAGGTTTCGCCCTGGAATCCGTTAGCGTCGATCGAATAAGCATCTGTGGCAACTATGTTGGTCTCAAATGTTCCGGGGTCGGTCTCGTACACGGATACCTCAAGCTCAGTCGGTACAAATTCCCCGCTATCTATGTTTATCACGGCACTCCTGACTGTATAGAATGCATATCTGTAGTTTTCAAGATGCGTGTACTTGTATTGTATATCTTTTAGCTGTTCTATACCTAAACGATTGTAATCACAGTAATACTTACCGTTGGCAAGGTTTCCCTCACCATCAAGTACAAAGGAGCAAAGGAACATATTTCTGCTGTCATACACAACATCACCTTCTGAATCTGACAGAATGGCTATAGCAAAGTTCCCGTCCTGATCTGAGTTAACTGTCGGGAACCAATGTTGTTCAACTCCGGCTTCAAACCTTGTATAGATACAGAGATCGGATTGTATATCAGTGATCCTTCCGTTGGTCTGATCGGTATCTATGAGGGACTGGAGCAGCGAAATATTCTCGTTGATCTGGGTGCTCATTTTCTCATAGATAAACATTTTAATGAATTCTCTTGTAAACAGGCTGAACAGAGCTGTAATAACAAGAGCGAGTAATCCTGTTCTTGCAAAGATCTTTAGAAATGTTGTTCTTTTCCTTTTTCGCGCATGGCCACTTTTTTTCATACATCTCTCTCCTTATTCAGTCAGCTTATAGCCACGGCCAACAAGGGTATGTATCTGCGAGCCGGCACTTCCGAGAGCTTTTCTTAGCTTTTTTATATGTGTATCGACCACACGGTCACTTCCGAAATAGTCATATCCCCATACACGGCTCAGCAGCGTTTCACGGTCAACAGCCCAGTTTACGTGCTCTAAAAGAAAGCGAAGTATCGCAAACTCTTTTGGAGGCAGCTCGATCTCTTTGCCATCTGCAAAACACTGGAGACTTCGGGTATCAATCTTTATCCTGCCGCATTCAAGTGTAGTTCCTGTCAGTGTACCTGCACGCTTCATAAGCGCTTCGCATTTGCGGTAGAGTGCTGAGAGCATGAATGGCTTGACTATATAATCGTCACAACCTAGATCGTAACCTGTCAGGATATCTTCCTCCCGGCCTCTTGCAGTTATGAAAATCACCGGTGTATCGCTCTTCTTGCGCAGCTGACGGCAGAGTGTGAATCCATCTTTGCCTGGAATCATGACATCGAGAAGTACGAGGCCGAAACCATCTATACCCGACTCAATAAGCTCTGATGCCTTTTCTCCGTCACATACAGCATAAACCTCTGTACCCTTGTCCGCAAAATAATCGGCTATGACCTCGCAGATGCCCGGGTCGTCTTCTATAAGCAGTATTCTTTTCATTGATATAGCAGCTCCTGTATCTTTGATGATATTAGTATACCAGAAAGATGTGTCTTTTCTGTGTCCTTGAATAGTTCTTTTTGTGTCTCTTTATATACGAAGAAAGCCGGTCCCTTAATCAGGGGCCGGCAGCTCTCGCTAAAATGTTTTCACTCAGCAGGTTTCAGGAGTTCATCTATGTAGCTACAGATCTTCTCCTTAAAATCAGGTGCAATAGTATAGAATACCCATGTACCCTCTTTTCGTGAGCTAACGATACCGCTTTCACAAAGTACTTTCATATGATGCGAAAGAGTCGGCTGTGAAAGCGACAGTCTTTCAAGCAATCCGCAGGCGCAAGATTCCCCTTCACTGAGCAGTCTGATGATGTTTATACGGCTCTCATCTGCAATTGCTTTGAAAACACTTATCATTTCTTTGTTAAGAGCTTCCATTATGTCACCTCTGTTATAGATTTATACTTCATTATACAACAAATGACCATCTCTTGTCAATACCTTCCGCATTTGACATTTACGCTGTTTTTATACACTAATGCTCAAATAACATACAGAAGCCCTGTATTCAGCAGAATACAGGGCTTCTGTATAGAACATATCATCCCATCCGGGAGGGAACCGGATAAGCGAGGAATGATCGGAGGGTTATTTTTGTCCGTAATATGCATTTTCTCCGTGTTTGCGGAAGAAATGCTTGTCGAGCAGAACTGCCGGCATTTCTTCTGCACCGGGTCTGATTGTACGTGTAATCCACGCCATTGCTGCAAGTTCCTCAAGAACTACGGAATTATGTACTGCTTCCATGGCGTCAGTGCCCCATACAAACGGGCCGTGACTTGCTACAAGGGCAGCGGGTATATTATTGTAATCCGGACAGCATTCAACGATAACCTTGCCGGTCTCGAGTTCATATTCACCACTGACCTCTTCCGGACTCATATCCCTTGTGCAGGGTATAGCGCCGTGGAAGTAGTCGCCATGAGTAGTGCCGAGAGGCGGTATCGCTGTACGTGCCTGAGCGAATGCTGTTGCAAAACGGCTGTGCGTATGAACAATACCGTGTACTCCCTTGAAACTGCGGTACAGCTCAAGGTGGGTCGGAGTATCACTGGATGGATTGAGTCTTCCTTCGACCTTTTTGCCATCAAGTGTGAGAACGACAATATCGTCAGCTGTCATTGAATTGTACTCAACTCCGCTCGGTTTGATTGCTACAAGTCCCGTTTCCGGATCGTACTGGCTTACATTACCCCATGTAAATGTAACAAGGCCATATTGCGGAAGAAGCAGATTTGCCTGCAGGACTATATCCTTCAGTTCCTTAACGTCCATAGATCACATCTCCGAGCTTCAGGTCTCTTTCAAGCCCCGTAACTGTTGTTGAACTATCGATGGTGACGAGTTCGATGCCCATTATTCTTGTAAAGTCGCGTACTGTCTGGTCTGTTATATCGTAGGAAAGAACTGTATGATGTGCGCCGCCTGCGATTATCCAGCACTCCAGTCCTTCGAGGAACGAGGGTTCGGGACGCCACATAGTTCTTGCTACAGGAAGATTCGGCATTGTCTGGAAGGGCTTTACGCAGGTAATGTCCTGTGCGATGAGTCTGAATCTGCCGCCTATATCTATGAGGGAAAGTGCCTTCGCCTTGCCCTCCATGCCTTCAAATACAATTCTCGCAGGATCTTTCTTTTTTCCGATACCGAGATGGTGTACTTCTATGCGCGGGCGATCTGCGGCAATGCGCGGGTCAACCTCAAGCATATGAGCTCCAAGTATCAGTTCCTGTTTGTAATCATATGTATAATCTTCCATGAAAGAAGAATGGCCGTCAGGATACATAGCTTTGATAACTGCTCCGAGACCTGCGGTCTTCCAGTCTCCCTCAGCACCGAAGCCGTATCCTTTGTACATCAGATGCTGGGTTGCAAGGCCAGGAAGCTGATCCATACCCCAGAGATCTTCGAAGGTGTTTGAGAATGCTTTTGCTCCTTCATGGACGAGTATTCTTTCAATACCCAGTTCCTCGCGTGCCTGATAACGTATACACTCTGTATCCTTCTCGTCGAAGTCGTAGAGTTCAGCATATTCCTTCATCAGAGCATCTATCTCAGCATCAGTAACAGCATCCATCTCTTTTACAAGATCCCCTACTGCCCATGTATTTACCTGCCAGCCAAGTCTGAGCTGTGCCTCGATCTTATCTCCCTCAGTTACTGCGACCTCACGCATATTATCACCGAATCGGACGATCTTAAGGCTCTTGCTGAATATAGTGCCTACTGCGGCACGCTGCCAGTCAGCGATCTTTGCCTGTACTGCTGGATCCTTCCAGTAGCCTGCAACTACAGCTCTCGGCATACGGAGCCGCGCACCGATAAAGCCGTGTTCACGGTCGCCGTGCGCAGACTGATGGAGATTCATATAATCCATATCTATCTCTTCGTTAGGGATAGACTCATTGAACTGCGTATGGAAGTGAAGCCACGGCTTCTGGAGCAATGCAAGGCCGTTTATCCACATCTTTGAGGGGGAGAAAGTATGACAGAAAGTTATCACACCTGCACACTCGTCGTCGTAATTTGCCTCACGCATTACCTTTTCGATCTCAGCTTCAGTCTTTGCTGTGATCTTGTATTCTACAGTGAAAGGAAGTTTAAGACCTTCAACTATTATCTTTGAATCGGCCTCTACCTGCCTGAGAGTCTCTTCTCCGTATAAAAACTGTGATCCTGTGATAAACCAGAACTTCATAGCAACCATCCTTTGATCAGATATTATCGTTCAGGGCACGTTCAGCTGCAAGACAGTCTATATATTCCTTCATGTAGCTGGACATTCCTGCGGTATCGGCTTCAGAGGGTGATACCGTACTGCCCTTCATTTCTGCAAAAACTCGTTTTCCGAGATATGACGCAAGAGTTTCGCCGCTGCTCCTGCGTGCCATATACGCTGCAAGCAGCGCTATACCCCAGGCACCGCCTTCGCCGGCAGCGCTGTTGAGGGTGACATCTGCTCCGAGTGCCGCTGCAAGTATCTGCTGACTCGGGACCGGAGTCTTGAACAATCCGCCGTGTGCGCATATGCGCTCTATGCAGACGTGTTCCTGTCTTGTAAGTATATCCATGCCTGTCTTCAGAGAGGCAACGCAAGAGTATACAAGACTTCTTAGAAAATTCTCTGGGGTGAAATCCGAATCAGGACGGCGTATGACCATAGGTACACCGTTCTGCAGTCCGGTAACCGGTTCACCCGCATAGTAGTTATATGCTGTGATACCACCGCAGTCCGGATCTCCGGCAGCTGCCATGGAGTATAGCGTATCATAGAGCTTTCCTTTAGGCATCCCGACGCCAAGTTTTTCAAGCAGGGCGCCTAACATGGAGAACCATGCATCAAGATCGGTAGTACAGCTGTTGCAGTGTACCATAGCCACGGGGTCGCCATGGGGAGTTGTTACTATATCTATCTCCCTGTGGACAGCCTTCAGCGGTTTCTCCAGAACTATCATTGAGAATATAGATGTACCGGCTGAAACGTTACCTGTACGAGGCAATATACTGTTCGTAGCTGCCATTCCTGTCTGCGCATCGCCCTCCGGCGGGCAGAACCTGACTCCCGGTGAGAATAATCCTGTAGGATCAAGCAGCTTTGCACCTTCTTCAGTAAGTTCACCTGCACATTCTCCGGCAGGTACCACTTCCGGAAGTATATCCGCAAGCTGTTTCCTGAACTGTGTTCCGGACGTCATTAGCCCGAAGCGTTTCAGTAACTCCCTATCGTAATTGCAGGTCAAAGGGTCTATGGGGAATACACCCGATGCATCGCCTGCACCGATAACTTTCTTTCCGGTCAGCAGCCAGTGTACATATCCGGCAAGAGTGGTCATGAATCCGATCCTGCCGACGTGAGGCTCATTATTCAGTATTGCCTGATAGAGATGAGCTACGCTCCACCGCTGCGGAATATTGAAATCAAATGCTTCAGTAAGCCTGTCAGCCGCTTCTTCGGTCATGGTGTTACGCCATGTACGGAATGGTACAAGCTGTTCACCATCCGCATCGAATACCAGGTATCCGTGCATCATGGCTGATATACCCATACCGGCAGCAGATTTGAGTTTAACACCGTACTTATTTTCTGTATCGGCCATAAGTCCGGCGAAACAGTTCCTGAGACCTTCTTTCACCTCAGCGAGGGAGTAAGTCCAGATACCGTTTTCAAGACTGTTCTGCCAGTCATGAACCCCGGATGCAAGCGGGGCGTGATCTTCACCGACGAGGACTGCCTTGATACGTGTTGAACCGAATTCAATACCTATGACGGCCTTGCCTTCCCCAATATAGTCTCTTATCTCCATATCATACACCTCCGGTCTTGTTTCTGCCGGCAGCAGACATTAAGCTCTTCTTGCGGCGAGAGATGATGATACTCTGTACTACAAGGAAAGTGCAAAGCATTGCAGCTATTGTTATGCCTGTCCACCATGCCTGGTCGAGGCCGACTGATGAAACAATGTTCTGTATCAGTGCCAGTGACATTGTTCCGAAGAGTGTTCCTATGATGTTTCCAACTCCTCCGGTCAGCATGGTGCCGCCGATGATCGAGGAGGCTATAGCATTCATCTCAGCGCCCGATGCGTGTGATGCAGAGCCTGAACCTACGTGCATGAAGTACACAAAGCCGCCGATTCCTGCGAGTATACCGCTTATCAGGTAAGAGATAAAAGTTGTCCTGCGGACGTTGATGCCGAGCATGAGCGCACTCTGACGATTGCCGCCCACAGCGTAGAAGCTGCGCCCGATCTTTGTCCATTTGAGCGTGATGAAGAGTACCGCTACAACGAGCAGCGCTACTACCACGCCTATTTCGATGTAGGCGTTGATGTAATCGCCCCTCTTGTTGTATGATCCGAGGAATGGAATGATGATCCTCGTATCTTTCAGCTTTACGAAGGATTCGTTCTGTACATTGAAGGGATTTGTGTTTACTATGGTCGTCATGCCTCTTGCAAAGAACATTCCGGCAAGAGTTACGATAAACGGCTGGATATCAAGGTAGGCTATGAGGAAACCCTGGACAAGGCCGAAAGCAAGACCAATGCCGAGTGATATGAATATCGCGCCTAATACGCTTCCACCCTTGTAATCCAGCCATACAGCTGAACACATACTTACCAGTGCTGTAACACCGCCGACGGAAATGTCGATACCGCCTGTTATCATTACCACGGTCATACCGCAGGAAAGTATGATAAGCGCTGCGTTGGAATTCAGAAGATTGAGGAATGTCTGCGGCTTCAGGAATCCCTTCTGAAGGAAAAGCATCGCCAGCAGATACATTAATATGAATACTACGATCGTGATTGACATAAGCAGATTGGTGTCTGTTATGTTCCCGATCCTTTTCCGCAGACCTGTGCTGCGGCCATTCACCGGTTTCATACAAATACCTCCGTTCTTATGCCTTAGCATCTGCCTTACCCGAAGCAGTAAGCTTACGGAAGAGTTCAGATATCTTTTCACGTACAACAGGAGCACTGAGCACAACAAGGAGTATTACTACAACTGCCTTGTAGGCGGAGAGTGCGTCCGATTTTACATTGAACTTATATAGTGTTGTTGTAAGGAACTGGATGACATATGCACCCAGTACTGAAGTTTTCATGTTGAACTTGCCGCCGCTCAGGGAGTTTCCGCCGAGGGCAACTGCGAGAATAGCATCCATCTCAATGTCCTTTGCAACAACAGAATAGTTGATGGTCGAAAGACGGCTGACCTTGATAAAGCCTGCAACTGCAACACAGAGTCCAAGAAGAACATAAGTGCCTAGCTTTATTATTTCAGGATTGAGTCCGTTGAGGCGTGAGGTCTGCTCATTAATACCTACTGACTGTACATAGAGGCCGAGATTTGTGAATTTCAGAAGCGCCCATGTCAGTATGAAAAATGCGATTCCGATGAATACAGGGGTAGGTATCGGTATTCCGGGGATGTAGTTGCCGAACCACGCGAATGTCTCGTCAGTCACTATGGGGAGCTCGTTGTTGTTAATCCATGCAGCTATGGAACGGCCCGCCGTAAAGAGTATGAGCGTTGCGACCATAGGCTGGATACGGAAGAAGGCAACAAGTACACCGTTGAAGGCACCGAAAGCCATAGCAACAAGACAGCTTATCAGGAAAGCTACGATTATAGGAGCATGCAGAGACTCCGGACGGGATTCCGTACCGCAGAGAATTCTCAGCAGCACACTTCCACTTATGGCTATCGCAGCACCTACGCTGATATCCTGTCCCTTGGAGGCCGCTGTAACAAGCGTCATGCCTATGGCGAGAATTGCAAGTTCGGTCCCGCAGTCGATTATCGTGATCAGATAACCGGAGAGCACCGGAGAGCCAGCATTATTGTATCCAAGCCTTACTTCAAAAAATGAAGGGTCAGCCAGAAGATTGAAGACCGCAAGGAGAAGAAGTGCGGCTATCGGGATAAAGATCTGATTTCTCAGGAGTCCTGAGAGAAAGGATCCCTCCTTCCTTTTTTCAGCCGTCATTTCTTTCACCTCCTGCTATGGTATTCATAATAGTATTCTGTGTAAGTTCATCGCCTGTGAGCTCGCCCACAAGTTTTCGGTCGCGCATTACAAGGAGTCTTGAACAGGTACGGAGCATCTCATCAGTCTCGGAGGAGATGAATGTAACGCTCATACCCTCTGATGCGAGCTTGAGCACAAGTTTCTGGATATCGACCTTGGTTCCGACATCAATACCTCGTGTAGGTTCGTCAAGTATCAGGTACTTTGGATGAGTCAGGAGCCAGCGTCCGAGGATGACTTTCTGCTGATTACCGCCGGACAGCGATTTGATCGGTGTATTCACTGAGGCGGTCTTGATATCGAGCAGCTTGATGTACTCATCGGCGAACTTGTTTGCCTGAGCCCTGGTGAACGGCTTGAAGAAGCCTTTTATTACCTGAAGGGCGAGTATGATATTGTCACGGACGGAGAGATCTCCTACAATTCCGTCACGCTTTCTGTCTTCAGGCAGATAGGCAATGCCGTTCTTCATGGCATCAATAGGCTTGGTTATATCAACATCCTTACCGTCCATTTTCACTTTGCCGGATGTGACTTTATCGGCACCGAAGATGGCGCGGACACATTCACTTCTTCCGGAGCCGAGAAGACCGGTGAACCCATTTACTTCTCCCTTGCGGATAGTGAAATCAAAGGGCTTGATTCCTTCTGTGGAGCAGAGTCCCTTCGCTTCGTATACCGGTGTATCCTTCCTGTCGGTGAATACAGGGATATCGTTTTTTATATCCGCCATATCGTCAAGCTCCTTGCCAAGCATCTTAGATACGAGCTGCACTCTCGGAAGTTTCTCTATTTCGTATTCTCCTACAAGAGTTCCGTCACGGAGTACTGTGATCCTGTCACAGACCTCGTATACCTGATCCAGGAAGTGGGTTACAAAAATGATGCCTGTACCGCGTTCACGAAGCTGCCGCATAAGATCAAACAGTCTTGCAACTTCGGATTCATCAAGCGATGATGTAGGCTCGTCAAGAATAAGCACCGAACAATCCATATCGACTGCTCTTGCTATAGCAATCATCTGCTGTACAGCAATGGAGCAGCTTGCGAGCTGGGCTGTCGGACCAACGGCTATGCCCAGCGAATCAAGGAGCTTCTCAGCCTTCCTGTTCATTTCCTTCCAGCTGACGAAATTCCCTTCTCCGCGGCCAAGGTAAATATTCTCCGCCACTGAGAGGTTTGGACAGAGTGATATCTCCTGATACACCGTACTGATGCCCAGGTTCTGAGCATCCTGGGGAGAGTGTATCTGCACCGGGCCGTCATGGCCTTTTAAAAAGATATTGCCTTCATCCTTTATATGTACACCCGTAAGCACCTTGATCAATGTCGATTTTCCGGCGCCGTTCTCGCCCATAAGAGCATGGATCTCACCTGCTCTGAGAGTGAAATCAACATTTCTGAGAGCCTTTACTCCCGGGAAGGATTTGTAAATTCCACGCATCTCAAGCAGCGATCTTTCCTGCATTTTACTCCCTCCAAACCTGGTGTTTTCAAAAAATAGTGCGGGGACATACCACTTAAGAAATATGTCTCACCGCACTATCGGTAATTGCTACGGTCAGAGATCAGATACCGTATTTCTCAACGTCCTCGGCAGTGATCTTAGTTGCATCGAAGCCCTTCTCGTCCATGATAACGGTCTTCTCCTTAAGAGTTCCGCCGCTCTCAAGAGTATCTATGATATCCTTGATGTATGAAGCCTGGAAGGGATTGCACTGTCCGTCGTAGTTCCAGTTTCCTGCCTTGAGCTCTTCAAGTGCCCACTTATTGCAGTCAAAGCCCATTACTATAACGTCCTTGCCAACGCCGTGTGAGATATTTGCACGGTCAAGAGCAGCAACAGCGCCCTTTGCCATATCATCATTCTCTGCATATATTACATTAAAGCTCTTGCCTGAGTCGATAACAGACTGCACGATCTGCTGCGCCTTCTCAGCGTTCCACTCAGCTGTCTGCTGTGTGACGATAGTCCAGCCAAGCTCCTTGGCAGCATCGTTGAGAGCGCCGGAGCGTCCCTCCTGAGCAGCTGAACCCATAATACCCTGGATGTGAATAATCTCATATCCGTCAAGCTTCTGATCCTTGAGCCAGTCAACGGCTGTCTTTCCCTCCTTGGGCATATCAGAAACGATGGATGCTTCATAAAGGCTCGGATCAGCGGAGATAGTACGGTCAAAAAGAATTACCTTGACACCTGCATCCTTTGCATCCTTGAGGACTGAATCCCATCCGGCCATATCAGCAGCGGAGAGGAGGAGGTAGTCTACCTCGTCCTGGATGAACTTCTGGGCGTGTGTTATCTGCTCGTCATTCTTCAGGCTGTATGCGAAGGATGCTTCAAAACCGTTCTCCTTTGTGAACGTTGCTTTAAGATCCTTGTCATTTGCTGTACGGTATCCTGACTCGTTAGGATCGTTGTTAATGATTCCGACTTTTATCAGAGACCCGGAATTACCGCCCGAGGGAGTTCCTGCTGATGAAGGTGTGGAGGCAGGCGCTGTTCCGCATGATGCGAGCATTGCCGCGCATACAGCTGTACCTGCAATGATGGATAAGATCTTTCTTGCTTTCATGATAACACTCCTTACATAATACATAAGTTTTCATAATATAATGACCATGTGACTGATACTATCATGTCATGCTGTCATTAACTTGTATTTACATTATATCTGGCTTGTGCAGACATTTCTACAGAAAATATCATCGAAAATGTAGATTTTTTTATGATTCGGTGATACAACATTGTCAATGTCTTACATTGGCCATAGTCTGGAACTGCCTCGGAGTAAGGCCTGTATGTTTCTTGAATATCTGGCTGAAATACCGATAATCCCGGTATCCGACATCATATGCGATCTCGCTTATCAGCTTTGATGTACAGCAAAGCAGCTCCTTCGAGTGATGTATTCTCACTCTCGTAAGATATTCGGACAAATTTTCTCCGGACTCCTTTTTAAAGAGCGCGCTCAGATAGGAAGGACTTAATCCGACCGCAGATGCTACCGACCTGAGGGATACATCATCGTTCATGTAATTCAGGTCAATGTACTGCTTTGCCTTCCTTGTGATAGCAGCTCCGTTACCCGCAGCCGCTTCTATGCGCCAAATGATGCACTGACGCACAAGCTCGGTAAGGAACGACAGCGATGACTCCTGTGTAACGAGTCTGCTGCCGATATCGTCTACTGTTCCGAAGCGTTCACAGAATGCTGTACTGTCTACGCCGATCCCGGATGAAAAGCTGTGTGCCGCAATATATATCTCCATGCTGACATACAGCCGTACCATGAGCGAGTCGAGTTCCATAATTCCGGCTTCACCAAGTATTTCCTCCAGCTGTTCACGGCAATTGTCAATCCCCCCGCTCTGTAAGAGCGATTCAATCTTTACTGCATCGGGCTTCTTTATGATGCCCGTAGTTTTCCCGCATTCCATTTTTCCCATTTCCGGACACCTCCGACTTTATGTCATGAGACAGCCTTTTCAGTTATCCTGAGATTCTTTACTGAATTCCTTGACTTGAGATCCGGAGCGAAGATGATGTCCTTGTGCTCATTCTGAGGTGAGCTGATCTGATCAAGAAGGCATCTAGCAGCCATCTCGCCGAGCCTGCGGTGAGGATGTGCAACTGTTGTAAGCGGTATGTCACAGATTGATGCTATCTTGGAATCATCCACACCTACAATAGATACATCCTCCGGAACATTGATGCCGTACTCCTTGCAGAACTGCATCATGGTCAGCGCAAGGTCATCGTTGTAGCATACAACAGCCGTGGAATTCATAAGCATTTCAAGAAGTCTCTCCTTGCAGAAGCGAAACAGCTGCTTCTTCTCTGCTGCTGAGAACCATAACACGTTCTTCTCTGCATCAGCCGCTCCGTGTGCAAGACAACTCTGCATGAATCCGCTGTAGCGTTTATGTCCCTGAATGTTGTCAAGGGCAAATATAGCTGAAATTTTTGAATGTCCGTTATCAAATAGGTGGTCTGTAACAAGCTTTCCGGCCGCTTCATCATCCATAGAAACGCACGGGAACTCTGACCACGGATACTTAGCATTGAAAAATACAAGCGGTACACCGCTGCGCTTAAGCTCATTGTACAGATCTGTATTCGGATTCGGAAGAGCACTCTTTGAGGGCTCCACTATAAGTCCCTGTACACCATGCGAGATCATACTCCTGAGAGCCTGTGTCTCCTCTGCTACCTGATTGTGTGTAATGGCCAGCTGCATAGCGTAGCCGGATTCATTGAGCACACTCTCGATGCCTGTAACGATGTACGGAAAGATGTAGTCGCTGAAATAAGTCGATATAACACCTATGCTCTTTGTAAGCGAGGGCATGGCAGTAACTCCGCCTTTTACGAAGGTACCGCTTCCTCTTACCCTACATATCACGTTTTCGCTCTCAAGGCGCATCAGGGCCTGTCTTACAGTCTGGCGGCTGACTCCGTGGATAGCGCAAAGTTCCTTTTCAGTCAGAAAGCGGTCATTTGTCTTAAGCTTTTCTGAAGCAATATAATTCTTTGCCCATTCCACGATCGTCATATATTTGTAGTCTTCCATATTTACCTCCGATCGTATATTAGTGAAACGGATGATTCAGTGCCGGATGCGCTGAATACCATTTACTGATTTAATTATATCACAGTACTTCTCACTTGTAAATACAACTTGGAGAATTTGTATTTAAGTTTGTGTATACAACTAAAAATATGTACGTTCAATTGTGCATTTTGACGGATAAAGGTAATTAAACTTGGTCATTTTACCGTTTTACGGTACATAATGGCGTTAATAGTGAACACATTTGTTCACCTGTAACATATTATGAAAATACAAATGTTGGTATACTCCGGCGACTTGACATTGAAGTATGTACATGATATACTAATCTAAATAAAAAGGAGAAATGATATGGCAAACATTATTGAAATAACTGATCTCTCAGCACCCGAGCTGATACCATATACAAATACCTCAGAGCAGAAGCTGATGAGATGGATCGAACCGGAACCGGGTATATTCGTTGCAGAGAGTCCTAAGGTTATACGTACAGCACTGGCAAGCGGATACACTCCCCTATCATTGCTGGCTGAAAGAAAATGCATATCCGGACAGGCCGCAGACATTATCGGGAGTTGCGGTGATATACCTGTCTATACTGCCGACAGCAGTGTTCTTGAAGATCTTACAGGATTCAGACTTACACAGGGACTGCTTTGTGTTATGCGTAGAATGGTGCTGCCTGAAGCTGCGGAGCTGATTTCAGGATGCAGCAGGATCGCAGTTCTTGAAGACATAATGAATCAGAACAATGTGGGAGCTATTTTCCGGTCAGCTGCTGCTCTTGGCATCGATGCTGTACTTCTTACAGACAGATGCAGCGATCCGCTTTTCAGAAGATGTGTCAGAGTAAGTATGGGAACGGTGTTTCAAGTGCCATGGGCCTTTCTTCCCGATGGCGACTACATCGGCTTTCTGAAGAATAACAGTTTCATTACTGCGGCGATGGCTCTCAGGAATGACACTATTGATATACGTGACAGAAGACTCATTGATTCGGAAAAGCTTGCTATTGTTCTCGGCACCGAAGGCGAAGGACTGAAGGAAGAAACGATCTCTGCCTGTGACTATACCATTAAAATACCTATGTCTCGCGGAGTTGATTCTCTCAATGTAGCAGCTGCTAGTGCAGTAGCTTTCTGGCAGCTTGGCAGGAACTAAAAGAGGGCGCTGATTGCGCCCTCTTGTTATGCCATCATGATCTCTGAGATTGTGCTGAGTATTTTGTCGTGACAGCCGCCGCAGCCTGTTGAACAGTGTGTGGCCTGCTGAACCTTATCAAAGAGTGCTACTGCATCCTCGAGTTTATCACTGTCCTTCAGTGCGTCCTCGATATCGAAGTAGGTTACTCCCATGCAGTGGCAGATCTCATAATTCTCCTTCATCGTGACACCTCCTTTTTTCTTTATTATATCTCATACAGAGATAGTTGTCAATCAAGAAAAATATTTTTTCAGGAAAGTGTCCGCCTTGATATAATTAGTGCGAGTATAATAAAGAACATGTTCAAAGGAGTGGATATCCATGACAGACAGCCAGCTCCGAAGCCTTATGGAGACATCTCCGGAGGCTGGTCAGCGTGCGCTGTATGATGAATACTGCGGCTACGTATATGCCATTGCAGCAAACTGCCTGCGAAGCTGCGGTACGCCTGAAGATGTCGAAGAATGCGTTTCAGATGCGTTTATAGGCATATTCAAGGCGCTGAATCAACCGGACAGATACTTTGAAGGCGACCTTAAAGGCGTTATTTCGACAATAGCCCGCCGTACTGCAATCGACTGCTTCCGTAAGCTTTCAACCAGATTGAAGCGAAACGTAGCCATAGAAGATATTCAGACCGAATTCCGCTGTGAGGAAAACATCGAAGCAGATTCCGACCGTACTGAGACACAGCGTATTCTTCTTGAGTGCGTAAGAAATCTCGGTAGCCCTGATTCCGATATAATCATGCAGCATTACTTTTACGGAAGAAGTTCAGGACAGATAGCCTCCTCAGTCGGAATGAAAGAAAGTGCCGTACAGAAACGTATGCAGAGAGCAAGAAAGAAACTGAGATCACTGCTTGAAAAAGCAGGTATAACCGGAGTGTGAGAATATGGATAAAAGAGATCTATTCAGAATAGAAGATGATGAACTTATCAGTCAGATAGCCAAAGACTATCCCGCTCTTACTGATAAAGAAACAGAACGTATATTTTCACGTATAAACAAAAAACTCGGTGAGGATCAGAAAGCAGAAATGTATCACGAAGCTGTTTCAGGGGTTGAGCGTTATCATCGCCCCGTATGGCAAAGGATACTCGGTATTGCCGCCGGTATCGCCGCTGTGACCGGAATTGCCGGAAGCGCTGTGCTTCTCAACAAAAGTGCTCCTAAGCCGGTTATAGTAAATGATACGGTTTGCAGCACTTCTCCGTCAGATACTTTACCGGCTGCAAAATTCCTGACCGATTCTTTTCTTGAGGCTGCTTCGCTGATCAACGGACAAACAGCACCTGAACACAGCGGAAAGCTTGTCGTTTTTCTCAGGGATGAATCGGAGACAGACAATTCCGGTCCTGTATACTCTCCTGTCACGGACACGAGTTTTGTTGTACCGGCCGATATTACCGGACTTCTTGAGGATATCGTTACAGAAGAGTATATGGCAGAACTTCGTGATAACGGAGGGGATTATTTCTCTGACAGCATAGACCTGATATCGGGTGTTGTTAAGGAAAATGAATATCCCTCCTATATAGAATTCTGCGGTGAATTATATACCATTGTTAATGATGGAGAAGCTCCGTCATACACAGAAGAACCTACGCTAATGAACACCGGACAAACAAGTTTCACAGTCAGACGATCCGACGGAGCCCCCCTCTACTTTACAATTGTATGGGACGGTGCTCAGTGGAGGATAGACAATATAGAAAGGAAATCATCATGAAAAGACTATTAGCTGTTTCTGCAGCACTTACGATACTTACAAGCGCTTTTGCTTCATGCGGAAAGCCTGTACACGAGGCTTCAGAGAATAATACAAATGCCGTCGAGACCGCATCAGACCATGCGCAGACCGAGGAAGCTACAGTTTCACCTGCACAGGCAGAAGCAATAAAACGAATAACAAACGGCAGATACAGGTACGAAGAAATTACTCTTCCCGTTAAATATGACTATCTCTATAACCTTCAGAGCATCGGAGAAGATACATTCACCTTCGTTTATTACAGTTCTGTGTCCAATAACGGACGTTCTGTCATCACAGACAGTTCATTCAGTGAACTTGCAGAGATACAGTACGATATCCCCGAAGAGGCAAAGCAGTATGACACCTGCGATCACGTACCGTTCTTCGATACCGACGGCAGCTTCACTGTACTTGTGACTGCTGAGGATCATGGAGGTATGTCCGCGCCGGAGAGTGAGGAAGAAGCAGAAAGTTTCGACTGGGATTCCTACAATGATAATTTTACTACACACTACTTTGCGTGCAGCTACGACAAGGACGGAAAACTCCTGAGCAGCTCAGAGGTAACATTCCCGGAGGAGTATTTTCAATACGGACAGGTGTACCTTTCAATTCTGACCAGCTTTCATGGTGACATAGTCGGTATACTTGACTCGAAAAAGATAATACGGATAAGCCCCTCTGACGGAAGCTATGATATAATTTATGAAGCAGAAGGCGATCCCTACACATTCAACGAATCCAACCTTATCTATGACCGCGACGGAAGGCTCTTTTATGCAACAGATGAGTACGAGGAAAGTGAATACGGAGAGATATCAAACCGCTATTTAGAGTACCGCGAGATACGTGAAGACAACACTCTTTCCGATCCGGTAACGATAGACGATTACTACTACTGCAGCGGCTGTCCGCTCATGAGAGGATACGGAGAGTATCAGTTTCTCCTCGGCAGAGAGGACGCACTCTACGGAATCAGAGACGACGGCACGGAAGAGATGCTTGTAAACTGGGACAATTCCGGCATCACCGCAACGCAGCTCTGTCCGGCCGGGAACGGCGATTTCTTCGGTCTTCTTGATAACTATAACACCGATGACGGATCGGTCAGCCAGACCCTGATACGGCTCTCTCCGAGCGATGCTTCCGATATCGAGAACAGGAACATAATCACTATCGGTACACCTGCTACATACGTCTTCGACAAGCGTATAATCAACAGCTACAACCACTCCCAGGACAAAAACTATGCCGAGATTAAAACCTACGGAGAATATGATTTCAACGGTAACGGTGATAACTACGACTCAGCGATCGACAGTTCCAATAAGGCACTTGAGACTGCGCTTGTCTCGGGAGACATCCCCGATATCATAGCAGGTCTTGAATATCCCCGCGTTGCAAATCTCTCAAAGAAAGGCGTATTTGCAGACCTCGGGCAGCTCATGGACAAGGACAGCGAATACAGCAGAAGCGCATTCGTGACGTGCTTCCTTGAGTGTCTGACCTCTCCCGACGGAGGTATCTACACCATTTCAAACTGCTTCAGCGTTGATTCAAAGCTTGTAAAGACCAAGATATGGAACAAGCCGACATGGACTCTAGATGAGATGATAGAAGTGTTCGACAGTCACGAGGATACTGCTTCTCATCTCTATGACGGTGATACCAAGATGGTTATGCTCCAGAATATGACGAACACTATGGACGGCCTTATCGACTATGACAAAGCTACCTGCAATTTCAACAGCCCGAAGTTCATCAGGATACTCGAGTTCTGCAACAGATTCGTTGACGAGGAGATAACTCCTGACAAGGACATTGACGGCGGATATGCCAATCAGATGTACTGGACGGATAAGTTCACCTGGTTTGAAAGAGACCTTGTGCTTACTCAGGACTGCTCTGCAGAGGGAGTTAGATACTGCATGACAAAATACCTTGAGGGCGGCGGAGAGGATATGATATTCGTCGGATATCCTTCTGACAGCGGAAGCGGAGGAAGAATAGCTGTAAATGATTTCATTTCAATTTCAGAGGCCTGTGAAAACAAAGATGCCGCATGGGATTTCATCAGGTACTATATAGATAATAGCTTCGGCTACGGGTATTCGGCTCTGAACAGCAGATTCGAGGAGGAAATATACAGTGAAGTCGGCGCAGAGCATACCGCATCCGGCAATCCGATACAGCCGGAAACAAGAGAAGAAGCAGATATGATAAAGGAGTACATCCTCAGCTGCTCTACTATTGAGAATTCCTTCCCGAACGAATTATGGAGCATCATATACGAAGAGGCAAGTGAATACTTTGCCGGAAATATCACGGCTGAAGAAGCCGCAGAGCGTATCCAGAACCGCTCAGAGATTTACGTCAGTGAAAATCAGTGACAGATGTCACGCACATAGTAAAAAACTTCATATTGTCCGTAGAGCCGCTATGTTGTATACTGTTATCAGAGAACAACGGAGCGGCTCCATTCCTGAAAGGAGGGCAATATGAATAAGATGTCAGCGACATGAGTATACAGGAACAGGCACCTGACGGTGCCTGTTATTCTTCTCCCATGGAGGATGTGTTGTTCCTGTTTACAATGTATATACCGACGCAGACAAGAAGAAGTGATATGATCCCTCTGAACCCGAACGCACCGCTCTCTCCGAGAACTATCGCTGAAATGATGACTCCGCAGATAGGGTTCATAAAGCCAAATACCGCGACCTTTGAGACAGGGTTATATTTTAGCAGCACCGACCACAATGAGTAAGCCGCAGCCGATACAAATGACAGATACAGGAGTATAGACACTGAGCCCGGATTCACGGTTCCGAGGTGACCGCCGCATACCGCTCCGGCAAGCCACATTACAAGGCCGCCGAAGAGGAACTGATAACCGCTTAACATGACCGGATCCTCGGATGCGGAATACCGCTTCATCAGCACAGACGAAAAACCGCTGGCTATAGTACACAGGAAAATGAAGCCGTCACCAATGAATGAGAAACCTGTACTTCCGCTCAACCCGCCGAGGTTTATCAGTACGATGCCGGAGAAGCCTATGACACAGCCGAGTATCTTACGCAAAGTCAGGTCTTCTGTCCTGTAAATAAGCGAAGAGATGAGAATGGCACTGAATACGTTGGCTGCAACGATTATGGCAGCCTTAGTGCCTGTGGTGTGGGCAAGGCCTATATAATAAAAGAAGTATTGCAGAATAGTCTGGAACAGGCTTATCTTCATAAAAGCAGGAACAGCCCTTCGAGAGGGCAGTATCGGCTTCCGGCGTGCGATGCTGGCTGCAACAATGGCCATGAGTCCGGCAATTGCAAACCTTATGCCGGCAAAGACCATCTGTGACTTCCAGTCTGAGGTATCTGTGCCAAACCGCTCATATCCGGTTTTTACACCGGAGAACGCACTTCCCCACAGTGCTGAGCAGATGAAGGCTATGACAGCAACAGCCCAGGTGCGGCTGAGGAGCTTTTCTTTCTTTATTTCCATATTTTCACTCTTTCTTTAGACAAATCGGCCGGATGTCACCCATGACACCAGCTTTACCATTATAGCACCGGCAGGAAGGTTTGTCAAAGGGCTTGACAAAAAATACAGATAATGCTATAATAAATGCTGTCCGACAGTTCGTTTGCGCCATCCTGTCGTTAATCAAAACCAGGGCATCATCAATGTTGATCTGCGTGAGGACTATAATGTCCGCTCGCATTACGTTAATGCTGCGCCTGCTTACACAAGCAGGCGTTTATTTTTCCGGAGGGATAGAATGTATTATCTGAAAACCTCAGCATCGTTCGACAGCGCACACTTCCTTCACGGCTACAATGGGAAATGTGCCAATATCCACGGTCACAGCTGGAAGGCAGTGGTCACCATAAACGGCAGCGAGTTACAAGCTGCGGGCGAAAAGCGCGGTATGCTGATAGATTTCGGCGACCTGAAAAAGGCAGTACGTGCCCTTGCCGACAGCTTCGACCACACACTCATATTTGAGGAGGGCACACTTAAAGAGACTACATTTGCAGCCCTTAGTGAGGAGGGCTTCAGCCTGACGCCCGTCCCCTTCCGCCCCACTGCCGAGAATTTTGCAAAGCATTTCTTCGAAAAGCTCACCAAGCAGGGGTTCCCGGTATCTTCTGTAAAGATATACGAGACTCCCGAGAACTGTGCCGTATATGAGGTGGAGAGATGAGCTTTGCGGTAGTTGAGAAGTTCGCAAGCATAAACGGCGAGAGTATCAGAGCCGGTGAGCCCGCTGTATTCATCCGTTTCCGGGGCTGTAATCTTCACTGCTCCTACTGCGATACGAAATGGGCCAACAGTCAGGACGCACCTGCTGTGATGACGACAGCGGAGGAGATAACGGAATACGCTGACAGCACCGGCATAAGAAACATTACACTGACCGGTGGAGAGCCCCTGCTCCGCGAGGGTATTGAAGAAGTCATCAGCCTGCTGATAAGGCACGGGCATACAGTAGAGATCGAGACAAACGGCAGCGTTGATATCTCAGAGCTTTCGCAGCTAAGCGAAAGGCCTTTTTTCACTCTCGATTACAAGCTGCCCGGAAGCGGTATGGAAAAGGCCATGCTGACCGGCAATTACAGGTATCTCAAACAGGGAGATGCAGTGAAGTTCGTGGTCTCAGACAGGAATGACCTTGACAAAGCTCGTGCAATAATCGGTACCTTCACACTTACAGAAAAGTGCAGTGTATATCTCAGCCCCGTATTCGGGCGTATCGATCCTGAAGAGATAGTCTCCTATTTGCTGGAAAATAAGATGAACGGCGTAAGGCTGCAGCTGCAGCTTCACAAGTATATATGGGATCCCGACAAGAGAGGAGTCTGAAATGGACAAGGAAAAGATAGAATATCATATAAGAGGTCTTCTTGAGGCTATAGGCGAGGATCCGGACAGAGAAGGTCTTGTTGAGACACCTGCAAGAGTTGCCAATATGCTTGAAGAGGTCCTTGAAGGAACCAAGTACACCAATCACGAGATAGCAGAAATGTTCGGCAAGACCTTCACCTCGGAAAGCGGTGACGCTGATGAGGCGATCATCATGAAGGACATCACGGTTTTCAGCTACTGTGAGCATCACATGGCATTGATGTATGATATGACAGTAAATGTTGGCTATATCCCCCGCGGCAAGGTGCTCGGCCTGAGCAAGATAGCACGTATATGTGACATGGCAGCAAAGAGGCTTCAGCTTCAGGAAAAGCTTGGCCATGATATCGCAGAGATCATCTCGGAGGCCGCCGGTACACCGGATGTGGGGGTAAAGATTAGCGGCTGCCACAGCTGTATGACCGCAAGAGGTATAAAGAATGCAACCTCACATACGGAGACGCGCACCTACCTCGGCTCCTTTAAAACTGACTGCGAGCTGAAAAAGCTGCTCGACTAAGAAGGAGGAACTATGAAAGCTCTTGTACTTTTCAGCGGCGGTCTTGACAGTTCTACCTGTCTCGCCCTCGCTGTGAACAAATATGGAAAAGAAAACGTAATTGCTCTGTCTGTATACTACGGACAGAAGCATGACAAGGAGATACGTTCTGCAAAGGCTGTTGCGGAGTATTACGGTGTGGAGCTCAGGTCTCTCGATCTTAAGGCGATCTTCGCCGGCTCGGACTGCTCCCTGCTTGCAGGATCGGACAGGGAGATACCCAAGGAGAGCTACGCCGAACAGCTTGAAGAGACTGACGGTTCTCCGGTGTCGACCTATGTTCCATTCAGGAACGGACTTTTCATCGCATCTGCGGCGAGTATCGCTCTTTCCTGCGGCTGCGGCGTGATATACTACGGCGCACACAGCGATGATGCAGCCGGAAATGCATATCCGGACTGCTCCGAAGCCTTCAATAACGCCATGAACGAGGCTGTATTCATCGGAAGCGGTGAGCAGCTGCGTGTTGAAGCGCCCTTCGTAGGGCTGAAAAAGGCGGACATAGTACGTATCGGTACTGAACTCGGAGTGCCCTATGAACTCACATGGAGCTGCTATGAGGGCGGTGAGAAGCCCTGCGGTGAATGCGGAACCTGCCGTGACAGGATAGCTGCTTTTGAAGCAAACGGACTCACTGACCCGCTCATGAAAGGAGAATGACAATGGAAGGAAGAACAGCAGAGGAAAGAGGAGATATCACCCTCCTCGGCAATAACAACACAAAGTACAGCGCCGACTATTCACCGGAGGTGCTTGAGACCTTCCCCAACAAGCACCCGGACAGGGATTACTTCGTGAAGTTCAACTGTCCGGAGTTCACAAGCCTCTGCCCTATTACAGGCCAGCCCGATTTCGCTACTATTTATATTTCCTACGTCCCTGATGTACGTATGGTAGAGAGCAAGTCGCTGAAGCTCTACCTATTCAGTTTCCGAAACCACGGCGACTTCCATGAGGACTGCGTAAATATAATCATGAACGACCTGATAAAGCTTATGGACCCCAAATATATTGAAGTATGGGGAAAATTCCTGCCGAGAGGCGGCCTCTCCATTGACCCGTACTGTAACTATGGCAAGAAGGGTACACGTTGGGAAGAGGTCGCATGGGACAGACTCTCACAGCATGATATGTACCCGGAGAGCGTCAATAACAGATAATAAAGCCTTGGCGCTTGACAATCATTTGTTAATGTGATATCATTAATATATGTGCCCGTCACTATGGGCGGGCAGTCTCAAAACTAAAAAGGAGGTCACGCTATGGAGACCATCAGCGAGATCGCAGCTCGTATTCGCGAACTGCGTGAAGTATGTGATTACACACAGGAAAAGCTGGCAGAAGAACTTGGCATAAGTGCCGAGCAGTATGCAGGCTATGAAACAAACGGAGACTTTCCTATCAGCGTAATCTACGAGATTGCAAACAAATTCGGCGTAGATTTCAATGAGCTGGTAACAGGCGAGCCGAGCCGTATAGACACATTCCAGGTCGTCCGCCGCGGTAAGGGCAGAAGTATCAGCCGTTTCCCCGGATACAGATTCAAGGATCTCGCTTTCCGTTTTGCGGACAAGATCATGCAGCCGCTTCTTGTAACTCTTGAACCCACTGACGAGCCCGCTAAGCTTGTAACTCATTCCGGACAGGAATTCAACCTCGTTCTCAAAGGCAGCGTTGCAGTAGTATTCGAAGACAAGGAGATAATCCTCAATGAAGGCGATTCGATCTATTTCGATCCTACATACCCTCACGGACAGCGCTGCGCCGGAGACACCAAGGCAAGATTCCTCACTATGATCGCAGAATGATCCTGCGGAACCTAATATAAAGGAGTATCAATAATCATGCTTTTAGACCGTTATCTTCCCCGGATCGAATTCGATTCGTATGAGGATTTCAAGGAAAATTACCGTGTAAATGTTCCGGAGGATTTCAACTTCGGATGGGATATAGTTGACGAATGGGCAAAGCAGGAGCCTGAGAAAAAGGCTATGATCTGGCTCAGCCACGACAAAGAGGAGAGAGTCTTCACATTTACGGACATATCAAAGCTCTCCAACAAGACCTGCCATTACTTCCGCAGTCTCGGGCTGAAGAAGGGTGATGTAGTTCTCCTCATTCTTCGCCGCCGCTGGGAATACTGGGTAATAGCCACTGCTCTTCACAAGCTCGGCGTTATCCTCATACCCGGAAACCTCCTCTTCACAACACATGACATTGCATACAGAGGTAATATGGCCGGTATCTCTGCCATTATCGCCTGTGATGACGAGTATATCCGTACTCAGATAGACGGAGCTGCTCCCGAGATAAAGACTCTCCGTAAGAAAATCGCTGTTGCTTCCCCCCGTGAGGGCTGGGATTTCTTCGAGGATGAGATAGAGAAGTATCCTGATACCTTTGAGCGCCCGACAGATGATCAGGCAACAAAGGCTACAGATACGATGCTGATCTACTTTACTTCAGGCTCTACAGGTATGCCCAAAATGGTATGTCACAACTTCGCACATCCCCTCGGCCATATCGTTACTGCCAAGTACTGGCACCAGGTACAGGAAAACAAGCTCCATATGTCTATTTCCGACTCAGGCTGGGCTAAGTTCGGCTGGGGCAAGATCTACGGACAGTGGATCTGCGGCGCTGTACAGTTTGTATATGACTTCACCGGAAGGTTCAATGCCAAGGATATACTCGAGGTAATAAGCAAGTACAAGCTCACTACCTTCTGTGCACCTCCTACTATGTACCGTTTCATGCTTCAGGAAGACATGACTCAGTATGACCTCTCCTCTATACAGAATTTCTGCAATGCAGGCGAGCCTCTCAACCCTGAGGTATTCAACCGTATCTATGAGCTCACAGGAAAGAAAATGCGTGAGGGCTTCGGTCAGACTGAAGGTACTGTACTTATCGCAAATTTCCCGTGGATCGATCCCAAGCCGGGTTCCACAGGAAAGCCCTCTCCTCTGTACAATATCCATCTTCTCCGCGCTGACGGCACCGAGGCTGAAGACGGTGAGGAAGGCAGCATCATGATCTGCGATATAGACAAGTATCATCCGACCGGTCTCTTTACAGCATACTACAAGAACCCTGAACTGACTGAGGCTGTTCTCGGCGGAAAGAATTACGATACAGGCGACGTTGCATGGCGCGACTCCCGCGGATATTACTGGTTCGTGGGCCGTAACGATGATGTTATCAAGTGCTCAGGCTACCGTATCGGACCCTTCGAGGTAGAGAGCGCACTGCTCACACATCCGGCTGTAGTTGAATCAGCTATAACCGGCGCTCCCGACCCTATCAGAGGTCAGGTCGTAAAGGCTACAGTAGTTCTAGCTGAGGGCTATACCCCATCCCCTGAACTTACAAAGGAGCTTCAGGATCATGTTAAGCGCGAGACTGCGCCCTACAAGTATCCCCGTGTTATCGAGTACGTCAAGGAGCTTCCGAAGACTCTCGGCGGTAAGATCAAGCGTGCCGAGATAAGACATCACGATGAAGAGAATAATCAGTAAGATATAAACAAACAGGACGGCATATGCCGTCCTGTTTGTTTTATACTATTTAACTCTGTAATACAGACCGATTGACACCTGTACAGAAATATGCTATACTCTGGTGCTTCTATATAAACGTCAATATTTGCAAAGCTAAAAATCATATGAATCGAGGATCATAAAAATGCTTTTGAATAAGCTGAACTGGGGATACTTCTCAAAGTACCGTTCTCAACTATTCGGTATTTCAATTATTACAATAATGATATATCATTTTTGTGAACACGCACTTGACGCCCCTTCCGCCTTGCTGAGAAATATAGCAAAAATATATAATTTTGGCATTGGAAGCATCGGTGTTGAGATTTTCTTGTTTCTTTCGGGTATGGGACTGTATTTTTCCATGTCCAAAGATGATAACGTTCAGCGTTTTTACAGTAAACGCTTTAAACGGGTTCTGTTGCCTTATGTTTTGTGGGGTGCTGTTTTCTGGATCTGGAAAGATCTTATCATTTACAAATACCCAGTTTCTGATCTGATTCTCGATTTCACAACACTTTCATTCTGGCTCAAAGGCAATAAAAACCTCTGGTATGTCGCTTTTATTCTTGTTCTTTACCTTCTGTTTCCGTTGATACACAAGGCTTTGAACGACAAAAAACCGCACAGAAGTATCATTTCATTTCTCCTTATCGTCATTTCTGTCGCAGCCACCATAGCTCTGCATTTCACTTTTCCGAAAGTATTTGATAATATAGAAGTTGCGCTTTTCCGAATACCTGTCTTTATTCTCGGAACATACTACGGAAAAGCAGTAGCTGATAACAAGCCTTTCTCGGCCGGTGATGTTTTACTTCTCATCGGCGGAATTACAGGTAAACTTGCGATTGTATTTGAGAAGGCAGTCCTCGGAACTGATAAATTTCCCTCAAGACTCGCTCAGTTCCTTTACTCTCTGCTGATTATGGTGCTGCTGATTCTCATCATACATAAATGCTTTGTAGCAAACAAGGCAGAAAGAATACTCGGCTTTTTCGGGAAGTATTCTTTCGAACTCTATATAACACACGTAACTTTAAGAACTATTATGAATGCTTACGGGTTTGTCACTTATAATCCTATCAACTATATCATGTGTATAGCACTTTCTGTCATAATAAGCGTTATACTCAGTAAATCAGCCAATAAAGCTCTATCGATGAAGAAAACTGGCTAAGAAACAGAGGACGGCAGATGCCGTCCTCTGTTCTGTTCAATATACATATTACATTGATTCAGCATTATCATTCTCGTCTGAGATCCTCAGATACCAGGGAGCTGCATACCAATTATTGCGGTCAAATCATTTATCGCTTTACACTTTCTTATCGTCTCATTACTGTTAATATATAAATTTATGATGCCGTATTGACAAAATATGTGCAAATATGATATAATAAGTAGAAATATTAATGCAGATCATGTGCGAGACCCTCTTATGATGTTTCACAAGCGCACTTCGATCAATTTATTTTTCTGGAGGCTAAAATGACATCGTACGAAAGCACTGATTTTAACTGCGAACGAAAAGGCTATATGTCCGCATGGTTAAATGCTATGATCTGGCTGGCAATGATACTCATGACAGTCATGAACTTAGTGGTACCCGTACTCAGAAATCTCGCAGCCGGAGACAGACCTGTAGAAGGCATTAGGGCTGTTGCTCCGGTACTGCTGATCCTCGGTTTCGTCGGACTGTATTTTTCAGGCAGGACTATAAAAGATTCCGGATGGCATTGTGCACTTCCGGCAATCAAGATGGCGGTCTACATCCCTCTCGTTGCTCTGACTGCTGTCCTTTGTTTGCCGGTCATATTCACTTCCTTCAGCGCTTGCACCGGCACCTCGCTGATGGATAAGCTGTCTGAGCCGGATAACTGGAGATATTGCATTATTCCGGCTTTTACTCTCCTTTCCGTGTTCCTGCTTGGCTCGGCACTCATAACCATGTGCTTTGCCCTCTGCAAGACCATCAAGGAGGGTACCGTTATAATTCCCTCCCGTCTCGCCGCAATTATTTCCGGCATATTACAGATCGTCAATATCTTTGTATTCCTGAAGTTATGCGGCCATCTGTTCCCCCTTGATCAGGCCGGTCACGTCAAAGACTGGATCGCTGCTTCTGTTTCAACTGCTTTCGGCGGTCTGTACAGCAGCAGATTCCTGCCTGTCTCAGATACAACTATAGGGATAAACGTATATATGACAGTTATTTCTCTTTTAATTATCGGTGTAGCCGTTGTAGGCTCCGCATTCGGCAGGATGTACCGTAACTTCAGCGAGACAATCGTTGATAAGGGCGACGGAAGAAACCGCCTTTCCTACACAGGATACTGTGTATGGTGTCAGGACTACAGTGTCCCCCTTTACTGGGTATACCGTATAAACTATGGCAAGGTACGCAAACCAAGTCAGAAGCTGCTTACTGATAACGGCTTTGACAAGCTGCGCAGCACCCTCGAATCCGGGAAGGTATATGACATCAATGTTGATTCTCTCCGCTCCGATTTTGTAATGTCGGGTTCTGCGAATCCTATCGCTAATATCGATGAAAAGAAGATACCGGTCCATCACTGGTGCTGTCAGCGCTGCGGAATGACTATCTATGAGTCTCTCAGGGGTTATTCCGGTACTGAGCCTGCTTTTATCAAGATAGCAGGCCCGCCTTCTGAGGCAAAGAAGAATTTCTGCTCTCTGATTTTCCGTGAGTATGCTATGAAGTTCATGCGTCCGGAGACTGCTGAATACATCTATTTCAGCAACATTGCTCTTCCCCAGAGCTCTGTAAAGCTGGAAAAGGCCATAGAAGCTTCCGCCGTTGTTCACACACCGCCTATGACCTTCCGTTACAAGGACAGGTTTGCTGCTATATCTCTGCTTTCTGATAACGCAGTATCATGTGATGTGCAGCCTAAGGATGTTGTAATGGTCTTTATCGATGCGGCAGAATTTATTAAGGGTTCCGGTTATTTTGCAAGCGTTATTGATGCGGCTGAGACCATCAGGGCTCTGAATGTCAAGGTAAGCCGTATTGTTATCGCCGTATCAGACTTCGATATCATCGGAAGACCCGAGGTGGCAAACAGATGTACTGCTATGGATAATCCCGGCAAGAGTTCTGCAAGAAACAATGCTTTCAGGAATTTCTTCAAAAGCAGAAATGCTGATGTATTCGATGACCTCTGGAACGAATGCAAGAGCAAATGCGACAAGGTCGAGATAGTCGGCCATACATCAGCCCTTCCTGTTTCTATGAGAAAAAAAGGAGATAAGGCCTCTGTCTCAAAGTTTACCCCCCGCCATATCACCGAGACACTCGATGTGCTCATCGGTTAAGATCTATCACTGTGCCGCCGGCTATTGTCCGGCGGTTTTCTTATTTCCCGATGTTAATTAAGTACAAAATCCAGCAACAAAAGAGTTGACATATCGTCAAATACTGATATAATAAAAATGTCAGACTATAAATCCCCCCTCACCTGACTCTGACTACACTCCACTACGGGGGCAAAAAAGGAGGTACCAACCAATGGTAACAAAAGCCAAAAGGATCCTGTCTGCTGTGACTTCCGCTGTGATTGTTTCAACTCAGCTTCTATGTCCGGCGCAGGCTGCTGTATCTGCGGCAGATACAGGATCAGACACAGCACTTATCAGTACAAACAGCGGAAAAACCTACCCTACTCCATACTTTATGGGAAGCAGGACTGTCATTGACACGTTAGACGGCGAAACTGTCCCGCTCAGCGTCTTGCTTGATGACGAGGACATGGGAGATGAACCGTATTTCAAATCAGCAAGCATACTTGTGACACTTGATTCAAGACTGATGGTCAAGAATGTGCGAAAGGGCGACACTGACGGAACCTGCGATATGACATTTATCAGTAAGGAGATGGGCTATCACGGAGAAGGAAGTGTCTACAACATCTCTGTTCAAGGTCAGACAGACGTCGGAAGGAACGGTGTATTCGCAACTTTTGATGTCATACTCCCGTCCGACACAAAACCCGGTGATGTTTTCTGGATGGATGTCTGCAGGGTAAACGGAATGGACAGCTACTGGTCTGGAAGCAGCGATAAGTACGACTTCAATGACTATGGATTTATCGACCATATCATAAATCACGCCATTTCCGGAGAACGCAGCAAGGATGATCCATACCTTGCGGGCACCGGTCATGAAGGATATGTTACACTTGCAAAGCCTGCGGACAAGGGTGACAGCTCTGCTGTTATCGATGTTTCTACTGCTGTTACAACAAAGACTGAAACAGTCACTACATCCACTGAAGCCGCCACGACTTTAGCTGCTGCTACGGAAACAACCGCTGAACCCACATTGGCTCCACCTGATGTTCCTGAACTGCCTACGTTCCCTGACGAACCAAGCGATACCGAAACTACAGCCACATCAACTACAGCAACTTCTGCTGTTACAACGTCAAAAGCAGTTTCATTCACAACTAAAGCCACTGTAACAACAAAAGCCTCGCCAACTACGACCAAAGCTTTGCCAACTACGACCAAGGCTTCTCCTGCAACGACCAAAGCAGTGACCACAAAGAAGCCTGATGTCGCAACAACAGTTTCTCCAGTAACTACGAAGGCCGCTCCTGCTGTAACTGAGACTCCAGCTGTGACAGAGAAAGTACCTGCAGTCACTACCACACCTCCTGCAGTTATAAACTCTTATCTTGCACTGGACAAGGGCATGACATGGACAGAAGCAGAGGACTACTGCGAGAAGTTAGGCGGCCACCTTGCTGTTATTACATCCCCTGAGGAGATGAAGGCTGTTCTCAACGCCATACAGGTCAGCTCCTCACAGAAGGCTTATTACTGGCTGGGCGGAAGAAGAAATGACAGCGGTGATTTCGAATGGATAACCGGCGAACCAATGGTTTATACCAACTGGTGCAACGATGAGCCTGATAATCCGAAAGAAACATGTTTAATGACAAACAGAGACGGCGCATGGTACGACAGCACTGAGATCAGCAATACTGCCTCAGCTAATGACATGGGATTCATTTGTGAATGGGAAAGCGGAGCGGCACCTGTAATTCCGCCCGAACCATCCGAGCCGCCTAAGCCGCGCAGACTTGATATAGACGGCGAGATGAAGGTCACAGAAATGAACATCCAGCAGATCAAGGATGCTGGTATCAATCTTGACGACCCCTCCAACTACCATGTATTCAAGTATGAGACCAGGATGGAGTTCGAGGCTTCTGCGATCCTTATCAACAAGTACGAGATCAAGCCTGTAAACGGCAACGCAAAGGGCAGTGAGTACTGCGATATCTATGTAAACGGCGAATCTGTACCGGTCGTATACCACACCGAGACCGAGCACGAAGAGATGTTCATGATTATAAGAGGCGAATGCAAATGGCTGAAGGAGTTCTATGACGTTGAACTGCTTGTGTTCAATCGTGACGATAAGGAAGAGCTTACAGACTGCGAAGCCATACTGGATGTCCCTTCAGGCCTTACTCTTATGAACTGCCAGGCAAAACAGGAGCTCGGTACTCTGCAGCCAAGGAAAGCCATGGATGTACATTGGTATGTCCGCGGCGACAAGGCAGGAGACTATGTTCTTACTTCCGTATTCAAGGGTAAAAACCGCGGAAAAGAGTTCAAGTACGATTTCAAGTCCAGGAATACACTCCACGTCTATGCAGGAAACGCGCTGAAGATGACCATTGAACTTCCGAGATACTCAGCATTCGGCACAGACTATATGGCTACAATTACATTTGAGAATGTGTCCAATAAGCCTATATACAATGTTGAGCACACTATTTTCAATATAACACAGGGTTCAAAGCTCACAAAGCGCAAGTACATAAACGGCCAGCTCGAATCAGAATCGGTAGAGACCCACCTGCTCCAGACTAAGGACGTAAATCAGAGCTACGAAGTGGGGCAGCTCAATCCGGGCGACAAGATCGTAGCCGAGATAACCATACATGATATCTGGAAATCAATCCTGCAACAGGAGATCGAGGATAAGAAACTTGCAGCTGACTGGATAGTGCTCCTGACCTGCTGGTCTAAGAATCCCTATATCGTAGGTTTTAATAAGATCGCTTCCATCTACAGCACCATACTCGAAAACATAGTTGTTGTACACGTACTTAAAAACGTTTCTGTGGCTACGCTCCCCGGATCCACGACTCAGATACCCTATGAAGTCATTGTTATAGACAACAGCGATGAACACGCACACGATCTCGTGACAGAGGTAGCAAAGGATCTTGGACTCGACCTGCTCAGCGATGTGGATTTCCTGCCCATATCACTTGGCGCCGATATCTTTCGTCTGTATGATGATCTCAGGAACGCCGAGAATACTGACGACGTTGTGAGCGCATGGACCGATTTCGGTCTTTCTCGTTTGGATGAAACCGGCGTAGGTTCAGCAATCAAGACTCTGTTCGAGGATTACTACTACAGGATCGAGGCTCCGGAGCCCGGTGCAGATGTGTTCTTCTATACCGTAAGGCGTGAGAGATGGCCTGCCACCAAGAAGGCCGGAGCTGAGCTATACAATCAGGATTTCGACATCGAAGTGCTCAGCGGTGATTACACCGTTGACGAAGAAGGAAAATACGTATTTACAACCGGCGCACTTGTAAAGGTCACACCTAAGGTCCCTGATATTGATGCCTATATCTGCGTTAAATCAAGCGACGGAAAGCAGAACCAGAATATAAGTGTCCACACAGTTGACAAGCATGAATGCAGCGGAAAATACACAGTATTGGCTCCTCCTTCTGACGGAGACGGCGCAATAGCTGCCTGCTTCTGTGATACCTGCCATGAGCTTCTCGACTGCACTTTTATCCACAAGGATGCCACAGCAATGCTCAGGAACGGCCACAGCTATCAGGATATAAGAATGGCCATTGAAGACGCAGCAGCTCTTGATGACAAGACCCTCTGCATCTTTGGTAATGTGGATATCCTTGAAGATACAGTTGTGCCGGATGATGTCACCCTTGTCATCTCACCGGATACTGTCATTAACGAAAAGGACGGCGCAAGACTTATTGATGACGGCGATTACAAGGATTTCAGCGGATTCAATTATGACCTGAGCAGTAACAGACCTGCTGCAACCAATGCCCCTGTAACAACTGCCGCCACAGTACCGGCAACAACTACAGAGACCGCACCTGTTGCAGAACCAACTACAACATCAGGAAGCAGTGAACCACCTCTTGTAAAGCCTGAGGTAACAACAGGAGACATCAACGATGACGGTATGATTGACTCCTCTGATGCTTCCCTGATACTTGAGCACTATGCTTCCCTTTCTACCGGTGCAGACGGTATCTTCTCATCAAGGCAGAAAGCTGCCGGAGATGTTGACAGCAACGGAAAGATAGATTCTTCCGATGCTTCTGTATTACTTGGCTACTATGCCTACATCTCCACAAATGAGGGATACATCACAATTCCTGATTTCTTGCTGATTATATCAAAGACTGAATAAAACGGCTGAATGACATAATAAAAGGGCTGTCCCCTCTGCAAGGACAGCCCTTCTCTTTTACTATGTTCGAATGATATAAAAAACCCCGCTGAAATCAGCGGGGCTGTCTTGGCGTGCCTGGAGGGATTCGAACCCCCGACCTACTGGTTCGTAGCCAGTCACTCTATCCGGCTGAGCTACAAGCACACTCACAACGATATATATTATAGCACGTTCAAGCGGCTTTGTCAACGGTATTTCAGAAATTCGTCAATTTGCACTATTTTGCTTTGATAATGTAGCGAGACAGCTAAATTAAGTATAAATATATAATTTCTTCTTGACAAGATATCATCTGCGTGGTATAATAATTATTGTATGAGACATTAGCTCAGTCGGTAGAGCATACGCCTTTTAAGCGTAGGGCCGAGGGTTCAAGTCCCTCATGTCTCACCAGTGTGAGGCACGCAGTGCGTGCTTCACGCTAAATACCAATGGGGCATTAGCGCAGTTGGGAGCGCACCACACTGGCAGTGTGGGGGTCAGGGGTTCAAGTCCCCTATGCTCCACCATTCAGCCCCGGTAGTTTTCTATCGGGGCATTTTTGGGAGTGAATAGTGAGCGCGTCGGTCTGACCGGCGGAGTTCTCTGTTCACTTTTCGTTATTATGATAGATAATCTGTGAGCGGAGGAATCTCAGATGAGCAAATTCAGAAAACAGCACATGGCTATAGACTGGTATGACATGATAGATACTGAAAGCACCTCCCCTATCAAGGACGCGCCTTTAAAGGACAAGGCTGCACTCGTCGGCAGACTCGGAATGATGATGCTCTCTGTCGGCACGGCCGCCTGGAGGGTCAGAGCTTCTATGAACAAGCTTTCACGTGCTCTTGGTATCGTGTGCACAGCTGATATCGGACTTATGTCAATAGAATATACCTGTATTGCTGACGGCGAGACAAGCACTGGCGCATTCACGCTGAGTACGACCGGTATCAATACAGACAAACTCAACGCTCTGGAAGACTTTGCTGACGGCTTTGAAGAGAGGGCGGGCAAATACTCCTCCGAGCAGTTTCACAGGATACTCGACAAGATACAGAGTATGCCCGCCAACTACAAGCCTATTTCGCTGGCGCTTGCTTCTGCACTTGCCTGCGCGGCTTTCACATTTCTCCTCGGAGGCGGTACAGTTGAGATGATATGCGCATTTCTCGGTGCAGGTATAGGCCAGTTCGTGAGAAAGCTTCTTATCGACAGACACATTACACTCCTTGCCAACGTTACAGCGGGTGTAGCTGCAGCCTGTGCGACCTACATCGGATGTCTCAGGCTTGCTGAGCTGTTCCTTGGTGTTCCTCAGATACACCGGGCAGGATATATATGCGCAATGTTGTTTATTATCCCCGGTTTTCCTCTTATCACCGGCGGACTTGACCTGGCAAAGCTCGACCTCAGGTCAGGTATAGAACGCACCACCTACGCCCTGATGATAATAGTAACAGCCACGCTTACAGGCTGGGTCGCTGCACTTGCGCTTGGTTTCTCCCCTTCAGAATTCGATGAACCGGCCATGTCACCTGTTATACGCTGCATCCTGCGTATGATAGCAAGTTTCTGCGGCGTTTACGGATTCTCCTTTCTCTATAACAGCCCTCAGAAAATGGCTGTCACAGCAGGCCTTATCGGGATGATCGCAAATACGCTGAGGCTTGAGCTTATCGAATTCACAAGTATCCCGATGGGTGTTGCTGCATTCATAGGGGCTCTGTGTGCCGGACTTCTGGCTTCTGCAATCAAGCGTTTCATCGGATATCCGAGAATTACACTTACTGTTCCCTCTATCGTTATAATGGTGCCGGGACTGTTCATGTACAAAGGTGTTTACTTCCTTGGCTTCGGCGAGACATCTGAAGGCGCTGCATGGCTCACGAAGGCTGTTCTCCTTGTTCTCGCACTTCCCCTCGGACTTATATTCGCACGTATCTTCACTGATAACAATTTCCGTAAGAGCAGCTGAGCTCTGAGGATGATAAAAGGCTTCCGGATTGCTCCGGAAGCCTTTTCTTATGGTTTGAAAATTTATTAGCCGTTAGTGTGAGCTGCATTATAAGAACCAAGCTGAGCATCACTCCAGCCAAGGAAATGCTCAAGATCTGCATAGGCATCAAATTTAGCAATGTGACGAAGAATAACTGTCCTCTCATTCTCTGTTAATTTATAGTCGCCATTAATATCAGCAGCGAGCATCATTCTGAGTACCTGCAGGTCAAGCTGATAAAAGCTCTTAGAAAAGATGTACTGCTTTATATTATTTGTAGGTGCATCTATATAATTCTTATTGAGAAGTCTTGCATAAAGAACTGCATCTGCTACATCAACATCGTCTTCGGTCTGTGTCTTCGCTCCTGTAAGATCTCCTAAACGAACCTTGTAAGCAGTTACACCTGTCATAGCATTGTAACTGGGAGTGATCTGATAGAGTTTAGCATTGCTGTTGGTTGTATTTATATACCAGTCAGCAAGAACGCCAACCTCACCGAGGCCGTTATTTACTGTAGAGCACCAGTATACATAAGCATTGTTGCCGTTGTAAGCACCGCCCATTAATCTGCCGTTATTAACAAATCCAAGGCTCTGTGTGCTGAAATTCATTGTTGATGCCTTGTAAGCGTTTAGCTTGACCGAAGTATAGCCATTGTTCGTTTTCGTAGATAAATAAGTTATCTTATAAGTCTTCTTTGTTGCTGCTGCATTAGCTGTAAATGAATTTGCCACGGGAATTGCGCAGAGTACTGCTGCAGAGATTGCTGCTGTGATTGCCTTGATTGATTTTTTCATTGTGTTAAATTCCTTTCTGTTAGTAAATTGTGACAGATTTTTCTGTCTGTGTTGATTTTATCACATTTTCCACGATATGTCAATGCCGCGGTACATTATTAGCACATATTTGCTATCATAATACAGTGCTATGTCAGAATTCGATCGTTTTGATAGACTAAGTATCAGCACAATATTGCTATGATTATATTGCGACTGCACAAAAAGGCTCCCCATATACGAGGAGCCTTAAATAATCAGTTTGTCATTGTTCTCATTTTGCTTTCCGATACTCCGTTGAACACTGTAAGATCGGTGTACCTGCCAGCCTTCACCGCAAGAATAGCAGTGGCATCTGTCTCAGTAACATAGCCATCATTGTTGATATCACTTGAAAGCAGGCCACAGATTGTATTCTTGTTCAGTGAATCGTAATTTGCTGATCTGAGATATTTCTCTACCTTTACGGCAGGCTTGCTATTATATGTGCAGTTACTCATATCTCTGACAAATACCTGCACTTTGAGTGCATCCATTGCTGTAAGTCCATCGTAGGAATTTGTTAACCTGGCACCGCTTAACTCACTTGTAATGTCGCCGACAACTACATTATGAACATCAAACGGATCCGTCATATTTGAATTCGCAAGTTTGTATGTGTTCTTTACGCTGCCCATGTACTTCGGCGCCGCTGAGTTAGTTGTCTTGTTTGTAAATGATACAACAACGCCTACTTCGTCGCATCTGTTGTTCTTAGGCTGCCAGTTGAATTCAGTCTTCTGCGCTGTTGTCCAGGTCAAAGAATTACCGCCAAGTGAACCCATACGGCATCCCATGTCGATAAGGCCGTTCTTTCTTGTATAGACCGATTTCAGACTTTTAATGCCGCTGTTGGTCTTCTTTGAGATGACATACGTCCTGTGCATCTTGTACTGAGTAGCAGCAGATGCTGAAAGACTTCCTGTCATAGGTACAGCGCAGATAACTGCTGCAGCTATAGCTGCGATCCTTTTGATGTGATTCTTCATTGTTCATGATCCTCCCTATATTAGCTTAGTAATTTATAATTACCGGAATTATATTTTATCATATAGTGACCATTTTGTCAAGTTTTACCTGTTAGATATCTATAATATAAAGAGACCGTCGGATCAGCGACGGTCTCCTGATATCAGAGTATCTTGGTATCGGTTTCCTCATTGATCAAAGGATCGGAGGCACCGATCACATCCTCGGCTTCAAACCTGATGATCTCAAGCTCCGGCGAAGTATATTTATTCTCCATATTGTTTTCCTTTCTGTAGTTATTCTTAATCGGGGAACTGAACGTTTCCGGAAGCAGAACCGGAAGACAGATCGACGTTCTCATCAACTATAACATGGCCGTAGATGTCTGTCAGTCTGATCGTGTATGGTCCATCACCAAAACCACCGTCATAAATGAAGTAGTTAAAGTTTTCGCGAGGTACATTTACATACTCGTCGCCTTTTTTAACTTCTAACGACCATATGGGATACTTGTGATCATATACCTGAATAGCAAACCATCCTGCGTTGAATTTATTATCCTTCAGTCTGTAATTCACATGCTCCTTCTCGTAAGGGATTATCTTCCATGTGACTTCAATATCACCCTGTGATGTGGATTTCAGTTCTGCAAAAGCCTTCGGATCGAGATCCACATTACCCTTATTATCATGGTTATCACCGCCGAATGTATCGATAACAAGCGCCTTCGTTGAGTTAGAACCGTATGTAACTTCTATAAATGCTCCCGCAAGCTTAGCCTGATTATAATCATCAGTACTGATGGCTGCATAATTGGTATTATTACCCATTACGTCACGAAGCATAGCCTGTCCGAGATTATTCTCTCCGCCACCAAACTCATTGATATTATACTGGGTAGCAAGTCCGGTGTGTACAGTGTTCTTGGCTTCAAGCAGCGGTTCAGGATCATCAACGGCAGGTTCTTCCGGTTCGGTGAAATTCGATGCCGCGAGTCCGTAAGCGTAGAGAGCCTTGCAGACAGAGGCAAGTCTTTCATCGCCTGAATCCTGCGCTGCTGCTATGTACTGGACAGGGCTGAACTCTGCTGAGACAGTACCATTTGTGAGCTCAATGGGATCCATAAGTGCTGTAGCTGATACTGCGGTCGATATGGTAAGATAACTGTCACCGTTCTCCGCAGCCGATACAGCTTTATCGCCGAAAGTAAAGTCGTTCAGGAAGGACTTTGCCTGAGCCGTCGTACTGTCGTCAGACTTTTTGAAGAAAAGTGTCAGTGTTGTACGATCTTTGAGCGAGAGGTTCATACCGTAATAGCTTACTGCTTTTCCTGAAAGTTCGGCGTTGAAGCTCTCCTTGTCGAAAGCCGCACCGTCTATTTCCTGATTGCTGTACTGAGTACCGGATAAGCCTGATCCGACAGGATTGTCTGTAATTCCGAAGTAGTCCTGAGAAGCACTGCCGTACAAAAGCATATTCGTAGCAATGTCGGAATACGTTTTATTTGCCTTGATAGTATTCAGATACGATGCAACTGATGCTGTCTTGGTAGCGAGCGTCGTGCTTCCCATTTTTACAACGATCGAATGTTTCTGCCCCATATTCATTGAGTATTCGGGAATAGTAAAGGCTCCGGATGTATCCGGATCAACGTCTTTATCATCAACAGTTACAGTCAGGTCACCTATGTTTTCCGAAGTAACTATGCGGAATTTCATTCCAATAACAGATCCGCCTGCAAGCAGGCTCATATTTACTCCGGTTTCTTCTGCCTCACCGGCAGCAGATGCAGTGAATGTACCTCCGCACAAGGCGATAACAGCCGCAGCGGCTGCAGCCATAAGTTTCCTTGAGAATGAATGTAGATTATCCATAATACCCTCCTTTATAGTTACACTTATTGTCTTTAGCGGGGCTTAGTTAAACATCATGCACATCTCCTCTCTTCTTGTAAGGAAATCTTTCATCTATTATAACATATTCTTTTAATATTTGCAATACTTTTTATGCATTTTGGTATACAATATTTATATTGACTAAATGTATAATTCCATCAAGAATATTCGCTCAGACTATTTACTTTTACTTTCAAAAGAGGTATAATTATTATGTTATGATCTAATATACGGAGGTCTTTATATGAGCCATACACCACTCGAGATCCTCAGATTCGTTGAGGAGAACGATGTAAAGTTCATCAGGCTTACCTTCTGCGATATGTTCGGAAGCCTCAAAAATATAGCTATCATGCCCAATGAGCTGGAACACGCTTTCACCAGCGGCATTCCGTTCGATGCTTCATTTTTTGATCCGGCCTGCTCTGACCTGCTGCTTTTCCCGGATATAGCTACACTTTCTGTACTGCCCTGGAGACCTGCTTCCGGCAGAGTTGTACGTTTCTTCTGCAGCCTGAGAAATCCGGATGGTTCCGACTACGCCGCAGATATGCGTACCGACCTTATAGGTTTCATCAACAAACTGAGACTTGAGGGATACTGCTGCGAGATGGGTACTAAATGCGAGTTTTATCTCTTTGAACTCGACAGTCTTGGCAAGCCTACCACCACACCGCATGATAACGGCGGTTATCTGGATGTTGCCCCCCTTGACCGATGTGAGAATCCCCGCCGTGAGATATGCCTTTCACTCGAGGAGATGGGACTACGTCCGAGAAGCTCCTGCCACAAGCACGGCCCCGGTCAGAACGAGATAGAATTCAGAGTCAATGAGCCGGTCACAGCAGCTGACGACATGGTACATTATAAGACTGTTGTTAAGTCCATTTCTGCGCAGAACGGCCTGTTCGCTTCATTCATGCCTCTGCCGCCAGGATTCACGCATGGAAGTGCCCTTTGCATCCCTATGACTGTCCGGAAGAATGGTGAGAATATATTCTGTGACGCAGACGGCAATATCACAGAGACAGGAAAGTGTTTTGTATCCGGTATACTGCGTCGTATACCCGAGATGACTGCATTCCTGAATCCTACTGCAAATTCTTTTGACAGATTCGGCACTGGTTATGCACCGAGATACGTCGACTGGTCCTGCAGCAATCTTTCCACTCTGCTCCGTATACCCGCTGCTATGGGATCTGAGCCGAGGATAGAACTGAGATCAGCTGATGCCGCCTGCAATCCCTATATCGCTTTCAGGCTTATACTGGCTGCCGGTATGGAGGGAATCAGAAACGGTGATACGGAATTCTACGACTCTGCTGCAAGGCTCAGCGGTGAAAACGGCGGCAGATACCTGAGTCTCCCTTCTTCTCCGGAGGAGGCTGTATCTATCGCTTCGTCAAGTCAGTTTATAAATGAGAATCTTCCCGGGAATGTTATTACAGGAATTCTTTCTAAGCTCAACAAGGAAGCAGCAGCCTGCTCGGGCATGACTGCCGAACTTCGTGAGCAGTTCTACAGAAAGACCTGTTTTGAGTATCTGTAATGGGGATGACCGCCATGAACAGAGCAATGATCGTTTCATCAGACTACGAAAGCACCGCTGTCATCGAGCAGATAATCCGGAACGAGGGCTTCGGAAGGATCTCTCAGGTAGGTTCCGGCGGCGAAGCAAGAAGAATGATCAAGAGTGAGTCCGAAACTGACCTGATCGTAATAAACGCTCCCCTTTCCGATGAGTTCGGTCAGGAGCTTGCGGAAACAGCCGCTGAAGATACCTCTGCGGGTATTATACTCCTCTGTCTCAGCGATATTGCAGAGGATGTGGCCGATAAAGTCTCCGCGGCGGGAATAAGTGTTGTACCAAGACCTATTGACCGGCAGCTTCTGACACGCACTGTAAGGCTCGTCAGCGCTAACAGATCCCGTATGCTGGGACTGACAAAGGAAAACCCGGAGCTTATGACACGTATTGACGAGATGAGGCTTATCAACAGGGCGAAATCCACCCTAATGAAATACCTGAAATTCACTGAACCCCAGGCTCATCGCTATATCGAGAAGCAGGCGATGAATACACGTCAGACACGACGTGAAGTCGCCATGCGTATACTCGCCACCTACGAAAGATAACAGAATACCGCACAGCACCTACGTGGTACTGTGCGGTATTGTTTATGTCACTCAGTTGTATCGTTTATCATTCTCCGGTAAGTTTTAAGAATGGAAGATGAAGCGTAATATCCTTTATCCATCATCATTGAGATCGTTTCCTGTGCCTGCGCATCATCTGCCCATCCGCATTCGTCTCCGACAAATGCAGCGAGTAAAGGAGTATAATCATAAACGTATCCTGACTCTGCAGGCTCAAACAGATAGAGTATCTGCTCTCCGTAATCGGTGATTGACATATCCCAGTTCTGCCAATCTGCACTCCCGAGTTCTCTTGCCTTCCCTGTAAGAGCGTTCACCGATTTGAGGTCTTCGTGCTCGGTGACAAGAGCACTGGCCTCACCTCTCTGTATGACAAGCTCTCCGTTATCTTTCCACCAAGAAGCTGCATTATTCTGATCTCTGAGGTAAGCGAAGTCACTTTCGTTTATATCGGCAGTATGCGCCACTCCGAAATTATCTATAACTCTTACGCTGTACTCAGAGCCCCAGCCAGTTAAGGGATCCTCGGTTATCGTATAGTCAACGATCATCGCAGAAGGACGTGCTTCCATCTCTCCGATGATGAGGATCTTTCGCATTGTGATAAGATCGAAGGTATCGAGCACGCCGTCATCATTATAGTCGAGTGTCTTCCAGTCTGCTATGACAGCGGAGGGATCTCCCAAAAGCCATTTATTAAAGGTAACAGCATCTGCTATGCCGAATACTCCGTCTCCGTTGGCATCGCCCTTGATGGACACAGTATCCTCGTTAAATGCTTCAAGCTCTGCTCTCTTACTCTCATGGTCGATAGACTTTACCCTTATCTTTCCTTCACCGATATACTTTTTATAGTAGTTTTTGAGGAACACAGGGTGGATGCTGTTATTTACGACATAATCATGTGTGACAAGGTAGGTGTCTGTATCAATGATATCACCCTCCTTCAGCTGAGTTATATCTGTATAGCGGAAACCATCAGCAAGCGGTATGATGTATAGAACGATGCCGTCAAGACCTGCAACGATTGCGTCGGTCTGCATTGTATAAGGCTCTTCTGACATGAAGATCACGTCATACTCGTCCTTTTCATTCAGAAGATTAACTGTTTTTGCAACGCTCGCACCGTTATCGACAAGGGTGTCGCCGGCCTTCAGCTTCATGCCCTGTCCGAGCTGGTATAGGGAATACTCGTAGTTCGGCTGAACTTTATCGGATACTGTAACAGTAAAGGTATAGCTCTTTCCGATGGAGTCTATATCAACATAAATCTCTGTTATGCCTGTGTCTACGCCTGTTATCAGGCCGTCCTGATCGACAGTGGCGATATCATCGTCATGGGAGGAGAAGCGTATGTTGTCCGGGACTGCTCCTGTACTCCACTTGAAGTCTATTCGCATCGTCTCCCCGACAGCTATGACGCCCTTGGGGATAGTAACGCTGGTGGGCTTTGCGTTTATGGTGAGAGCAGCTGTACTCATAGCCGGAGCGATCATGCTGCATACCGGAGTTATGGCTATTGCTCCGGCAAGTATGTAAGCTTTTATCTGTCTTTTCATATGTAGTGCCTCCGTTATTTATGTCCTGATTTTATATCATAGTTTTCCCATAGCGTGCTTTGCGGCTATCATTCCGGTGGTGTAGCATCTGCCGAGGGAAAGACCTGTCTGGTGGAAGGGATAATCACTTCCTCCGTAAAAGCCTCCTCCGAGGTTTCCGGCACAGTAGAGCCCCGGAATCGGTCTTCCGGAAGCATCAAGTGCCTGTGCATTCTCGTTTACAACTACTCCCGATACTTCTGACGATACTCTGATATGCTTACGTGCTCCCCAGAAGGGCGGCTTTCTTACGGGGTGGAGATACTTTGCAGGCTTGCCGAAATCTGTATCTGTACCCTTGTCGCATAGCTGGTTATATCGCTCAACAGAGGCGAGCATGGTTTCAACGGGCAGGTCAAGTTCTTTTGCAAGCTCTTCAAGAGTGTCACAGCGGTGGAGGTCAATAAGGTTTTTAAATACGCCCTTAGGCTCCTCAACCGCGCCGGGGATAAACTTCTCCATTACAAAAGGCAGAACAGGTCCGTCGACGAATTCTTCAGCGCTCCAGTTCATGTAGTCGCTGTCGTACACTGTACAGTACCAGCCCTTTGAACCCTCCTTGTGGTCGGCATCGAGCATTGTTCCCTTGTAGGAGGGCTGACTGCGTAAAATATTACCCATATATACGAAGCCTGTATACTCGTTGGTGAAGCGCTCGCCGTTCATATTGAGATAGAGGAATGGCTCCTCGAACATAAGGGCTGAATCAAAGTCGTGCATCATCTTGGTGTGGCCGGGATTCTCCATTACTGCTCCGGCGCTTATGGCAAGGACGTGGCCGTCACCTGTCTTGCCGAACTGCTTCTTGTCGAAGTCGGCTATATCAGGACACCATCGCTTTGTCATAGCCGGATTATTTGTGTAGTCTCCGCAGGCAAGTATGACTGCTTTTGAGGCGTTGAATCTGATGTACTCCCCTGCTGCGTTCTTTCCTATAACTCCGGTTACACGTCCGTTCTCTTTTAAAAGCTGAACAGCAGGAGTGGAATAGAAGACTTCAAGGTCGGGATGCTCTGACATTACCCTGTTAAGTGCATTATGGAGGGCATTTCCGACATTGAGGGGCTTCGGTCCTATCCAGGGAGCCCAGAAATAGCAATGGTCATCACCGTAATCATAGGTATTTCCTCTGTCACGCCATACCCCGGTAAAATCAGCACTCGTTGAACGGAAAGCGCAGAGCCCCGCTCCGTCATTGAGCAGGCTGGCTGAATCTGCGTTATTGTCCACCTTTGAGCCGTCGCCGTACTCTGTTTCACCAGTCAGTCCTGCCCGATTCAGGAACCACATCATGGCTTCCTCAGAGTGATCAGCATAGGCACGCAGCTGTTTCGTGTCAGAGCGCCAGTCGCACAGGCTGTTGGTATGGTGTATCCATTTGGCTATTCCGGCTTCTGTTGAGCGGGATTTAATTATAGCTGAACCGCAGTTGCCCTGTGAGATGACTGAGGTGCCCTTCTGTAAAAGCGCGACTTTTGCACCCATCTCAGCTGCCCAGCCGGCAGCTGGTACTCCAGATGCGCCTGCTCCGACTACAACTATGTCATAATCCCTGACTTCTACGGGTACTATGCTGCCGAGTTCGCAGACGGATGCTTCTATCTCGGAGACTGTAAGGCCTTCGGGGATGATGTAGTTAATCTTGTTAGTTGTTGTGTTGTCCATTTCCGGATACTTCCCTTCGTAAATTTTATGTATGACTGATACATATATTATTAATGTTATTATATCATACTTTTACATTGATTTCAACTATTATCCTTGAACATGGATCCTGAAGGACTGAGGTACAGGCTTACTAAGATAAAAAGCCGCAGTCCCATGCCGGTGCGGCGGGAAACTGCGGCTTCTGAAGCTTATGCTGTATAATTACGAGCCTGTACCGTTATATCTTGTTGCTCCGCGCATCCATATCTTGTAGCTGATGAAGAACATTACTATGCCGACTACCGGCGAGAGCCACGAAAGAACACTGGGCTCCTCCGGTCTGAGTATGACCAGTGCCGGATAGTATGCTATGAATGCAATAGGCATCAAGAAGGTAAAGATAAAGCGGAAGACCTGACTGAATATGGTAACAGGGTATTTCGCATAGTCCTTGAGCTTCGTAACAAAGTCAAGGATGTAGAAACTGTTCTCTATCCAGAAACAGCTTGCGGCCGCGGCATTCTGAAGGGCTATCATAACGAGAGATGCTGATATAAGAAATACAACCATCTTCAGTATTGACAAAATGCTGCATTCAAGTCCGAGCTTTGCCCACGAGTAGGCTATAGTACCGATACCGAAGGCAAGCTGTCCGAGACCCTTGATGTCGAATATCTCCGACTGATAGTAAAAGAATAGGTTAATGGGACGGAAGCAGTACTTTATAAAGTCACCGGAGAACGCGTAGCGGCGCAGGTTCCAGTTGTTATCAAAGAGGCACTGCACAGGTGTTACTGCAACAAGCGAGAAACCATAAAGGAAGAGCATCTCATAGTAGCCCCAGCCGTTGATCTCAGAGAAGTTGGTAAACAGTATCCAGAAGCTGACGAAGCCTGCTATATTCGTGAATATCATACCTATTGTGGAGATGATGAAATCCGCGCGGTAACTCATCTGACTTTTCAGATTCTGGGCGAGTATCTTGAAATAGATCCTTATGTAGAAGCCTAAACTCTTTCTTTTCATATCATCAGCCTCCGTTCACAGTGATCTGCTTTACGGATACGTTCCAGAAAAGCTTACTGATTACCGTCATTACCACACACCACATAAGCTGCGTGGCAAGTGTTGTAACGGCCTTCCTCACATCACCGGTGCTGTCAAGCAGAAGTGACAGCGGCGCATTATATATGGACTGGAAAGGCAGGTGATCAACTACTGCTCTGAGCTTGTCCGGAAAGAAAGCAAGGGGTATCGTAGCTCCTGAGAGAAGCATGATGATGACCTGTTTCATTATGTTTATGCCCCATATAGACTCAGTAAAGAGACATATCGTGCTTACAATAAAATCAATACTGTAGTTTATAAGGACAGCAAATACAAGTGCTATAAGGAACCAGACAATATTCATTCCGATATGTATCGCTCCGTGTGTCATTATCTCCACAGCGATAAAGGTAGGGATGAAGGTCATAAGAAAGTTCATCACCATACTTCCGGCCATTGACCAGAAGTAAAAGCTGCGGTATTCCATTGGTTTCAGAAGGTCGAGGACTATCTTGCCTGACTGTATGTCGCGGCCAATCATCCATACTGTATACATCTCGATTGAAGCTGCAAGTGCTGCCGCTAGAACAAGATAAATCAGCGTATCGTAGAAGGTCATGCCGTTCACGACCTCTGACGGGGATGAAGCGTATATAGCCTTCCACAGGAAATATACGATAGTCAGATAGAGCAGGTTTCCGAGTACTATTACAACTGCGGACGCACGGTACTGCAAGGTCTCCATTGCTCCTGCACGGGTGAGTGTCAGATACTTTTTAAGGTTCATTCCACTCCCCCCTCGTATATCTTCTTTATGACTTCTTCTGTAGAGATCTCCTCGAGCTGCATATCCCTGATATCGTGCTTGTGACGAAGGAGACTCAGTACATCGAGTACCTTTGACTTGTCCTCGTCTACAAGTACGGATATCCATTCCTCGTCAGAGCTTACCTTGAATTCAGGGAGCTCTTTTTCGATCTCTGAAGCGACTTTTCCCATATCTCCGGAGACACGTATCTTTAGTGTACGATATGAGCCGAAGAAGCCTTTCAGATGTTCAATATCATTGTCATAGAGCATCTTGCCCTTGTCGATTATAACTATTCTGCGGCATAATGCGTCAACATCGCCCATATCATGAGTAGTAAGTATTACTGTAGTGTTCTTCTCCCTGTTGAGCGCCTGTATCAGTGTGCGTATCTTTGCCTTCATTGAGACGTCAAGTCCAATTGTGGGCTCATCAAGGAAGACTATCTTCGGATCGTGAAGAAAGGCTGCGAGTATATCGCTGAGCGTTCTCTGTCCGAGTGACATCTGTCTTACAGGTTTATGAAGGAGTTCTTCAATATTTACAAGCGAGCCGTAAAGCTTCATCATGGAATCGTACTGTTCATCGGATATCTGGTAGATATCCTTCAGCAGCTTGAACGACTCAACAAGAGGCAGTGCCCACCAGAGCTGCGAACGCTGACCGAATACTACTCCGATCTCCTGTGCGTTCTGACTGCGGTTCTTGTACGGCACTCTGCCTCCGACGAGAAGCTCACCGGAGGTCGGTTCAAGTACTCCGGTCATCATCTTTATCGTGGTAGATTTGCCGGCGCCGTTAGGGCCGAGATATCCTACTATCTCGCCCTGCTGTACCTCCATGGTTATTCCATCCACGGCCTTTACTATTTTGTAGTCACGTGAAAACAGATCACGTAAACTTCCTTTCAGCCCCTCTCTTCGGTTCAGTACTTTGAACTCTTTTGTGATGTTGTTGAGACTGATTATTCCTGACATTTCTATCCCTCTTTTCGTGTCTTGTATATCCATGATCCGCTGATGTCAAGGATGAATGATCATACACAGGGAGCAACTCCTATACCATCCCTACAGTTACTGCCCGTGGCTTTTCCGTCAGCGCACGGAAGTACACACCGTTGCCACAGGAAATAAAGCGGATGATATTGCCTGTTAATGATATTTCATTATTATACCACTGGTTATAGGCTATGTCAAGTTTCATTTCAGTTACAAAAATTTTTATAAGCAAATCTCTTCTTATGTCTTGATTTGCAGCATAAACTATGGTATAATAAAAATAATGCAGATATAGTATAGCGGCTATTACTTCAGTTTCCCAAACTGAGAAGGCGGGTTCGACCCCCGTTATCTGCTTCCGGAAAAGCCCCTCAGCTCAGATGCTGAGGGGCTTTATTGTATTATAGGGCATCAGTCAGTAACCTTCTCAGCTTTACAAGATCATAGGTATCTGTGGTGCCGTCCTTTATAAGGTCACCCGCCTGCCAGTCACGAAGCTGACCTCTTCCAAGAAGATATTCTGCGAGGGCGACGAGGTCGGAGATGCTGACCGTGCCGTCGGCATTGACATCTCCTTCAAGCTGTTCAAGGCTGAAGGCAGCGAAGCTGTCAGAAAGCTGCATGTCAGTGAAATAGTAATGGCTCCATGAAAAGAGGACGTTACTCTCCACCAGGTCGGCTGTAGCTGCGTAGTTTCTTCTGAGTTCATCTATTGACTTTGCTGCCATGGAAGTGCCAAAGCTTTCGTTGTTAATCCAGAAACGCATACGGTCTCGGACTGCCGCCTTCTGAGCCTGTGCCCATTCATGCATGACGGATGGGCTGTATTCCTTTCCTCCGCCGTCCTGAGGGGCATATATGTCAATGCTGCGGAATCCCGCTTCACCGGCAAGGTCAGAGAGAAAGGCTGTGAAGCCCTCCGGTGACGATACGTCAGGGTTCCAGAAAGGGCTTATCATAAGGGGTTTATCCCCTGCGGCTTTTATGCTTGCTCTTATGTTATCGCCGATGATGCGTGCGTATTCCCCTGCGTCCGTTCCGGAACATGCTGTATCTATATTCCATATCTCATTGACATAGTAATAACCTGCTATCTGTTCGCTGTATTCCGAACCGTAGCGCTCCTGTATCTCTTTGATGAGACCTGAGCAAAGCCCTGCGTTCTCTTTGCTCCAATCCTCGAAATATGTTCCTCCCGCATCATTTTTCTCAGGCAATCCCCAGCCATACTTCCACCAGATATCGTCATTGACAGTGCCTATCCAGAGCTGCATATCATTTGCTTTTGCGGCTGACAGAGCAAGTTCAAGGGCATCGCCGCTGTTCTGTGAAGAGTGATATGTCATTTTATAGGATGATGGGTACATACAGAAGCTCTCTGTGTGCGGATAAGCGGAGCAGTCCTGTGGTGAGCTTCCTTCACTGCATTCTCCTCTTACTATATCATAGACGGACTGGAGTATCAGGGCATTGAATCCTGCATCTCCTGCCGCGTGGAATTCCTCGTTCCATCGCTCCTGAGTCCAGTCGCGGCAATACCAGTTCTGTATGAATGTTGCAGCAAAACGGCCTGATCTGTGTTCCGCGTGCGATGTATCAGATGGTATAATTCCTGCACAGCATATCAGGGCAGCCGCAAAAGCCGCCACTATTCTTTTCATAAAATCACCCCTTAATGAAAAGGACGCCCGCAGGCGTCCTCTATTCTTTCATAAGCTCTTTTATCCGTGAGTAATACTCCTGCATTTCGGTATTGCTCCGGTCGGTCTGGAGGGCAAAGCCTATCCTGCCGAGCAGGGAACTGAGATACTGCTGCGGTGTCTCAGAGGAGCCGCGCCTTGCAAGAGACTCCTTAACACCGAACTTTGTGCAGTAATATACCTCCTGACGTATAGCCCGGCGGATTTCTCTCGGAACCTGCGGCTTCTCATTGACTACTATGCCTGTGACACGCTGCTGACCGGATCTTCCGACTACAACGGTCTTTTTGTCGTTCAGGATAAAGCCCTGACGGCTGAGCCTCTTCCGTACTTCAGGAATTAGCTGCGTGGCCTTTACTGCTTCCCGGGTTCCGGAAAATGTCATATCATCGCAGTAACGTGTATAGGTTATGCCGTGTTTTAAACACCATCTGCCAAGCTGTTCATCAAAATGCTTCATTACAAGATTTGCGATATACGGAGAGGTAGGCGCACCCTGTGGTAAAACACCGTTATATACGCAGAGATGTGTAAGAAGCGACGTTGCAGGCACAGAGAAACGGAACCTCTTCATTACCGAATATACCATATCCTCATCGATACTGTCGAAAAAGCCGGATATATCAAGCTTGACGACATACTCTTTTCCTGTATGAGGGGATGCATTGTCAAGCAGAGAGAAGCCCTTTCGGTAAGCTGTAGCGTACTGAGAGACAGGAAGCTTATACAGGCAGAGTCCGAGTATGCGCCTTTGTACTGCTTTAAGATATCCGTTCGGAACACAGAGCACCCTGTCTTTTTTACTGCCTTTGCGAGGTATAACAACCTTATGATAATTTGAATACCGTTCTTCCTTGCGCTTTTTTCGAGGTGTACGATGGTTGCTGAGCATATAAAGCTTCTCAGGAGGCACATCAAGAATGACGGAAAGACGGATTACATCAAGATCGATCATAGCTGCTCCTTATTTGAATAAAAGCTGCCGGCACAAAGGATTCAAATATTCCGGAGGCGAATATTATTATTAACGAAGTTAATTGAAATTCGCCGGAGGTATCTTTGATTTTGCCGTTTTTCCAAAAAGCCCCGCGGCGACTCGCCGCAGTATGCAGTGCATATACGCTGCCGGCAGCTTTCTTTGGGTACATTATATCACAGTAAAAATCAGATGTCAAGAATATCAGCACACGATCAATCGAGTTCTAAATCTTCATTCTGCTTGATGATATAAGCATTGAGGAGCTTTTCCATGATAGCATCCTTACGCTCTATAGATCTCTCACGGACATCGAGACGTTCATTGAGACGGTGGATCTGTCCCTTCAGGTGTGCTACATTGCGCTCATAGGCGTTCTTCTGCTCTTCGAACTTTATCATCATGAATTCTATAGTCTGATTCTTGTCGTGGATTATCTGTTTCAGGGCGTTGACCTCGTCAAGTCCGCTGGTATCACCGTAAAGGTCGAGTAGTACATCCGCAAGAGGTGCGATTGAATCCTGATAGCGGAAGTTGAAATCCTCTGAGCCTTCGGAGAACACTCTCTTTACTGTTGCTTCAGATACGAATTTACCCTTTGCTTCGAGCAGTTCCATTATTTTTGAAACGGAAAGTCCCTGCTCCGCCTTTACCTTCTTGAGTCTTTCGATAGTCGTTTTTTTCAGCTTTTCGATTTCCATGATCTTTATTGCTCCTTAACGTCGTATTTTGGTATAATGCTTGATACTATTGTTATACTGAAAATATGCCGTAATTAACTTGTAAATAGTCTGTTTTATACGGTATAATACACTTATAGACAAGAACTGATATCAACACTGCGGCGTCGCTCAGATCAGACATACCTTAGCATGGAGTAATAGTATTATAAAAGATTTCTGCATTTACCGGCAGAAATCTTTAACACATTCTATTATAATCATTCCTGTAGGTTTTGTCAAGTTACAGGTCTAAGAAAGGAGTGAAACTGCAGCTGCAGGGAATGAACAGAGTTCTAATAAGGTTTCAGGAACAGAACCGGGATACCCTTAAAATACCATATGATAGGAGAATCAAAAAATGTCAGCACAGATCAATTATACCGAAAACAGACAAACATACATACTTCCCGCCTCAAGTCGCTCAGACGACATACGCAGATGTTCGGATGAAGCGGAGCTTTCTGCTGTACGCTTTGTTCAGAAGCTCGGCATACGTCCGAATCTTTCCGGTTATCACCTGCTTATAAAGTCCATAACTCTTGCTGTGAAGGAGCCTGTCCTGATGGATTCACTGACACGTTCTCTCTATCCTATGGTAGCACAGGCGCTCGGTTGTGACGTTAAGGCTGTTGAGAGAAATATACGCCGGGCTATAGACTCGGCCTACGAATATGACCCGGAACGTATACGCGGCCTTTTCTATTACAAGGTGGACAAGCCCTATATCTCTGAGGTAATATCCCTTGCAGTTGAATCTATTCGCTACGAGGCAGCATTTCAGTGCTGCGGGTCTGTATGATTATATCAGAAAAAAGGCTGCATAACACTTGTTATGCAGCCTTTCATCGTTTAAAATGCTGAATTGTTATTCTGTTATAAAGTCCTCAAGCTTTATATCCTTACCGGTGGATACTGCGGCATAGTATGCAAGGATGATTGAAGCATCGTTGGAATCAACGATTCCGTCGCCGTTGATATCAGCTGTCTCCTTGTCAAGAGCTGACTCGCCGCCGGTGGATGCCTTGGCATAGTCTTCAAGTACTGCTGAGGCATCGTTTGAATCGATCATACCGTCGCTGTTGATATCACCAAGTTCTGAAACGTGTTCAGTCTCTGCAGGTGCAGTGGATACAGGTTTTGTATCAGCGGGCTCTGTTGTGGTTACTGCGATAGTTGTAGTGACAGGCTTTGTCTCTGCTGCCTTTGTTGTGGTCACTGCGATAGTTGTAGTGGCAGGCTTTGTTTCAGCTGCCTTTGTTGTGGTTGCAGGCTTTGCCGCCTCTGATGTGGATGTTGGCTTTGTCTCTGCAGATTTAGTTGTTGTTGCGGGCCTGGTGTCAGTTGTCTTTTCCTCGGGAACTGCTGTAGTTGTTGTTTCCTCTGAAGGCTCTTCGATGGCCTCTGTTGTAACAACGTGATCGTTGATGTGGAGAGTTTCTTCCTTGCTCTCGGCGCATGAAGCACCTGCATAAGTCAGACAGCCGTCTGTAACCTTGACACTTACATCGATAGCTTCTGTATAATCAGCATCGATGACGAAGGTATCAGTATATGTCTCTTCACTGATATGGAGAACGGGCTTAACGGTGTATTCGCCAAGACCTGTAACTGTTACAGAACCGGTGTTTACTGAAGCAGGATCCATGTACTTTGAGAACTTTATCTCTATCTTGCTACCGTTATACTCTATAGCTGATACCTCAGCACTGTCATTGTTTACAAGTGAGAAATCGATATCAGTCTTCATGGGCGGTATCTCAAACCAATCGCTTTCATACTCGCCGAAGCCCTCAGCCTTGCACACTACCTTCCAGTCACCCTCGGGAACATCCCAGGCATAGTCACCGTTCTCATTGGTAAGGATAGGATTCTGCTGATCGAAGTCTGTGGGATCCCACTTTATGATCTTGTCGTTCTCGTCTATAGTGTAGATGGTCATCTCTGCACCCTCAACAGGATTTGAGGGCTCAGCCTCATACACCTTGCCTGAAGGATCGATGATGAATCTGATATATCCATCACGTGTGTAGAACTTCTTGGTGAAATCAGGCTTCTCACCTGACTCGGCCTGCTCCTTTGTCACGAGCACGAAGTTGAGATATCCGGGAACATAAGAGCTGCTGCCGAAGTTACCCTCTGCTACCCAGACCTTTTTCTCGGGATCGTACTCAGCTTCCATGGATGATACTACACCGTTCTTGGTGCTTACGATGTATACCTTGCCGAGCAGATCGCTGTTTGCAATGTTCAGCGTGAACTTCATCCTGTGACCGGGAAGAAGTGTCATTACAGGTGAATAGCAGGTCGTGAACACATTTGTGATATCAACTTCGTCTTTATTGCCTATGCTGATGCTCACATCTGTGATAGCTGCCTTCTTTGTTGAATATACCATTGTCTTCTTTTCTGTCTCAACATCGCCGTACTTTGCATAAACAACGAATTCGTCGCCCTCCTTTGTTCCGTCAGGAAGCACCACGGGAAGGGTGAATTTACCGTTCTCTTCATTGCATACGGGTGACCCGATAAGCTTGTCATTCATATAGACATCAACGGGCATACCCTTGGGGCCTGTTCCGCCGAACTCAGGCTTGAGAGTATTCGTGACCGCCGGAGCGGAAAGCGAGAGCTCCTTTACAGAAACGTGTACGCTGTCAATAGCCTCTAAATAGCTGGTTGACTTATATCTGAAACGGACATCAGCGTCGATATCGAACTCCCCGGACTCGCCTGCAAAAGCTGAGAATGTGAGCTTGCCGCTGTCTGTTGTGAACGTTATCTTCTTGTGATCCTCACTTATGGGACTCTCCTCCACAAAAGTGCCTTCAGCTGCCTTTATAGAATCAACGTCGATCGTGAGCTCCTGTGGTACTGTGAGTTCTACAGTATAGGCTGTTACGTCTTCTGTGAAGTCATCGAGGACATCAAAGGAAACTGTGAAATCAAACTTGCTGCCTATAGTGCCCTGTGTCTTGTCGATCTTTATCTCAGAGACCGGACGTTCAAGGCGGATGAATCTTTCATCCTTCAGTGAATAGCAATGCATGAAAGAGGAATCGTCAAGCTTGAATGATGTACTGTCAAGCTTGACCTCGGAAAGAGCGCGGCAGTTATAGAACGCACTGTCATCTATCTCTTTGAGTCCAGATGGAAGAGTTACCTTTTCAAGCTGTCTGCATCCTGAAAATGTATTGGAGCTGATCTTTGTGACACCTGAACCGACAACAGCAGTACGGAGATTCTTACAATTTTCAAACGCATCATAGTAAACATTAGTTACACTATCCGGAATAACTATGTCTTTAAGACCACTGTTGTAAAAAGCACTATGTCCGATGGAGACAAGGCCGGAAGGAAGCTCAATATGTCTGAGTGAGGCAGTATTTTCAAACGCGTATTCATCAATACTGTTAACTGTATCAGGTAAGATTACTTCTCCGAGTCCTGATGCACCAGAAAGACAGCGAACGGGTATCTTTTCAATGCCGTCTGTAAATGTAACCTTTTTCAGTGTGCTGATCCTCAGTCCGCTGTTGCACCATGTAAGGGACTTAGGAAGGGTTATCTCTATAAGCCCTGTGCCGTCAAATGCACCGACTCCGATAGTCTCAAGACCTTCGTGGAATTTAAATTCCTTAAGACTCTTGCAGTATCTGAATGCGTAATTGCTGATAGTCTTTACAGACTCAGGGATAACTACCTCTTCAAGATTATTTGCGCTCTCAAGACAGCTCTGCGGGATCTCCTCAATACCGTCCGCAAATGTTACCTTTTTCAGCGTGCCGATCCTCAGTCCGCAGTTGCACCATGTAAGGGACTTAGGAAGAGTAACATCTGTAAGCGATGTGCCGTCAAATGCACCGACTCCGATGGTCTCAAGGCCTTCGTGGAATTTAAATTCCTTAAGACTCTTGCAGTATCTGAATGCGTAATTGCTGATAGTCTTTACAGAATCGGGTATAACTACCTCTTCAAGATTATTTGCGCTTTCAAGACAGCTCTGCGGGATCTCCTCAATGCCGTCTGCGAATGTTACCTTTTTAAGTGTATCGATCCTCAGTCCGCAGTCGCACCATGTAAGGGATTTGGGAAGAGTGACCTCTGTAAGTGCTGTACCATCAAATGCACCGACTCCGATAGTCTCAAGACCTTCGTGGAATTTAAAATCCTTAAGACTCTTGCAGAATCTGAATGCGTAATTGCTGATAGTCTTTACAGAATCGGGTATAACTACCTCTTC
>CAMKMD010000016.1 GCA_946413815.1 uncultured Ruminococcus sp.
TCACCCCTTGCTGAGCGCCCGAAGGCTATATGCGGGGCTTTGCCCCACACCCCACAAGGGCTTTCAGCCCTTGACCTGACCAAAGGGGCGCGCCCCTTTGGAATCCCAAACGTTTGGTTTTATCGCTGAAACTACCTTTTTTGACAAGCTGAGATCGCATAACCGTTTGGTTATGCGATCTGATCTTATATATCAATATCACCTGATACAGTAATTATCTTGCAACAGCCTGATCCAGCTTCAGGGCACAGCCCTTTGTTTCGACCGTCCTTACGCGCCTTGTGAAACTGAACACCTGACCTTCAAGGCCGCACTCACAGCCCTCTGTTATTCTTCCGATATCATCAGTGATCACGAAGGCAGGATAACTCTCTGCGCTTGAATCAAGAAAACAGAGAACTCCTTCCTCTCCGTCTTCAAGCTTTTCAAGAGTTACAGGATCCCGTGTAAATGCAAGGAATCCCGCGGGTATATGCTTCTTGTGACACCTGCATTCAAAGAATGGAGTATTGGACTCCACCTGATTGAAGACATCAAAATACTGATCAGGGGTTATTCCGAAGAACCGGAAAAAGCAGGCGCAGAGCTCGTCTCTTGATACTGCGTTACCCTTCATGGATTTCCATCCTCCGGCTGTGAATACAACTGCATCATCAGGGAGGGTTACTGTCACAGCCTGCTCCTTCATATCATGGAATACCTTCATAAACAGAGCGGGTGCGCCAAGTATGACGATACGCTTGTCGGAGGGAATGTTCCTTATCCTCTCGATTAGCTTTTCTGTCTCCACATTTCCGGAATGCATGAAGTTGTATGACTCAACTGCGGTTTTCAGAAAGCCTGTAACATAGGCAAGCCAGATATCTCCTGCTTCTTCTGCATCGGGGCCTAAATTCAGGATAACGGTATTCTCAGCTTTAAGGCCGTGCATAATTCCTGCACCTGTCACAACTGACTCCACAAAGGACTTTATGGTCGCGCGGTCTCTGTATATCCTGCTGACAGCGCCTTTGGTACCGCTGCTGGTACAGCATTTGCAGAGAGACTTATCCACGGAGCAGACATCAATGGCCTTGAATATGGCTGTGGGTATCTGGGGGATGGTGTAAAGGTCCTCAAGCTCGTTAAGGTCGGAGGGCTTCACATTATGGAGCTCACAAAACCTGCGGTAGGAATCGCAGTTGTTGTAATGTCTTTCAAAGCTCTTCTTTATTTCGTTGAATGTAAACTCTTTTCTTTCATTCCTGTCGTTTATAAAGCGTATCATTTCTGGACTCCTTTCCCCTGTACTTTTATGGTGTAGATGAACTGATGGAAATAGCCCTCCGGTACATCATAGCGTTTTGCAAAATAGTCCGGCTCTTTATCCATTCCCACAAGGCGGACAAGCCTTGCCATGCTTATGCCCTCGTGTACAAGTCCTTCTCTGGGCATTTCAACTTCTCCGATATTGGATATTCTCGTCACACCGCATCTTGTAAGTCTGTCCCTTATCTCACGGGCAAGGGATTTCGGGGCGATGCCTACAGTCTGTACATACTTATCGATGTACCGGAAGCAATCATCTATCTCCTTTATCTCCTTGACGAATATCGTCCTTCCGAGAGGATGCTCGAATTTCAGGTCTGTCGTATCATCAAGAAGGACAACCATGTAATTCCTTTCATCGTCAGTAAGTGCGAGATTGCCGAGATATTCATGTGATCTGAGAATATAGTTCATCTGTATATAATGATCGGAAGGATGACTGGAGCCCGGCCAGAGAAAATTATAATCTCTGAGTCCCTTGAAGAGCATAAAACAGAACCTTCTTACGTCTCCGCCCTTTACCAGTATAAGCTGAGGTGAGAGACAGGCCTCCTGATCAAATACACTGACGTCTCTTGCCACATTATACGCCAGCTGCATATCATTTCCCTCTGAGTTGTCAATGATCTGAAGTCCCCTCTTCGGACCGTATTCTATGAATTCACATCCGATGGGACATTTCTGCTTGTATGTGATTATGGTATCATGTCCGCCCCATACCACCATACCGTTGGCTGCAGAGGTGAAATAATCGATGTTCTCCATATCATCCTTGTTCCAGTATACTGCCGATACAGCCTTTGTTACAGGGTGCTCCGGATCAACATCATACATAGACTTTATGAAAAGATATGATGCAAGGAAATCCTTCTGAGAAAGCTTTACGATATTCACGTTCTTTGTCATGAGGCCTCTGACTATGGAGTACAGGCCCACAAGTGCTACATTTCCTGAGATGATATGCAGTACCCTGCCGAGGGGCTCTGCGTGTATCTCCGCATTTTCCTTTGATATCCATTCATCAAGTATCCTCTTGTCTCCCAGCTCGAACTCCACGGTATCCACCATGTAGTTCTTGAAGGAGATCATCTGTAGGAATACTCCGATATTATGCTTGTACATCTCGGATGTCTGTCCCGATATCCTCGGGCCGTAGCTGACAAGCATCTTTCTCAGCTCATACTCCGGATCATGCCAGAGCTGCGATACCTTCTGCAGGAAAGCCACTATACTATTAAGTGTGATATCGTGTATGCTGTCCTGATCCATTGAGAGTATCCTTTCCCTTATGCTGTCATTGAGGACAGGATATTCGATTATCAGGTCATCGTATTCAAGACGCATCTTTTCTTCTGCGTATATTTCTTCTCCGCCCACAAGAAGCGGAAGAGCAAGTATCTCTTTTTCCATTATTTCCTCCATTTAGTAGTGTGACTGTTGGTTGAATTGATACAGCCCCATGTCCCTGGAGCTGTGTTGTATATAATAGCAGAACAGAAAAATCAGTTATTCATCGCGCAGAGCATCTATAGGATTCATTCTTGCGGCTCTTGTAGCCGGATACAGACCGGAGCAAATGCCTACGAAACAGGCGAAGCCTATGGCAAGCAGTACTGTAGCAAGACTTGGTATAGTTACCACCTTTGCGATATATTTAGAATACTCCCCGAGTGATGAAGAATATCTTGAGACCAGTTTTGAAAGAACATTGCAGTTTACGATGCCGAACAGAATGCCGAGAATCCCTCCGATGAGACACAGGGAGACCGCTTCAAGGGAGAATTGCAGGAGAACATTTCCGTCAGTCGCGCCAAGGGCTTTTCTGATGCCTATCTCCTTTGTCCTCTCTGATATGCTTACAAGCATGATATTCATTACACCGATGCCTGCGACTATGAGAGAGACAGCTGCAATGCCGGCAACCACAGCGATTATCATGGAAACTACCTTGTCGGTAGCTTCTGCGTCCTTCTGTATATCGTCGATCTCACCATAGTAATACTTTCTTGCGATATACTTCTTCTCAAAGAACTCAGCAAGATGCTCTTTAAGCACCTCCCTGTCGATATCCTTATTACCGGCTATATCTACAACAGAAAATACTGTTCTCAGATTGCCTGCAATTGATTCAAGCACCTCGTACGGGATATAGATATCGGTCTGTTTGTCCAGCAGAGACCTTGCACCCGGAAAATCATAGGCGTTAGTTTTATATACTCCCACAACAGTAAGCTTCACTATCCTGCTGCCTTTTATTTTTATCTCCACCGTTTTTCCCAGCGGATTGACACCGCTGCCGAAATACTGCCGCACAAATACATCCGCCACAACGGCGGTATACTTATTCCTTTCGCCGTCGGACTGAAGCAGCTCCCTGCCCATAGTTATTTCCTTTTTGTTGCACTGGAAAAATCCCTCGGTAACGCCGTATACATTGGTGGTGAACTTTTCACCGGATTCATTGCTGCTGTCTGCATAATCATAGAACACCGAAACAGCAGGCTTGAATTCGTCCTTGTATTCCCTTGAAAGCTCCTGAAGCCATTCATACTGTATCCTGTCAGCTGCCTCTGCTCTCGGCGGGTTCACATCCGGCCTTCCGCACATATATACCCTGAAAGTATTCAGCGACTGATAGTATATCATGTTCTGAACTGTATCCTTGATAGTGATGCCAAGGGTGAATATGGTCACGATGGAGGATATGCCAACGATTATTCCTATCATGGTGAGTACAGACCGCATCCTGTTTGACCTGAGAGCCTGAAATGCCATCCTGATGTATTCAAGTACATTCATATCTGCTCACCGTTAATTGTTATAGTTGTCAGAGGAATAATAATCGCCGATGCTTACCACATCTCCGTCGGATAATCTTTCTGCGGGGAAGAGTATCTTTTCATCAGGCCCGATATCACCGGTTATCTCGGTAAGATAGGATGTCTCCATACCAGAGGTGATCTCCCTGCGGACAGCGGTGAATGAACCGTCGGCGTTCTCTTCGCCTACAAAAACGTATTCCCTGCCGTCCTCACCGTTTACGACAGCTTCATAGGGAACAGCGATAATGCCCTCTTTCTTCTCGGTAATTATCGTGATCTGAGTGCTCATGCCTATGATAACGGATTCGTCAACGTTGTCTATACTTATCCTTACGGAGTATACTGTGGAATCAACTGATTTGTCATCACGTATCTTTATAACGCTGAGTATCTTTCCGGAATAGACCTTGTCATTATTGGCGATCATAGATATCTCACAGTTCTGTCCTTCAAATATTTTCAGGATATCTGTTTCATATACAGTAGCGTTTATGACAAGGGAACTGTCGTCTGCGATGGTCATTATCGAATCGGTCGTAGGTATTGAGCCTTCCTTTACTGAAAGGGATGTTACGATACCGCTTTCCGGTGCGACAACTGTACATTCGGAGAGCCTGGAGCTGAGCTCGTCAAGCTTCTGCTGAACGGAAAGATCTTTGAGGTAGGAATCGCTGTTCACTACGGCATTTGCAGCCTGTATCGCATGATCAGCCTCTATTGCTGTCCTGTTGTAATTATCCTGCGCATTGGCAACTGCGTTATCATATCCGACCAACTCTCCACCAAGCTGAGAGAGCTGTTCGCTGACCGTGGCATAGGACTTCTCTGCGGAATCCCTAGCCATTATCAGTGCTGAGGGGTCTGCTGAGGATGATATCTGCTGATTCAGGGAAGCGATGGTATTGTAAAGCTCCTGCTGTTTTGCAGCAAGCTCGTTGTAACGGCTGTAGGCATAGCTCTGCTTTGATACCGCTTCGTCTATGGCTCTCTGCGCTATACGCAGTGATATATCCTTCTGATTCTGCGCAAGGGAAAGATCCCTCAGATGAGCTTCATGCTCGCTGTCCTGTTTCTTTGCGGCTATCTCCATTTCCTGTGTCAGCGAGTCAATCTGACGCTGGATATCGCTTGTGTCAAACTCACAGAGAACATCGCCTGCTTTTACTGTACTGCCGACTGACACGCATAGCTTTGATACTCTGGCATTAAGGCTGCTGGTTATGCTCAATGCATCAGAACCCTCTACTGTTCCTGTGGCTGAAACTGTGTTCTCAAGATCTGTTTCCTCTGTAATATATGAATTGCACTGTATACCGGGCTGCACATCTGATTTACCGCATCCGGTACCTGATATCATAAGTACTGAAGCTAAAAAAGCACAGATAATCGTTTTTGTTCTGTATTTCATTTTCTCACCTGCATCAAATAGATTCGTTGATTATGCAATAATCTCCAATAACAGCTTTAGGAGCACTTATGATGCTCCTGAAAAACTGTATTCCTCTGTAGTGCTATACTGCGTTCTTTTCCTTTGAAATGCTGCTTTGTATCGCTGCTTTCTCCATGACGGCATTTCCATCTGAAATAACGATCCTGTTGTCAAAGTGATCTATGATCTCGTCTGAATGAGATACACATATTACAGTAGTATCCTTCAGCTTTGTATCAAAAAGATCTATGAAGCTCTTTACACTTATCCTGTCAAGATTAGCTGTTGCTTCATCAAAAAGGAGTATTGGTCTTTTCATTACAAGTGCCCTTGCCAGAGCGATTTTCTGCTTCTGACCGCCAGACAGATTTGAACCGCCCAGTTCGATCTGATGATCAAGGCCATGCTGCTGTACAAATTTTTCAAGGTTCACATTTCTTATGATCTCCGCAAGATCCTCCTCGGGCACATCATTGCCGAGGCAGATATTGTCTCTGAGTGTATCATGGAACAGGAAAATATCCTGCGATACCACGCTGTAGAGCTTACGGTATTCTTCAAGGTTCACATCAGTTACAGGCTTACCGCCTATCCTTATTTCTCCCGATACCGGCTCTATAAGGGCAAGAAGAAGATTAAGGAAGGTGGTCTTTCCTGCGCCGTTTTCCCCTGCGACTACTGTCTTGCTTCCGTACGGGATGCTTATGTTGATATCACTGAATACCATTTCATCTTTTTCGTTGTAGGCAAATGATACATCATGGAATTCTATTGCGCCTTCACTGAATCTGATGCCTTCCTCTGCGGAATTCTCCTCCGGTTCATCAATAAAATCATAATAACGTCTGATATGAGGAAGGAGGGAGATAAAGGAGAATACCAGTCCGATTACCATCGCCTCAGAACCGGATACCATGAGCATATAAGCCTGGAATGCCACAACGCTTCCCACCGTGAGATCGCTCTTTATCATGAAATAGGCTGAAAGAAGATATATAAGAGCCTTGAGTACCTCGGTAAGAAATGCCTGTGTCTGTGTATTATATGTGAGCAGCATACTGCATCTGGAGCTGGTATCTGTGATATCTTCGAGCATCTCCTCCATTCTGGCAGTCCTGCGGTCCTGTAAACCGAAAAGACGTATCTCCCTGACTCCGTTTATAGTCTCACCGTACCAGCTGCTGTAGCTGCGCCGGAGAGCGATCGCCTGGCGGATCTGATCGCGGTTCTTCCTTGAAAAGATCTCGGAGCATATTATATTCAGCGGGGTGAACAGTATTACCGCCAGCCCGAGATGCCAGTCTATCCGGAAAAGTGCTACACCTCCCGCTATAGCGGAGAACACAGCGGTGACCGCACTTATGGTGGAATCATTCACAAGAGAGCTTATGTTGTTTATATCCTCATCGATGCACTGGTAGGTGCTCGTTGCATTCTTGTCAGTGAAGTATGATATCCTGACACCGAGAAGATGACGGAATACCTCCTTCTGCATTTTTGCCTTGACGCTGAGATTCATCTTTACCGCTTCCCTGCGTCTGAGTATGCCTATAAATATTGATGCTGTATTTAACGCAAGTATACTGAGTGCTGAAACAATGATACAATCCCTGTCGGCTTTGATGAAGCCCTCATCGATCAGCTTCCTTGAAAAGAAAGGAAGGAAGTAATTGATGACCATGAGTATCATGATATATAGTATAATGAACGCTACTGACCTTTTGTAGTCAGAAAACAGTTTCAGTATTTTCTTTAGATAGATCCTATTCATATATTTTCAAATCTGAAACAGGACAAAGCATCCGCGGCATATGATGTGGTCAGTATCATACGCTCACGAATGCCGCCGTTTAACATTTCTTATTACAGTCTCTTGTAAAGACCTCCGGTATATCCTGTGTATTATTCCTGCGATCAGATATCGTTCTCATTGAACTCCTGAGAATATCTGGTGCAGCTTCCGGCACAAGTACACTTAGGTGCGGGTGTAGGTGTAGGAGAATCTCCGCCTGAACCGCCTCCGCCGAGGCAGACAACCTTTTCTGTGTAGAGTGCAGATACCTTGTTGAATGTCATGATATGTTTCACCTCCGTTCCTTGTGAATGACCGGTTCACAGTTTCTATCTTATCCGCTGAGAGCGGATATATAGCATAGAATATGACTGCCTTAGTGTGACCGTCCGTGCAGAGACAGTCTGCATGGAAAATAGTAAGAAAATGGAAAAAGGTGAAAAGTATATCAAAAATTGTTTACTGTGATCTGACCGTGATCACATTATATGTATCGGAAAGCCATTTACTTTTCCGTAACTTATGCTTATATAATAACCGTTTTCCCGCACCTGTCCGGAAGGTCAGCCCCTTTCAGGTACGGACGGTTATTCTGTTTAATGAACAGATGCCATTAGGGCATCAGTCATTAATAAATGCCGTGATCCCAGTTGTACTCATCGTTCTTGATTACGTATGCAGAACCGCCGCAGATGCAGGTTGAAGAGCTGCCGCCGGATGAACCGCCGTCGCCACCGCAAGCTACAAACTTCTCGTCGAAGGGAGCAGATACCTTGTTGAATGTCATATTGTGTTTCACCTCCGTTAATTTGAAAGACCAGTTCAAAGATTGTCTATTCAAGCCGCAGTTATACGGCCTGATAGCAGAGTAAGGTATATTGTAAAGTCAATTAGTAAGACTGGAGTTCGGTATTATATGCAGTAAGACCGGCTCATTTTCTGAGCGCTATCTGCTCTGCAATGGAACGGATGGTATTGAAATTCTTATTATCGATGTCATCTGCTTCAAGTCTGATATTGAAGTGTGCCATCACCTCAAGGGCAAGATAGCACATCTCAACAACGGAAAAGCAGAGCTTGTCACCTGTGAGAGGAAGATCTTCAGCTCCCGGTTCTCTGACGGAGCTGTCTTTCTTTATGCTGTAAGCGATCTCTGTAACTTCTGAAATAATGTTTTCCACTTGTGATCCTCCTGATGATTCATGTTAACTTGCTTATACAGCTTTCTGTGATCCTTTCGTATACAGTACTGTCATCATAGACAGAGAAGACAACGTCCTTCATGGCCTCCTTCAGATCACCGAGCTGTTCATACGCCTTATCCACACCGTTTTTTGTGTAAAGTATTTTCTGAGCCTCAGGAGAGTACTCCCTGTCGATCTTTACAGGCTGTATCAGACAGGAGTCAAGTGAGAAGCCGAATCTGCCGGAGATCATTGATCTTATGCACTCATAAGCCTCCGGTCTGAGTATTTCGAGGAGAGAGATGAGAACGAAATAATCGATGCCTATCGCTCTTGAAATCATAAATGTCTTGACTCCGTATGAATCATAGACATCCGGTATGAACTTCATTATGCCGTCAGGGAACTGGATCAGCATTATATCGCATTTTGATCTTCTTTCTACGTCCTTGAAAAAAGCATTCAGCGCAGCGACCTGTCTTTCGATCTCCATGCCGCTTGTAAATATCTCCGAAGGGAAATGGTAGTAGCCGAGAAGAGAAAGAGTTGCATTGGTGGTGACCGAAGCTGTGCGGATATTCTTTTTTCTGAACTGAGAGGTTATGCCTGTGATCGCCGCAACATCATCAAGGCCTCTGTAGAGGCCGGAAATGCCTAATGCGGCACAGTTGATATCCTCGTGTCTGTAACCGTATTCGCCCATTCCGTCAGGGTTGGCGTACTTCATTATGATGTTTCTTTCCGGATACTTCTCCCTGAGCCTTTCTTCGTCTGCGTTCTTGATCTTCGTGCAGAATATGACGTCTTTTCCTGATGAAAGGCTGAATTCGGCTTTTTCGATGATATCTCCGTACATAAACTTCCTGCGGGAGATATCAGCAAAAATAACACAGTCAGTATCTGCGGAAAGCTTTTCAAAATCCGATCCGGATCCCACAGAAGAGATCTCAGATGTATGTACGATGCTCTTTTTCCAGGCTATCGGATATATAACGGCTGTTATGCAGATATGATCAACAAGTTCCTCTGCATTTGAGATGAGAGGATACAGATCATCTGAGTATGGATAAACAGAGCATTTCATATATTGATCTTCCTTTTATATACTGAATCTATTTCTCTGACAAGTGCTGCAAATCTGAGGTTGTTCCTGAAACTCTTTCTGATGGCCGGACATTGTGCCAGCTTGCTCTCTGCGGTGATACTGTCTTCTCTGGCAGAATTGACTGCACAGGATGAACAGTGCCTGAAAGCATAGCATTCCTTACAGGCATCCGCGGTCAGCTGCGCAACATTCAGGACTCTTTCTGCCTTTGCAATATCAATACCGTAGTTTATATTGCCAATCATCGTATCTTCGGCAAGCTCGTTGACCTTCTCGCAGGGATAGAAATTTCCGTCAGCATTAACGAACAGTCTCCTCTGACCTGGGATACAGGGGCCGCCGGGAGCGGTAATATCCCCCAGTCTGCCGGATGCTTCTGTGATACCATCATTTTTCTCGATCTGTCTCAGAGCAAGAAAATCCGAAACAGGATCAAGAGAAATACCCTTAACGATACCTAACCGGCTCATAAGAGCTCTGAAACGGTCATAGGCAAACTTCTCAACGAAATCGTCTTTGTTCTGTATTTCATTTTCAAGTTTGGTGGATGAAACAAGGCTCGGGTTTATGCCTATACCGCTTTCCCTGAAGAAGGGATCATCAAAAAGATGCGTGATCTCGTCAAAATCGTTCTCAGGATTGATAACTGTGTTTATGTGTATCTTTTCCTTGGCACGCTTGCCGTATAAAGCATACAGCTTTTTCAGATTGTCCACTGCTTCCCTGAAGCTGCCGCTGCCGTCTGCCTTTCTGCGGTTGATGTCATGTATAGATTCCGGACCGTCGATACTGAACATTACACGGAAGTCATGGTCTGAAAGATAGCTTATGATCTCGTCTGTCATAATTGTTCCGTTGGTGGTAAGTGAATAGGTGACATTCTTTCCCACAAACTGCTTATCGGCATATTCTACAGCCTGCCTGATAAGAGGGAAATTCATGAACGGCTCTCCGCCGTAAAAACCGATACAGACATTTTCTGTCTCGGAAGAATTCTCGAGCAGAAGATCTATACTTTTCCTTGCGGTTTCCCAGTCCATTTTCTTTGAACTGTGGTTCCTCTGGAAACTGTCGTCAGTCCTGTTCGCAAAAGGACAGTAGCTGCATACAAGATTACAGGACTGAGTGACCTGGAGTATGAGTTCGTTCATTCTGTTGGTTATCTGGAATTCAATATCATCTGAGTGATTGTGTCTTATGGTGCTTACACGATGATCGCTGAGATAGCCGCGGTTAATAAGTGAAAGCAGCATTTCACGGTCAGAGACACAAAGATCCTCTATGCTGCTCACATCTTCAGGGATGTCCTTGTTTTTACTGAGATAATTAAACAGGGATTCTGTAAGCTCGATTATCCCTTCGGTATTAACGTCATAAAAATAATAGCTGTTGTGTGTAGCAAAAAGATGTATGAAGGGTCTCATTGTGGTGGATCTCCTTGGTGTGATGAGTAGTAAGATAATGAAAATCGATGATGGAATATATAACGTTGACCTGAATCGCGTAAAGCAATAATGTTATAACCCGTTTGATTTAATTTTATGATAGCATAATTTTTCTACCTTGTCAATGATACTACTTGCCGAAATCGATTGAACAAATCAGATATTTTTGTAGTGTTTCTACATTTTTCAGGCACGTAATTATCCTGATTTTGCCAGATTTCAGTAAAGCAGCCTTCCGCCATAAAACGACTTATATTGCCAACAAGCGGGCAATAAGCTCCCTCTTACACATGTACGAGATATCCTCCTGACATTTCCGGAAATCGGGGTAAAGTATAAGTACAAACGACTGTTAAAGCAAATATCACGACTTGGTTTTAGTTGATCCGTCACATGGAGGAATCGACGGCGGCTGTACAAGTGCGGATGGTATACCTGAGAAAGGCATAAATCTCAGCATCATGCTACGGCTGCGGGATATCCTTGAACTCAGCGGATACCGTGTTGAGGTGACACGTGACTCAGACCGCTCTGTTCATGATGCAGGTGTTGAAGGTATCGCCGCTCAGAAAAGCTCGGATATGGACAACAGACTTGCGCTCTTCAATTCCTCCCCTGATGCTGTATGTGTGTCCATTCATCAGAATCAGTTCACTGATCCTGTTTACTCCGGCGCTCAAATGTTCTATTCCTCCTCTCACCGGCGCAGTGAGGAGCTTGCTCAGGCTATGCAGAACCGGTTCCGTGAGCTGCTGCAGCCGGACAACGAACGTGAGATAAAGCACTGTGGAAAAGAGCTGTTTCTATGCTATTACAGCGAGAATCCCACTGTAATGGCTGAATGCGGCTTTCTTTCAAATCCGGCTGAGGCAGCACTGCTCAATACAGAAGAATATCAGCAGAAGGTCGCTCTTACGCTGTTTGCCGGCATCAATGACTATATCAGCCGTCGAAGGTGAGCCCTTGACATTTCATACCCTTCATGGTATACTATTCTTACAAGAACAATAGGAAAAAGGAGGAGCAGTATGCCGCACAGACTTGAGGATGGCATCAATCACGTCATCGACACGATGCTTTCCGATTACGGACAGGGAAGGACCATCGATGAGGTCCGCACATTCGATCATCCGGACCGTGAAGAGGTCATCAATATAATCTACCAGCTCAGGAACGTTATCTTTCCGGGCTATTTCAGGAACAATTCGTATAAGGTATATACCCTCAGGAACAATGTTACCATGCTGCTTGAGGATGTTACCTATAAGCTTATAAAGCAGATAACCAACGTGCTCAAATACCGTCCGGAATACCGTGACGAGGATACTGAGGTGCGTGAACTGCGCGCAGAGCAGCTGACTTTTGAGTTTCTTGACAAGCTGCCTGCCATCAGAGCGCTTATAGAGACTGACGTACAGGCTGCATACGACGGAGACCCTGCTGCATTCAACAAGGAGGAGATAATCTTCTCCTATCCCGGTCTCTTTGCCATACTTGTCAACCGCATCGCCCATGAGCTCTTCCTTCTCGGAGTGCCTCTGATACCGCGTATCATGACGGAGTATGCCCACAGCATGACAGGTATAGATATACACCCAGGTGCCTCCATAGGCAAGTACTTCTTCATAGACCACGGTACCGGCATAGTTATCGGCGAGACCACTCAGATAGGCGACAATGTCAAGATATACCAGGGAGTTACCCTCGGTGCGCTCTCCACAAGGGGCGGTCAGTCACTCAGGAACAAGAAGCGTCATCCTACCATCGAGGACAATGTTACTATCTACTCCGGTGCCTCCATACTCGGCGGCGAGACCGTTATCGGCAAGAATGTGGTTATCGGCGGTAACGCCTTCATCACTCATTCCGTCGGCCCCGGCGCAAAGGTCAGCATCAAGAATCAGGAGCTGCGCTTCAATTACGATTCAGGTGCGCCTGTTGAGAATGCCGAGGTCACAGACGATAACTGGTTCTACATCATATAGCATATGCGGCGTTCCTCTCCCGGGGAACGCCTTTTCACTGCCGCTCCCCTGCCCCTTGATTTATGAGGCTTTAAGTGGTATAATAAACTATGACCGTTTGATAAACGGAATAAAATCCGGGAGGATATATGTTCAAGGGATTTACAAAGGAAGCGCTCGAATTCCTTATGGGTATAAGACTCAACAACAGCAAGGAATGGTTTGAGCCGAGAAAGCAGATATACATCGAACACGTTTACGAGCCGATGAAGGCATTAGGCGAGGAGATATACAAGCCTTTCGAAGACACAGGCATGACTTCAAAGACCTGCAGGATATACAGGGATACTACCTTCCCGCCGCACCTGCACTACCGCGACAGTATGTGGACCTGCATTCATTATCCGGCGCTATTCTGGAGCAAGGCGCCTGCCCTCTACTTCGAGCTCTCTCCTGAGGGCGCTGATTTCGGTTTCGGCATCGTTAAGCCCTCTGCAAAGGTAATGGAGAGATTCCGCGCTCAGATAGCGGAAACTCCGGATGAGCTGATGAAGCTTGTGAAGAAGCTGAGGAAGAAAGGCTTCATAATAGAGGGCGAGGAATACAAGAGGAAGAAGCCGTGTTCATTTCCGGAGACAGAGGAGCTCTGGCAGAAGAAATCCCTTTCGGCGCATATCAGGTTACAGACACCGGAGGAGATATTCTCCCCTGACCTGCCAAAAAGAGTAATTGAAGCCTTCAGGCAGGTTATGCCGCTGAATGAACTCTTCCATGAGCTCGTTGAGATACAGGATGCGGTTGACATGCTTGAAAAGGCGGCTGCTGAGAGCGCTGCGGAGCCCGCTCCCGAAATAGTAAAGGCTCCAGAGACAGAATTTATGTGGTGAGGTGCACTATGGTCAAAAACAACAAGAAACTTACAACAGTCCTCGTATTCTATTCAGTAATATTCTATGCAGTATGGGCAGTATACGAACTGCTCATTGCACCAGTAATTAAGAAGGAGATAAACAACGATCTGTTTCAGGTCATCGATTCCGTGGGAGTAAAATCCTTTGTCTGGGCTCTTCCCGCTTTCCTGCTGGTAAAGAAATGGGGCGGAGAGGTCTCGGTGCCGTTAAAGGAGATGTTCAGCCTGAAACGTGGCTGGAAGGTGCTTCTCGCGGTGCTCGTACCCATGACGGCTTATATAGTTTTCTCGGCATGGACAACTCAAGGTGCTCTGAAGATAAGCGGTTCGGTGCTGCTCAATGTCCTTATATTCCTCTTTGTGGGACTTACTGAGGAATCCGTATTCAGAGGCTGGCTCTTCAATGCGGCTGTCAGTGAGGAAAACACCACTCCTGCTTACGCCGTTAATGCGGCTATGTTCGTGATGATACATTTCCCGAAGTGGATAGCAGACGGCAGGTTCATTGCCAATATCCCGTTCGGCCTGATTATGATCGCATTGCTGAGTGTACTGTTCAGCTGGTCTTTCAGAAAGACAAGGAACCTGCTTGTGCCTGTTATCCTCCATTTCTGGTGGGACCTGCTGGTGACGCTTCTGAACTGACATTTCTGTAAAGGAGGCTGACATAATGGACAGAAAAAAACTGTTATCAAAAGGACTTACAAAATACATAGCCGGACTGATACTGGTGATGCTACTGCTCTTCATACCGGCAGGAACGCTCAGATACTCCGGCGCATGGCTTTTCATCGCCCTGCTCTTCATACCAATGCTGCTGATGGGTGCAGTGCTTATAAAGAAGGATCCGCAGCTCCTTGAAAAGAGACTCAATGCAAAGGAAACGCAATCCGAGCAGAAGGGAGTTGTGGCCATAAGCGGCATAATGTTCCTTGGGGGATTCATAATTGCCGGACTGGACAGACGCTTCGGCTGGACACGCATCCCCGGCTGGGCTGTTGGTATATCTGCTGTGATATTCCTTGCAGGCTACATTATGTACGCCGAGGTCATGAGAGAGAACAGCTACCTCTCCCGCACTGTTGAGGTGCAGAGCGGGCAGAAGGTCATAGACACAGGGCTTTACGGTATGGTAAGACATCCCATGTACACAGCGACTATACTTATGTTCCTTGCCATGCCTGTCATACTGGGCTCCCTTATATCTCTTGCAGTCTTTCTTATATACCCGGTCGTCATTGTCAGAAGGATAGGAAATGAGGAAGAGGTCCTTGAGAAAGGGCTTGAGGGGTATACGGAGTACAAGAAGAAGGTAAGATTCAGGCTGCTGCCTTTCATATGGTAAGGCGGTCAGCCCTCCGGGCACATGAATAACAGAAAGGACCGCAGATACCTCATAAAGGTATCTGCGGTCCTTTTTTGGTGCCGGCGGCGGGGGTCGAACCCGCACGGTGTTGCCACCAACGGATTTTGAGTCCGTCACGTCTGCCAATTCCATCACGCCGGCATTGATGGCGTACTGAACAAACAACTTAATAATTATAGCACAGCGGACGTTATTTGTCAAGTATGCTTCTGCCCCCGGAAGCAAAGCCGCAGCAGACCTGCCACTCAGTTCTGCTGCGGCTCTTTTTTATATCTTGGTTATATCCACAAGCTCGACATCATTTATCGTTCTGCCGGATTCAAGCACCTTTACAAGTGCCTTGGCTGTATCGATAGCTGTAAGGCTGCATATGGAACGCTCGATGGACTTGCGGCGCATCTTTACGCTGTCACGCTCGGGAAGTCTGCCCTTTGCGGATGTGGAGATGACATAGTGTATCTTGCCGCTCTCGAGAAGCGTTACTGCATTTGGCTCACCGTCTGATATCTTCCTTACAAGGTGGGCGGCTATCATATTCCTGTGGAGAACGCTCTGTGTGCCGGATGTTGCGTAGAGCTCAAAGCCCATACGCTCGAACTTGTCGGCAATTGGGAGTATCTCCTGCTTGTCAGTGTCGCGCACTGAGATCAGCACTCCGCCCTCACGCTTGAGGTCGAAGCCGGCTGCGGTAAGTCCCTTCAGGAGAGCGTCCTGGAGGTTTCGGCCGATACCGAGGCACTCGCCTGTTGACTTCATCTCAGGTCCGAGCATAGTATCAACATCAGTCAGCTTCTCGAAGCTGAATACGGGTACCTTTACTGCTACATAGTCGCCTGCCGGGTAGAGTCCGCTGGGATAGCCCATATCTTTAAGCTTCTCGCCGAACATGATGCGTGTTGCGATATCTACCATGGGGATGCCCGTTACCTTGCTGATATAGGGCACTGTACGTGATGAACGAGGATTTACCTCGATAACGTATACCTCATGGTTGTATACAACATACTGGATATTTACAAGGCCGATAACGTTGAGCTCCTTTGCGAGAAGGCGTGTGTACTCAACGATTATGCGCTTGATGCGGTCGGAGAGGTGCTGTGCAGGGTATATGGAGATGGAGTCGCCGGAGTGTACGCCTGCACGCTCGATATGCTCCATGATTCCCGGGATGAGGAAATCCTCGCCGTCACAGATAGCGTCTACCTCTACCTCAGTACCCATCATATACTTGTCGATAAGCACGGGGTTCTCTATCATGTGGCTGGTAATGATGCCCATATACTCTATAACGTCTGCCTTTGAATGGGCGATTATCATGTTCTGTCCGCCAAGCACGTAGGAGGGACGGAGGAGCACGGGATATCCGAGATCCTCTGCAGCTGCTATGGCTTCCTCTGTGGTCATTACTGTATGACCGGCAGGACGCGGGATGCCGCACTTCTCGAGCACTTCATCAAAGCGCTCTCTGTCCTCTGCTGCGTCTATCATATCAGCGGAGGTACCGAGGATGTTGACGCCCATATCAGAGAGGTATCGTGTCAGCTTGATAGCGGTCTGTCCGCCGAACTGTACAACTACGCCGTAGGGCTTCTCGGTCTCGATGATGTCGGCTACGTCCTCCTTTGTCAGAGGATCGAAGTAAAGGCGGTCGCCTGTATCGAAGTCGGTGGATACGGTCTCGGGGTTGTTGTTGCAGATAACTGCTTCATAGCCGAGCTTCTTGAGGCTCCATACGCAGTGTACGGAACAGTAGTCAAACTCGATTCCCTGTCCGATACGGATAGGTCCGCTTCCGAATACCAGTACCTTCTTCTTGCCCGTGTTCTGATGCTCGATGAACTCTGCCGCCTCGTTCTCCTCGTCATAGGTGGAGTAGAAGTAGGGAGTTTCAGCCTTGAACTCGCCGGCGCAGGTATCAACCATCTTGAATACGGCGCTCTGGTGCATGGGACACTTCTGGCCGGAAATACGCTCGATGGTGGAGTCGAGATAGCCGTACTTCTTTGCTGTGCGGTACTTGTCCTCTGTCAGCTCGCCCTCTGCAAGCCAGCGCTCCAGCTCTACAAGGTTCAGAAGCTTGTACAGGAACCAGTTATCGATCATGGTGATCTCATGGATCTCCTCGGGTGTGACTCCGCGCTTGAGCGCCTCGAATACAACGAAGGAACGCTCGTCGTCAATGACGTGGAGCTTCTCTCTAATCTCTTCATCAGTGAGCTTAGCCAGCTTCTTCAGATTCATGGTGTCCATGCCGAGCTCTATGGAGCGGACAGCCTTCATCATGGCCTGCTCAAAGCTGGTGCCGATAGCCATGACCTCACCGGTTGCCTTCATCTGTGTGCCCAGGGTACGCTTTGCGTATACAAATTTATCGAAGGCCCATTTCGGGAACTTGATAACAACGTAGTCAAGAGCAGGCTCAAAGCAGGCGTAGGTCTTGCCTGTTACCTGGTTGATGATCTCGTCAAGGGTATAGCCGACTGCTATCTTGGCAGCTGTCTTGGCTATGGGGTAGCCTGTAGCTTTGGAGGCAAGAGCTGAGGAGCGTGATACTCTCGGGTTTACCTCGATTACCGCGTACTCAAAGCTGGTGGGGTGAAGTGCGAACTGGCAGTTGCAGCCGCCCTCGACCTTCAGCTCCTTGATTATATTGATAGCAGCGGTACGGAGCATCTGGTACTCACGGTCACTGAGTGTAACAGCGGGAGCGATAACGATACTGTCGCCGGTATGTACGCCGACGGGGTCGAAGTTCTCCATGGAGCATACGGTTATTACGTTGCCCTTGGCGTCACGTATAACCTCGAACTCTATCTCCTTCCAGCCGCTGATGCACTTTTCAACAAGGATCTGTGTGATAGGTGAAAGACGGAGTCCGTTGGTAGCTATCTCATGGAGCTCCTCTTCGTTGTTTGCGATACCGCCGCCTGTGCCGCCGAGTGTGAATGCGGGACGGACGATAACGGGATAGTTTATTACCTTGGCGAAGTCCATTGCGTCCTCAACGGTCTCAACGACCTTGGAGGGGATGCAGGGCTCGCCTATCTTTTCCATTGTGTCCTTGAAGGCCTGTCTGTCCTCGGCCTTATGGATTGTCAGGGGATCTGCACCAAGCAGCTTTACGTTGTGGGAATCGAGGAAGCCTTCCTCTGCAAGCTGCATTGAGAGCGTAAGTCCGGTCTGGCCTCCGAGAGTAGAGAGAAGACTGTCGGGCTTTTCCATTTCGATGATGCGCTTTACCACATCAAGTGTGAGCGGTTCGATATATACCTTGTCGGCCATGGCCTTGTCGGTCATGATTGTAGCAGGGTTGGAGTTCACGAGAACTACCTCGAGTCCCTCCTGCTTCAGAGCACGGCAGGCCTGTGTTCCGGCATAGTCAAATTCGGCAGCCTGTCCGATAACGATAGGACCGGAGCCTATAACAAGTACTTTCTTAATATCCTTTCTCAGCGGCATATCACTCATCCCCCTTTTTCATCCTGCTGATAAACTCATCAAACAGATACGACGTATCCAGCGGTCCGCCGTGGGCCTCCGGATGGAACTGCACCGTGAAGGCGTTGAAGGCGGTATAGCGTATGCCCTCGCAGGTCTTGTCGTTGGCGTTGATATGAGAGACCTTTCCTGCCTCTGCGGGTATCGTATCGCCGATAACAGCATAGCCGTGATTCTGGCTGGTTACATAGGTAAGGCCGCTCTCCAGGTCGATGACGGGCTGGTTAGCACCTCTGTGGCCGTATTTCAGCTTTTCGGTCTTTGCGCCGTTGGCAAGTGCCATGAGCTGGTGACCGAGGCATATACCGAATATCGGGATGCCGAGCTTTTCTATCTCACGGATGTTTGCGATTATCTCTGTGTTCTCAGCCGGGTCTCCGGGGCCGTTTGAAAGCATGATGCCATCCGGTGCAAGAGCCTTTAACTGCTCTGCTGTAGTGTATGCGGGGACCACTATGACCTCACAGCCTCTCTTTACGAGCTCCTGACGGATGTTGCGCTTGTAGCCGAAATCGAAGAGCACCACGCGGTACTTCTTCTGCCCGGGCTCATAGGCACGCTGCTCCGTGCAGGTAACTGAGCTTACCGCATCCTTTACGGTATAGGCCTTTATCTGCTCCATGAGGGCTTCCCTGTTCTTTGCGGGATCCTCAGTGGTGATGACTCCGTTCATTACACCGGTCTCACGGATTATACGTGTGAGGCGGCGGGTGTCGATATCGTAGAGGCCTATTACGTTATGCTCCCTGAGGAAATCATTGATATTTCCCTCGCAGCGGAAGTTTGACGGTATCTCGCACCACTCGCGGACTATGTAGCCGCCCACATAGGACCTGGCGGATTCGCTGTCCTGTGAGTTGACTCCGTAGTTGCCGATGAGCGGGAAGGTCTGTGTTACGAGCTGTCCGTAATAGCTCGGGTCGGTGAGGGTCTCCTGATAGCCGGTAAGGCCGGTAGTAAATACTACCTCTCCTACTACAGAGCCCTTTGCGCCGAAGCTCCTGCCCTCAAAGACAGTGCCGTCGGCAAGCAGCAACCATGCTTTTTCTGCGTTTCTGAAAAGTGACATTTCAATTCCTCCTTGGATGTGTCAGAGGTCGGATATATGATACTTGAGCCGCAGCCCCACGCCATTGTAGGACTGCGGTGGATTATGTACTTACTTCAGGTTGATGTACTGGCAGATGTCATCGCGCATACGTATAACCTCGCGGCGTGCTGCCTGTGCGAACTCGCGCTCGTCGCAGCCTTCCTTCTTGTATGCACACATTACTGCACGGGATGAATTGACGATAGCTCCGAGGCCGTTCTCGTCGAAACCGCCCCTGAGGCCCTCAGCTCCGCCGCCCTGTGCGCCGTAGCCGGGAACAAGGAACATGGTGTGGGGAAGTCTCTTTCTGAGCAGTGTGAGCATCTCGGGATAGGTAGCTCCGACTACTGCGCCTACTGCGGAATAGCCGTACTTTCCTACTGTATCAGCGCCCCACTTCTCACACATATCGCCCATGCACTCATAGATGGTGCGGCCGTCAGCAAGCTTCATATCCTGGAGCTCGCCGGATGAAGGATTGGAGGTCTTTACAAGTACGTAGATGCCTTTGTCATTCTTTCTGCACTCCTCAAGAAGAGGATCGATGCCGTCTGTACCGAGGTAGCCGTTTACGGTGAGAGCGTCTGCACCGAAGGGTGCGATCTCGTTCTCCTGTACATTCACGCTGCCGAGGTGAGCGCTTGCGTATGCCTGCATGGTAGCTCCGATATCGTTGCGCTTGGCGTCTGTGATAACGAACATACCGTTGAGCTGTGCGTACTGGATAGTTTTCTCCAGAGTCTTGATGCCGTGATGGCCGTACATCTCGTAGTATGCGGCCTGGGGCTTTATAGCGGGCACAAGATCATGGATCTCGTCGATGATAGCCTTATTGAAATCAAAGATAGCCTTTGCGGCAGCTTTGAGGGTACCGCCGTCCTTCTCCATGTACCTCTCCTGTATGAATGCCGGTACATACTCCAGTTTCGGGTCAAGTCCTACTACTGTGGGGTTTTTTAACTCAATGATCCTGCTGATAAGTCTGTCAAATGACATTACTTCTCCATCCTTTCATCGTATCTTACGATACCCTTTGATATTGTTATTACAGGCTTGCCCTTTAAGGTCATGCCTTTGAACACTGTATTATGTGACTTTGAATGCAGCTTTGCGGGATCAACTGTCCAGCTGCGGTCAAGGTCTGCTATAACAAGGTCTGCGATGCTTCCCTCTGCTACAGAGGGGATCTCAAGGCCGAGTATCTTTCTCGGGTTCACGCACATCAGCTCTACAACCTTGGGGAGAGTTATCTCTCCGGTATGATAGAGTGCTGTGAGAGTTGCTGCAAGGGAGGTCTCAAGGCCGACAACTCCGTTGGGTGCCTTCTCGAATACAGCCTTCTGCTCGTCTGTATGAGGAGCATGATCGGTGATGATGCAGTCGATGGTGCCGTCCTTGATGCCGTCTATTATCGCCCTTACGTCCGCAGGAGTCCTGAGAGGGGGATTCATACGGTAGTAGGCGTCACGCTTTTCAAGCAGCTCGTCAGTGAGCATGAAGTAGTGAGGGGCGGTCTCACAGGTGACCTTCACTCCTCTTGATTTTGCAAACCTTATCATTGCTGTGCTGCCCTCGGTGGATACGTGGCAGATATGTACCCTTGCACCTACGGATGATGCAAGTATCATCTCGCGGGCGGTGATGTAATCCTCTGAGGCTCTGTCCATACCCTTGACCCCGAGCTTCTCTGAGGTCTCACCCTTGTTCATGATGCCGCCGTTTATTATGCTCAGATCCTCGCAGTGTGAGGCAACGAGCAGGCCGTTCTCCTTTGAGAGCTCCAGTGCACGGCGCATATTCTCAGCATTCTCCACCGGACGTCCGTCATCAGAGATGCAGATGCAGCCGGCTTCTTTAAGGGCCTCGTAGTCGCAGAGACCATCACCCTTCATGCCGCCTGTGATGCAGCCCACCGGGTAGACGTCAACGCCTGTGCCCTCTGCCTTATTGCGGATATAGCGGATTATCTCCGGATCATCGCAGGGGGGGATGGTATTGGGCATGGCGAGCACGCCTGTGACTCCTCCTGCAAGCGCTGCGGCACAGCCGGTGAGGACGTCCTCCTTCTCGGTCTGGCCGGGATCGCGGAAATGAACGTGCATATCGAACAGGGAGGGCATCAGGACGAGCCCTGTTCCGTCGATAACCGTATCTGCTTCCCGGTCTATATTCTCTGCTACTTCCGTGATACGCTCACCGGATATGTATACATCGGTGACGCTGTCCCTTTCGGTATCAACTGCGCGTATATTCTTGATCAGTACAGATGACATTGATCTCCTCCTTCACCTTATCGTGTGCTGTGTCCCGGATCTCCGCTGTATATGCAGACCATATCAGCTCCGTCAAGATCCTTTACTGATACCTTTACTACCTCGCTGTGCGATGTGGGAAGGTTCTTTCCCACGTAATCAGGGCGCACAGGGAGCTCGCGGTGTCCCCTGTCGACAAGCACTGCAAGCTGTATCGACTTCGGTCTTCCCCGCTTGATTATCGCCTCGATCGCTGCACGGACGCTTCTTCCTGTGAATATGACGTCGTCAACGAGTATGACCTTCTTGTCCTTGACCGGGAAGGGTATTTCGGTGCGGTCGCTGTGCCCCTCCGGTGAGCCGTCATCTCTGTAGGGGGTTATATCAAGCGCGCCGAAGGGTACGCTGCATTTCTCCAGTTCTGACAGCTTCTGTGCGATACGCCTGCCGAGGGTGACACCGCGGGAGAGGATGCCGATAACACAGATATCCTCCGTTCCTTTGTTGCGCTCGATTATCTCATAGGAGATACGTGCCGTTGCACGGGCTATCGCCTGTTCATCCATAATAATGCGTTTCTCTTCCATAATCTGCTCCGGATACGAAAAAGCTCCCGGCTATAGAGCAGGGAGCATAGTTACAGTTACATCTGTGCCCGCACTTAGGGGTACAGCTTCGCCTTGATCTGTATTGAATGCCGCCTTGCCAACCTCACAGGATTGAATTAAAGGACAGTAATTGCATGATGCAATATCATATAAGCAATGTTCGCTTTGAACATTATACCACACCTGCAATCATTTGTCCAGTACTTTCTGAAAAATTGCAGGTCACTTTTTCTTTTTCTTCATTCTGTAGCCGATGTTAAGGACTGCTACAGTCGTCAGGAGCGCAGTTTTAACCGCTGTCAGCAGCAGTTCTTTACGGTCGTGCTTGTACTTCATAGATTTAGGTATCTCCCGGCTGCCGGACAGATCGCCCTTGCCTGCGGTCTTCATGGTACCGTAACCTATTGAAAACTTGTCGCCGAAATCCTTCTGATACTCCATGCTCTCAGTCCTCCTGTACAGGCTCTGCGATAAGGAACTTGATCTTAAGCCCCATTTCCGTGAACATCTTCTCGTGCTCAGTTTCAAAATTCTCGATACCCGTCTCGCTGTGGAGATCACGGGTAATATACTTTATCCTGAATCCGGCCTCTGCGAAATACTCCAGTGATTCTTCAAAGAGCTCGTCATCATCGGTCTTGAACCAGATCTCGCCCTTCAGGAACTTCCTGTAGTTCACAAGCTGCCTTGTATGTGTAAGTCTGCGTTTCTTGTGCTTCTTCTTCGGCCAGGGATTGCAGAAGTTGATATATATCCTGTCTGCACGGTCGTTCTCGTCCCATGCAAGGTCAAGACGCTCTATATTCTGTATCGCTATACGCACGTTCTCGGGCTCGCTGCTGCCGTATGCCGCTTCGATCTTCCGCTTTGCAAGCACCAGCATCTCGTTCTTGATATCCATGGCTATGAAGTTTGCCTCGGGATGTGCAGGCGCTGCCTGTGAGATGAATCCGCCCTTGCCGCAGCCAAGCTCTACATACAGAGGCTTTGAAGGAACGGGGAAAAGCTCCGTCCAGTGTCCCTTCTGCTCCTGCGGATCGGGTATATAGAAAGGGCAGGCCTCAAGCTCGGGCTTTGCCCAGGGTTTATGTCTTATGCGCATATTAACCTCCGGTTGTTTTATCTTTAACTGGTACGCTATAGGTACATTATAACACATACCTCCAAAGATTGCAACCCCGGAGCACAAAAACCACCGGCTGTTTTTACTTCTATGTGGTGTTTCCGGTGGATCAATAGTGGGGGCGCTGCCCCCACACCCCTGCCAAAGAGGCAAAGCCTCTCTGGACTCTCATTACAAAACCAGTCCACCCCATTTTATGGGGTGGACTGGTTTTGCAGCGGGATCCCAAAGGGACTCGTCCCTTTGGCGGGAGTTTGAGGGCAGAGCCCTCAATACTGCTCTATCAGAGATACCACATGGAAGTAATACCAGCCCGCATGAAAAAGGCCGTCCCTTCCGGGACGGCCTGTGTGATCAGAATGCAATAGTTTCAGCGATACGGTGGAGCTGCTCGTCATAAGGCTTGCTCATGCTGAGAGCTTCCTGGATATCATAGTCAACGATCTTGCTGTCCTTGATGCCGACAACGCGGTTGCCGATACCCTGCTCGAGGAGCTCAACAGCATAGTAGCCCATTCTTGTAGCCTCAACACGGTCTCTTACTGTCGGAGAGCCGCCGCGCTGAACGTGACCGAGGATAGTAGCACGGGCATCGATGCCTGTCTTCTCCTGGAGTGCTGTTGCGATCTCCTGTGAGTGGCCAACGCCCTCAGCAACGATAACAACGAAGTTCTGCTTGCCCTTAGCCTTCTTGGCCATCATGTTGTTTGCGATAGCATCGATATCATAGGGAACCTCTGTTGTGATGATATCTGTAGCACCGCAGGCAGCACCTGTGTTAACAGCGATGTGGCCGGCGCCTCTGCCCATTACCTCAACTACTGAGATACGGTCATGGGACTGGGATGTATCACGGAGCTTGTCTACGAGCTCCATTGCTGTGTTCATAGCTGTATCGAAACCGATTGTGTAGTCTGTGCAGGCGATATCGTTGTCGATAGTGCCGGGCAGACCGATGCAAAGCATACCCTGTGCGGAAAGGTCAGCGGCACCTCTGAAGGAGCCGTCGCCGCCGATAACAACAAGGCCCTCGATGCCGAGCTCGTCACACTTGGCCTTAGCCTTTGCAACACCCTCTGCTGTTCTGAATTCGGGACATCTTGCTGTGTAGAGGATAGTACCTCCGTTATGGATTATATCAGTAACGCTCTTCTCGTCCATCTTTACGATGTCGCCGGTGATGAGACCCATGTAGCCTCTGCGGATACCATAAACCTCCATACCCTTGCTGAGAGCTGTCCTTACTACTGCTCTGATAGCAGCATTCATTCCGGGAGCATCACCACCGCTGGTTAAAACGCCAATCTTCTTGATCATAAATAATTTCTCCATTCTGCTCGTTGCGAAAATTTATCACGCCCCCTGCGTCATTGCAGAAAGCTTTAGATTCCATACAAATCTATTTTACTACTTTGCCGATTTATTGTCAAGCCCATTTCTATTATTTTTTAATACTTTTCAAATTTAATTTTTAATAAGCTGTTCTTCAGCTGTGCCCTGTACAGCAAATGAATGCTCTGCTGCCGCTTATCCTGCGGTATTTCACGGCTCCTGCATGGAACTGTGAATCATGGTGGTATGGAGGCTGTACTCTCCAGGAAGGTATAATTGCGCATCTTCTGACCATTCTTTGTGATTTATTGCCTTGACTATTGTCTTCTATTGTGGTATAATATACTCATTATCACAACTTTGTGTATCTTTTTCGGAGTTTTACACAAAAGGTAAAGGAGAGTTGAAATGCTGGATTTCAATGAAGCAAAAAGCAGACTCGCTGAATACGGTCAGGAGCATCTGCTAAAATTCTACAACGAACTCGGACCCGATGAACAGGCAAGCCTCCTCCGCCAGATCGAGGAGATCGATTTCTCGGTCGTTGAGGCAGTCAAGGATGCCGATTCACCCGCTCAGCGCGGCACCTTCGCTCCCCTCGGAGCAGTTACCATTGAAGACATCGCAGCAAACAGTGATACCTACAGAAAAACAGGTATCGAGGCGATACAGGCAGGCAAGGCTGCTGCCGTTCTTCTTGCAGGAGGTCAGGGAACACGTCTCGGCTTCGACAAGCCGAAGGGTATGTTCAATATAGGCGTAGAAAAAGACCTCTTCATTTTCGAGTGCCTCGTCAACAACCTTATGAAGGTAGTTGAAGAAGCGGGAAGCTGGGTACCCCTCTACATCATGACGAGCGAAAAGAACAACGAGGATACAGTTTCCTTCTTCGAGGAGAAGAACTACTTCGGTTACAACAGGGACTATGTAAAATTTTTCGTACAGAGCATGGCCCCTTCCGCTGACTTCAACGGAAAGATCTATATGGAGAGCAAGTCACGCATCTCTTCCTCCCCCAACGGCAACGGCGGTTGGTTCTCCTCTCTCGTAAGAGCAGGACTTCTCGACGATATCCGTGAGAGAGGCGTAGAATGGATAAACATATTCGCTGTTGACAACGTGCTCCAGCAGATAGCCGATCCCCTCTTCATCGGCGCTGTTATCAGCACAGGAAGTCAGTCCGGCAGCAAGGTCGTAAGAAAGGCCGGTCCGGAGGAAAAGGTCGGTGTGCTTTGTCTTGAAGACAATATGCCCTCTATCGTTGAATACTACGAAATGACAGACGAGATGCTCAACCTCCGCAACGAGGACGGAAGCCTTGCATATAACTACGGTGTTATACTCAACTACCTCTTCAATGTGGATAAGCTTGTAGATATCGTGGACAGGAACCTTCCTCTCCATGTTGTAAAGAAGAAGATACCCTATATGGACGACAACGGCAACTTTATCAGCCCCACCGAGCCCAACGGCTACAAGTTCGAGACCCTCGTTCTCGACATGGTCCATATGCAGGACAGCTGCCTCCCCTATGAGGTAGTCCGCAGCAAGGAATTCGCCCCCGTCAAGAACGCTAAAGGCGTGGATTCCGTTGACTCCGCAAGAGAACTGCTCAGACAGAACGGCGTGGAGCTTTAAATCACACAATACGGCTAACACGGGCAGCTGAACAAGCTGCCCATGCTTTTATATCTCAGAATAAACGGTGAAAGAATAATATGAAACCACTTCTCAGATTTCTGAAAAACTATCGGAATGAACTCATCTTCGGTCCGTTTTTCAAGCTGCTCGAGGCTATATTCGAGCTGATAGTACCGATGATTATGGCAAGCATCATCGACAAGGGCATTGCCGCGGGAGATACCTCCTACATATTCAGCAGGAGCGCACTCATCGTACTGCTCGGCATATGCGGGCTCTGCTTTGCCCTGACCTGTCAGTACCTTGCGGCAAGATGCGCCTACGGCTTCGGTACGGAGCTGCGTGAGGAGCTGTACAGGCATATCAACGCCCTCTCCTTCAAAAGCATAGACCGGATAGGTACCTCCTCCCTTGTGAACAGGCTGACCAATGATACCATGACGGTGCAGAACGGTGTTAATATGTTCATACGCCTTGCGGTAAGGGCGCCCTTCCTTGTCATAGGCGCCGCTGTCATGGCAGTATCCATAGATGCCAAGCTCTCGCTGGTATTCTTCGTGGCGGCTCCGCTCATATCTGCGGCTATCTTCCTCATCATGCGTAGGACTGTGCCCATGTACAGGAAGACTCAGCAGAAGCTTGACCGTGCCGCCCTGCTCACCCGCGAGAACCTTGAGGGTGTGCGTGTGGTGCGTGCTTTTTCGCGTCAGCAGGAGGAGATAAATGAGTTCGATGAGGCTGTGGACGAGCTTGCGGACTGCTCCGCGGCTGTTGGCAGGATATCGGCAGTACTGAATCCTTTTGCCTTCATGGTCATGAACCTCGGCATCGTGGCCATCCTCTGGTTCGGCGGCATACGCATAGACTCCGGCAGTCTCACTCAGGGCGAGCTGACTGCCTTTACCAACTATATGACACAGATACTCCTTGCGCTCGTTGTGCTTGCAAACCTCATAATCACCTTCACAAAGGCCTTCGCTTCCGCAAACAGAGTGAGCGAGGTTTTCGCACTCGAGGAAGAGGAGAACGGTGAGGAAGTACCCTCCGCTGAGGCTGAAACCATGGTAGAGTTCAGAGATGTTTCCTACGCCTATGAGGGCGCCGGAGACCACTCCGTAAAGGGGCTCAGCCTTGCTGTCCGCAGAGGCGGTATGCTCGGTCTTATAGGCGGTACGGGAAGCGGTAAGTCAACCGCCGCTGCACTGATACCCGGTTTCTACAGGGCGACCTCCGGTGAGGTCATTGTCGCAGGAGCCGATGTCAGCCGCTGCGATACGGCTGCTCTCAGACGTATCATCGGATGGGTGCCGCAGAAGGCAGTGCTCTTCTCCGGTACTGTGCGGGATAATATGCGGTGGAGAAAAGAGGAGGCGACCGACGAGGAGATAATCGCAGCGCTTAAAACAGCTCAGGCATGGGATTTCGTAAGCCGCATGCCGGACGGGCTGAATACCCATATCACTCAGGGCGGACGCAACCTATCCGGCGGTCAGCGGCAGCGTATCGCCATCGCACGGGCACTTGTCGGAAAGCCTGAGATACTCATACTCGATGACTCCACAAGCGCTCTTGACTATGCTACGGACCTGAAGCTGCGTCAGGCATTGAAAACGGATATGGCGGGTACTACGGTAATCATGATATCACAGCGCACTACCTCACTGAAGGATGCGGATATCATAGTTGTACTCGATGACGGAGAGACTGCCGGCACAGGAACTCACGAGGAGCTGCTCGGCAGCTGCGATATCTACCGTGAGATATACCGCTCGCAGATGAATGAAAGGGAGGGCAGAAAGGATGCTTAAAACACTCAGAAGGGTATTCTCCTACGCCCGCCCCTACATGATATACTTCATACTCACAGTGTTATTTGCTGCTGCAGGCATATCCCTCTCCCTTGCCGTTCCGGTATTCATCGGAAATGCCGTTGACCTCTGCGCCGGCAAGGGAAAGGTAGATTTCGGGAACCTGAAACCGCTTGTCGTAAAGCTCGGCATAATGGTGGGCGCAAGCGCTCTCTTCCAGTGGCTTATGAGTTTATCCACAAACAAACTGGCATTCCTGACCGTCAGGAACCTGCGTGCTGATGTGTTCGCCAAATTGCAGCGTGTACCGATACGGTATATCGACAGGCATACAAAGGGCGAGCTTTCGAGCCGTGTCATAAATGACATCGAGATCATATCCGACGGTCTGCTGCAGGGCTTTACCCAGTTCTTCACCGGAGTCATAACCATACTCGGTACCCTTATCTTCATGCTCACAATCAATGTGAGGATAACCATAGTTGTCGTTCTCCTTACTCCTCTTTCCTTCATAGTTGCTTCAAAGGTGACAAAAGCAACTCATGATCAGTACATACAGCAGTCAAAGCTGAGAGGAAAGATGGTAGGCTTTGCCGAGGAATACGCAGGAAATCAGAAGCTTGTGAACGCCTTTGTATACGGCTCGCGGGCAGAGAAGAGCTTTGCGGAGGTAAACCTCGAATACGGCAGAGTAGGAACTAAGGCGACCTTTTTCAGCTCGGTCACCAATCCTTCCACACGCTTCGTAAACGGTCTTATCTATGCGGCAGTCGGCCTCATGGGCGCCCTCGGCGCTCTCGGTTCCTTCCCGTTCATAGGGGCTATGTCTGTCGGAAAACTTTCCAGCTTCCTTGCCTACTCCAATCAGTACACCAAGCCGTTCAACGAGATATCCGGTGTATTTGCGGAGCTGCAGAATGCAGTTGCTTCTGCTGAGAGAGTATTCGCAGTGCTCGATGAGGATGAGGTGCCGGACGATTCCGGCAAGGAGGAGCTTGACAAGTGCAGCGGCGCTCTCAGCTTCAGTGATGTATTCTTCTCCTACACCAAGGATATGAAGCTGATAGAGAACTTCAGACTCGATGTCAGACCCGGTCAGCGGATCGCTATCGTAGGACCTACAGGCTGCGGAAAGTCCACCATCATCAATCTCCTGCTGCGTTTCTACGATCCCGACAGCGGCAGCATAAGCGTTGACGGACGGAATATAGGCGAATACACCCGTGACAGCCTGCGAAGCCGGTTCGGTATGGTATTGCAGGAGACCTGGGTATTCACCGGAACAGTTGCGGAGAACATAAGCTACGGCGCTCCGGATGCCACCCGCGAAGAGATAATCGCTGCGGCAAAGGCTGTCCATGCACACGGTTTCATCAAGAGACTGCCGGATGGCTATGATACCGTTATATCCGAGGACAGCGGCCTTTCGCAGGGTCAGAAGCAGCTGATCTGTATCGCAAGGATCATGCTCATGGATCCGCCTATGCTGATTCTCGACGAGGCTACAAGCTCCATCGACCTGCGCACGGAACAGCGGATACAGCGTGCCTTCGTCAAGCTCATGGAGGGCAGGACAAGCTTCGTTATCGCCCACCGCCTTTCCACTATCCGTAATTCAGATGTGATACTCGTAATGAAACAGGGCAATATCATCGAACAGGGCAGCCACGACCAGCTCATGGAACTGGGCGGCTTCTACGCCGAGCTCTATAACAGCCAGTTCGCATCATAGCCAGCCGTCACTGTGACGGTCTTATCCTTTATATAATATCTCTGACAGACCGATATTGATGGCGCTGCCCTCAAACTCCCGCCAAGGGGACTCATCCCTTTGAAATGAGCGTCCAGAGAGGCGATACCTCTTTGGCAGGGGCGTGGGGGCAGCGCCCCCACAATATATTCATCGGAGGTATTATACAGAAGACAGGACCGTCACGGAGGGGTTGACTGAATCTTACAGGTATGATATAATACAATAAACTGCACTTGGTGGTGAACGGGATGAAAAAAGGCGACAAACTCGGAAGGGCTGAGGTCATAATGATAGGACTTGCGGCAGCAGCTGCGGCGGCTGTCTCTGTTGGTCTGTCCATGCCCGGAAGAGATGCAGGCAGACGCACTGTCGTCTCTTTCCCTGAGGAAACTACTGTTTACAGGACCACAGCTACTGTTCCTGCGAGCACTGATGCCGGCGCAGCTGAAACTGCCACTGCCACTGCAGCTTCAGAAACAACAGAAACTATCCCTGTCTCCGCGCCTGCGGAGACTTTTCTTTATCTCGACCTCAACAGCGCATCTGCTGAGGAGCTTGCTGAGCTGCCCGGCATAGGAGAGGTGCTTGCAGGCGCAGTAATACGCTACAGAGAGGAGCATGGCAGGTTCATGAACCCTGAGGAGATCATGAAGGTCAGCGGTATCGGTGAGGGGATATTCTCAGGCATTAAGGAGCATATCTTTGTAACTGATCCTGTATACCCGGCGGAGCCTGAGCCTCAGGAGGACCCGCCTCAGCCGGAGGAGAGAGTGGAAGAGATACAGGAGGAAACTCAGCCGGGATTCCCTGTGAACATCAACACGGCTGATACGTCCTCTCTTATGACTCTGCCCGGAGTAGATGAGGAGCTTGCGGTCAGGATTATAAAGCTGCGTGAGGATATAGGCGGATTTACGAATACCTATGAGCTTCTGCTCGTCGAGGGCATGACCGAAAAACACGCCGCCGAGCTTATCCCCCTTACGGTTACAGGCACTGAGGATACATCGTCCGGAAGTATTGAGCAATGGCAATAAATGTGAACTTTCTGTATAATCGTTGCTTTTTCCGATAAAAGAGTGTATAATAAGAATGTACATACAGAGGACGGTGATATAATGGAAAATGCCGCCGGTCATATCAAAGCTCTTCAGAGAATGGAAAAAGCCGGATATGAAGCATACCTTGTGGGAGGCTGCGTCAGGGATCAGCTGATGGGAAGGCCTGTCCACGACCACGATATAACTACTTCCGCCATGCCGGAACAGGTCATGGCGGTGTTCAGCGACTGCACTGTCGTACCGACAGGCATAAAGCACGGCACTGTGACTGTCCTTTTTGAGGGAGAGCCGCTTGAGATAACCACATTCCGTGTGGACGGCAGCTACTCCGATTCAAGGAGGCCGGATGAGGTCAGCTTTACCACGGACATCCGTGATGATCTCTCCCGCCGTGACTTCACCATGAATGCTATAGCTATGAGCGCAGACGGACGCATCATAGATCCCTTCGGCGGACGTGAGGATATAGAAAAAGGCGTTATACGCTGCGTAGGTGAGCCCAGGAAGCGCTTTGCCGAGGATGCTCTGCGTATCCTCCGTGCGGTGCGCTTTGCATCCCAGCTCGGTTTTGGGATCGATGACGGGACATCAGCCGCAGTCCGCGGGATGAAGGGCAGACTCTCCCTTATATCAGAGGAGCGTATACGCGACGAGATAGACAAGCTGATATGCGGCAGGGACTGTATAAGAGTCATGCTCGGATACTCTGACGTCATCACTGAGGTCATACCGGAGCTTGCGCCCTGTGTCGGATTTGATCAGCATTCACCCTACCATAAATACGATGTATGGGAACATACAGTCCGCGCTGTGGGTGCTGCTCCGCAGGATGACCTGCTTCTGCGCCGGACTATGCTGTTCCATGATGTCGCCAAGCCTGCCTGTGCGCGTTTTGACGAGAACGGCAGAGGCCACTTCAAGCGCCATGCACCTGTCGGTGCGGACATGGCCGGAGGGATCATGAAGCGGCTGCGCTATGACAACAAGTCCATAGCCGGGATATGCACACTTATACGTCACCACGCCGATAAGTTCTTCACAAAGGCAGGTGTCCGGAGAATGATATCCGAGATAGGCGCGGATCAGCTGTTCCGTCTTCTGGAGGTCATGAAGCTGGACAACCTTGCAAAGAACGAATTCGTGCTGAAGGAGAACCTCATGTTCGATGAACTGGCTCAGACGGCAAGAGATCTTCTTGCTGCGGGCGAATGCTGTACTCTCAGGGAGCTTGCCGTCAACGGCAGTGACCTGAAAGAAGCCGGATTCTCAGGCGCAGAGGTCGGAGCCATGCTCCATGAGCTGCTTGAACAGGTGATCGATGAGAAACTGCCCAACAGCCGTGAGGAGCTTCTTGCCTACGCCGGAAGAAGGTGCAGGGATTGACAGGAAGGATACACTCCACTGAGAGCTTCGGCACGGTAGACGGACCCGGGATACGTTTTGTAGTCTTCTTTCAGGGCTGCCCGCTGCGTTGTCAGTACTGCCATAACCCGGATACCTGGGAATTCGGCAAAGGGCGCGAGGTCACGGCTGAGGAGCTTATGAAGGAATATGATTCCTACAAGGAGTTCCTGAGATCGGGAGGCATCACGGCTACCGGAGGAGAACCCCTCGCACAGCCGGAGTTCCTTGAGGAGCTATTCGCGCTTGCAAAGAAAAAGGGCGTACATACCTGCCTTGACACCTCAGGCATCGTTTTTGCCCCTGAGGAGCACAGCGCAGTTGACAGAGTGCTCAGATACACAGACCTTGTCATGCTCGATATCAAGCATATCGATACAGAGAAGCACAGGATACTGACAGGCGCAGGAAATGAGAACGTGCTCGCATTTGCGGAGCATATCTGTGCTCTCGGAATACCCGTATGGATCCGGCACGTTGTAGTTCCCGGCATCACAGACGGACACGATGATCTTTTCAGGCTGGGTGAGTACCTTGCAGGACTCAGGAACCTGAAAGCCCTCGATGTCCTGCCGTATCACGATATGGCAAAGCCTAAATACCAAGAGCTGGGCATAAGCTATCCCCTGCCGGATACGCCGCCTCTGTCAAAGGAGGAGGCTATAGCAGCACGGGAAGTGATACTGAGCGGTATAAAGCACGCACTGAGGAGAAAATGATCCCCTCTGCAAATATACACACAAAGGAGAAATTCATGAAAACAATCGCCATCATCGGAGCAATGCCCTCCGAGCTGAAAGACATCAGGGAAATGCTCGGGGAAGCAGAGATACGCCGTATCTCAGGCTTCGACTTCTACATCAACAGCTACAAGGGAAACACCATCGTCAATGCCTGCTGCGGTATAGCAAAGGTCAATGCAGCTGTCTGCACTCAGGTAATGACTGACAACTTCCACCCTGACTGCATCATCAATGCAGGCATAGCAGGCGGTATGAACGCATCCGTAAAGGTTTGCGACATCGTTGTATCAAGTGAGGTCCTCCCTCATGACCTTGATCTCCACTTCCTTCAGGACTACCCCCCCTACTGCGGCATCTTCAAGGCCGACAGCGCTCTTATTGAGGCTGCCGAGAAGGTATGCGCCGAGGAGGGCGTCAACTGCTTCCGCGGACGCATCGTATCCGGTGAACAGTTCATAACCAGCACGGAAGTGAAGAATATGATACTCGACAAGTTCAGCCCCTTCGCCGTGGACATGGAGAGCGCCGCTGTAGGCCAGTGCTGCTTCCTCAATGAGATGCCCTTCGTGAGCGTGAGATGTATCTCCGACAATGCTGACGACGAAGGCGCGATGTCCTTCGACGAGTTTGAAAAAATTGCTGCTAAAAAAGTCGCTGAGCTCGTGCTCAGAATGACTGAAATTATATAAAAGCGAGGTAATAAAGATGAAAATGAAAAAAATGATCTCAGCTGTCTGCGCCGCAGTAATGGCCGCATCCGCAGTAACAATGATCCCTGCATCCGCTGATGATGCCGCAACACTCAGCTTCAGACCCGGCAAGAATGTTCCTGAGGGCGTCTCTGCTTCAGAGGCCCTGACCAGGATCAATCTGCGTCTTGCAAGAAAGAACGGCGATACAAAGATAAAGGTACCTGTAGATGTATTCTACACCGAGCCCACAGCAGGCGCATGGTTCGTAAGAGCAAACTGGAAGTGCACTGCTCCCGCTGATACCGTAGCTCTTACAGATCTTACAGATCCCTTCTCTGATCCTGTAAACCTTGTACTGGTACAGCTCGATGATCCTTTTGCATTCGCTGTAAAGATGTCGAACGGCGGCTACAAGTTCGCTGACGAGAGCGGTTCAAGAACTATCGCTGTAAACAGGGCAATAAACACAGAGTTAAACACTATGGGCTTTACTGTACGCTCAGGCGGTTCCATGGAAGGTCCTCTCGTTCCCCTCGGAGAGAAGACTGATTCCTATCCCTTCGCTTCCTTCAACCTTACAATCAACACAAGTACAGCAAAGGCCGGAGAGTATGATATCCACTTCCTCGAAAAGGCTGAGGACGATCCCGATCAGAAGTTCTGCGAAGTAAACATCAACCATGCTATCTCCGTTCCTGCTTCAAAGAATATGAAGATCGAAGTTATCGATTATCTCCTCGGCGATGTCAACAATGACGGTCTTATCGACTCCAACGACGCTTCCCTCATCCTTGCTGAGTACGCAACTACTTCAACAGGCGGCGAGAAGAGCTTCGACGATCTGACATTCAAGGTTGCTGATACCAACTTCGATAACCTTGCTGATTCCAACGATGCATCCAATATCCTTTCCTACTACGCATACGCTGCTACAGCTTCCGATCCCAAGACTATCGAGGAATTCCTCGGTGTCTGATCACATCAGCATATAACAGAATGCCCGGAGGCGGATATTCCGCTTCCGGGCTCTTTTTATGCTCTTTTGATCATACCTTGAGGGCTATTCCCTTTGCGGAAAGCTCTTCTATGATCTTGTCTGTTACCTCTGTTACCTCTTCACGGGTAAGAGTCTTGGAATTGTCTGCGAATACAAGACGCATTGTGATTGCTCTTCCGTTCTCGTCATCGTAGATATCAGCCTGTGATACACGGCGTACAAGTGCGGACTTCGCATTCTTCACAGCCTCTGCAAGAGGTGCGAATACTGAGGAGCGGAACGTGAGGTCTACCTCGATCTCGGGGTACTTTGAGGGCTCCTCGTAGCTGATGCCCAGTGCCTCGACTGCTGTGAATGCCTCTATCTCGATCTCTGCGTATACGATGGAGGCCTTCTTGTCGATCTTTACAGCGATGGAGGGATAAGGAAGTCCCATCTCGCCTATCTTCTTTCCGTCACAAACGATGGAGTTGAGGTTTCTCGGATGCTGCCATGAGTGTGAGGGTGCGATGCTCTCGAAGGATACGCTCTGATGCTTGATATCATCTGCAAGAACTGCGATGATGTCACGGAGCCTGAGATAGAGCTTCTCTGTTGAGTCAACCTTGCTGAAGAGAGTGATCGCAAGGATCTTCTTCTCGTTGCAGAGACCGTCCTCCTTCAGACCGTCAACTACACGGCCGATCTCGAAGATGCCGAAATCAGGAGCGTAAGCGGAGTTCAGCTTTATCTGGCAGAGCTGAGTGGGAGCGATGTTCTTACGGATAGCCATAGGTGCGCTAACAAGGCGGATATTGTCCTCAGCCTCGATGCCGAGAGCCTTGAATTCATCATAGTAAGGCCATACATAAGAATGTACCTCGTGGAGAGAGAAACGCTTTACGAGCATATCCTTGATCTGCTCCTCTACGTTCTTCTCTGCTGATATGCGTACAGGATAGAGCGGGGACTCTGCGGTATGTACATCGAAGTTGTCATAGCCGTAGATACGGGTGATCTCCTCGATGATATCAGCCTTTATGGTAACGTCCTTTGTTGCTCTCCATGAAGGGATATCAACTGTGAAATCGTCACCTGTGTTCTTTACGCCGAAACCGAGAGACTCGAGAGTCTTTACGATAGTTGCGTTGTCTATCTCTATACCTGTATAGCGGTCAACATACTTCTTGTCGAAGCCGAAGGAGATCTGCGGGTAGCGATATGCGTACTCGTCCGTGAGAGAGGATACGATCTTTGTGCCGGGATCAGACTCGTTCATAAGATAGAGGAAACGGCCTACGGCTGTTACTACCATCTCGGGATCAAGGCTCTTCTCGTAGCGCTGTGAAGCCTCTGTACGGTGTGAGAGGCGTACTGTTGACTTTCTGATGGATACCGGATCGAAGGTAGCAGACTCAAGAGTCAGCCTTGTGGTATCGTCAACTATCTCGGAATCAAGTCCGCCCATGATGCCTGCGATAGCTACGGGAGTATCGCCGTTGCAGATCATGAGAGTGTTCTCGTCGATGTTCCTGTCCTCACCGTCAAGGGTGCGGAATACGAAGGGCTTGTCGAAGCGCTTGATGCGGATCTTCTCCACCTTGCGTGAATCGAAAGCGTGCATGGGCTGTCCCATTTCAAGCATGATGTAGTTTGTGATATCAGCAAGGAAGTTGATAGCACGCATACCGCAGTAGAACAGACGGATGCGCATATTCACCGGGCTCACCCTTCGTGTTACGTTCTCTACCTGTATGCAGGCATAACGGTAGCAGAGGGGATCCTCTATCTTCATATCAACAGACGGAAGTCCGCTGTACTGTGTGAGGTCTGCGGTATCTATAGCCTTGAGCGGTCTGCCGCAGAGAGCAGCAAACTCACGGGCGATACCGTAGTGTCCCCAGAGGTCGGGGCGGTTAGTGAGTGACTTGTTGTCTACCTCGAATACGATATCATCTATCTCATATACGCTCTTGAGCTCTGTACCCGGAGCGATATCATCTGTGATCTCCATGATGCCGCTGTTGTCGTCGCTTATGCCGATCTCAGCCTCTGAGCAGCACATACCGTTTGAGGTATATCCTGCCAGCTTGCGGGGAGCGATGGTTATCTCGCCTATCTTTGCGCCGAGAGGAGCAAAGGCTGTCTTCATGCCTACTCTTACGTTAGGAGCGCCGCATACTACGTCAACGGGCTCGCCCTTGCCGCAGTCCACTTTGAGAAGATGGAGCTTCTGTGACTCGGGATGAGGCTCTACGGAGAGTATCTCAGCACATACGATGCCGCTTATATCAGCACCCTTCATGAATATCTCGTTCTCTACTTCTGCTGTTGAGAGTGAGAACTGCTGTATCAGCTTAAGCTTGTCAAGACCGCTGAGATCAACGAAATCAGAGATCCAGTTCATTGATAAAAACATGATCCATTACCTCCTTATCAGCAATCCTGTGTGAACTGCGACAGTGCTTTGAGGTTGCCGCTGTTCAGGTCACGGATATCCTTGATGCCGTACTTCATCATTGCAAGACGGGTCATGCCAAGGCCGAATGCGAAACCGGTGTACTCCTCGGGATCGATACCGCCTGCCTTGAGTACCTCGGGGTGTATCATGCCGCAGGGGCAGAGCTCGAGCCAGCCGCTGTGCTTGCATGAGGGGCAGCCTGTTCCACCGCATATAAGGCAGCTTATATCAAGCTCGAAGCCGGGCTCCACGAAGGGGAAGAAGCCGGGACGGAGCCTTACCTTGATGTCCTTGCGGAATACCTCGGAAAGCATGGTCTTCATGAAGAAGATGAGGTTGGATATGGATATATTCTTGTCTACCATTACGCCTTCCATCTGGAAGAAGGTGTTCTCATGGCAGTTGTCTGTAGCTTCGTTGCGGAAGCAGCGTCCGGGGAAGATAGCCTTGATGGGCTTACCCTCCTCCATGAGAGCCTTGCGGTACTTCTTGTAGATCGCATTCTGGGCTGCGGAGGTCTGGGATTTGAGGAGCTGTCCGTTGGTGAGATAGTAGGTATCCTGCATATCTCTTGCGGGGTGGTGCTTGGGGATATTGAGGGACTCGAAGCACTCATAGTCTGTTACGATCTCGCTGTAGTCCTCAACGGTGAAGCCCATGGAACGGAATACGTTCTCGCATTCACGCTGTACAAGGGTAATGGGGTGATAGGATCCTCTGTCAAGCACGGGGGGCGCACTGAGATCGAACTCGGGCATGAGGTTTATCTCTCTTTCGAGAGCCTCCTGTCTGAGCTGCTCGCTCTTTGAAGCGATAGCCTCAGCTATCTCGTTCTTGAGGATATTGACCTGCTGGCCGAACTCCTTCTTCTCCTCACCGGCAAGATCCTTCATACTCTTGAGCAGGTCTGTGACGCTGCCCTTCTTGCCGAGATACTCAACACGCAGGGCTTCCAGTACCTGTGGATCTGCCGCTGCACCGAGCTTCTCGCTGAATTTTTCTCTCAGCTCTTTAACTTTTTCTAACATACTCAGCATTTCCTTTCGTGATTATTTGCGATGGGAGAAACAAAAAAGCCCGCCCATGCATCATGGGACGAGCATTACCCGCGGTACCACCCAAATTCAGGATAAACCTGCACTCAGTAAGCGTCATGGCGTGGACACTTTGCACTCCTGCTTAGTCCGCAAACGGTTTTCGCAGGAATACTCCTATGCTGAAATTCACCATACATCTCTGCCGTCCGTACTTTCAGCCAGTGATACAGACTCTCTGATGCAGCTGCAATGCAGGCTACTTACACATATTCACAGTATGGTGCTATTATAGCACATTGTTTTGGATTTGTCAAGGGGGACATTGGCAATTCATGATTCTTAATTCTTAATTCATTATTATATGGGTGATTTGATGCGGAATTTCCGGTATCGCCTGAACGTTGATTCTGTAGGGGCTGCCTCCGGCCGCCCGCCTTTCTTTCAATGGAACTATCCGCTGTTTCCCATTATACGTATAAAACAGCCGCCCCGGATAATCGGAGCGGCCTAAACTATATCATGTATTATGTGTATCCTGCTTATGCACGTTATACGATCATCAGTCGTAGCGGAGTGCGTCGATAGGATTCATCTTTGCTGCCTTGCTTGCAGGATAGAGTCCGAAGAACACACCTGTGAGCGTTGAGAAGATGAGTGAGATGATGATTCCGCCGACAGGAGGTGATACCTTTACATTACCGAGAAGGTCGGCATAGTCCGGATTGGAGGAAACTATATTGTTTGCGATCATTGCCACGATCTCACCGTTCAGGAGTCCGACGATGATGCCTATGATGCCGCCTATAATACAGATTATTATTGCCTCTGTAACGAACTGCGACTTGATTGTCCTCTTCTTTGCTCCGAGGGCCTTTCGGATACCGATCTCACGGGTACGCTCTGTAACGCTTACGAGCATGATGTTCATAACGCCAACACCGCCTACGATGAGGGAGAGTGCAGCGATAACTGAGATGATGACTGTAATGATATTGATAGCTGATGACATTACATTCATGAGCTGCTCGTTGGTTACAACCCTTACTCCCCAGTTCTTGTTATATTCATACTTCTCAGCGAAGAATTCTTCAATGGTCTCAGTAGCTTCTGAAGGAGTCAGAGACTTGTCGAAGGAGAACATAACAGAATAGAAGAGGTCGTCACGATATCTGTTGTTGACTTCCAGAGCAACAGAGTAAGGAATGATCAGATTTGTCTTCAGGTCTTCCCTCTTTACGCCGCTGCTGTTGCCCATTATCATCTCGTTGTACTTGTATACACCGATGATAGTGAAATCAACGGGGAGCGACTCATTTACGGTAACGCTTATCTGCTGTCCGAGAGGCTCTTCCTTGTTCTTGAAATACTGCTCAACGAATACATCGGATACAACGCAGGTATGACGGGATTCAAGGCTGTCGCGGAATGTTACCTTTCTTCCGTAGAGCATCTTGATGGCGTAGGAATCGAATGTTCCTTCCGCACCACCTAAGAGGGATACATTTACTGTATTCTTCTTTGAATTGACAAGGGTGCCTTCACCGGCGGATGTATCTGAACCGAAATAGAATTTATCCGGATACTTTTTCATGAATTCCTCGACCATATCCATCGTGATATAATCACTGATGTCGATATCGATGTCATAATCGCCGTCATTCGGGAATAGCTGAGCCATGATAAGGTTCGAGGATCCTGTGAGGGACATCGCATTGTTGAAGGTGGATTTCAGGGTGTTTCCGAGTGTGGTTATGGTGATAACGGCGCTGATACCGATGATGATACCGAGCATGGTGAGGAGTGAACGCATCTTGTTTGACTTGATCGCTCCCAGCGCCATTTTTATGTTTTCCATGAAGCTCATCTGCGGTCCTCCTCTCCGGTGACCCTGATGCCGCCTTTCATAAGGACCTGCATATTCTTCATGGGGTCATCACCGACGGGAAGGATCTGCATTCCGTTCTCATCTGTCTCGTAATCATCGATATCGCTGAGATCCACACCCTTCCCCGCTTCCGGATTGGCTGAATCCGAAACTATCATGCCGTCGCTGATGGTGATGATACGCTCAGTCTCTGCGGCAAGCTCGGGGCTGTGGGTGATGAGTACGATGGTCTTGCCCTCCTGCTTATGGAGCTTATGGAATATATCCATTACAAGATGGCCGGTCTTGGAGTCAAGCGCTCCGGTAGGCTCATCCGCAAGAATTATGGAAGGATCGTTGGCCATTGCTCTTGCTATGGCAACCCTCTGCTTCTGTCCGCCGGAGAGCTCGTTGGGCTTGTGGGTATATCTGTCATCCATCTCGACCAGCTTCAGGAGCTCCATAGCTCTCTTGGAACGCTCGCGCTTTGATTTGCCGCCGTAGAGCATGGGGAGCTCTACGTTCTTCAGTGCGTTCTGTCTCGGGATGAGGTTGAAGGTCTGGAATACGAAGCCTATCTTCTTGTTTCGTATCTCACTCAGCTGCTTGTCGTTGAGCTTGCTGATATCCACATCATCAAGGTAGTAAAAACCCTCTGTTGGTTTGTCGAGTGCGCCGATAATATTCATCAGGGTACTCTTACCGGAACCGGATGCGCCGACGATAGCTACAAATTCTCCATCATGGATATCTATATCCATGCCGTGAAGTATCTCAAGCTCATTTGGCTGACCGATATAATACCGCTTGACGATATTACGCATTTTAATTATCGTTCTGCTCATTTGCTCACACCTTCAGTCTGTGTCTCGTAGTAGCTTTCTGAAATGTTGAGCGTATCTCCGTCAGAAACGTAGTTCGGGCTTGTGAGGACGAGTATATCCTCCTTGAGCTCGGGAGACTTTATCTCTGTGAGATAACTGGACTCCATACCCTTTTCAACAGGAATATGCTTTGCAGTATAGCTTCCGGGAGCGCCCTCTGCAATTACTACGCTGAAGGTGCCGTCCTTGTTCTCGATGATAGAATCGTAGGGTACTGCCAGTACATCCTTCTTCTCTTCGATGATGATCTTGACCTTGGCATTCATGCCGATGAGAAGGTCTGTATCGGAATCATCGATGGTGATCTCTGCTGAGTAGCCTCCGTTCTTCTCGCCTGTGTAGGGATTGACGGAATCGGACATTACGTTGAGAACACGGTCAACTGTACCTGTAAACTCCTCGTCGCCTGTAGCGTTTGTAGTGATTACAGCCTTCTGGCCTTTCTCGATGCTCAGGATATCTGTCTCCTTGATGTCAACCTTGATGCGGAGCTGTGAGGTATCCTCGATAGTCATGATAGCATCAGTTGTGGGGATGGAACCCTCTGCAACGTTGATAGCTGTGATAACTCCGTCCTTCGGAGCAACGACTGTACACTTGTGGATCTTCTCGCGGATCTTGTCCAGCTGTGTCTGTGAGCTGTCGTCTGAATCGAACTTCTCGGCATTTACTATATCCTGTGCTGCCTGGATAGCTGCATCTGCTGACCTCTCGGTCTGGGTGTAAGCATCTCTTGCCTCCTGTACTGCTGTATCAAGTGCAGGGAGCTGCTCGGCAAGTGCCTTGGTCTGGGCATCTGCTGCCTGGTACATCTGGAGGAATGACTCACACTGAGCTACTGCTGCTGCGTCGCCTTCGCCGGAATATGCACGGTTGTATGCATCGATGTACTGGTTGTAGTAATCTGTGCAGCTCTGGAGTGTCTGATTATACTTGTTGTATGCATCATCACGGGCTGAAACTGCTCTGTCGATGACCTTCTGAGCCTGTGCAAGGGCATTGGTCTTGTCGCTCTTTGCATTGTTGAGGTTACGCTGGTTAATCTGGTGAGTGGATTCAACTCTCTCGCCGTTCTTGTCCATGCTGTTCTTGAGTGCATCGTACTCGCTCTGGAGGTCGGTGCTGTCAAATACGCAGAGAACATCACCTGCCTTGACATTGGAGCCAAGCTCAACATTGAGCTGTGATACCTTTGCTGCAAGGTCGGTAGTTACCTTTACTATATTAGAGCCCTCAACTGCGCCTGATACACTTATGTAGTTCTCAAGGTCAGTCTTCTCTAATTTGTAGGCGTCATGCTTGTATCCTGTCTCGGTGCTTGTACTGCCGCAGGATGTCGCACCTGAAAGTGCAAGTGCAGAGACGCATAATCCTGCGATGACCCTTCTGATATTTTTTGTTTTCATGTTAATACTTCCCCTTTCAGATAATCAAAATTGAACACCCGATAATTATAACATATTATTAACAATTTGTCAATTCTACAGGCGTTAAAACTTATCGTAAAATTGTGCCGCATTTTTGACGGCATATACTGCCATACCTAATGTACTAATGGTGTTAATACAATGCACGACTAATACAATAGTATATTAGCACAATCAGAACCATTTGTCAAGCGAATTAAGAATTATTTAATGATTTTTTTGCAAAGACGCTGTTTTTTCTTGTGAACGGCATATTTTCCCTTTTCAGGAACAAGTCCTCATATATATGACGACTATGAAAGACATTTCGTTACAGGATTACAGAAATTATTATACACCCTCTGTATTACTTCTTCATTAAAACTGTATTACTGTTCTGTAATACAAGCTCTGTACTGATGAAATGAAAAGGACGCCCTGCGGACGTCCTTGCATTCATTATTCTGTTATCTTTCTTGCCTCGATATAGAAGCGCTTGTCATCTGCGTGTCCCATGGAGAAGGTCTTTCTCGGGAGAGCGCCGTCCTTTATTACTGTGGGGAAGAGCTGTGACTTGTCCATATCCGGAAGAACGAATGCTATGCCGTTATGCTTCTGTGCAAGTGCCTTTACATTCTCGATGCCGTGGATATAGTCTATCTTGCCGCCGTTTGCCTTTATATAGGAATCGAGGAAGTTCTGGAGAGAGCCTACTGTGAGATTTGAGCTCTTGTTTCCTATAAACATCTTGTTCTCCTTGCCGCAGCAGTACCATGTGAAGTACTGGTCTGTCTCCTTGTCTGAGAGAGCGAGTGCTGTCTTCATCTCAGAGACCAGCTTCTCACAGTCAACATCGTATACAAGACGGTGGATAGCCTCGAACTTGAGCGCTTCGCTGTGGAGGTTTACTATCTCAGCAAGAGCATAGCGTGCAGGGTGGCTGCTGAGATCCTTTCCGGGATTCTCACGCTTTAACTGCTCATAGAACTCCTTAGCTGTTGCGAGGGAGTGGTTGCCGTCGCCCATAGCATAGAGAAGGACAGGTGTATCTGTAAGGCCGTACTTCTTGTTGAATGCTGCGGGATCAGCAAGTGCGCTGAGAGCAGAGTCGATCTTCTCCTGAGCCTCTGCGCCAACAAGCCAGCCCTTTATGCTGCCGCCGTTCTGCATAAGCTCCGTCTCGTAGAGCTTTGTCATAGCGGATGTATCAGCAAGGCTGAACACTGTATCCTCGGGATCGTCGATGAGTATCATTATATGAGGGAGTTCAAGGGGTGCGCCCTGTCTTACCTTTATTCTCGGGGGAATACGCTCGATAACTGTTGCCTCTGTAGCTCTTACCTGTGAGGTGCTGCCCTTGGAGAAGTCATACTGTTCAAGATCGATGGCGCCGATGAGGCCCTTGCGAACTATGCCGTTGGACTGTACACGCTCTACGTATACAACTGCATCCTTGTGCTCCTCGAAGAGACCCTCTGCAATGTACTTGTCCATAGCCTTGTGGATGTTGTCTATTCTCTGTGCGGAGTCAGCCTCCTCGAGGTAGATCTCGGGGAGTATAAGGCTGAGTGTGGAGGGGGCATCGCCTACTGTTGAGTATACTGCATTCCAGTACTCAGGCTCGCTGGTGTACTGATCGCAGGCGATAACTGCCCATTTTGAAAGATCTGCGGAAGCTCCGGGAATAAGGATATCCGCACTGTGGAAAGCTGTCTTGTTCATCATCATATCTCCTTAATATAGTTTTTCAATACCTGATAGAGTGCTGAGACAGGGAGTCCGACTACGTTGAAGTAATCGCCGCTGATGCCGCTTATGAGAAGCGCTCCCCTGCCCTGTATGCCGTAGCCGCCTGCCTTGTCGTAGGGCTCGTCAGATGCGGCATAATTCTGTATCTCCTCCTCCGAGAGCTCACGGAAGGTGACGTCCGTACACTGTGAGAAGGACTCCGTCCTGCCGCAGCAGGCTACCGCACAGCCGGTTATGACCTGATGTGTCCTGCCTGAGAGGAGGTGCATGAAGTCAAGGCACTCCTGCTTATCCGAAGGCTTGCCGAGTATCCTTCCGTCGCATATCACTGTGGTATCGCAGCCGATAACGAGTGCATCGGGGTATTCCTCTGCCGCTGCGGAGGCTTTGAGACCTGCAAGATACTCAGAAGCCTTTTCCGGGGCGATATCCGCCGGAAGAGTCTCGTCTGTATCCGTCGATACTGCCTCGAAGTCCGGTGTTATGAGCTTCAGCAGTTCTCTCCTGCGGGGTGATGCCGAAGCAAGTATGATCTTCATCATGATCCTTCCTTTTCTGGTCAATGACCGTGATGTTATTATTTTATCACATTGAAGATACTATGTCAACTGCGTTATTGATATAACTCGTATTGTCAAAGGGCAGCGCCTACATTTCACATCTTGCTGACATCAGTTTTTATAATACTTGTATTCGGACTGTTCTATTAAACGTGAAGCTCCATCATATCCATAAGAGATATATTCAGTTTTAAAGCCATTTGAAATATGTGTCTCAGACGTCTTATTTCCGTTTTTATCGTATGTGTAACAGGTCTCATAAATATAATCGTTTTCGTTTTCACTGTAGACAGTCTTTATTTCGGAAATTACTTCAGCCCTGTCATTATACTTGTATTCTGTTTCAGAAGACGCTTCATTATCGGGATTATAGTGTACTGTTCTCAGCAACAATCCGTTTTCATTATAATCATATTCTTCTTTGTTTGACCAACCGTATCTCGAATCTTCTGTCATCGCCCTGAGCAATCCGTTTTCATCATACTCATAGTAACGATTATCAGACTGAGTATTCTTTTCTGAGATAAGCCTGTCATTTTCATCATAATAATACTCACAGATATTATGTGAATCAACTTTAAGATCGTGAATCTCTGTCTCTTGTCTTATCATCATGTTTTTTTCGTTGTAATCAGTCTTACTGATCCAATAACCATCATCATCCTCTCTTTTACGGAAAATACAGTTACCTTTCCTGTCATACTTAAATACTTCTTTGCTCTCTGTATCACCTTGCCGATCTTTCATTATACATAGCTTTTTATTGCCTGCTTTATCATATTTGTAATAGTAATAATCAATGTCAGACCAGCCGGACCAAGCTGCATTGTCCGAATAGAAAACATCACGTGTTGAAACAAGCGTATCATTATATTCATTCATTACTCTTGTTATCCTTACAACAAGTTCATCATTCTTATAGCTATAATTGGTAAAGGTATATTCTTCTCCCGTTTTTGTAAATCTGTTCCGATAACAATAAACGGCTGTCAGCACAGCAATCAGAACAAGTAAATACGATACCAGTTTCTTACGTCGTGTCCTGATCATACTTTCTCCTTTCCTAATCTGCTCCGACTATTCTGTTACTGTATGATCAGTTTTCTCATTGCCACAAGATCAAAGGTGTCTGTCACGCCGTCTGCGTTGAGGTCTCCGGCCTTCGGGGCAATGAGGTCTCCTGCGCCGAGGAGGAATCGCTCCATAGTCACAAGGTCTGCGGCATTGAAGCTGCCGTCTGCGTTGACGTCGCCCTTTACTTCTGCGGGCTGCACCTGCTGAGGCTGGCCGAGGGCTGATACCTCCGCCGGTGTTAGTGCATGGCGGTAGAGGCTGAAGTTATCGACAGAACCTGTGAAGCCGATATCGTCCGGATAGTAGGAAAGGCCGATATAGCAGCTCTGTGAGGTGCCAAGGTCGGCGGCATGAGTGGTCAGGGTGGAATCCTGGAGAACCTTCTGTCCGTCCACATAGAGAGTACCGGTGGAACCGTTCACCACAAGGACGTATCTGTGCCACTTAGTACCGTCAAGGTCATGCCGGAAGCCTGTCTCTCCGCGCCATGTATCTGTGGTGGTCTGGAAGCGGAAATGATCCTTTGCCACCTTGAAGAAGATATACTTCTCCTTGTCCTGACCGGCTGCGAAGGTGAAGAAATCGCCCTCTGAATCGGAACGTGCGTCCATGACAACAGTATAGTCATGGCAGCCGTCAAGAAGACCTGAGGGGAGCTGTGCGTAATCGTCAGCAGAGCCGTAGAGCCTGAGTACACTGCCCTTCTCGGAGTCGTTTGAAAGAGCTGCTGTGCCGTGAAGAGTCAGATCTCCGCCGCTGCCGCTCACATCCGGCACCTTTCCGCCGGAGGATGTCTCAAAGTCGTAGCTTACAACGGGTTTCGGAGCTGTGCCCTTTTCACTGCGGCTGCCGTAGATCTTGACCTCATACACTCTCGGGGTATACCAGTTATTGTCGGGGTTGTTATGGGGTACTGCGCTCCTTACATTCAGGCGCACATATCTTGCCTTACCCTTTATCATATCGCTGTTGAAGCCGTAGGTGCTGTTTACCACATCGCTGGTCTTGTCCGTGCGGTCGAGGAGCTTTGTCCAGTTGACGCCGTCCGTGCTGCCCTCTACGGTATAGGTGTAGTAGGCCTCGGAGCCCTTTACTATCTCCCATGAGGTCTGGATATTGGCAAGGTCGCAGACGTCCTCAAGGTCTATCTGTATATAGAAAGGCCATTTCTTGTGGTCCTCGTCGGCAATGAAGGAGTTGTTGTAGTTTCCGTCCACTACTCTTCCGGGGGGATACTTGGGGTCGGAGGCTATGGAAGCAGCCGTGGGTCTGTCCTGTGAGAGAAGCTCGCCCTCCTGTACCGGATAGAGGTCGCCCGTGGATGTATTGTAGCGGAAGGAGGGGCAGTAGTCGTAGAAGGCAAAACCGTTGTCAAAGTAGAGGGGGCAGAGCGTAGTGCCGCTTGTGGAGGATGCCCTCAGCCAGCGGTAGGCGTGCATGAGGTAGTTTCTGCCCTTGAGGTCTACTATCCAGCCGGACTGTGAGGAGAAGGTGGAGGAGTTTCCTATATTACGGAGTCCGCTCCAGTTTCCGGCAAGGTTATCCGTCACGCTGTAGGCGCCCTTTGAGGGGTACCATCCGGCCGCCTGTGAGGTGAAGAGGAAGTAATGGCCGTCATGCTTGACAAGGTTCGGGAACTCACGGTACTGGTCCTCGAAGAGAGTCTTGACCACCTCGGTTACTCCGCTGTAGTCGTCAGTCATGCGGAAGATGTACATGGTGGCATTGGCGCCCTGTCCCTCCTTGTTGGCGGCGGCTATGAGGTAGCCTGTACCGTCGTCATCAAAGAATATGGCCATATCACGCACCTGTATCCCAAGGGGGTTGTATACATGATGTACCTTGAACTCGCCGCCGGGAGTACCCGTGATAACAAGTGCCTTGCCGTCTGCATAGCCGTCCGGCTTCTCCCAGTGTGCCCATACTACAACCTTGTTCTTCTCCGGTACGTAGTCGATATGCACTGACTCTATCTTACAGCTGGCAAGGTCGGAATTCTGTGAGGAATCCGCTACGTTGCGCTCACTTCCGAAGCGCTTGCCGTCCTGTGAGGTGGTCTCGGCAAGGTAGATATCATTCTTGCCGCTGTGTTTCTTGAGTGAGTAGCTGTAGTAGGTGTCGCCTACCTTGTAGCCGTTTGTTTCATAGTAAAGGCTGCTGCCCTTCTGGTTGTCGTAGGTGCTGAGTCCCTGCGGCACAGTTACGGGCTCGAGGGACTTGACGGAGGAATAATACTCCTTACCCTCCGACTTCACGCCGAGCTGGTAGTAGTAGGTCTGGCCGAGCTGCATGGAGTTGTCCTCCCATGAAGCGCCCTCTCCGCTGTAGACTGCCTCGAAGCCGTTGTCAGGCGAGGTGGAGCGGTAGAGTGTGAATCCCTCCGATTTCAGGGTTGTCGCCCACTGAAGCTCTGCATGGTCGGCGTTGTCGCTGCCGGAGATGCAGAAGAGATTTCCCACAAGGCCGATGTCCTTTGATACGTCTGTGTGTACCGCCTGTGCAGCCTCCGCCTGTGCGGGGACTGCCGGAGCAGCTGACAGTGCAAGCACCGCACCGCAGACTGCTGCTGCCGCACGTCTCAGTGCGGCTTTGATTGATGTGTTCATTGTTATTCCCTCCCGAAATAAACTTATCACCTCATGCTACGAAATTACCCAGCGTACATGGCTGCCGTCGGAGTCCTTCTCCACCACCAGCTTGTCCTCTATCTGCTGCTTCAGCTCCGTAACATGGGATATGATCCCTATGAGCTTCGAGCCGCCCGCCATGGTACGGAGCACCTTTATGGCCTGTGCCCTCGCATGGTCACTGAGCGAGCCGAAGCCCTCATCGATGAACATTATGTCAAGATTCACTGCTGCCGAGCTTTCCTGTATCTGGTCTGCCATACCGAGTGCAAGGGCAAGCGCTGCCATGAAGGCTTCACCGCCGGAAAGGGTCTTTATCTCCCGCTCGCTGCCGTTGACGTTGGAGTATACCATAAGGTCAAGGCCGGTATTGCTGCCCTTTGCCGCTGCCTCCTCTGAGGTCATCCGCAGTTCGAACTTACCGTCGGACATCTCGCTGAAACGGCGGTTCGCTGCATCGAGTATCCTTGCAAGATAGAAGCGCTGCACCCTGGTCTCGATATCCATCCTGCCGTCTGTCATCTTGCCTGAAAGGCGCTTGTAAAGATTCTCGATGCGGGAGAAGTTCTCCGCTACGGTCTTCCTCTCCTCCTGCGTTGAAGTGAGGGATGCCAGCACTTCTCTGTTCCTTGTACTCACATTCCTGCATTCGTTATAGTCCTTCTGTGCTGCGGCGCAGGCCTCCTCGGCCTTTTCTCTCGCCTGTGCAAGAGCCTCCATATCCGGCTTCTCCCGGTCTCCCACCGTTGCCCTGGCTGCTCTGAGAGCGGCCTCTGCTGCGACCGTTCTCCGTTTATGGCTCTCTGTCTTTTCTGTCAGTGCCTTAGCTGTCTCTAAGGTATGCTTATCTGTGATGTCCTTCCACTCGAACTCTGCGAGGTCTCTCTCCTTCATCTCCTGCTCGTACTCAGCACGGAGGGCGTCACGCCTGCGTTCAAGTCCGGGGAGCTGCTCCTGATACTGCGCTGCCTGAGCGGCGGCCTTGTCAGACCTCGTCCTGTCCTGTGCGGCTTTGATCTGAGCCGCTTTCTTTGTCTCTTCCTTTGCACGCAGCTTCGTTTCAGCTTCTGCAAGAGCCTTCTGAGCTTCTTCCTCGGAACTGAAGTCGATATGGCCTTCGCGTTCCTTCACTGCTGCTTCGGCAGCGGTGCAGGCATTACGTGCAGCATTGACCTTTTCGGAAGCCTCATGGGATCTCTCCCGGAGCTCCTGACCCCTGTCAGCGGCATTTTTCAAGTTATCTCTGACCTCTGCAAGCAGGCGGGCGTTCTCTTTGGCTGCGGTATAATCTGCCTCTGCCGTTCCTGACATGGTCTCAAGCTCTCTTCCTGCCTCCTCTGCGGTCATGCCGGAAGTCTCAGTGCCTGAGAGTCCCGCAATGATTTCAAGAAAGGCATCGAGCTGGACCGCTGCCTGTGAGCGCTTCTCCTCAAGGAGCTCAGCGGCCGCGCTGGATTCTTTCGCGCGTTCGTTCTGAGCAGCATCGAGAGCCTGTACCTCTGCGGCCTTCTGCTCGACCATATCCCTTGTGAGTTCACGGTGTTCGTCCTTCAGATTGCAGGGCTCGGGGTGTACCCTCGAACCGCATACAGGGCATTTCTCCCCGTCACGAAGGTCTTTCGCAAGCAGTCCCGCCTGTGCATCAAGGAAACGGCTGCGGATAAGGAGGTATTCTTCATTCGCATCGTCATGAGCCTTCCTTGCGCTGAGGTAAGTATCCCTCGCTGTGCCGGCTTTTTTCTCCTGCTGCTCTGCGGACTTCTGAGCCTCTGCAGCGGCTGTATATGCCGACTTTGCATCCTTCAGCTTCTCCCTCCTGTGCTCGCATTCAAGAAGGCGCACGTCTGCGTTGTTAAGGGCGATCTCCCGTTCCTTCCATTCCTTCTCCTGGTGCTCATGGTCCTTGACAGACTTCTCAGCCTCGGCCATAATGGCTGCGCATTTTCTCAGTTCTGATGCATTCTCGTCAAGCTGCTTCTGCGCCTCCCTGAGGTCTCTTATGGCCTTAACAGCCTTTTCTGTACGCTCTCTGACCTTGGTGCAGGTCTCCAGCTCCCTGTCATACTCTGCTGCGGCATTCTTTTCCTCAGCCTCAGATACTGCGGCGGCTTCGGTCAGTACTGGAATCTCCCTGCGCAGTCCGGCAAGCTTCTGCTTTGTTTCCTCCGCATCCCTTGCTGCCCTGTCGTAAACAGTGAACTTGTCCTTTACGGCATAGGAATCGGTTATGCTCCTGCACTGCTTCTCGTACTCCTTTATCAGAGGAGCGGCAGCACTGCATTCCTTCAGCTCCTTCTCAGCATTCTCCGCTGATACAAAAGCCCTGGCAAGTTCCTCCCCCTTTGCGCAGCGTTCGCGGATAAGGTCTCTTTCCTTCTCCTTCGCTGCTGCCGTCTTTTCAAGCTCTTCAAGCTTTGCGGAGAGGTCACCGCAGTAGTCCTCCATAGCAGCTATGAGTTCTTCAAGGTCAGTGACACTAAGATGCTTTGAACCGGTTATGCTCTCACGCAGCTGCTCTATTCTGCTCTCCTGTTCCGGCTCTGCCGGCGGGGGGACTATCTGAGAGACATAAGTGATGCAGACTGCCTTTATCCTTTCCATATCAGCTTCAAGGAGCTTCCTGCGGGAATCAAGCTCAGTAACGATACGGTCAAATATCTCCGTACCGAAGAGCTTGCGGAAGATGGATTTGCGCCTCGGTGTGTCTGAGCTTATCAGCTCCCTGAATTCGCCCTGTGCTATCATGGCGACCTGCATGAACTGCTCTCTTGTAAGGCCGACAATCTCCGTTATCTTTTCCTGCGTCTCCTTCTGGGGATACTCTGTGCCGTCGGGCATGATAAGGCTAAGTGTCTCGGAAACGTCCTTAAAGCCCTCGCCCCTCTTCTTTTTTACCCTGTGTCTCGGAGTGCGGCGGACGGTATATGTAAGCTCCTCGCCGCCCGTCAGCTCTGTAAAAGTCAGTTCCGCATAGGGTTCTGCACCTTCACGGACGAACCTGCTCTGGAAATCAAGTCCGGATTTGAGTCTTTTGTCCCTGTCCGGGGCTCCGTAGAGGGCGAATACTATGGCTTCAAATATGGTGGATTTGCCCGAACCGGTATCGCCGGTTATCAGGAAGAGCTCCTGAGACGGGCGGGTAAAGTCGATGACGGTCTCCCTGCCGTAGGAGCCGAAGGCCTCCATTTTCAGCCTGATCGGTCTCATTCCTCTCCCTCCTTTACAGCGTTGACTACCTCACGGAGGAGAGCCTCCTCCTTGTCGTCAAGGTCTCCGAGCATCTGACAGCATATCGTGAACGGGTCGGTATCCGGTGCCGGAGAAGAGCCTGCATACACTGTGCCGGTCATACCCTGCCATTCTCGCCTTATCTCAAGGAGATTCGGGAATGCACAGCGGAGACGGTCCTGTATATCGAAGGCGTCTGCACCGGGCCTTCCCCTGAGCACTGCCCTTACGTAGTCGTCACAGGCCTGCGGCAGTATCTCTTCTATAGTTCCTGCGATCTCACGCACATTGTGCAGCGGTTCAAAAAGCAGCACTGTGAGTTTTACCTCTGTTCCCTTCTCCCCGAGCTCTGCCATTATTATGCCCTTCTGCTGACCGGCCTCGCTGACCGAATACGCAAGCGGCGTGCCGCAGTAGCGGAACCGGTTCTTTCCGACAGTCATGGGCTTATGTATATGGCCGAGAGCGGCGTAGTCATAGGGTTCAAGCACTTCAGCGCTGATACTGTCGATATTGCCGGCAGTCTTTATCTCAGAGTCAGCTCGTTCAAGGGTATCGGGGTCTGTGCCGGAGGGAAGATAGAACTGATGGCTGACGAGAACATTGCGGCGCTGCGGGTCGGGAACGTCTCTTGCAAGGAGGCGGCGCACTGCTTCGTCGTAGGAGAGCGTTGTCTCCTCCTCTGCTCCGACTGCCTTTCGCACCATAGAAGGCTTCACGAAGGGGAGCAGCCAGAAATCCACCTCGCCGTACTCATCGGAAAGAGTTACCTTCTCGATGTGCTCCCCAGGATTCTGCGGCGGAAGTCCGATCATATGTATGTGCTGACGGCTGAGTATGCTGCGGTAGACGTTCACTCTCGGGGCGCTGTCATGATTTCCGCTTATCATCATTATCTCGGCACCGGGGAGAGTCTCTGTCAGAGAGGATATGAAACTGTCAAAAAGGCTCACGGCTTCCGCTGAGGGTATGGCCTTGTCATATATGTCACCGGCAATGATGACTGCATCCGGCCGCTGCTCTGCTGCTGCCTTCACGATCCGGCCGAGTATATGCTCCTGATCCTGACGCAGGTCACGGTCATAGAGCCTGAGGCCGATATGAAGGTCTGATAGATGGAAAAGCTTCATAGTTTCCTCCTTAATGGTTTCTTTATTACCATTATACCACGTAACCGCCGCCGATTCAATCACTTTTTTCATACCGGACAAAAAGATATCCCGGAGGATGTGATGATCCTCCGGGACGGATGCGCCTGAACAAGTCTTTATACAAAGAAATGCATGAATGCAAAGAGCTCTGTGATGTCATTTACAGCCTTTATGACAATACCGAAAATCATGTATGCCACAAGTGAGATACCGAAAATGATAAGCTCATTTAAGCTTATATTGCCGTACAGACGCAGGAAGTGCATGATCAGAACGGCAAAGCTCATAAGCTCCATGCTGATGGACTTTCCGCGTCCGAAGAAGTCATAGATGACTGAGCCGAAGGGCTTGAAGAGAGGCATTGCCCTCCACCATACATATACGAAGACGGCGATGGAAATGCCGGCTTTAACTTGTGTGCCTACCACCCAGGATAAGATGACCCACATGGATGACCAGAGCATACGGCGTATCACCGAACCTCTTGTCCTTTCCCTGCCGCTTCCGCCGTACTGCAAGGTAACTACGAAGGATTTCTCCCATTTTTCCTTCATGCCGAGATAATCGCCTGAAAGGATACCAGCTGCCATTGCGATGAACTGAAGAAGCACCACCACATATGAAGCCTTGAGCTGCGGCAGAAGAACTTCTGCGCTGTTATTGGTAAGTACGGAGTTGCCGAAGAGACCGCCGTCAATGCCGGTTACGAGGTACCAGAGGAAGCCTGCATATCCCGCTGCCAGAAGACAGCCGAAGGGACGCATGAACTTTCCGAGATAGCCGCCGATGCTGCACAGAACAACGTCGATGGCGAAATAGGTATATGTCCCGAAGAGGGTAAGCCATACATAGGTGAAGAAGCTGTCAGCCGCAAGCTTATCCTTCAGCAGCCACATAATGACAAATCCGAAGAGATAGTATACCGCTGAGAAAACAGGGGAAATGACCGCCTTCATTATTCTTGCACGGCGGTTGGATTTTTCCATATCGTCCCTTATACTGCTTATCCTGTTTCCGAGATCGTTCTTATGATCGGCTGAGAAATCTCCTTTTCCTTCCTCAACGGCCGTTATAACAGCCGAAGTGAATGAAGGCATATCCTTTGCTGCTGCACGCTTTTCCGCAGTCTTGCGGCAGGATTTTATCCTGGTGGTGCGTCTGGCGAGCATGGCGTTGTATATCATCCTCAGCAGATTTGAACCGCATATTATCACTATGAGCAGAAGGAGAACTCCTGTAATCAGCTCAAGGTTCGGGATCAGCGCATCCCTGTCCCTTGCAGACATTCCAGCGTCCATGAGCCTTTCTGTGACTGTCTCCCTGACGATATCTCTTTTGATGAAGAGGAGCATCGAACCCGCAAGGAAGATGAGGGTCCATACGACTTCAAAGAATCCGTAACTTCTGTGAAAAGCATTGCTGCTGCGCTTCATGCTGTCCTCTTCGGCAAGTCTCGTGAAGAGGGCATCTATCCTATCTTTATGCTCGTTACTGGCCAGGTTGAGCCTGTTTATATTGACCGCATTATTCTGTACCATTGTTCCGCCTCCTTATATTCCTGAATCGAATTTGAATCCGAGGGGACAAGCCTGTCCGAGAAATTCAAAATAAGGCATTGCACTGAGCTTGTCGGAGGTGAAGCAATCTCCGCTGTGTGTCTGCATGATGCCTATCTTCGCCATGAAGATATCTGCTTCGCAGTACTCCATAAGCTCCTTATAGGCGTTGTAGGTCTGGGCAAAGGCACTGCACTGCACGGTCACCTCTTCTGTCGGTGAGGGGATGCCGTCCTTTATGGATTCCGCAAGCTCTGTGCAGCGGCTTCCGGATATGGTATACAGCTCAAAATTCCTGCTGAGCCATGTGATATAGCCGCTCGGGCCGTATTCGCTGTAGAAACTGCGGACCTTTGCCTGTGCTTCACCGGTGGTATTAAAGTCGAGGAACTGGAAGAGTACCTCGTAGCGCAGATAGTCAGATTCATTGAAAGAGTTGAGCATTACCCTGACTGCTCCCCAGTAGCCCCACATACAGAGAGCACCGAGGAAATCATAGCGGTCAATGAGAAGATAGGGCAGTCTGCTCCTGTCAACACCTGCTATGTCCTCTGTTCCGTATACAAGAGACGGCTTTTCAAGGAGCTTCAGCGTAAGGCTGTCAAGATCCGAAGCTCCGGCATAGTATGATTCCCTGCCAAGGTCGGAGAAGCGTCCGAGCCACTCCCTGCCTGTCCTGTGGTAAGCTTCCTCGCCGCAGTAGAACTCCGTTGCCTGCTGTATCATCTCCATAACGGTATCATTGCAGTTTCTCTGTGCCTGATACCACTCGGGGATGAGGCGTGAACGGATAAGGGTATCGGCGTCGGAGCCCGGAGTAGCGCTGCCGATGCTTCCCACATCAGTGATATCAGCTATGACTATATCATGCCAGCAGAGACGCCTGCTCTTTTCAAGATGCATGATGAGCCTGCAGAGCCCCTCGTCATGCCAGTAGGGAGCCTTATTCTCGTCGGAGGTATAGGCATACTTCTTGACGAGATTCTTGATGTAGGTCGCAAGTTCAAAGCTCTCCATGGCAATGAAATCACGTATCGTTCCGTCATAGAGGTACTGCTTGGATTCCTCCCAATGAGTCCTGAGTTCTTCCGCAAGCTCCGCATCATTCCATGCCTCGCTGCCGAAAAGCTTGAAGGGGCGGGAATAGGTGGTCTTCGAGGCTGCAAGCCCCTTCACCTCGTTTATGAGTGACTTGTCCTCACTGAGCCAGCGGTTCACCTTTTCGTAGTCAAAGCGCTCCGTGGGGTCGTACTGGAGAAGTCCGCGTATCAGCACCTCGAAGAAGGACTGACTTTCCGGTATCTCGTCAAGGCCGTAATAGGTGTTGTTCATCATGGCGAAGTTGACCTGGTTGCGCTGCTCCTCTATGCCGTAATTCTTATAGATACGCAGCAGATTACGGTACATCATCTCGCCGCTGTAGAGAGTCCACAGGGTCTGGCCGAAGGAATAGTAGTCGGAGGCCTTGATAGCCGCCTGAGACATAAGCTCGGGTGCATAGTAGCCAAGAGTGCCTGTCTTCCTGCGGTCTGTGGCAAATCCGTCCTCACGGAGATCGCAGGTGATGCCGAAATCGCCGAGGACCACCCTGCCCTTGTAGTAGTAGAGGTTATCGGGCTTTACGTCCCTGTGTACGAAGCCCGCCTCGTGGAATTGACGGAGGGCTGAGTTTATCGAGGGGATGACATCCTTGCAGAGGGTATGGTAGTCTATGGTGCCGGCGCGTCTGCCCAGGTCGCCGCCCTCACAGAAGGGGTATATCTCGGCGTAGTAGTCCTTGTCGCCTATCTTCACAGTACCGTGGTCCGTAAGAGGAAGGATGCCGGAATCCTTTTTACGGCTCTCGCTGTCAAGGAAGCCTATGACCTTGTCGCGCACCTGCCTTCGCTCTATGCTGTCAGCAGGAGTTATAGTCGTTAGTATCCTTGCAACATACTTCTCCCCGCTGCCTTTCATGGAAGCGCTGAATATCTGGGATTCGCCGCTGTCATTGCTGATTATGCTGCTGCCGTCTATCTCAAACTCCCCGCCTTTTTCGCCCCTGAAGCTGAGCCTGCCGGTAAAGAGCGACTTTCTCACATCCGTCTGAGGTTCGGCGGCTGCACCTCCCTGAGGTACAGTTGCTATACGGCCGTCTGCGCCGCCCTGGGGCACCGTCGGGATTCGGCCGTCTGCACCGCCCTGCGGTACTGTAGGGATACGTCCTCCGTCCTGAGGTATAGTCGGTATGCGTTCTTCACTGCCCTGCGGCATGGTGGGTATACGCTCTTCACCGCCCTGCGGCATGGTGGGTATGCGCTCTTCACTGCCCTGCGGCATTGTGGGTATGCGCTCTTCACCGCCATGCGGCATGGTGGGTATACGCTCTTCACTGCCCTGAGGCATGGTGGGGATGCGCTCTTCGCTGCCCTGCGGCATGGTGGGTATACGCTCTTCACCGCCCTGCGGCACTGTCGGGATCCTTTCTGCCATTATTCCTCCGTCCCTTCCTTTCTTATAAGAAGTACAGTCATATTATCGAGGGAGCCCGCCCTGACTGCTGCGTCACGTATGGCAGAGCAGCCTCTGTCCAGCTTCGGGTCATGGCTGTGACTGTACAGTATCTCGCTTATCTCCGCATCTGACAGCACATCGGTTATGCCGTCTGAGCAGATCATGAATATGTCCCCTTCGATCAGATCCTCGGTGAACTCCCTGATACGGGGGCTGACCGGCTGCTCGATACCTATATACTTGTTTATTATGTTTTTCTTCGGGTGGAGACGTGCTTCGTCGGGGGTTATCCTGCCGATATCCACAAGATCCTGCACATAGGAGTGATCCTTGGAAAGCTGGCGGATATACTTTCCTCTGAGGCGGTAGACCCTGCTGTCTCCGGCGTTGAATACCGTAACATTCTCGCCGCTCGCAAAGATACCGGCGATGGTAGTCATAAGCTCGCTCCTTGCGCCCTCGGCCTCACCGGCCGCTATTATTCCGGCGTTGATATCCTCTATGGCTGTGCGGATATCAGCAGGCGAAAGCTCCTCACCGGTATATCCGCAGATTCCGCGGACTGCCATATCTGCCGCTCTGCCGCCCTGCTTTACGCCGCCTGCACCGTCGCAAACCGCTGCAAGGAAACTATCCTTGTCCGAGGTGCCGAGAAGCCATCCGCTGTCAACGATATTTCCGTCAACGCAGGCGCGGTCATCGTTGTGATCCTCATGAACACCTGTGTCGACAAGTACTGCATATCTGAACATAACTTACTCTCCCCTGGTGAATACGACCCTGCCGTCTGCGGCGTCTGCTGTGATGGTATCGCCTGCGTCACAGGCTGCCTCGAAGATGAACTCGGCAAGAGGATTGATGAACTGCTCCTCCATAAGGTTTCCGATACCGCGTCCGCCCATTTCAAGCACCTCGTCACGGGAGGCAAGCTCATAGAAGAGTTCAAGGAAGCTGTCGGTCACATTGACGGTTATCTTGTTCTGCTTCAGGATGCGGGCGTTTATCTTCTTCACCTGTCCCCTTACGATAGCCTTTGCAGCTTCGGGGCGTATGAAGTCGTATACTATGACGTTGTTGCCTATACGGTTGAGCACCTCAGGCTTGAAGTGGTCCTTGATGGCATTGAGTACCTTGGGCTTTATCTCCTCATAGGTCTCGGCGGGAGTGACGAGCTGCTCACGGTACTCACGGCCGCTGGAATCTGTATACTGCCTTGTGATACCGAGGTTGCTGGTGAAGATGATGAGTGTCTCGGAGAAGTAAACAGTATTTCCCTGTCCGTCTGTCATGCGGCCGTCCTCGAGTATCTGAAGGAATTTGTCCATTATGGAGGGATGCGCCTTCTCTATCTCGTCAAAGAGGAGGATGGAGAAGGGGCGCTCCTTGATGGCGTTGGTGAGCTGTCCGCCGGCTTCATAGCCCACATATCCGGGAGGTGCTCCGAAGAGCTTCTGTGCAGCGTGAGATTCGGAAAACTCACTCATATCGAAGCGGATGCAGTTATTCTCGTCGCCGAAGAGCTGCTCGGAAAGAGCCTTTGTCAGTTCGGTCTTACCGGTACCGGTAGGACCCGCGAAGAAGAGCACGCCGCGGGGCTTGTTCTGGCCGGAGGAATGCTGAAGGCCGGAAAGTCCTGATGCCGCACGCTTTACGATATTCACGGTCTTGCTGACTGCCTCGTCCTGTCCCATTACACGCTGCTTCAGGAGGTCTTCAAGTCCTGCTATCTTCTCCTTGTCGATGGAATGCCACATATTCTCGATGATGCCGTACTTGTATATGGATACGGCGTCAAGGAGCTCGGTCTCCGGATTCTTTGCGATAAGTCTCTGGTAGAGGTTGCGGAGCTCCTTCAGCTCACGGTGCTTGAGTCCCTCTGTTATGTCTATGAACTTGTCCCTGACCTTTTCAAGGGCAGGATTTTCACGGAATTCAAGATACTCCTTGTCGATGAATATGGTCCTGAGTTCCTTGTCAGGGTCGGGAATGGAAATGGTGCGGACATTCGGGTTGTTGTAGAAGAACCATGCGGGAAGGTCGTTGAACTTTTCAACTATCATTATGAGGGTGTTGAAATCGTTGTTTATCCTTGCCGAGTTGAGGGATGCGAACAGGAGGTTCAGGAACATCTTGTTCTCTGTCGGGTCAAGGTTTGAAGGGCTGGAGATATAGCGGGAAACGAAGTTCATGACAACGACTGCCGGCTTCTGCCTGTCCGTATCTACCATGGCATTCCTGATGACTGATGAAAGCTGTTCGATGTCATCGAGCTTGCAGGACTTCTTGAAAAGCCTGTCTATGCCGAAGGGAAGAGGGTCGCCGTCAGTGCCGGCGGAGTACTTGTTCAGCATCTCCTCGATATTGCCGTATCTGTCGCCGAATTTATTGTAGATTCCCGTTGCAGGATCGCAGAACAGGAACTCATAGTCCACATCCTCCTTGCGCTCGTTGAAGAGCCTGAGCAGGGTCATGTTCAGGTCAACAAAGGCGATGGGGGTCTCCCTGCCGTCGTAGAGGGGGTAGAAATCGTTGATATTGCCTTCTATAATAAAGGTGCTCTTGATACCCTTGAAGCTCGATATCTCCTGCTGCCATTTCGGCACACTGTGCTTCTTCATAAATAACTCCTTTTCATCTGTTGTGTATACCTACGGAAACGAGCCTGCTGCCCATATACACGTTCTGTATCTTTCTGCCCTCCGAGAGATAGCTGCTGTAGCGCTCACGCATATCCTCCCTGAAATACACAAGGCTCTGGTTGGACGAACCAAGCAGGACGGTATCCGGGGTGTTAAGTTCCTCTTTGTAGGGACCCTCCGCAAGCACTGCAACGTACTCCCTGAGCCCGTCGTACTGTTCCTGTGTAAGAACACCGGAGAGCTGGCCGAGGGTATATCCGGTATAGACAAGGACATCATCTGTAACACAGGATACAAGGCGCAGAAGCTCCAGAAGTTCATCCGGCTGCTCAAGAGGGTCACCGCCGGTCACGGTTATGCCGTCTATGCTGTTTTCTGCGGCTATATTATTGATGATACGCGCTATCTCGAGGGGGGGGCGGGAACGTCTGCCATCAGTGCTCCACAGCTCGGGATTTGCGCATCCCATGCAGTGCTTGGAGCACCCCGCCGTCCAAATCACAAGACGGTCCCCGGGGCCGAGAGCCTGTATCGGACAGAGGATGCGGTCTATATACATCAGCCTATATGTACACGCAGAGTAACGGTATTCGCAAGGACAAGCAGCTTGCCGTCTTCAAGGAAGTTGGGCTCATCGTGACCGAGAGCTATGCCGTTATAATGCGTGCTGTTGGTGCGGCTTATATGTCTGAGCACCCATGAGCCGTACTCATAGGTGATGCGGCAGTGCTCACCGGATACAGTGTGCATATTACGGGAGAGGAAGAAGTCTCCGCCGAAGTTGCCGTATCTGCCGAGGGTGCCGCCGGTCTTTGCGATATCTATTCGGTAGCCCGTGTTTATCTCCTCAAGCCACAGGTCGTCCCCCTTAGGAGCGGCAGCCTGCGGCGCAGTCGCTGCGGGAGAGGAAGGGGCGGGATCGGTGAACTCGACCTGCCACAGGAAGCCGTCAATATCATGCTCGATGCGGCAGCCGTTGCAGAAATACCTCGTTACCCTATCGTCGCTTACTACAGTCTTGGTCTGTGATTCGGGACAGAATACAAAGTATTCCCTGCCGGGGTGATCCGAGGTCTCCGGTGCCTGAGGGGCGGGTGCTGCCTGTGGCTGAGGTGCGGGTATCCTTTCAGGTGCAGGAGCTGCAGCTGTGATATCCGTACCGAGAGGTTCTGCACAGATATCGCAGACAAGAGTCCCCGGAGCATTTTCATATCCGCACTGCGGACAGCGTAAACTTGATCCCATCAGTCTATCTCCTTATACATAGTCCGGAGCTCCTGCCGCTGCTGTGTTCTTGCATTGCGGTCAGACTGGCGCTCGTTCTTTCTTGTTCTTACCTTTATCTTCTTGTTGAATTTCTTATCCGGCGGATTGTGCTTTCTTGTGGTCAGTATCACGCCGCGCATTTCCAGCTCCGCGGTTATCTGAGGATGGAGAGAGCAGAATGCACACTGCTGCTGGTAGAGTTTCTCGCTCTCGGCATCGGAAATATCGGAATCGAAGCCGACTCCCACAACGCGCATGGTGACCTGATTGTCGCCGGAAACAAATACGTTGATGGCGGAGTCCTCGTCCACTCCGTAGAGCACCTGTCCGGAAGTCTCCTCCAGGAGGTCGGAACGGATGATATTGTAGCCGTGCTTTGCCATAACATCGTCGATCTGTCTTCTGATATACTCCTGTGACAGCTTGTTCTCCGCATTCTCACGCGCCTCTCCTGTCGCCTTCCTGATATCGTTCACGGTGGAGAAATCTGCAAGGGCTGCCGGAGCTGAACCGGAATCAAAACACTCGGCACAGTACTCCTCATAAGCTGCGCGCATTACCTCCATCTCGCTGCGGATAAGACTGCCGACCTTTTCATACTGCGCATAGAGGCGGCGGATGCGCTTGCTCTTTGTCTCAGCGGGGAGTGAGCTTTCAAGAAGCTCGTGGAGATCCTGACTGATGAGAAGGATGGAATTCTTGTGGGTACCCGTCATCTCTGTCTCCTTCATCTGAAGCTGTATCTCCTCCTCGAAGGCTTCGGCCTGCTGGCTTATCTCGGCTTCGGTAATGCCTGCCTCCGGCTCCGGTGCGGAGGAGGCAAGGCTGCTGATGATACGGTGCCTGGTGTTCCTTACTGCCTCTGTCTCCTGCTTCCGCTTCATGAGTATCTCGTTGTTTTCGACGACGATCCTGCTTCTCTGGAACTCCTTGTCCGTTCCGATATCACGGCGTATCTCCTGAAGCTCGTCTTCTGCTGATTTGACATCGAACAGCTCGTTGCCTTTCTGCACCTTGTTCATGAGCTTATTCAGCCTCTTTATATAAAGCTCCTGCTGTTTGCGCACATTGCCGGATTCTCCGGAGAACCCGCTTTCCATGTCAAAGAGTCCGCACATCTTGTCGCAGCTTTCACCGAGAGTGCCTGTCGTTCTTATGATATCGGCAGCAATCCTGATCCTCCGGAGCTCCTTGTCCGTTCCGATACCACGGCGTATCTCCTGAAGCTCGTCTTCTGCTGCTTTTACGTCGAACAGCTCATTGCCTTTCTGCACCTTGTTCAGGAGCTTTTCCAGCCTCTTTATATAACGCTCCTGCTGTTTGCGCACATTGCCGGATTCTCCGGAGACGCTGCTGTCCATGTCAAAGTGTCCGCACATCTCGTCGCAGCTTTCGCTGAAAGTGCCTATCGTTCTTGTGATATCGGCTGCAAGTATCTGACGCTTGCGTCTCGCCTCTTCAAGTCTCTCCTGCTGCTGACGACGGAGCGTAGCTGTATCCACCTTTGGTCCGCTCATTCCATACCCTGCTTTCTGTTATTTTTCATCAGGCAGTATAATGCCTGAAACAATTACACATACATAAAAAATTATAACATACCTCTATTTATATGTCAAGTTAAGAGAGGTTTCGGAACAGGCTGCCAGCAATAAATGAACAGCCGTATTTCTGCTGTTATCTGCCACTGATGCAAAAAGTCTCCTTGTCCGGTCATTTTCAGATTGACACCGCATCTCCTCTGTGTTATAATAGTACCTGTATCTACTTATTGTCATAAGACACAGAAAGGAAGAGAACATGAGTTTTATCGAGATCATCAAGGCCATTATCCTCGGCATCGTAGAGGGTATCACAGAATGGCTGCCGATAAGCAGCACCGGACACCTCATCCTTGTCGATGAGTTCCTGAAGCTCAACGAGACAGACGACTTCAAGGAGATGTTCGATGTTGTCATACAGCTCGGCGCTATACTTGCAGTAGTAGTCATCTTCTTCAAGAAGCTCTGGCCCTTCGGCAAAAAGGACAACAATGCCCCCCTCTCCAGGGACGGCTTCGGCGCACTGGTTAAGAAGGATGTCTTCGTTATGTGGTTCAAGGTGCTTGTCGCCTGCATACCCGCCGCTGTAATCGGTCTCGCCCTCGATGACTGGATCGACGAACATCTCTACAATCCGTGGGTGGTAGCCATAGCGCTTATCGTATTCGGTATCGCATTCATCGTAGTCGAGAACTGGAACAAGGGCCGCACCTCAAGAGTCGCCGAGATCGCAAAGCTCACCTATAAGGATGCCTTCATCATCGGTATGTTCCAGCTGCTTGCCGCTATCTTCCCAGGAACCTCACGTTCCGGCGCAACTATCGTTGGTGCGCTCCTTATCGGAGTTTCCCGTGCAGTTGCAGCTGAGTTCACCTTCTTCCTTGCGATACCCGTAATGTTCGGCGCAAGCCTCCTGAAGCTTATAAAGTACGACGGCGGATTCACAACTCAGCAGACCGCTATCCTTGCAGTCGGAATGATAGTTGCCTTTGCCGTATCCATCTTCGTTATCAAGTTCCTTATGGACTACATAAAGAAGCACGATTTCAAGGTATTCGGCTGGTACCGAATCATACTCGGCGCCCTGGTGCTAGGATATTTCGCACTCGTCAAATAAAACAGATATGAAAAGAGCCATGTTTTCCTCCCCGGGAAACATGGCTCTTATTTATTATTCAGAATGCTTGAGGTACCTGGAATGCTTCCTCTGCTTCTCTACATACATCTTCTTGTCAGCAGCAGTTACGAAGTCGAAAAGCTCCTGTTCCTTTTGGGGTATGGCTACGACTGAACCTATGCTCGCACTCAGCTCAAAGGGATTGCCTCCGCTGGTATTTACTATACCTATTCCCTCTGCTATCGTTCTCGTGAGAGCATCCGCATCACTCCCGGTATAATCCGCAGCAAAGACTATGAACTCATCTCCGCCGAAACGGCAGTAGACCTCGCCCCTTGTGCAGCTGTCACGGAGTATCCCGGCTATGCAGCATATGGCATTGTCGCCGACGCTGTGGCCGTAGGTGTCGTTTATGCCCTTCAGACCGTCAAGGTCTATGAACATGACCATGATAGCCCTCTGCTGCTCCACACATTCCTTGTACTTCTTCTCGGCAGCCTCAACAAATCCGTTGCGGTTATAGATGCCGGAGAAGGAATCAAGTGCATAGAGCCTGCCGAGCCGCTCCACAGCATACTCCAGTATAATGAGCTTGCGTATATTTTCAAGTGAGTTGCTTATGGAGATACACCAGGCCTGGAACATGACATTGTGGAGAGAGAGCTTTTCAGCCCTTATCGCCATGTAGCCGAGACAGCGGTCGCCGAAATGCAGCGGCACAAAATAACGTGTCTTTCCCGGCTCTTCGTCATCCGGCGGTATCAGTTGCTTTTTGCTTATACGTCCTATGTCAAGGAAGGTGCCGTTCCTGTAGGCTACAGGTACGAGCATCTCCTCGGTATAATCACTGTATTCCGCGGACTTCTTAATCTTGCCCGGTCTTCTGCGGTCGGTGAAGGTGTCCTCGTTCCAGTTGGTACACAGACAGAAGAAGAACTCATCAGGGTCCATTTCCTGAGTGATTATCTTAAGGGAGGTTATGTACTGGTCGAAGCTGCTGCATCCGAGAAGGCCGCTTGAGAGACGGTTAAGGCGTGAAAGGTAGTACTGGGTCGTTCCGGACTGCCTGTAGCTGCTGTAGTTCTTTGCCCTCAGCTCAGCAATAGTGGTCTTTCCGCCGTTGCTGCAGCCGCAGCTCTCGGAATATATGGGCTTCATATCGAGTATCCTGCTGCGCTCCTTCACGCCGCCGTCGAAGTGCTCACGAAGCATACGGCAGGCAAGCTGTCCGGAAAGTTTCAGCGGACGGCTGACAGTAGTCAGTTCAAGGCGGTAGTCGAAACGCTCGAAGGAATGGTCGAATCCGGAGACCGCTATATCCTCCGGCACGCAGTAGCCCGCCTCGGCGAGCCGGTCAATAGCTGCCGCTGCCATAACATCGTTGGCACATATGATCGCCTGCGGCATATCCGGGGTATAACGCAGGAAGTAGTCTACAGCGGCTCTGCCCTCAGGGGCTCTGAAATCGCCGCGGTATATCCTCTTGGTGTCGAAATCTATATTATTCTCACTGAGCACCTCGAGGAAGGCTTCGAGCCTGTCATCGCTCTCCGGATTGGCAGCAGGGCCTGAGATATAGTTGAACCGGGTAAAACCGTGATGATGTATGAAATGCTCGGTTATCCTGCGCATGGCTGTCTTGTTGTCGATGCCTATATGCAGCATACCGGGCACATCGTTGTCAACGCTCACTGCGGGGATACCTGCCTCAGTGATATCGCCGAGGATACGCGAGACTACCGGCGGATAGTCGATGGTATTTGTCAGAAGGACCGCACCGTCAAAGGTCTTCAGGTCGGGAAGGGAGAAGATATTGAACTCGCCGGTGTCGTGGCCGGAGTTCTCCATCGTTCCGATAAAGGATACGAATACTGACAGGTCAAGCCCGCATTCAGCAGCTGAAAGCTTCATACCATCAAGTATCTCGCTCTGGTATTTCTGATCAATGCCCGCAACAATAACCGCTATCCTGCGCTTATCCATGCACTATCCCCCTCAGTTTCGGATGGCTTCAGGTCTGTCTGTATCCTTGCCGGATCTGTACTGTGTCTATATATGAATGACCTGAGGCTGGTATTTCACCATTATTTATATTATACAATAAAAGTTGATGATAATCAATAGAATCTGATAATAATTATCATTAGCAATATTAAACGTTTATTCACAAGTATTTCCGTATAGTATTTTCTTCACATTGATATACCAGAAGGATGATAATTACGGTCACAAATGGCGGAACATCGTACCACATTATGTCATTTTGCACAAAGGCCTGTGTACAAGAGCTTAGAATATCGGGGAAATACCGTCCGGAGATAATCACGTTTTCGTCAGGTTCAACAAAAACATTCAAAACGCAAATTGAATTCTTGATTTCTTTTCAGCATAATGTTATAATTATAGTGGAGTAATAATTTTATGTTAATTATATTTATCAAGATTCATTGTGGAGTGATACTATGTCGAATGAAAACAAACCCTCCAAGGGAAAGATCGTAAAGATCGTCAAAGTCAAGCCAGTCCGCAGGAACGAGAATAATGTACCGGCGGCAGCACCAGTTACTACTCCTGTCAAAGAGCCCGAGGCAATAACTCCTCCCCCATCGGCGGAGATGCCGGAGCTTCCAAAGGCTCCTGAGGCTCCCAAGGCAGAAACAAAGCCCACGATAGAGGACATTAAGATCCCCGAGCTTCCCAAGGCCGAGGCTAAGCCCGAGCAGAAGAAGGCGGAGGTCAATGCTCCCGAAGCTCCAAAGGCTGATACCAAGCAAGAGCAGAAAACAGAAAACATAGAAGCTCCTGAGGCAGGAAAGCCGGAGCATAAATTAAAGGTCACTGAGATGCCTGCTCCAAAGCAGGAGGCCTTAAAGCCCGACCAGAAGAAAGAGCCCTTCAAGGTGACCGAGATGAGCACTCCTGATAAAAAGGCTGCTCCAGAGGCTCCCAGGGCTGAGGAGAAGAAGGACGCTCCCAAGGTTCCCGAGGCTCCCAAGGCTGAGGAGAAGAAGGATGCTCCCAAGGTTCCCGAGGCTCCCAAGGCTGAGGAGAAGAAGGACATTCCCAAGGTTCCCGAGGCTACCAAGGCTGAGGAAAAGAAGGATGCTCCCAAGGTTCCCGAGGCTCCCAAGGCTGAGGAAAAGAAGGATGCTCCCAAGGTCCCCGAAGCTCCCAAGGCTGAGAATAAGAAAGAGGCTTACAAGGCACCTGAGATCCCCAGAGAGGACAGAAAGCCCTGGAAGCCTGATCCTATGAAAAAGCCGGGAAAGAAGCCAAGCATGGATATGATGGAGATCATGCCTGCTGACGAGGCAAGGCCGACCGTCACCGAGGACGAGATGATGAATGATATCTTCTCTATGTCCAAGGAGAAGAACCTTTCGCCGGTATTCACTCATTCGCAAGCAGCTGATATGGACGATCTCGCTATGGATGAGCTCGTTATCCCTGCAATGACCGATATCCCGAAACACTGGACAGAGGCTCCTATTGCCCCTGTCAAGAAGATAATCAAGGCAGAAGAAACTGCTCCCGAGGCTCCCAAGGCTGAGGAGAAAAAGGACACCAAGGCTCCCGAGGCTCCCAAGGCTGAGGAGAAGAAGGACACTAAGGCTCCCGAGGCTCTCAAGGCTGAGGAGAAGAAGGACACTAAGGCTCCCGAGGCTCCCAAGGCCGAGGAGAAGAAGGACACCAAGGCTCCCGAGGCTACCAAGACTGAGGAGAAGAAGGACACTTCCAAG
>CAMKMD010000017.1 GCA_946413815.1 uncultured Ruminococcus sp.
TCTGGACTCCGCTAAAGGGGCGAAAGCCCCTTTAGAATCCCAACCGTTTGGTTTTGTCGATGAAACTAACTTTTTTGACAAGCTGAGCAGCCTGTACTGTTGTACAGGCTGCTTTTTGTGATCTCACAGAACCGCTTTCAGTTCCGGAGGTGTGTTTTCTATCTCAACTATATCATTTGTATTACGGCCAGGCTTATCTCACAGCGCTTATGATGCCGGCGTCTATCTTCTGTATCGTGATGGCATCAGTACCGGTGATACCCAGGGCGCCGTCTATATCAGCGTTTGCGAGTCCCTGAGGTGAGAGGGGGTACTTCTCAGCGTTGGTTACGTACTGGAGTACAGCTACCGCATCGGCAACATTTACTTTCTCGTCACAGTTGGCATCGCCGACATTGTCAACGGTTATCGTCTCTGTTCCGCTGCCGCCGGTAAAGTCGCCAAGTGTAAGCTGAGGATAGTTTATCATGATATAGGATTCCAAAGCCATTATGTCGCTGACATCTCCGCTTATCCCGTTTTCGTTGAGATCGAAACGGTTATCGAAATAGCTGCGTATTTCTTCGGGAAGCGCAGAGCTTGCGGCAGGGGTATTGGAATACACCTCGTCTTTGTATATCTTGAGCATCTCGTAGTCCTCTGCGTCTATGACCTTGTTGCCGTTGATATCCGGTTCAGGCTTTATACCGTTCTTTACATCATCATACCACTTAGGGTAGAAGCTGTCAAAGCTCTTCTGATTGAAGCCCAGCTTTGTTGTGATATAGCCCTTCTGTGATGCATAGTCCGAAACCAGATCACTGATATTGTATTCAGGTTCAAATTCAAGGCCCTCACAGCCCGGACGATTATCGGTATAGTATTCCGGCTGCAGATACCCGATGGTGAAATCATTTCTTGCAAAATATATTTCTATCAGATCCCAATGATTGAGGCGGCGCGGTTTTATATCCAGTTCACTGATGTGTCTGAAATCGGCATTGCAGAGTCTGATACAGTTGTTCCATACATCCCTGGTCAGGCTTTGCTCATCCGCAGGATAAGGAGCATCTTTTGCCGCGTCATAATCTGCAGCTCTGTAAGGATAGAGGTCATTAAAATTGGCGTGTATATAGAATAATTCAAAGTCCTGAACATCATGAAGATCGAACACTCCGTCTCCGTTCACGTCATAGAGCGGATCAAGCTCAGTGAAGAATTTCTCTCTTATAGTATTGCGGAGGGCATCACTCATAGTACGTATCTCTCCGAAAGCATCGCCTGCGAGGTCTTTTTCATCCTTGTACATCTCATATGTTGTTGAGCCCTCAGTTATCTTATCAAGATTGAAGCTCTGCCAGTTCGCTTCAATGTAGGGATAACCTATGGTATCCATATAGTAATCCTTTGTGAAGTACTCCGGCTTCAGGGTGTGCGTCAGATGGTAGCGTATGATAAGATCTGAATCCAGAGTCGCTACATTATATTTATCGTAATATCTGCTTGTGCTGAAAAGCTCCTTGTTGCGTATATCCTCCCGGGTCTCAATGAATGTCATAGCTTCATCCGATGGTGCTCTGAACTCAATGCCTGTGTAGTAATCAAGCCGCTCGTAACTATCAAGAAGCTCCTCATTCTCAGAAAGCTTCGTCAGTTCATAGTTGTAAAGAAGTGCTCCGTCACGCATATCAAGCTCGCCGTTCCGGTCGATGTCTATATCGATAAGCCCCTTGTCTATCCTGTCGAACAGTTCCTGCTCAACAGGGGTTATCTCATTTGCGGGTTCATAATACGAACCAAAATTGTCCGCATATTTCTCGGCGGGATCCTTGTATTCTGCGAATGATGAAACTGACGAAGTTACAGGGGCTGACATAGCTGCCGCTGTTATTAAACTCAGTACTTTTTTCATATCGATTCTCCTCTCGGGTGGGTCAGTCTCAGCAGGCATGGCGGCAGTGGTGCTGATGTCGGTAACTGTTATCGCTGCTGTTCCTGTCGCACTGATCCTTCCGGCCATATCTGTCGTTCCGGCTGATGTGCTTACGCTTCCTGATGCCTTCACGATGATCGCTGCTGCGGAAGTTGCGTATGATACAGTATCCGTACCGGATGCTGCTGTGACTGCTGTTGTTTCTTTAACTTTAGTCGTTGCACGGGAGGCTGTGCCTTCCTCACTGACTGTTGTTGCGGGGTAAGCTGTGACTGCTTCTGATGAAGGAGCTGTGGATGTGACCGGGGCTTCTGACGGTGCTGCTGTTGTTTCCTCAACGATCACAGGGCTGTGAGGATCAAACATACTGCGCAGATTCTTTCCGCCGATCGCCGCACCTGATAATCCTACTGCAAGGAGGACAGCTGCTGCTGAGAGTGCAAAAGTATAATAGCGGGGCCTTCTTCCGGAATCGGCTGCTTCATCAATGAGATCATCATCAATATTATTGATGGCTTCATATAGTTTCAGATCACTCATTAATAAACCCTTCCTTCCGCAGATATTCTTTAAGCTTCTTCCTCGTTCTGAAGAGATATGTAGCTACAGTTTTCTCGTTCATTCCAAAAAAGCTGCCTATCTCTTCAACTGACTCCGAATACCAGTACCGGCGCACGAATACCTTCCGGTACTTTTCCGGCTGAGTCCTGAGGAAACTGCTTATTGCAGCACTGAGTTGTTCTGTATCTACTTTGTCTTCGATGCTTCTGCCGTCCGGTATACATTCTGACAGTTCATCCAGTGATACTGCCATATCCGGACTGCGTTTCTCCGCTGTATTATACTTTATGATATTTATCGCACAATTCTTCACAAGCCTGCACAGGTAATTCTTCAGGCTTGCCGGTCGGTTAGGCGGGATAGACTTCCACACATCCAGATAGGCAGAATTAATACATTCCTCCATATCCTCGTGCTTCGAAAGGATGCCTCCGGCTATATGAAAGCAAAGCTTTTCATAGCTATCCTTTATCTCTGATATCGCTCGTTCATCTCTTTCCCATAACATTTCAATTATCGATGCATCGTTCAAGGCTCAACCTCCCTTCTGAGGTCCTCTGTATATAAAGACAACTTTTTTCTGATCAGATTTCACTTTTTTCAAAAAAATCCGTTATTATTATAACATATAGCGCAAGGGATGACAATACAAAGGCATCCGGGCACAAAAAGGACTGCTATCCGGAGCGGATCCCGGCTTATCAGACGCCGCAGACAGCAAAAGCGGCAGCTCAGCTGATTCCTTCGATACGGCTGATAGTCAGCGAGTGGTACATCCTTGAATTACCAAATCCGTCCGGTTCGTTCTGAGCCTGGCGGCGTTCTTATGAACTCAGTTACACATTATAACAGACAGATAAAAACAGAAACAAAAGAACCCGCAGAGCTTACATAATGTTCATGCGGAAATCAGGTGTGCAGAGGCAGAGTTCATATCACAGACTGTGTATACTTGACAAAACAGGCAAAGTTGTGGCAGAATAGAAGTATAGAGATCAGTGCGTGATAATATAACAACAGGGAAGAGTGATAGACAATGAAAAACAGGATAAGGGATATTTCAGAAACCGATATCTCAGCAATAGAGGAGCAGTACGCAGAAAACTCCTGCATTCTGAAGCTGGACGGACGCAGGATACAGACTGAGTCTGACTGGCTCTACAACATGGCTGAGCTGTTCATGTTTCCTGTTTACACAGAGAACGGTAATATTCCATGGTTCAGAGGGGCATTCGAAAAACAAGGTGAGCACTTCATGAACTGGCACAGATATGATGACTGGATGTCAGATCTTGAGTGGCTTGGTACGGATTCTGTTGTCCTTATAATTGAGCACTTCCCTGAGATGCTCCGTAATGAGCCTGAGGTGAAGGAATACGTTATAAACGACCTGAAGAATACCGTCCTTCCATGGTGGGAGTCGGAGGTCGTTAACTGCGTCGTGGAAGGCAAGAGGAAGGCGTTCAATGTCTATCTGGTGGATGATAACAGCGTGATTCCGGAGGACTAATTATGATGTTACAGGAATCTCTCCGTGACTGACTTTCAGTGCGGAGTTGGATTAAAGAGAGTGTAAAGAAGGGTTACTATGGTAGAAAACGGTGAATGGATAATGCACGGGCTTGCCTGGGACGATCCGCTGAGGATACGCACTCCTGAGGAGCTTGTGAACCGGATAAATGAAGTGGGATTCCTTCCGCTGTTCGGCAACGGAATAAAGGGATTCTCGGTGGAGGAGCACGTATCCCCCGATTACTGGTGGACAGGGGACAGGGAGCAGGATCCGTGGGAGTGGCGTGAGATACTTGCGGCGGGTCATAAGGTGGCTTACGGCAAGTTTTTCGATAAGAAGGCAGGATTCATAAGTCTGGAATGGCTGCCGTATTTTGCAAACTACAGGCGGGACGGCTATGATTTTGATTCCGCCTGGGAGGACAGCAGGGTCAGCAGGCGTGAGAAGCTGGTAATGGACGTTCTTACCGATACCGACAGCGAAGGCGATATGGTCTGGACTGACAGGCAGGTGCTGACTACGGAACTGAAGCAGATGGCAGGCTTCGGCAAGGGCGGGGAGAAGAACTTCCCGGGCATCACTGCCGACCTGATGATGAAGACCTATCTTGTGACTGCGGATTTTCACAGGCGCAGAAACAAGAAGGGCGCTGAGTACGGCATGGCGGTGTCGGTACTGTTGCCGCCGGAGGCTTTGTGGGGCTATGACAGGGTGACCTCTGCATACAGTGAAGCTCCCGCAGCTTCATGGCGTAGGATAGCTGACAGAGTGAAGGAGTTTTTCCCTGAGGCGGATGATAAGGAGATCATAAGGCTTATCGGCAAGGAACCGGTATAACTATATGAAAGGGGAGGCCGGCGTGATAAAAAGCAAGGATGAATTCATCAATTGACTTGCTTTTTTCGTCCTCTGTGGTATAAGCAGATATTATGCAAAGGCGGTTCCGCTGCACCGGGGAAATGTTGTCTGCAGGTCGCAGAGAAAGTGAACATACCGAAAAGGCAGACTAAAATGGCAGAAACAAAACGATGTCTCATAAGCAAGAAGCAGATCATAGATCACTATGGAATCTGCCCTGCGTGTATCGAGTTCAATGAAAAGATGCGGAACCTGACACGGGATCTCACCGGCAAAACGTCTGTAGTCACAGGCGGACGCATCAACACCGGCTACGCTGTATGCGTTTGCTCAGACAGAATGCGATTTTGATCGCTGTCACCCGATATCCGAATGTTGCACTGCAGAACTATATGAAGGAGCCTGAATATAACGAGTTTAAGGACAGACTTCATATCATAGGTTTTGATCTTACCTATGTAAATATAATGGATGACCTGCTTGCCAGGATCGCAAGGATCAGTGACGGAAAAATCTGCAGTCTATCGCAAAGTCTGCCTTGACCGGTAGCCTGGTGGGTTCAACTCCCACACGCCGCACCAATAAACGGGCATACTTCGGAAAGGAGTATGCCCGTTTTTCGTTACACGATAAAGCTGCTGCCGGCTAAACACCGACAGCAGCCTGTAATATCAGAATCTCAGCTCCGTTCTGAACTCCGTATCCGTGCAGGAAACAGAAAGCCTGAAGCCGTTTGCAAGTGCAGCTCTTTCTGCAATCGCAAGCCCCAGTCCGTTGCCGTCTGTATTGCTTCTTGCCGCATCACCGCGGACAAAGGGACGTTTCAGATCTCTGGTATCTGTCTTCTCCGAAACTGTATTTGTGACAGTCAGCTGTTTCTTGTCGATGGCGATCCTGAGGGTGCCGTCCTCAGGAGTATATTTGACCGCATTGGAGATCAGGTTTTCGAGTATGGTTTCCATTGAAGCCCTGTCAGTACGTACCTCTGCATCTCCGCTCACGCTGTAAACAATCTTCTTTTCGTGAAGCAGGAGAGCATACCTGCCGAGTATCTCCTCAGCCATGTCATTGACCTTTATCTCCTCCTGCCCTGATGTACTTTTTCCCTCCATATGGTTCAGGTACAGTGTCTTGCTGATAAGCGAATCAGTGAAGGAAACGTTATCAAGTATGGAGTTCAGATACTCCTTCTGCTCCTCCTCTGTGAGCTTGCCGTTCAGCACATTTTCCGCATATCCGCTTATGGCCATGAGAGGAGTCTTTATATCATGTGCAAGATGATCGGTGAGGTCGCGCTGATAGTCCTCGAAGGCATAGCGCGCCTTGTTGCGGACGTTTTTCTGCCATGCCCACAGCAATGCCAGTAATGCGGAGATCAGACCGAATGCAGCTACTCCGAGCCGGTAATATGTTTCTGCGATTGTTCCCTTTGTGTTGGAATGAAAGAAAAGATTCAGCGTACACTGCTCACCGTTCACATAAACGCTCTTATGCTCAAGGCATTCAAATGATCTGAAGTTTCCGCCGGACCGTGCGACACCATATTCGCCAACCTTCTCTATATTATTATCGAAGGATTCCCAGGGAGTACCATGCACAGAACATAGGGCGATCTTCGGGTATTCTTTATCTGTAAGCCTGTGGCAGTCAACAAGCTCGTAGTCATCATCATCCAGAGTAATGGATATATGCCGTGTTTCCGTCACTTCTGCCTCAACAAGAGGTTGATTATTCTTTTTGTATGTATAAAGCTCCAGATCCGCTTCATGAGGTATGAATATGTGTGCGTCCTTATCCACATAAGCACTGTTCACGCTGAAGCTGACAGAGCGGTTCGGATCGGGATTTGGTCCGCCGAGAAGGTCATAGTAAACCCCGTACAGTTCCTGCACCTCCGGGATATCCGTCTGCTGCACATCGCAGACATATATTCCGTTATCCTTGTCATCCTTTCCGAATATAAGGTTCGCTGTAAGCTTTGCCCGGCTTGATGCTATGATATTGCCTTCCTTGTCCAGTATTGCGGACATTGCATAGTTTTCCGTATTTCCATAATCGGAATTTACCGGATAATAATTGTCATTTCGCATCAGGAACTTCGGAATATCTTCAAACATTACCCAGAAATTGGTGTACATACTCATATAACCATGAATATCATTTACCGGGCTCCCTTTTGCCTCGTTTCTTGCCGCACGTCCGACAATGGCCCCTTCACTCTGATTCACACTATCAAGTATTTCCTGTCTTATCTTGTTGTCCATAACAGATCTGAATGCGTTTGCAAAGATCACTGTACAGATCAGCGCAGCACAGAGGGCTTTCAGAAAAAGCCTGAGAAATGTTGTCCTTTTCTGCGGGCTGTATGATTTGATTCTTTTCATATTGCTCACTCCTTCATTTTTCTGTCAGTTTATACCCTCTGCCGAATACCGTATGTATCTGACTGCCTGCGCTGCCGAGGGCTTTCCGCAGTCTTTTCACATGATTATCCACAACACGGTCTATGCCGAAATAATCATCGCCCCACACCTTGTTCAGCAGTGTTTCGCGGGCGATGACCCAGCCCTCATGCTCCATCATATAATACAGTATCGCAAAACCCTTGGGTGTCAGCTCCACCTCCTGACCGTTCACACAGCAGATGAGCTTTTTCGTATCCAGCCTGATCGCACCGCAGGCAAGCACTGTGTCAGTCTGCTCCGTCCGCTTTACAAGTGCGGCGCATTTTGCATAGAGTACCGACAGGAGGAAGGGTTTTACTATATAATCATCACAGCCGAGGGCGTAACCCCGGAGGATATCCTCCTCCCGTCCCTTTGCCGTTATGAAGACAACGGGTATATCACTGTTCTTTCGGATAGTACGGCAGACCGTGAAACCGTCTGCCCCGGGGAGCATGATATCCAGCAATACAAGCGAATACTCAGCAATTCCTTTCTCCGCAAGCCGCAGCGCTGACTGGCCGTCCGTGACAGCGGTCACCTCAGTTCCCTGATCGCTGAAATACTTCTGGATCACCTTGCAGATCTGTATATCATCCTCAATAAGAAGTATATTCATAGCTGTGCACCTCTTTCCTATGGCTTTATTATAACATGAAGATGTGTCATTTGTATATCATTTTGTGGTTGTTTTTGTATTATTGAGCTGGCAGGAGCTGAATTGTGAGTCCGAAAGAAAATAAGCTATGTCTTCCGTACATAATTTCACGGAGGACATAGCCATTTTCATCTGTTTGTGAGATACTGTTACAGCCTGTGCTTAATAGCTGTAAACTGTGCCGGCTGACGAGGTTCAGCCTTTTACGGATTCAGGCACAGGTCTTATTTCAGTCTTGAAGCTTGCCGGACGGCTGACGGTCCCTGATTTTCTTCAGGAGATCTGTTATTGCCAGATACAGATATCCGACTATCAGCAGCGCCGCAAAAATGGCAAGTATCCACCATACACAGCCCATGTACGGCAGCTCGTCCGTGAAACCTAATGCTCCGGCAGGACTTCCCCAGTTAAGGAAAAAGTAGGGGTAATTGTAGCCTTCGACAAACTGCCAGTTTTTCACATATCCGATGCCGGCGTAGACAGCATACAGAACCGGCGGAACTATCACCCAGAAAGTGTTGCGCTTCCTGATATCACTGCTGACTCCTGCTGCAAAAAAGTCGGTTATGGCAGCAACAGGGACAACAACATGGGTCAGTATGTTCTGCAGGTTCCATGCCGCATTACCAAGGGTCGGTGCCAGTACAAAGCAGAAGACGACTCCTGTGAGCGTTATCGAAACTGTTACTACGAATTTTATTACCCACCACGTTTTACTGATGCTTTTATTTCGCAGCATAAGGCCCAGCCCGATGGCACTTACAGCGGCAACAGCAATATTGGACTGAATGGTGAAGAACATGAGGACACGGCTGCCGCCCATAAAGGAATGGCGCCCAGCATAAGCGCTCAGAAGAGTACCGAGCACCGCCGAGATGATCACTACAATTTTCAGGACGCATGATACAGCCATTTGCCTTTTTGAGAATACGCTCATAATATCACTCTTTCTGAAGACAGTTTATAGTTCTTTCGACCATTTTTCCCTTTCTCTTCCGCTCTCCGGCATTTAAGTATTCTCTTTTTCTTCATGTTCTATTGATAGCCTCTCCACCAGCAATCGTCAACAGGTGCATTTTCAAGACTGAAGGTCTCGCAGATATGGGGAGTCACCACGCACATACCGCGCTTTTCCGCCTCTCTCACGAACCTCTCCGGGCAGTCGTCCCAGCCGTGATTGGAAAGCACGAAGGCTCCCCAGTGAACCGGCATTACCTTCCCGGCGCCTATGATCTCCGCAGCCATGACCGACTCCTCAGGATAGAGGTGGCTGTAGTGCCAGTTCCTGTTATACTGCCCGCACTCCATGATCGCAAGGTCAAAGTCTCCGAAGCGCCTGTGTATAGCCCTGAAGTGGTCGCCCAAGCTGCCGTCACAGCTGTTGAAGATGCTGCATGACTTATCCCGCAGCACCCAGGAGCACCACTGGGTCTGATTCTGTCCCACCAGGCCGCGTCCCGAGAAATGGCGGGAGGGGGTGCAGCATATCTCAAGGCCGTCGACGCTTATACTCTCCCACCACGCAAGCGGGGTTATCTTCTCGGCCGGTATCTTCCAGCGTGCAAGGTGCTTTTCGACGCCGAGGGAGACGATGAAGCGGTCTGTCTTCCCCGCAAGCTGCTGCACGGTGCGCCTGTCAAGATGATCGTAATGATCGTGTGACAGGAGAACTATATCGATATGCGGCAGGTCTTCGATTCCTGCGGAGGGCTGTGTGAAACGCCCGGGGCCAATGAGCTGAGAGGGCGAGGAGCGCTCTGAAAACATGGGATCTGAGAGTATATTCATACCATGCATCTGTATCAGTACGGTAGAATGTCCGAACCATGTCACCCTGACTTCATCACCGCCGCAGGGGGAAAAGTCAGGTGTATACACGGGCAGGCTTTCCTTCGGGGACGTGCCCTTTTCAGAGATCCTGACATCCTCCGGCAGCCCCTTGTCGGCCCACTTTTCAGGATAGATGAAACGCCTGCCGTTGTGGTGGTGAGGACAGCGTTTCTTATAGTGCCTGCGGTCGGTCATATCTGGCAGCGCTCCGAAATCAGCGCTGCTGAAAAGAAAGGCAGCTGCAGCAGCTGCTGCAAGAGCAGTAATCAACGGCTTTTTCATATGACATTTCCTGCTTTCCCGATGTGATTAACGGTCAGTTCCTGTGTACTTTTATTCAAGTATAATTATAGCATATTGTCTGCCTTTTTTCAAGGAAATATTATAAAGAGTGAAGTGAAAACTGACGGGATGGAGGCTTATTTAAGAAAACAGGTGCCGCCTTACAGTGTTGCCTGCGGCTTGACAAGCCTTAGAAGCTAACGCCACTGACTGCCGTTCCTTTTGCTGTATCTCTGCAGGATCACATGGGGGAGAACGCTTTTCCCGGAAAGCCGCGCCGCAAGACTGATGTGCTGTGCACTGAATAAAAAATCAAACATGACAAAACTGTAAGATTCAGATAATATCATTGTCATATAAGGGTGATATAATAGGATCAAAAGAACGGGAGGTATCATTATGGAACTGTTAAGAGTCGAAAATCTCAGTAAGGTATACGGTAAAGGTGAAAATGAAGTCAAAGCGGTGGACGGTGTCTCGTTCAGTGTACCGAAAGGGCAGATGGTTGCGATCGTCGGTGCAAGCGGATCGGGCAAGTCTACGCTGCTGCACATGATCGGTGCAGTAGACCGTCCGACCTCCGGAAAGATATATCTGGACGGGCAGGATGTCTTTCAGCAGAACAACAGAGAGCTTGCCATATTCCGCAGGCGGCAGGTAGGCCTTATCTATCAGTTTTACAACCTGATACCTGTGCTGACAGCGGAGGAGAATATCACGCTGCCCGTTATGATGGACGGCAGAAAGCCGGACAGGGAACACCTCGAAAAAACACTTGAGATGCTTGGGCTGAAAGACCGCCGGGATCATCTCCCCTCACAGATGTCAGGCGGTCAGCAGCAGAGAGTGTCCATCGGCAGGGCGCTTTTTACATCCCCGCAGGTCATACTCGCAGACGAGCCGACAGGAAATCTGGACAGCAGGAACAGCGCCGAGATCATGGAGCTGTTCCGACGTTCGAACCGTGAGCTGAAACAGACCATTATCATCATCACACATGATGAGAATATCGCAGAGCAGTGTGACCGTATCATCGTACTGAGCGACGGAAAGATCATTTCCGACGAGGCGAACGGTTCTACGAAGGAGGCTGACAGCAATGAGATATGAAAGCCTGCTTGCGTTCCGCTATATCAAAGCGCAGAAAAGGCAGTCGGTCTTTACCTGTGTAAGTATTGCCGCAGCAGTTGCAGTCATTGCAATGGTATTCATTCTTTACAGCGTCTGCATGAATTGCCTTGAGAACACCTATTACAGCGAAGCGCCGTATCACCTTATTTTCAGCGAGCTGAGCGAGGAACAGGGGGAAGCAATGGCGGATTTCGAGGAAGTCCGCTCTTTGCAGCTGTACCGCACACCGGACGGCGTATCGGCATATGTCCTGTTCGGCAGCGACATCGGCGACCGGGAGCTATGGCTGTACAACGCGGCAAAGAAGATCGGTGCAACGCGGCAATACGAAGTTAGCAAGGACAGCACCATGCACGGCGCATACGAATGGAACGACAAACTCATGATGATGGACGGTGTATACGACGGCGCTCATCTGTTCAAGCTGCGTATCTTCTGCATCTTCTTCATAGTTGCAATTCTGATCGCATTCGCGCTGCGAATGATCATTGATACGGCGTTTGAGGTCTCGTCCAAGGAACGTGAACGGCATTACGGCGTTTTGCAGTCCATCGGTGCAACGCCGGAGCAGATCGTCAGGATCATCACTTATGAGGGGATTCGGCTCTGCGTCATTGCAATTCCGTTCGGACTGATCGCCGGTATCGGATTTGCATATCTGATGTACAATGTGCTTCTGAAAGCAGGAATTGCCGATCTCTTTCAGGGCATGACGACAGCAAAGCTCTATCTGCCGTTCTCGGTTGACTGGAAAATGCTGATTGTCGCGGCTGTTGTCGGCGTCGTCTGGGTATTTCTCTCGGCATACGGCGTCGGAATGCGCATCATCAAAAAGGCACCGATGGAAGCGATTATCGCACGTTCCGACAAGGTGGAAAAGGTCAGAAAGCGCACGCTTTCCGGTCTGCTGTTCGGCATCTCCGGCAGCATCGCTTCCCGCAACGCAAGACGACAGAAAAAGCGCTTTGTTATTACGGTGCTGACGCTGACCGTTTCGATCACGATGTTTGCGCTGTTTTCCACAATGACGGAAACAGTAGAGCGCAGCATCACCGAACACACCTCTCTTATATTATGGGGAGAAGACGAAAGCGAAGAAGGCGCAGCCAATATTGACTTTCAATTTGGGATCGGCAATCCTAAGAAAGGCATCAGCTACGGAGAAGCACTCGAAGCGCTTGCCGACAGCGGACTGTTTGAACATATCGCTGTTTCGACAAACAAAAATTTTCACTCTGCGGATTCTGAGGATACAGTAAGAGTTTGCTATATGAACAGGGAGGCCTACACGCGGTTTTTCGGAGCAGATGCACCGGTCAGTTATGACGAACTGGTCAGCTCCGGCGGATATGTATATAATTCCGCCTGCAAGGATTGCGCAAAGTATGCCGATCAGCTGCAAAGCGGCTCTCTGCGGCTTTTCAGTTACTGCACAACGGTGCCGGAAGGCACAGATATTGCGAATATAAGCCACAAGGAGCTCATCAAAATCTGGAGCCAGGAAAAACAGGAGCATACAGTCGATATCATCGGCTCAGAATCAAAAGAAGCGAAAGGATTCACAAGCAGTAATATTTTGCTGTTCGGCGCATTCGAGACGCATGAAAAGGTCGCAGAAGACTGGTTTGGCTTATATTTAGGGTTTGCATATGTGGATTGTTCCTTTGTGGGGAGCAGCGCGGATGATTATCAGTACAATGCTGCGGATCTGAAAAAAGCAGAGGACTGGTTCAGGGAGCATTCTGATGTCATTCCTTTAGCAGAGGAGGAAGAAGACTTTATTGAGTACAGTCTTTACAATATAAAGTGGAAAACGCACAGTATTCTGGCAACAGTCCGTGCCGGGGTGCTGATCCTCAATCTCCTGATTGCTCTGGCAGCGCTCATCAATCTGATGAATATTATTTCCACGGGTATCGCAAACCGCCGCAGCGAACTGGCATCCCTGCAATGCGTCGGCATGACCGATAAACAGCTTGACCGCATGGCAATCATCGAATGCCTGCAATTTGCAGGTGCGGCGGCGATCATTTCCGCCTTGCTCTGCACGCTCATCATCTTCGGCACGGAAACCGGTTTGCAAGCGCTCATCAATGCTTCGTTTGTAGACGAGAGCGAAGAAACCAGAAAAATGCTCAAAGGTCTGATTCACTTTGACCGTGTGACGCCTTTTATCCGGGTTGGTGCGGCTGCGCTGACCGCATTTGCGGCAGGCTGCGTGACATCGCTTGTCATGCTGCGGATGCAGAACAACGAAAGCCTGTCCGATCAGATCCGCGGCTCGGAGTTAAAGCTCGACGCGAAAAAAGCACACATTCTCCGGAACAGTATCATTGCGGTCGCGGGTGCATTTATCCTCACGATTGCAGGACTGCGGATTTTCAGCGTTGTATCTTATCATAATGACCGGAACGAATATGCAAATGCAGGCTATCTCAATCTTGTAGACGGCGCGGACAACAAGATCAATGTTTACAGCACCGGCGTTCCAAACGGCAAGCATACGATTGTCGGACTTGCGGGCATGGGCATTGAGGACTTTCCGGTTAGTACAAAGGCACTCAATGAACGGCTCGGCAAGGAAAACACGGTCGTATATGCTGACCGTCCGGGTTACGGCTTCAGCGATGATTCTTACAAAGATCAGACGCTGGAAGAAGTTGTGGAGAATTACCGCGCCGGACTGAAAAACGCAGGCTTTGAAGCACCGTATGTGCTGATGCCGCATTCCTACGCGAGCTTCTATGCGCTCTGGTGGCAGGCGAAATATCCGGATGAAATCGAAGCAATCATCTTCATGGACTGCACAGATGTACCGAAAAATGAACACTGGCGCACCTGGACGATTGATGATTATCCCTCGGAAGCTGCTGCCTATGCAGATGCACGCAAATACCGGATGCGGACATGGCTCGGACTGGACAGACTGATTGATTATAAGCAGGAGAGTGCAGAAGATCTGGTGGACGGCAGCGCCATTCTGACGCAGGAGCAGATGCATCTCCACGAACTGGTAATGCGCCGCTCATGGACTGCTGCAAACATTTCTGAAATGACGAATGAGCCAAAGGCTGCACAGGAACTGCGTGAGATCCTGAAACCAACGGATACCCCGAAGCTCTGGTTCTCAACAACGCCTGCCTGCGTAGAAGACATCCGCGAATCTATCAAATATGAGAAGGCAGATTATGAAGCAGCCGGACTGCAATATAAGCAAGACCCTGAAACGACTGCAAAAGCAATATGGCAGAGCAGCAAATGGTTCCATCAGGATTACTACGAGAATAGGCTGGCGCCGTTTCTGGAGCAGTGCGGAAATTGCAGACTTGTCTGCATTGGCGGTTATCATCACCTTTTCTGGGCGCAGAAGCCGGATGAGGTGGCGGATACGATCCTTGATTTTCTCGCAGAGACAGAATAACACAAAGCGGCGGGTATCACTGATCCCCGCCGCTCAGTCTGTAAAAGGGTAGTTTTACCGACAAAACCAAACGTTTGGGGTTTGCGGTAAAACTACCCTTTTTTACATAATGGTTTGATATATCAGTATATCAAATGTAGATCAACCAGAGTGGAAAAATACAGTTTATAAAACTATTACAATGTACGGGAGATGACTTTTTACAGCCCTCTGTGTCGGGCAATTCCGCCAATTTTTGTTATTGATAGTAACCTAACAGCGGGTGAACAAAAGTGTATTATTTGTAGAAATATATAAAAAGTGAGAAATATGTTGACATTATGAATATAATTGGTTATAATGCATATATGATGTATAATTGTGTCAGCTGGAAATATGACAAATGCCAACAGCCGATAAAGAGAGAAAAATAAAGTGACAATATCGTGCTTAGACAGGAAAAATGTCCGGCTGCGAGGGTTTGTTACGGCGGCACACTATGCTCAAAAATATCAGGAGGGGAATATTTTATGAAGCACAGAAAACTGGTGACAGGTCTGCTTGCTCTTGCACTGACAGCATCCTCTGCTCCGATACAGGAACAGAGCGCTCTGGTCAGACTGTCAGAGAGCACATCGCTGACCGCTGAAGCCGCAGGAAGCACTCAGACCTTCAGGGAACAGGATATCCGCAATCTTTCGGATTTCCTTCTCGGAAAACAGCCGTCGGAAAATCTTTCCGGCAAGCCCTATGACCTCAACAATGACGGCGTATGGGATACCTTTGATCTCTGCCTTATGAGACAGAGACTCGTTTCAGTCAGCGAGGGCGGAACGCTCCGTATCAACGAAGTCTGCTCCACCAACAAGAAATCCATCAAGGCTCAGGACGGCTCTTCACCGGACTGGATCGAGCTTTACAACGCAGGCAGCAGTGCTGTTGACCTGAGCGGTATCGGTGTCTCAGACGGTGACAAGAACCGCTTTAAGTTCACATTCCCGCAGGGCACATCGCTCGATGCCGGCAAGTATATCATCATTTTCTGTGATGATACTGACAAGACAACAGGAGAGCTGCACGCCGCATTCAAGATAAGCGCCTCAGGCGAGACCATATATCTTACCGCTCCCGACGGCACAGAGCTTGACAGCCTTGAGCTCCCCGAGCTTGATATCGATGTAAGCTACGGAAGAACAGCGGACGGCTCAGACAGCTTTGCGCTCCTGAAGCCCACTCCCGGTACGTCCAACGATGCAGCTGAGACGGTATACCGCGTGGAGAAGCCTGTATTCTCTGCCGAAGGCGGATTCTATGATTCCGGATTCGATCTCACTCTCTCAGGCACACAGGGCTGCACGGTCCTCTATACCCTGGACGGCTCGGATCCCCGCACCTCGGGTACAGCTAAGCAGTATCAGGGCAGCATAGGTATACGCAACAACACGAGTGATCCGAACCAGCTTGCAGCGATACGTGATATATCTCTCAGAGGCTACACACCTCCGGATTATGCCGTAGACAAAGGTATGACAGTGAGAGCGGTATGCAGGGACAGCAGCGGACTGTTCAGCGAGGTCGCAACAAACAGCTACTTTGTAGGAAAGACAGCATCCTACTACAAGAGCATGAAGGTGCTCTCCATATCCACAGACAGCAGCAACTTCTTCGACAAGGAGAAGGGTATATATATGATCGGCGATCAGTACTACCGCTGGAAGAACAGCGGCAGCTTCGATCCTAACCTCGATGTGGGAAGCAACGAGAACCCGACCAATTACAATCAGGAAGGCAGGGAGTGGGAACGCCCCTGCAATATCCAGGTATTTGAAGACGGCAAGCTGAAATTCACCGAGGATGTGGGAGTGCGCATCGCCGGCAACTGGTCAGCCGCATTCCCGCAGAAGAGCATGACCTTCTATGCGAGAAAGGATTACGGCGCAAACAAGATGCAGCATGATTTCTTTGAGGGCGCTGCAACGGATACCGAAGGCAACAAGATCAAGGAATACAAGAAGGTGACTATCCGCAACGGCGGAAACGCCTACGATAACTGCCGCTTCCGAGATGACCTTAACCAGTCTCTCGCAGAGGGTCTCTCACTCGGCACACAGGCAAAGCAGGATTATATCGTCTTCCTTGACGGCGAATTCTGGGGCACATACTCAATGCAGGAGAAGCTTGATGAGAACTACATCGAGTCACACTACCACGTACCTGCCGATCAGGTCACAACCATCAAGAACGGCTATGAGTATGAGGGACATGAGTCATCGTATCAGGAGTTCCAGCAGTTCTGGAACTGGGCTATGTCTGCTGATATGTCCAATGCTTCTAACTACAGCAGAGTATGCAATACTATCGACATACAGGGCTTCATGGACTTCGTTGCTTTCGAGACCTATATCGTCAACTGGGATTGCATGATCAACAGCAATAACTGGATGATCTGGCGTGCAGACGAGAATGATGCCTCCAACGCATACGCTGACGGAAAGTGGAGATTCCTCCTCTTTGATACAGAGTATTCCTCCGGCTATGACGGACAGTGCTCCTTCCGCCGCGACTGCTTCAAGGATATGGACCGCTCCGGCAAGATAACGAGCATCAGTTCACTTTTCCTGAAGCTGATGAACAACCAGGAGTTCAAGCAGCAGTTCCAGAGCCGCTGCAAGGAGATAATGAGGAACAACTTCGATTCCTCCAGGGTATCGGCAAAGATAGACTCCTACGCATCTGCGACCAAGGAAGCCGTAACGGATACCTTCCGCAGATTCGGCGTTACCGGAAGCTATGACAGCTGCATCAAGATGCTCCGCAATTTCTATAACAAGAGAGGCAAGTACGCAGAGCACCATCTCAACCTCCTCTATGGTATCAACGATAACTGGCAGGAGGATCCGAACATGATCGATCAGTTCGGCTGGAGCGTATGGATGAACGACGGCGCCGGCTCTATCGAGTATAACGATGACGGCAGCATCACAGTAAAGGTAGTGCGCACAGGAGAGTACGCTCAGGTCAGCAGCAGCACTGTATCACTGCAGGCCGGCAAGACCTACCGCATGACATATAAGATAAGCACCTCACAGAACATCAATACCTATTCTATGTTCCAGCAGGGCTACGGCGAGTACAAGAGCTACTACTATCAGGATCATATGTTCACACCCAACGAGCAGACTATTACCGATACAGTAACTATGACTCAGTCGGACGATAACGTCAAGTTCCTCATCGGACTCGACAAGGGAACAGGTACATACCGTATCTCCGATTTCTCACTTGTCTGCATCAACTGATAAAAGCGGCACGATCACCGGTGTAATGAAATTGATCGGCCTCGCCTGAAGGCGGGTAACAACTGAAGAAGTTCAGATATAAGGCTGAGTGATCTGTGCGGTTGCTCAGCCTTTTTGTCCGCCTTCATATTATCTGCAGCTCCGGATCAATTGTCCTGTCCGGCACATATTAAAGGGCTGCTGTTAGGAGATGGCTGTATTTATCGCAATGAATGATTTGACATTAAAAAAATTTTCGGTATAATATAGGATTGTAATGCTCAATTTGTTAACGAAAACGTCTTGCTATGAAAGTTTAATCGTGCAATGATAATGCAAGGAGATGAGGGGCAGAACATATTTCAGAAGGAAGTGCAGTAACATTCATTCCGGGCGTTTCTCTGATTTCAGCTATTGTTTCAGCATTATAAATTCGGCAAAGGAGTAATATAATGAGAAAATTCAATCAACTATGCAGATCTGTTCTGAGCGGAACTCTTGCTATGGCGATAGTTTCCGCCAATGCAGTACTGCCTGTGGCCGCCCGCGGAGCAGATGCTGAGGAAACAGATATTGCTTTCGCATCGGATATTGCAGGCGATGCCGCAGAAGGATACGATGCCGAAGGCAGTATCGTTTATGCTGTGGAGGAGACCACATCAGCAGAAAGCACCGTATTATCAACGGCATATACCGGGATCGTTACGACGGTGACCACAACTGCCGTTGTAAAGCCTGTTGTGGCTTCTATGGCAGAGGAGAACGGTTACAAGTATTATATAACCGGAGGCAATGCTGTTATAGACTGTTATATCGGAGAGGATCACGAAGTCGAGATCCCTGAATCCCTGGGCGGTCTGACGGTGACGGAGATAGGCTATGCAGCTTTCAGCGGCAACAGGAATATCACCTCGGTCAGGATTCCGGAAACGGTAAAACGTATAAACCACGATGCCTTCAACGGCTGTACCGCACTTGTATCCGTGGAGCTTCCCGATGGTATCACCAGCATACAGGACGGAGCATTTGCCGGCTGTGAGAGCCTGAAAGAGATAACCCTTCCTGAGTCGGTCTCCCGTATCGAGGATAATACATTCTCAGGCTGCAGGTCGCTCACTGACATAAGGCTGAATTCCAATACGGACTACATCGGAAAAAGCGCTTTTTCATATTGCACCTCCCTGTCATCCTTCAGCATCCCTGAATCTGTGACCGCGATCGGCAATATGGCATTTTCGGGCAGCGGTCTGGTAAGTATCGATGTTCCCGATACAGTGACCTCAATGGGCTATTCGGTTTTTGCCGATTGTAAAGCTCTTGAGGAGATAAGCCTTCCTGACGGGATAACAGAGCTGAAGTCAGGAGAAAACAAGGGTATGTTTTCCGGCTGCTCAGCGCTTAAAAACATCACCTTTCCCGGAAGGCTCAGTGAAATAGGCGATATCGCATTTGCAGACTGCACCTCACTGGAAAGCATCAGTATACCGGGCACAGTTAATACTGTGGGAAAAGAGCTGTTCAGGAACTGTGAAAAGCTTGTAAATGCTGGGATACCGGAGTCTGTTACCCGTATAGAGGACGGTATGTTCATCGGCTGTGTGTCACTTCCTTCCATAGAGCTGCATGACGGTATTGAGTATATCGGCAGCAAAGCTTTTGAAGACTGCGGCGCACTTGATGATTTAATCATTCCCGGCAGTGTTTCTGTCATAGGTGATTCCTGCTTCCTCAACTGCGAGAGCCTTACAGAAATAGATATCCCGGCATCAGTGACCGCTCTTGGAACAGCTGCTCTTGCAGGCTGTACTTCACTTGTGAAGGCAGCAATTCCAGACAGTATAGAGGAGCTTGGAAATTCCGGAGATACAGGTCTGTTTACAAATGATATATCCCTTAAAGAAGTGAAGCTGCCTGCCTCGCTTAAAACTATAGGCGCAAATACATTCAGGAACTGCCTGTCTCTGGAGGAGATAGGTCTTCCCGAAACTGTTTCGGCCATAGGCGGCTATGCCTTTGAAGGCTGCTCCTCACTCAGGGAAATAACTCTTCCCGGAGGTGTTGCTGCTCTGAGCGATAAGACTTTCAGTGGGTGCAGTGCTCTTTCATCAGTTATTCTCCCGGAGAATTTTCATGTGGCCGGAAATTATGCGTTTGAAAACTGCACAAGCCTTGCTGATCTTGGCAAAAAGTCAGGGTTCTTCAGGTTTGCGGAGGATACCTTCACAGGCTGCAGCTCCCTCAGTGACGAGAGAGCAACAGTATTCACAAATGATACTCCTGTGGTAAATGTGAGCTCGGCTGCAAGCATTGTGGGCGGTCTGGCTAACTTCAGCATAAAGTATGACCTCAACGACTGGATTAGCTCAGACCTTGCCGGTAACGGAACGGTCAGCTTTGAGATACCGGTGCCTGAGGGACTCAGTCTTATAGAGAGCTCAGTCATCTCGGATTCTGCTGAAAACAAGGTATCATACGCAGGAAACAACAGCCTTATCTCGCTTTCAAAGCCTGAGGGTACTCTTCGTTTCTCCGCGAGGATAGAGGCATATAATGCAAACGATTATATCATAGCTCCGAAGATACATTTCAATTCCCGCAATTACAGCTGGATACAGCGTCTGCCTGTAATGGCGCTTACCGTTCCGAAGATAACCATTTCCGCGCAGAGCACTGTCTCAAGTCTTGAATGCGATGTTTTCGGAATAGCTGAGCCGGGCAGAAAGGTAAAGATATATGTGGACGGAGAGCCTGCGGGTACTGTAGTATCAAATCAGTATACAGGCAGGTACTCTGCGACAGTATCGCTGCCCGCAAAGAAGGATTCCGCACAGTATAATATCTCCGCTGTATGCGGCGTGGACAAGACAGAGGAGCTAAGCGTGATCTACTCCGATGCAAAGCCTTCCATAAAGAAGGTGGATCTGATCTACTGCACTCACGCTCCCACGGATATAAATGATTATATGGAGACTCTTGATATCACCGGTGTCTTCACAAAAGGCGAGCATCCTGTGATACAGTACTATCCCAAGGGCAATATGCGTTTCAGGATCGAGACACATAATTCCGACAGGATATCATTTATCCTCGTAAGAAGCAAGAAGGGCTCTGAATCAAAGTATCTTGTCGCATCATACGATGAAAAAGAGAAGGCATGGATCACACCTGCGGATCAGTACTTTGACGAATCAGACCACAACTATGTTCCCGGTTCACTGAACTTTATCATTATCGACAAGACCGATGACATTGTGGATTCAGAGGCCGCTGAGGCAATGATCAAAAGCATTGATCTCGGAGACCTGACCAGAAGTTATGATGTAGTTGATGATTCAAGCTGTATCTGCAGGCTTGAAGACGGAAAGGGCGGTATCTGCACCGAGTGTTACTATTACGGCTCAGATTCAGTCCTGGTAAACGGAAAGAAGCTTACTGCTGCGGCTGTCGCAGAAGCTGCCGGGACCTATGGATTCAGGAAGTCTGATAAGAAGGTTCTTCATGACGGAGTGCTGTTCTCCATGTATCTCAGAACTACCCGCTACAACAGGATCGATGCAGACGGTACGGACACTGTTGCCGCTTATGACAAGTCAGTGCTTGAGCAGGTAGACAAGGCATATAAGAAGGCCGGCAGGCTCAGTTATGACATGGAGGACTATGTCGTGTTCTCGCAGATACTGGTGGCTGATGACGGAAGCAGACCTGCACATATGCTCGTTACCGCTGATGCTCAGATATTTGACGAAGAGGTTAACGTCAACAGATCCGACTATAAGGTAAGGCAGATCACTTCACCGGGGCTGACAGAGAGAATCTTCCACAGCCTTTCCGGCGCAAGGCTGTTAGCTGATAATGACGGCGACGGCAAGGACGACGGATCAGCTGATGATTATCTGTCTGAGAAAGCCGAGGAAGCAGTTAATGATTATATAGATTCAAAGACGGATGAACTGGTACATAACGCACTGGAAGATTATCCGAATGCTTCCGCATTATACGATGACATAAATCAGGGAGCCGATGCTCTTGATAGTTTAAACGAATTCAAAGAGTATTGCGATGATGCGAACGAAGAAGCGGAGCAGGTCAAGTCGGAAGACTGGGGAACTGATGAATGGAATGACTGGAAGGATAATAATGCCGATCTGGAAAGAGCAGCAAAGATAGGCCTTACCGTTGGAGAGGACGTGATAAGCCATGATACAATGCTTGACGCTTTATATGGATATACTATCGGAGCTATCAAAGAACGGTTAGATGATCTTTTTGACGGAATACGCAGGTACTACAAGCGCTATGCTGATATAGCCGCTGAAGAGTCAGGCAACGAAGAGGATGCCGGGGAAGGCGCAGAAGAAAAATACCAGACCGCATACGGACATCCCGGCCAGGTCAAAGTCCTTGTGGATCCCTCGGGCATTGTATACGAAGGTATCCGTTCAAAGACGGTAAGCGGCGCAGTTGTGACCTGCTATGTGTTCAATGAGGACACAGGTGCATGGGAGGCATGGAACGCCGGTGACTATGATCAGATTAATCCTCTTATTACAGATGAGGCAGGCTCCTATGCCTGGGATGTTCCTGAGGGAAGATACTATGTTACCTGCGAAAAGGAGGGCTATGAGCTCATAAAGAGCGAGGAATTCACAGTAGCTCCTCCGAAGTTTGATCTTGACTTCAACCTGCTCAATGAAGCGGCACCTGCCGTAAACGGATACACTCTCGGCGAGGATACCATCACCATCGGTTTTACGAAGGTAATGGATATCGATACTGTAAATAATGATTCAGTCAGATTAAGCGGTATCAGCGGCGATATCACTATCGAACCGCAGCTGCACACTGAGGGAGACAGGTATACCGACAGGTTCATCATAAGCGGTGATTTCAGCAGGGCAGCTGAGCTGAAGCTTACAGTAAACAGCAAGGCTTCTGACTACACAGGGGCGGCTTTGACTGAGTATTCAGCAGATATCGAAAATATCTATGCGGATCTTATACTTGAAAAGGAAAGTATCGGTCTTGTAGCTGAGGATACATATCAGATCACAGCAAACAAGAAGATCGTATCTTATACCTCTGATGATACGGGGATCGCAGCTGTTGACAAGAACGGCCTTGTTACAGCGGTTTCCGCAGGCAGCGCAAAAATAACTGCTGTTGACAGCACAGGTAAAAAAGCTGTTCTGGAAGTTGCGGTAGAGGCAAAGCTGGTCATTGACGAGGCTACAGCTGAAAAGCTGGAGAAACAGGCTCTGAATGATTACAGGCTCAGAACGGGTGTGACAGCGGCAGAGAGCGAATGCAAGGTAGCCGGCAACAAGTGCATCGTTGAGATCAGGGACGAGGACGGAAATATCCTTGATGTATACACTCTTGATCCCGAAACAGGCGTTGGTACTGATTCGGAGGGGGAAGCAGTCGATCTTCCTCAGACGGGCAACAACTCCGTTAACAGTATACTCTGGGTGATCGCTGCGATAGCACTGATCTGCTCAGGCCTGTTCAGCATCGGGATATCCGGGCTGATTTCACGCAGACGCAGCTGATAAAAGCTATAGGCATATATTCAGATCAAAAGAGAGGCTCCTGTAGTACGGGAGCCTCAGCTTGTCAAATAAGTCTGTTTTACAGTAAAACCCAAACGGTTGGGATTCTAAAGGGTCTTCGACCCTTTAGCGGAGTCCAGAGGCAGAGCCTCTGGTGGGGCGTGGGGCAAAGCCCCACATATAGCCGCAAAGCGCCCCGCAAGGGGTGAATTCAAAAACAGTCCGGGGGACTGTTTTTGAAGAGGGGACGCCCTGCAAGAGAGGGCGTCCCCTGAATTGATACAGGTTTTTTGACTGACTGAGGCTCCTGTAGTACGGGAGCCTCTCGTTCTGTAAAGAAACAAATGAAGGGGCAGAGTATCAGATGACAGTCTGAAAAGCCATGGTCTGCGGGAGCTCTGCTTTACACCCTTCCGCTTGTGTGATATAATAAGTGTGAAAAGGGGGCCGGTATTCACGGCCGTATTGGTTTTTCCCTCCCGGTTTGCGGTAAGAGGGGCATACTCTGGAATAGATTCATAATATATTCACAAAAAGTTAATCAAACGTTTACAATTTCGTGCGCACAAAGCCCTGTTCAATCCGTCATACATAGTGAAGGGAGGTCAATATGTCATTAGATTTGAAAGATCAGTACGATAGGATCTTAAGGTACTGCTTCCATAAAGTACATAACCGTGATATAGCAGAAGACATAACTCAGGAGACCTTCCTTCGGTTCCTTGAACACCCGCAGTATCACAACATTGGAAAGGATCTGCAGTATCTGTACACGATAGCCGGCAATCTGTGCGCGGATCATTACCGTAAAACACCTTCTGAGGAACTTACTGATACCTTTCCTGATGACGCAGATCACGAGGACGATGTCCTTACGGGACTGGCTCTTTCAAACGCCATAAGAAAACTGCCCGAGGAGGACAGCGAGCTCATACTTCTGCGGTATAAGAATGAAGTACCTGTCAGTGTTCTGAGCAAGCTCTACGGAGTTTCGAGGTTCGCAATGGACCGGAGAATAAAAAAGATACTGTCTGTTCTGAAAAAAGAATTTGAGTGATGGGAGGTAATTGATTTGAATAAAAAGTTCAGAAAAGCTATTCAGGATTCGTACGAATCAATGGATAACAATAAAAAAGATGCTTTTTTTGCCGAAATAGAAAACCTCTCGTCCTATGAGCGGAGAGAGACAAGGCTGCCGGTATTCTACAGGTTTGCCGCAGGCGCAGCCGGTCTTGCAGCAGCTTTCTGTGTAGGTGTATATCTTAAGAATATGCCTGCACCTCCGGACATATCAGCTCCTGAGGATATGATCGTATCAGAAACAGAACCGGCCTGTACCGGCAGCGCTCCTGCTGTTACGGAAAGACCGGAGAAAAAGACGGAAAGGCGTACAACGGGCCGGACGGCTGTAACATCAGCTGCCGCAGAAACTTATACAACTGCCGCTGTCATCGTGACATCCGCAGCTGCTCCACAGACACAGGGCGGCTCTCCTGTCAGCAGTATACAGGCCACGGCTGCAGCACCCACAGCCGTGAACATTGACAACGGCTACGGAACAGAGAATACTGATCCGGCATCATACTATGAATACGAAGGGAGTTATATTATGAAGAAATACACAGCATTCCTGGCGGCGGTCGTCATGATGTCAAATGCAACATCGATCAACGCAGGCGCGCAGGAATATAAACCGGATAATGATTGTTTATATGGCGTACAGGCAGTAAAAGCATACGTAGAACAGAACGGAGAATCCTGGCTGGATCTGAACAGTGACGGAAAGTTTGACATTTTTGATGTGTATGCATACTACAGCATTGATGATTCCTATGAAGGCGACTGCACCGTTCCTGCCTACATACAGGAGAAATATGATTCACGTCCTGCGGCTGAAATTGCTTTTACGTATGGAAGCAGCACTCACAGATCATACATCGACGCCGGGTCGGATTATTATTTTGAAGCTTCTGATCCGGACTACAGGATCAATTCGTATGATCTGATGGAATATTTCCTGGACACAAATACCTGTCATTATGAGTATACTGACCCGAATTATTATATCGACAATTGTCCTGACGAATACAATGATATGATACCTCATGATCTTATCAGGCATGAAGAGGGCAACTGGGATATCGTTGAGTATCTGAAGAAAAAATTCTTTATATGTGAAGACGGACAGATCAGACCTATCAGCAAGGATGACATCGAGGTGTTCAATACCGGATATGACGAGAACTTTGGCCATTATGCAAATATCACGTCCATGGATGTTCTCAGACAAAATAAGGATGTACGTACTTCACGTATTCATCGTTTTATTGATACTCTGAAGTACAAGATCTACGATACCGGAAACAGCTGCTACATAATCAAGGATCTCGTAGAGAAAGGCATCGTTGATGCCGATATCAATTCGGACGGAGTATTCAATTTTGAAGATGTTGCTCTGACGGCTGCTTCAGTTTATTGTGTATCAGGACTCAGCAGAGATAATTGTCTGCTGGAGATAGCCCTTCCTGATACCGATTGGGACGAACTGCCGGAATCAATGGATTTCTCAGAACGTCCCAATACAAGGAGCGGTGCGGAGAAAGCTATCAGATTCTATAAGACAGCAGCAGCATATATATACACTTTCGACAAGGGCATTGCTGAGGCACTTGCTGATTACTGCGTGATCAGTCAGGAGACAGATCCCAAGTATTTCGACTTTGACTTCTATGACAAGAATAACTATGGCTTCTACAGATCCTATCCTGTACTTGAGAATCTTGCCTTTTACGAGGAGCTTTCTATCAGATTCGGCCCCTCTTCAGAGGAAATCGAGCTTCCGGAGCGCATGAGCTTTACAAGGGAAGAGATAAATGAAGCATTTCCGGAATACTACAAGAAGGTCAGATCAGGCGAGCTTCCCAAGCCGGATATCAACCTCGACGGAAAGATAGATGACGCAGATTTCAACATCCTGTTCAATCTTGAATGTGAGTTCGGCGCTCCTTACAAGAAGGATTACCTCGGCACCATGGTAAGACGCTATCCCGAGCTCCTGCCTGTTATCGGTGTTTCACAGGAGATACGCGATAATTTCGAGACAAACTTTGATTTCAACAACAACGGTATAAGCGCAGACCTCCTTGAGACTGAGTGTATGCTTATGTATATCTACGGCGAGCTTGACAAGAACTACAGCGATACGCAGGCATTCCTGGATGCACAGGAGGCATACTTCCAGGAAAATCCCGATGTTCAGTATTACAAGGTATTCAACGATAATCACTACTGGTTCAGCAGACATCACGGAACAGGATGGGGCGGCGGTCTGACATCAAAGGAAGAGCTTGACAGCATCGTGGCTGCTATTGCAGAATTCAACATGGATATGACAGCTGAGGAAGGCACAGCAGCACCCGCTAAACCCGGTGATGCCAATATCGACACCAAGGTCAATATCGCTGATGCAGTATCTGTTCTCCAGTATCTCTCAAACAATACAAAATACCCCATGACAGCACAGGGTATCGAAAACGCAGACTGTGACGGCGTAAAGGGCATAACAGGCGGCGACGCAAGCGTTATACAGAAAATAGATGCAGGTATCATCTGATAATACATTCCACTTCTTTCCCACTACATGATATAGAATATATAAATGCGTGCGGCGTTCGGGGGGACTGCCGCACGCAGACAAGCTGAGCAAAGAGATACAGAAGAACAGAAAACATGAATGAGAGGGCAGCTCTTCGGAGCTGCCTTCATTTTGTCATACAGAATTCAGCACTCCGGACAGACAAAGCCTGCACAGCCGGCGGTCATACCGACGCTCTGTGCTTTCCTTGATTTTTCCACAAGGATGTGATATACTGTTAACAACTGCTGCTCCTTATCAGCAGGGACTTACATCCTGCTGCGGCTATGCGTCAGAGTTGCTCTCAGGGTGATGGAAAAGAGGCGACGGAACGATGAAATACGATAATATTACAAAGGGCAGGTTTATTTCCCGGCCTAACAGATTTATCGCTACAGCAGAGATAGACGGCAGGACTGAAACAGTCCATGTCAAGAATACGGGACGATGCAGGGAGCTGCTTATAGAAGGCTGCGATATCTGGCTGACAGCACCGGGCAGTCCGGGGAGAAAGACTGTATACGACCTTGTGACGGTCAGGAAATCAAACGGACTTCTGATAAATATCGATTCACAGGCACCTAACAAGGTAATGCTTGAATGGCTGAATAAACAGGATTATGACCGTATTGTCACTGAGTACACCTATGGCAGTTCACGGATAGATTTCTATATCGAAAACGCAGGGGAAAGGATACTTATGGAGGTAAAGGGCTGCACTCTTGAAAGGGAGGGGACAGGCTATTTTCCCGATGCGCCCACAGAACGTGGAATAAAGCACATACATGAGCTTATAAAGGCAAGGGAGGAGGGCTTCAGGGCCGTGCTTGCCTTTGTTATACAGATGAAGGGTGTGACAGAAGTAAGACCGAATACAGATACTCATCCTGAGTTCGGAAAAGCATGGGATGAAGCACTTGCTGCGGGTGTGGAGATATGCTTTTATACCTGCAATGTACAGGAAGACGGTTTTGAGATAGAGGGAAAATTCTCTGTTTGACTTTTAAGTACTGTTGTGCTATAATTCTGATGTGGCGGGAGCAGAAGCTTCTGCCGCAAAGGAGGATAAATAATTATGAAAAAGAAAATGATACTGTTCGCATTATGCTTTATGTGCGCCGGCCTTGCTGCCTGCGGTACGGAGAACACGGATGCAGGTGCTCCGCAGAATGCCACTGCCGCTGCAACTGAGAGCACAGAGACAGCTACAGTCTCAGAGGAGACTGAGCCTGCTGTGACAGAAGAGACTGAGGCTGCGCCGACAGAGACAGCTACTGCCGAAGAGACTACAGAGACTCAGGCTGCTGAAACAGAGGCTGCACAGGCAGAAGAGACTGAGTCAGCAACAGAGGGGGAGAGTGAAAGCAGTACTGATGCCCTTACAGAAGAGCAGGCTATGGAGGCTGTAAAAAACTACCTTTTCAGCGTTAATCCCGATCTGAAAAAGATGGCAGAGTCTGATGAATACACTGTCTACTGGGATTCGGAAACAAATGATGCCGGCGAGATCGTTGTACTGTACAGATCCTATACCGGCGCACAGGTACGCTATTATGTTGACCCCGTTTCCGGTGAGACCTATGTTACTGAGACAGTTCCCGGAATAATCGATGAGGAGCAGCGTACAGAGGAAACTCTTAATGTCAGGGACTATCTGGCGTGATAATAAAAAACACTGAAGGAGAGCTTTGTCGGAAGTGCACAACACACCTCCGGTTATTTCAGCAGAATTACTGATTGAATACCATGGGGGGATATGGTAGAATAAAAGTGTAAACTATGCTTCAGGATAAGGAGGAAACCGGTATGGGACTTTTATCAAAGCTTCTTGGCGGCGATTCTGAACTTGGCGGCATCATCAGGGATGTTGCAAGAGCAATTAAACAGGAATCTGTCAATATGCCCGATGAAGAGCACGGCAGCAGTTCATACAGCGGTACTGAGATACCCGGCGGGAGCAAGCCGGCCGATCCTGCGCCCTTCGGCGTTTCGTGGGGGCCTGAGATGCCGGATGAGCCGAATCAGTTCAACTACAGCGGCACTTACAAGGAATACTTCAGCGAGGTCTTCAGCAGCGGCTTCCCTGACTACCGGATAGAATCAGAGGATAAGGGAAGAAATACCGTGTATACCTTCTGGAGCGGCAGCAGTAAGGCTCTTGTGGTGGAGCTTATGACTGAAAAGAGCTCGGCAGTAAAGCTGCGTGAAGAATGCCGGAAAAACGGTATACCCTATCTTCGCTACTACTATGACCATGATGGCTGGTGGAATACCAGAGAGTACGTTACTGAGCGTACAGGAAAAGCCCTGAGGGGCTGATAAAACTGAAAAAAACAGAAAGAGAACGCTTTGCGCCTGCGGCGGATCAGGCACGGCTCAGAAATGGCTTCGCAGGCAGTGCAGCCGTGTACGGTCTGGTACTTCCAAGAATTTTCTTGGCTTTAACGATTTCTCTTTCTGTTTTTTTATTTCGGAGGAAAAGGATGTCTATTCTTGAAAAGCTCTCTCAGCCGGGCTGCTGGGAGAGTTTCTACAGATACAAGTGCTCCCTGACGGGAAACAAGTCTTTCTGCAAAGAGTTACGGAGCTTTATCGACAGCGGCGGATACCTGCCGGTGTGTGAGGTCATAGACCGTGGCGGCAGGTTCCCCCTCCCTGAAAGGGCGGAGATAAGCAAGCTGGATACGAAGAAAAAGCGGGTGGTATATACCTATCCGCCGGCTGAGAATATGGTGCTGAAGCTGCTCACATATCTGCTGCTCAGGGAGTATGACCGGATTTTCAGCCCGGGGCTCTATTCCTTCCGGCCGAACAGAACGGCAAAGGATGCCATACGCAGATTGTCTGCGCAGCCGGATATCAGTCTGATGTATTCATACAAGGCAGATATCAGCAACTACTTCAATTCGGTTCCGGTGGAGAAGCTGCTGCCCATGCTGAAGAATATCACTGCGGGAGACGGGAGACTTTATGACTTTCTCAGCGCTCTTCTCACCGAGCCCTCCGTGAAAGACAGGGGAATGGTGATAACAGAGCAGAAGGGGATCATGGCGGGGACTCCGGTGTCAGCCTTCTTTGCGAATATCTATCTTATGGAGCTTGACAGGTATTTCGCGGACAGGGGGATACCCTACGGAAGATACTCCGATGATATCATACTCTTTGCGAAGTCGGAGGAGGAATGCAGGATATATGCAGAGGAGCTGAGGAGTTTCATAAGGGAGAAGGGACTGATACTGAATCCGGAAAAGGAAAGGTTCGGTTCTCCCGGCGATGGTTGGGTGTTCCTGGGCTTTTTCTACAGGGGAGGAGTTATCGATATCGCCCCTGCTTCCGTGCAGAAGATGAAGGATAAGATGCGCCGGAAGACAAGAGCCCTCCGCCGCTGGGCGCAGCGCAGTGAGCTGCCGGGGGAGAAGGCGGCACTTGCGTTCATAAGGATATTCAACCGCAAGCTCTTTGAATGCTCAGAGGACAGCGACCTTACCTGGAGCAGGTGGTTCTTTTCTGTCGTTAATACAGATGCCGGTCTCAGGATCATCGACAACTATGCACAGGACTGCGTGAGGTTCCTTATCAGCGGGAAACGGACAAAAGCACGCTATAATGTAAGATACGGGGATATCCGCAGGCTTGGCCTCAGGAGCCTTGTTCATGAGTACTATTCAACGGGGGATGATTATGAAAAAAATGCTTTTTAGTATCCTGCTCGTGCTGGTCATTGCGGCAGGTATGATGCCGTACACTGCATTTGCTGAGGACAGCAAAAGCTCACAGTCGGAGAGCTTCGGCACTTTTACTGACGGAGAACATGTCATAGGCGATATGACAGAAAAACACGGTATGTACGCTCATCCCCGCATAATCATGTCGGAGGAAAGGTTTGCAGAGCTGAAAACACATATGGGTGAAGAATCAGTAACAGGTATCCTTCTTGATAAGCTGCGCAGTGAAGCGGACAGGGTGCTTGAACAGCCGGTTTGTCAGTACGAGATACCTGACGGGATACGTCTTCTGGAGACCTCAAAGAGAATACAGCGCCGTGTTGCCGCCCTTGCTATGGCCTATAATATTTTCGGCGATGAAAACTACGCTCAGCGATGCTATGCGGAGCTTGAAGCGGCCTGTAATTTCAAGGACTGGAACCCCTATCATTTCCTTGATACGGCAGAGATGTGCACAGGCTTTGCCCTTGGCTATGACTGGCTCTATGACTGGATGACAGCGGATCAGAGAGCCTTCATAAGAAAGAATCTGATCGAAAAGGGGCTAATGCAGGCAATGGAGGACTTCGAGGACAAGCCGAGGGAACGTACCTACAAGTGGTATCAGGATCACCCCGGAGACAACTGGAAGCTTGTCTGCACCGGCAGTATGAGCATGGCGGCACTGGCTGTGGGAGATGAAGCAGATGCAGCAGACATTGCTTCCGAGATCATAACCTATGCCTATAAGGAGGCATACTCCTTTGTGCGCCGCGCCTACAGCGAAAAGGACGGTACATACAGTGAGGGACTGGGCTACTGGGATTATGCCACATACTATCTCGGGCTGCATTCCTCAGCCCTGGCAGGCGCTGCGGGTACTGACTACGGTCTTGCTGATCATGAAGGACTTCGCAAGTCTGTTGACTTTATCCGCTATATGAGCTCGAACACCTCAAAGTCCTTCAGCTTCGGGGACGACGGAGACAGCCGTGATACAGGCTGGGCTGTACTCCTGTGGCTGGGCAGTTATCTCCAGTCATACGATATTTCAGCGGTGCGTCTGGAGAAGATAAAGAATGACAGCTTCAACTATCTTGATCTTCTCTGGATAGATGAAGAAAAGGCAGCCGGTGCGGCAGATGACAGCCCGACTGACTGGGGCGGTATCGGTGCCTCGAACGCAAGCTTCAGAAATAACTGGAACAAGAGCGGTATAGTGGCGGCGCTCCATGTGGGTGAGAACAACTATAAGTATCACGGACACTACGATCTTGGTTCATTCTATATCGAGTCAGGCGGTGCAAGATTCTTTACCGATCTGGGAAATGAGAATTATGAACTCGAAAATCGTAGGAATTCCTACAGGATAAGGGCGGAAGGACATAACACCCTTGTTATAAACCCTTCCGGAGAGCCGGATCAGCAGGAGGGGGCGGAATGCCTTATCACAGGTTACTGCGAAGGGAATGAAGCCTTTGCAGTCACAGATCTTACTGCTGCATATAAGGAGAGCGGTGCGGAGAGCGTTGTCCGCGGTCTGAAAATGATCAAGGAAAAGGAATGCGTAATCATACAGGACGAGATATCCCTTGACAGTCCGGGGGAGATCTACTGGTTTGCGCACACCAAGTGTAATTTAGCTGTGGCTGATGACGGCAGAAGTGCTGTAATTGAAGTCGGGGAAGAAAGAATGTGGGCAGGACTTCTCAGCGGGGACGGCAGATTCACTGTGATGAAGGCCGAGCCCCTGCCCGTATCCCCTGTGGTAAACGGTCAGACCGACAACAGCGGTTACAGAAAGCTTGCTGTTCATCTGACGGATACCCGGGATACAACGATAGCTGTGGCCTGCATCCCGCTGAAACAGGGAGAAACACAGCCCGCGTGGATACCGTCCGTGAAGGCATTATCCGGATGGGGACCGCAGGCGTCAGAAGGTGATATAAACGGTGACGGTGCCTTCAATATCGCAGATGCGGTCGCTTTGCAGAAATGGCTGCTGGCGGTGCCCGGAACAGAACTGAAAAAACCGGAAAACGCTGATCTTTGCAGGGACGGTGTGATTGACACGTTTGACTTTGTGTTTATGAGAAAAATGCTGGTAAGGGGACGCTGATCCGGTGTTTAAGTAAGGAGGTGGCTTCCATACTGTTCTCCAAAAAATATGCCTCAAAGACATCCTATGAAAATTATCCGGACAGACCGGTACAGGAAAGAAACACAATTCCTGTGACAAAGGAAAAATGAAGGATTACTGGCTCGTCACCTATGACGGATCAGAGCTGAAGGTGTAAAGAACTACAGATAATATCAGCCGCGTCAGCGACCCGGGCGGTGCATCCGCCGGGGAGACTGGGCGGCTGTTTCTGTTGCCGGAAATGAAATGCCTGGATTTCATTTGTTTGTTGTGATTATTCGTGGCCGGCAATACTGAACCGGCAGTTTTCACAATCGTGTCCGGAGAATCATAGGGGGATTTTGGATATATCCACGTTTTCTATAATTAAATATTTCATTTTAGTTGCAGATGATATATAATATATTTATTGCGATAACTCTCGCAAATATCAGATTGGAGGATCATGAGAATGAAGAAAAACATCTCCCGTTTCATTGCTGCCTTTCTTGCTGCGGCAATGAGCACAGGCTGTGTCACTGCAATGCCTGAGCTAAGTCCGGGCGGAGGCACTCAGGTGCTCACTGCAAGCGCCGAAGACCTCGTTGAGGGCGATTTTGCCTACGCTGAGAACAGCACCGGCGTTACCGTCACCAAGTACACCGGTACTGCTGAAAAGGTCACTATACCTTCAACACTTGGCGGTCTGCCTGTAACTGCGATAGGAAACAATGCTTTCTATTCCAATGGCACCATCAAGTCGGTGAAAATGCCGGAAACAATAACCACTATCGGCCAAGGTGCATTCAAACTGTGTTCAAACCTTTCGGACATCAAGCTGCATGAAGGAATAACTACGATAGGTTCAGAAGCATTCAACGATGTTGCTGTCACAGAGATCACTATCCCTTCGACCCTGACTTCATGCGATAATCAATTCTACAATTGTAAAGCGCTGAAAAAAGTAACCTTTGCAGACGGTATAACAACAATCCCCGAAGGCTGTTTAAAGCGCGCTTACGGTGTGGAAACTGTTGTTATCCCGAAGACGGTGACAGCGATCGGTGATAATGCATTTGACAGATGCGGAAACCTGAAGGACTTTACCTTCCACGAGGGTATCACATCTATCGGATACTTCGCTTTCAACTGTGCAGGGCTGGAGGAGATTACGCTCCCCTCGACTCTGACTTACTGCAACAAGGCATTTGACGGCAATTCTCTGAAAAAGGTGACTTTTGCAGAGGGCATCGAGAAGATACCCAACGATACGATGTACAGTGCAAACAGTCTTGAAACAGTTGTCATTCCAGATACCGTAAAAGTCATCGGAGAAGGTGCGTTCAATAACTGCAAAAGCCTTGCAAGCATTGATCTTCCCGAGGGAATTACGACCCTTGGCAATGTGGCATTTGCTCATACAGCCATCAAAGAGATAACTATCCCCTCGACTGTTACAGACTGCAGGGCTTTCTATGAGTGCGCTTTAAAGAAAGTCATCTTTGCCGAGGGCATGAAGACTATCCCTTATCATTGTATGGATACAGCCTATAATCTTGAAGAGGTTGTATTACCGGATTCCGTAAAAAAGATAGACAGCGATGCTTTTACCGGCTGCAGATCTCTCAAGGAAATAAACCTGCCGGAGGGACTGGAAACAATAAGCCAGGAGGCTTTCTACAGATGCTCAAGTCTCAGGAGCATCACCTTCCCTGAAAGCCTGAAGACCATAAGCGGATATGCATTCAGAGAGGCTGGTCTTACTGAGGTCACCATACCCGTAACTCTTACAAGTATCAATAAAGCATTTTCCAGCTGTTCTTCGCTGAGAAAGGTAGTTTTTGCAGACGGAACGGTGACCATACCTGACGGCGCTTTATCAGGTGCAGAGGGAGTAACTGAGGTCGTTCTGCCTGATTCGGTAAAGACCATAAACAGCGAGGCTTTCTACAACACGCCCATGCTGAAGAGCATAACCCTGCCTGAGAATCTGGAGGTCATAGGCGGAAGAGCCTTTGAGAAGGGCGGACTCAGAAGCCTGGTCGTTCCCGACAGCGTTACCGAAATAAAGAATTTCGCTTTCCAGAGCTGTACACGTCTGAAAGCGGCTGTTATCGGCAAGGGAGTAACTGCTATAGGACAGAATGCCTTTAACGGTGACACATCACTTGAAAAGATAGTGCTTCCCGATCATGCGCTTAATCTTAATACGACTTTTGTGGGATGCAGCAAGCTGAACGAGATCATTTTCCCTGACGAGGCGCTTGCAGGGTCATCTTTGTATAACGTGTGCCATGACTGCTACTCCCTGAAGGATCCCAGATTCACGAACCTCAATTATCCCGGAAGCAGTATTACGGCTGAAAAGACAAGCCTTACCAGCGGAAGCAGGGTAAAGTTCACTGTATCCTTTGATGCGGTGAAAGGATTTGCAGATGAAGGCACCAACAGGATAATCTCCGTCAATACCCCTTACTGGCTGGAGGTAGATAAGGAATCTGTTGAGATATTATCCGGTACGCCGGCAGGAGACCCGGATTTCGGCGGCGGCTGGGCATCATACTTTGAAGTGCCCTTCTCCTCAGACACCGGAAGCATCAGCTTCTATGGCACTGTGACCGAGAACAGCAATTTTAATGTATCCGCTGATCTGAAAATGACATCCAAAGGCAACAACTCCAGAAAGGCACCAATCGGAATCGCAGGCTTTTCTGTAAGTGCGGTAGAGATCAATGTTCCGGGTACATCTGACTCCCTCAGCCCTGTTATCAGCGGTAAGGGACCGAAGAATGCGCCTGTAGATATCTACATGAACGGCAAGCTCGTTGCATCGCCTGTCACAGACAAGATAACAGGTCAGTATTCAGCTGAGATCGACCTGCCCAAGGATACGAAGGAAGGCACAGAATTCACATTCTATGCTCAGTACGACGACGTTAAAACTGAAGAACATACTCTGATTTATTCAAAGTCGGAGCCTGTGATCAGGAATATCAAGCTCTGCGTATCACCCGCAGAGGGAGATGTTGATGTAACAAGCGCATTTACAGGACTTGATACTCCTGTTGTCCGCACCCGCAGAGACAAGGATATGCGTTTCACTCTTGATATCACCAATTCAGATAAGATCGGCAAGGTCATCATGGTAGGAAAATACGGCGGAAATACAGCGACTATCCCTGCCGTGTATGACGAAGAAAGCGGACTCTGGATCGCTGAGGGCAACTACACATCAGTGGTCGCTAACGAACTGTCTGATTTCAATGTCCTTATCGTCTCAAAGGAGGATGTTGAGAACGGTGTAGCTGTCAATTACAGCAATACATACTATTCTCATCCGAGCGGTATCATTTTCTCATACGGCTATAACGGAATTGTATACGACAAGGATACAAGCAACCCCATAACAGGTGCAGAGCTGACACTTGTAGGTATAGACAAGGACGGAAAAGAGTATACCTGCGATATGACACAGTACGGTCAGAAGGCTCATACCTATTCTGATGAACAGGGTGAATACGTATGGAGCATTCCATACGGCGACTGGAAGATAGTCTGCACAGCTGACGGATATGAGCCCACAGAATCACGCTGGTTCACCATTCCTCTTGACACCAATGTATACAGCTTTGACCTTTCAAAGCCGCATCAGGAAGAGCCGCCCATGATCGTTACATCTCCTCCGGCTACGGAAAAGCCTGTCGTAACTACTACAGAGGCTGCTCCTTCCACAGCTGCTCCCACTACAACAGCTAACAATACATCCACAACAGCAGTGCCGACTACTACAAAGAAGCCTGTTACCACAACAGTACCCACCACGACAAAGAACATCGTGACCACTACTGTTCCCGTAACTACTTCAGCATCGGCCGACGGCGGCTTCTCTGAGAAGGAGATCATGGCGTCACCTGTAAAGCCTGTTGCGGAGTTCTCAAAACTTGTGCTCACACCTGATCAGGCGGGCGAGACCGTCAAAATAAATCTTTTCCTTGACGGTGCAGACAAGGAATACAGCAATCTGGCGCTGCATATCAGAATGGACGACAGACTTCAGCCTGTTGTGGACAAGAACAGCGGAAAGCTTTCCATTTCAAAGGGCTCTGCTCTTGAAGACTGCCCTGCACTTTCAAGCGGCACATACGCAAAGCCTGACAAGGGCTGGAATGAGTACTATCTCATGTGCGTGGATATGAAGAACAACGGCCTTAACGGCACTATCGCAACTATCACGGTTACCATACCGGAGAACGCAAAGCCGGGAGATGTTTATCCTCTCGATATCCTTTACCGTCCGGGAGATGCGTTCACCAGCATCGTAAGTGACGAGGAGAGAGCAAAGCTGATGCAGGCTTTCTTCTTCACCAAGGGTATCTATAACGAAGAATACAACTATAATTTCATGGCACCGCAGGATGATATTGCAAGGGTTGGCAAGCTTGCTGAGATACCGTATTTCTGCGATGGATATATAGCTATCGAAGATATACGCGGTGAGACTACCACAGCGGCATCCACATCGGCAACAAAGCCTGCTACAACTACTACTGCGGCAAAGACTACTGCTACAACGGCTAAACCCACCACTACAACAGCCAAGCTCACTACCACAACAGCTAAGCCTACCACTACAACAGCCAAGCCTACTACCACAACGGCCAAGCCTACCACTACAACGGCCAAGCCCACTACTACAACGGCTAAGCCTACCACTACAACGGCAATACCCACCACTATAACAGCAAAGCCCACTACCACAACGGAACTGCCTGCTACAACACTGACAGAGGAGCCGACAACAGCAGTCAGCACAACTGTCTCGGAGACCGTTACAACTGTTGTCAGCACTGAGCCTCCTACAGAACCTCCTACAGAACCTCCTGCCGGTATCATTCCGGACGGCAAGTTCAGGGACGGCATCAATAACTGGAGCTTCTCAAACAGCGGCAGCAATTTCAAGGAATTCAGCGGGAGTTACTTCCTCACTGATGAGGACAAAGAGAAGCTGCTGGACGGCCTGGCACCTCACGAGAAGCGCTACCTTATAAAGGAGATGTACGATAAATGGGGCGGTTCATGCTACGGTATGTCAGCAGCCTCCATCATCTCCTGCTACGGCCTGCTCGATCCCTCAGTATATCAGCCGGGCGCTGCAACTGTATACGATATCCAGCGTCCTCCGACGCGCGATGTGGTATCACTCATCAATTACTACTACCTGATCCAGTTCACGGATCCGATCATCGAGATCACAAACTACGCTCTGCGCCATCAGACTGAGGCAGAGAAGGCTGCACTCCTCCTTGACAAGGCAGAAAAGGGCGAGACCACACTGATCGGTTTCTTCTACAAGTACCGCGGCATGGACGGCAAGCTCCACAACGGCGGTCATGCAATAGTCAGCTACGGCGTTGAGGATGTGAACTATACCTATAACGGAAAGGTCTACAACAAGAGGATAAACACCTACGACTGCAACTGCATCAATTTCAATCCCAAGGCCTGTGTATATATCGATACTACAGACTACTCCTGGGCAATACCGAGATATGACGGCTGTGAGTCGACTGCCGGCGCGCGCCTTGACTACTGCCCGACAGAGATGGAGTTTATCAACTACCACGGTATTCTCGGCAGTGATGCTGCTCCGGAGAAGAAACACCGCATGGCTCATCTTTCGCTCAGATCGGCAGATCCTGAGCAGACAGTTCAGAAGATCAATCTCAATGCAGACGGTACATACACCATCTGCCCTGAGGAGGAACAGACCGTAGTTTCCTACGGTGACAGAGAAGAGGGCGAAGAAGAGGGCGATCAGGATCTCAACTTCATCCTTGACGATCCTGACAAGGCATACCTTATCAGGCTCGGCGATGCAAGCGCTGTAGATCTTTCAATGATAACAGGCAGCGAGCTTCTCGACATCACCTTCGGCGGTGCACAGGAGATCATCGTTGATCCCTCCGGCATGGTAAGAGCAGTCGGCAGCAAGTCAGACTTCAATATCGCTATGGTATCGGATGACGATGCAGCAGTTACAGACTGGAATACCATCGAGGTCACAGGCGATGCAGCACAGGTCGAGTTCAGAAAGACTGACAACGGCTATATCCTCTCCGGTGATGACCTTACAGATGTGAAGGTCTCCGCAGAGGGCAAGACCTATGAGCCCGAGCGCAGCTTCTCCACCGAGAAGGAGACAGTACTTATCCACGAGATCACTGAGGACAAGATCGGTATTTCCATCGACGAAGATGAGAACGGCAGCTATGAAACTGAGCTCGAAGAAGCTCCGGCAGCTGAGTTCATGCTTGGCGATACAAACGGCGACAGCATCGTTGATGCAAATGACGCTTCTGAGATACTCAGTCTCTATGCACAGATCTCAACAGGCGGAAACGTTTCTGACGAGACAAAGACTGTCGGTGATGTAAACAAGGACGGCCTCCTTGATTCAACCGATGCTTCACTCATCCTTGAGTACTATGCACTCGCTTCCACAAGTGAAGGCGTGAAGGCAGAGGATTTCTTCAAGGAAAGAGAGGCGGACTGACAAGTCGGCCGGATATAATAACAGCCACAGAGTCTCAGGGCTCTGTGGCTGTTTTCAATTTCTGAAAGCTGACAGTCTGTATCGGTTTCAGAGATATGTTAAAGCTCCGGAAAACAGCAGATATCTCCATCATTCTTGAAGTAATCGACAATGAATTTTCTGCGGTATTGAAAACTGTATTTATGTATGTTATAATATATAGCAATGAATACAGGAACAGAATACGGTCATCCCGAAAGAAGAAGGAATCAATAATATATTATTATCAGGAGATGCATTATGAATGAAGCAAGTATAAAATGGGGAATAATGGGTACTGCCGGCATTGCGTCCTGGGGTACCATACCCGGAATGCTGAAGGCGAAGAACTGTGAACTCTATGCCATCGCGGGCAGGAACCTTGAAAAAGCACTGGCTTTCAAGGAGCGTTTCGGATTCAAAAAGGCGTATCAGGGATACGATGCGCTGCTTGCCGACAGTGAGATAGAGGCGGTATATATCCCTCTGCCCAATGATATCCATTGTGAATGGGTAATAAAGGCTCTGAAGGCACACAAGCACGTTATCTGCGAAAAGCCCCTCGCCATGAACGAGGGCGAGCTGCGGCGTATGTTTGCGGCTGCAAGAGAGAACGGCGTTATACTCATGGAGGCGTTTGCTTACCTGCACAGCCCCTTCATCACAAGGCTCAAAGAGATAATCAGCTCCGGTGAGATAGGAAAGGTGGATTACATAGACACTGCCTTCCTGACTCAGGACTACACGGAGGATTTCAGACTGCACAAGGAACAGGGCGGCGGCGGTATCTATGACATCGGATGCTACTGCACCTCTATGATACTCTCCCTTACAGATTCGCCTGTGAAGTATATCAGGGCGGATGCAGAGCTTGACAGCAGCGGTGTTGACCATATGGCTTCGGTAATGATAGGCTTTGATGACGGTACAAGGGCTTCCTTCAATGCGGGAATGATACTTGGTCTGGATACCTGCGACAGGTATGACAGGCTCTTTATCCACGGTTCAAAGGGGTATATCCGTTCGGATGCGGAATACAACGGCGAGGGTCTGCTCTCTATCGATATCACAGTGAAGGATGAAAACGGTGAGAGGATAAAGAGGACTGAAACTTTATCTGTGGACTCAAATTACGCTCTGGAATTCGAGCAGATGGGGGAGTGCATAAGAGGCAGAGAGGAGCCTCATATCACAGAGGAGTTCTCCGTAAGGAATATGCGTCTCCTTGACAGCATACTTGATGCTGTGGGCTACAATGATTCGAAGAAGGAGTTCATCCTGCCGAACGGTGTCGCTATACCGGCGGTTGGCTTCGGCTCATATCTTTCCACGGAAAAAGGCGGGGCTCAGACCATAGCTGATGTCCTTGATGCAGGCTACCGCTACATAGATACTGCGCAGTTCTACGGGAACGAGGAGGAGATAGGCAGTGCAATAGAGCGCTCAGGCATACCCCGTGAGGATATCTTCCTTTGCAGCAAGGTATGGCCTGATGATATGGGTAAGGAAAGGACTCTCAGGGCATTTGAGGATTCCTGCCGCAGACTGAAGACCGGTTATCTTGATATGTACCTGATACACTGGCCCAAGAGCGATGCAAATGACACAGACTGGCTTGAGAAGGTCAGAGGGTCGTGGGAGGCTATGGAGGAATTATACGGGCAGGGAAGGATAAGAGCCATAGGTCTTTCCAACTTCCTGCCCCACCATATAAGACCGCTTCTGGAGACTGCCCGCATACGCCCCATGGTGGACCAGCTGGAGCTTCACGTAGGCTATATGCAGGAGTACGCCCTTTCCTATCTCAGGCAGGAGGGCATACTCCCGCAGGCATGGAGCCCTCTCGGCAGGGCCAGGCTGCTGAGCGATGCGGCAGTCACGGAAACAGCGGCAAAGTACGGCTGCACCAATGCAGCGCTGTTGCTGAGATACCTTAATCAGCGGGGGATACCAGTTATCCCGAAATCCTCCTCAAAGGAGAGGATGAAGGAGAACCTTGATATCTTCGGGTTCACTATATCCTCTGATGATATGTCATACCTTTCCTGCCTATCCGGGAGAGGCTGGTCAGGGGAGCATCCTGATGAAGCGTGAGGGGAGGAGAAAATGAAGGAGTTCTATATAGACTGCGACGGCATCAGGCTTCATGCGAAGCTTGACCGCCCCGATGACAGGAACAGAGGGCCGCTCTGCATACTCATACACGGTTTTACCGGACATATGGAGGAAGACCATATCATAGCCGCTCAGAAGGCTATGAATGAGGCAGGAGTCTCTGTTCTGCGGGCTGAGATGTACGGCCACGGAAAAAGCGGAGGAGAATTCAGGGACCATACCCTCTGCAAGTGGGTGACGAATGTGCTTGCAGTCACGGAATATGCGAGAAAGCTGGACTTTGTGACTGAGCTGTTCATCTGCGGACATTCACAGGGCGGACTGCTGACTATGCTTGCCGGAGGAATGTATCCGGATGTTTTCAAGGCTATCCTGCCTCTCTCTCCTGCCTGGATGATACCGGAAGATGCAAGAGAGGGCATACTGCTGGGAAAAGAGTTTGACCCTGAGCATATACCGGATACTATAATAATGAACGGAGACAGAGAGCTTTCCGGCGGTTACATCCGCACTGCTCAGACCATCCGTGTGGAGGATGCAATTGCGCGGTATAAGGGCAGGGTACTTATCGTACACGGAGATACGGACTATGTGGTGCCTTATTCCTATGCGGAAAAGGCTGCGGAGCTTTACAGCGATGCCCTGCTTGTTCCTGTACATGGTGCGGACCACTGTTTTACCGGGCATATTGACGAGCTCGCGGAGGCGGTAAGGTCGTTTTTCACTGAGGGTAAATGATAAAACAAGGCAGCCGTTAATGGCTGCCTTTCATATTGCTTATGGTATTTATTCGCCGTTTTTCAGGAGGTATTTATTGCTTACTACCTTCATGCTGAGCTCGGCGCCGATATTGCTGCTGAATACAGGCACAGTCGGGCGTATGACTATGCCCTCCTTCTTTCCGCCGTTAGGATAGCTGCCCTCCGCTCGTTCAAGCAGGGCATCTACGGTAGGATACTTTGCCGGAAGGTCTTTGCCGACTTCCTCTATGGGGACTGTGGTGAGTTCAAGCTCACGGCATACCTCCAGCATCCTGTCAAGTCCGGCACGGCGGCCGTTCTCTATGACTGTGAAGACATACCACTCGGGCGCTTTCAGCCTGAGACGGTTCTGCTGTATGCCCGGAGCGCAGAGCTCGCCCTGTATCGTAAGGATATCAAGTCCTTCCTTTTCCCTGAAGGCGGCAAGCTTCTCCCTGTAGCCGCGGGCGTTGACGAGGTTGTAGAAACCACTGACGCCGTCGTCCTTGTACTCGTAGTTGTGACCGCTGACATGGAAGCCTTCCTCGTCTATGCATATCGAATGGGAACTGCCGTCCATCTTGGTGCTGATGTAGTAGTCAAGGCCTGCGAACTCTTTTATAAGGTCGGGGGCGGCCTGTACTCTTGTTTCATCGGTATGGGGGATACTTCTCGGCAGGTCACCTATTACTGTGCCGCCGGTGGTCGCACGCTCCTCAGTAGCCCACTTGCGTACACCGAGAAGCTCTGTAACATCGGCAGCAAGCTCTGTACCTTCCGGTATCTCCGGGAACTGGTTTATGGGGAGGAGCAGACCCTGAGACACCTGTCCGCGGAATTTCTGTGTTTTAAGGCGGAAACCTTCACCAAGGAGCTCCGACTCCTTATAGCTCGATGCTCTCAGAAATTCAAATTCGGGGCGCAGGGGGAGAAAGCTGTCTATCTCAAAATAAACGGCCAGGTCCATGGGCCTGAACTGCCCCTTGTTCACTACGCACTGCCAGCCGAGAACATAGGCCAGTTCTATCCTGTCAGCGCCCTCTATAGGCTCTGTCTTCCATATCCTTTGTATGCTTGCAAGTTTTCTGCTCATGATTATCATTCCTTTCGTTTTTGTATCGCTGTTGTGCGGAGGCTTCAGTCTGTGACTGTTATCCGGTCTTTGGACACATCATGAAGATGCGCGGGTATCGTCATGCTGATGGCCGTAGCTGCTGCCGGCATAATAAAAAACCACCTTTCTGGCAGAAAAAAACGCCTGTGTCAGTCATGGAACTGCACACAGACGTTATGTTCTTTCAGAAGATGGTTGTAATGTGACGCTATCTCTTCTCACCCTTTCAGGGCGGCTGAACAAACATCCGCGCACAGCAAAACTGAGCTTTCATTACTCTGCTGTGAGTTGAAGCCTGACTGCTGGTATTCACTTGTATACATGGCGATGTTCATGACAGCGTTCATTGATCTCATCCTTTCATAAGCAATAAATCAAGGGGGAGACTCCCTTGGTGTCATTATTATATCATGTGTTGACGGAAATGTCAAGTAGACCTGCGGTATATTTTTACGTGTCCACAGGCCAAGGTTGATTTATGGCAGCGGATGTGATACAATAATACATATCAATCAACTATGATAAGGAGTCTGCACATTGAACGAATGGGTCATTCAGGGCATCGGCTTTGCTGCTGTAGCTTTATTCATATTCTCATATCAGATAAGATCGAACCGCTGGCTGTTTCTGTTACAGCTTCTGGGATCGGCACTGTTCTGCCTGCAGTTTTTCCTGCTGGATGCTATAAGCGGCTGTCTGAGTCTTGCTGTTAATATCCTCCGTAATGCTCTGATGATGAAGTACAACGACTGGGGATGGGTGCGCAGGAAATGGTGTCCGGCTGCTGTTGCGGCTTTGTTCACTATTGTTCTGTATATTACCTGGAACGGACCTGTAAGCCTGCTGGCCTTTACCGCCTCGGTCACAAGCACCTTTGCTTACTGGTCAGACAGCCCGCGCAGGATACGCATGGTAAATCTGGTCTGTGCTTCGCCGTGCTGGCTGGTGTATGACGTTATCGTACATTCCTTCGGAGGCATTGTCAGCGAGTCAATCACCATTCTCTCCATACTGGTCTCCTTTGTTCGCTTCGGATGGAAGGGTCTGGAGAGGAAGGAGAAGTGAGACTGCGATGCAGATGCCAGAGGGCAGGGACGCCCGTCAGGAGATGTCCGCTGCCGCTTCGGCGGCAGTTTGTATCTATATGCTTCCGCCCAGCCACGGTATGCCGAGGTATCCTATCCATTCCCGGTTCCGGCTGCGGATGTATTTTATCCTGCCCTCTCCGTTGTATATGATGTTATTGAGAAGAAAGGAGCGCGGATTGTTTTTTCCTGTATCGGCGAAGCTGTAGGGCGGGTCGGTGGCCTTATTCATATCATAGTTCCAGAAGCCTGCGACAGAGGTTATCCTGCCGCCGATGAGACGATAGTGATAGTGGAACCTGATAAGGGGAGCCAGGCTTACAGGGTCATATTCTGTCACAAAATACTCCTCCGGCTGCCCGAGGCTGTCATAGCTCTCCTTGCTGACTGAGTACAGCTTGCCGCTGTGAGCCTTGTATTTCACATTGAAGACGTTATAGCCTTCGATGATGTGGAATTCCCTGATACTGGGGTCTTTATACGGATAACAGGAAACTACCGGACGTAGCGTCCTGAGGTTGTAGCAATGAAGACTGCACGCGGAGCGTCCCTTCCTGAGAAGAAAATCTAAATCCGGAGAGAGAAGAGGTTCACCCGGACTTATAATGTAGCTGAAATAGCTGCCGATGCTGAAGGGCTGTTCGCTTATCTCGGATGCTGCTCCGGTGCTGTAGTACAGCTTTATGCATTCTGAATGACAGGCAGTATCTTCCGCCAGTTTGCTGTACAGGCTGCGGAATCTTTCTGTAAGGGCAGCGGCTTCGTTTCTGAGAGCGGCAAATTTATCGGCGCTGTAGTATCCGGAAATATCCTCATCCAGTAAATAAGGGGAATCATTATCCATCTGTCCGGCCTCCTTTCTTTGTGTGGTAATAATTATAACATTTTTCTGACCTGTTGTAAATAGCTGCGGAATCTGGTATGATCTATACACAAGATATCAGGCATAACAGGAAAAGGATTTTTCGCGGACTTTAAGACATCAGAACGCCTGATGTCGTATAATAGGTAGTACCGGAAGGACCGGAAATGCTAACAGTATAGAAAAGAGGGATCACTATGAAGATGAACAGGATCATCGCTGCTGCGGCAGCACTCTGCCTGACATCAGGCGCATTTGTACCGGCAGCATACGGGTATATCCCGTCTGCACCTGCCCTGACTGCTTCTGCAGCGATGGAGTACAGGGAGATCGTTGATAACGGTCTGACATTCCATATCTACAGCAACTATGCGGCTCTGATATCCTGCAGCGAGGATACAGAGGGCGAGGTGTTCATACCTGAGGAGATCATGGGAGTGCCTGTTACGGAAATACAGGTATATGCATTCACCTTGTCGCCTAAGGTAACATACGTACGCATACCGGACAGTATCACATACATAGCTGCGGAGACCTTCGCGGGTGCAGAGAGCCTTGTCTCTGTGTTCATTCCCGACAGTATCACAGAGATAGAAAACGGAGCCTTCAGTAAGTGCACCAGCCTTGCCACCGTGGTGATACCTTCGAGTGTTACAAAGATATCCGGCGGGGCTTTCAAGAACTGTACTTCACTGACTACAGTTGTAATCAATGACGGTGTAAAAACTATCGGCAACAGCGCCTTTGAGGGATGTACTGCACTGGAGTCATTCAGCGTGCCGTCAAGTGTTGAATCCATCGGAAAGAATGCTTTCAGCGGATGCAGAAGTCTGAGTGACGTATACTATTCCGGTAATGCGGAAGAGTGGGATGCGCTTAAGGAGGCAAGTCAGACAGACGGAAATCAGTATCTGTTCAGAGATGCAGATGTGCATTTCGGCGAGGCGATGAAATTTGTTTCCGGCTCTGAGTGGAAAGGACTGACTTTCGCTGTGTTCGGCGACTATGCGGAGGTAGCTGTATGCAGCAAGGATGTTGAGGGGGAGATGGTCATTCCCGCTGAGGTGAACGGCATCCCTGTTACTTCCATAGAGCCTTCTGCTTTTGCATACTGCGACAAACTGACCTCCGTAACTGTGCCTGACAGTGTAAGGACCATTGGAAAGGACGCATTCATGAACTGCGCTGAGCTGACGGAGATAAATCTGCCGGAGGAGCTTACCGAGATAGGCGAGAATGCTTTTTTCAACTGTCAGAAGCTCACTTCTGTTGATATCCCCGACGGTGTTGTGCGTATCCTTGAGGGCGCCTTTGCTGCTTCCGGTCTTACAAAGGTCATATTGCCGGACAGCGTGACGGATATGCGCAAGTCTGCATTCAGCGGATGTGAAAAGCTGACTGAGGCAAAGCTGTCAGACGGCTGTAAGATCATTCCGGAATCCTCATTCTCAGGCTGTGGGAAGCTGACTACTGTTATACTTCCTGCAGGGCTGAAAAGGATAGAGTATAATGCGTTTGCAATGTGCAGCAGCCTTACGGAGTTTACCATACCCGAAGGCACGGAGTGGGTCGGTGCAAGAGCTTTCAGGAGCTGTACAAGTCTTACTGAGGTGGTATTTCCGAAGAGCATTGATACTATCGAGAATGATGTATTCGATGAATGTACAGGTCTGGAGAAATGTGTGCTCCCTGAGAAGGTAAATACGTTTGAGTTCGGCATCTTCAACGGCTGTACGAATCTTACTGAGGTAACACTGCCGGAGAATACCGTGATCATCGGACGCAATATGTTCAACGGCTGCTGTAAGCTTTCATCAGTAACGATACCGGAGACAGTCAAAGAGATCCGTATGTATGCTTTCAGCAACTGTGAAAGTCTCAGGGAGATAGTTATACCGGAAGGTGTTACCGGGATCGGAGATTATGCTTTCCGGGGATCGGGCATCGCTGAGATAACTATTCCTGACAGCGTCAAGGAGCTGGAGAGTCATGTGTTTGATGAATGCACATCGCTGAAAAAGGCGAAGCTGCCGGAGGGGCTTGAAAGGATAGAGCCCGATATGTTCTATAACTGCGAGAGCCTGACAGAGGTGAATATACCGGAAAGCGTGGAGAGCATAGGCTACGGTGCATTTGAAAACACTGCATGGCTTGAAAAAATGAAAGAGAAGGATCCTTTCGTTGTGGTGAACGGTATACTCATCTCCGGATACGCTGACAAGGGAAGAGCTGTTATACCGGAGGGCGTAAAAGTTATCGGAGGAGGCGCATTTTCCGGCTTCCCGGATATCACCACAGTCGTTGTTCCTGAGGGAGTCACAACGATAGAAATGGAGGCATTCCCTGAATCTGCGGAGAGTAAGACAGTGTACCTGCCCACAAGCGTTGAACGCATCGAAAGGGATGCTTTCGGTCCCTGGATAAACGTAGGCGAAGTATACTATTCAGGCACCAGAGAGCAGTGGAATGAGCTTAAGGATAAGAATCCGTACTCCGGTTTTTTCGAGTGGGCTGAGATACACTACGGCGCTGACGCAGTTACCACAGGCGAAACAGCGACCGGCGGGGATACTACCGGAACAGATGCGGTAAAGGCCAAGTCCGGCGACGCCAACGAGGACGGAAAGATAACGGTAGCCGATGCTGTTGCTGTGCTTCAGTACATAGCAAATGCGGAGAAATACGCTCTGACGGAGCAGGGCCTGAAGAATGCAGACTGCGACGGTGCAGCAGGCATCACGGGCGGGGATGCTATCGTTATCCAGAAGAAAGATGCAGGTATTCTCTGATGAAACGGATATGATGATATAAAACAAAGAGCCGCTCACAGGAGCGGCTCTCAGCTTGTAAATAGTGGTTTCATCCTTAAACCCGGGCGGTCGGGATACCGAAGGGACTTTGCCCCGCATACAGTCTTCTTGCACTCCGCTGCAGTATCCGGCGGACAGGCTGTCTTACGTTGGTTATTCTACTTCCGAAGCAGAGGTGACTCTTACCGCCTTTACTATCTCTGCCCCCTCGACATAGGGCCTGAGCTTATCGGCAGACTTTCCGATGCCGCTGCTGCCGGAGGTTGCAAAGATGTGGATCTTCTTTCCGCTCCAGTCATAACCCTTGCAGAAGGTATTGACCACGTTGGGTGCGGCGTAGTACCAGATGGGGAAACCAAGGTAGACCGTATCGTACTCAGCCCAGTTCTCTATCCGGCCGGTAACGGGGACTTCCTTCTTTCCAAACTTCTCCTTGTTGCACCTTGCAAGCGGGTTCGTCCATTTCAGGTCGGCAGCTGTATACGGCTGCTCAGGCCTTATCTCGAAAAGCTCCGCACCAAGGGACTTTGCAAGCTCTTCTGCTATACCGCGTGTTTTGCCGTGCTCGGCACTGAAATATGCTACTAATGTTTTCATATACAGACCTCCTGATAATAGATTGTTTCCGGACGCTGTATCAACGTCTGTATATATTATACCACGTCATGCCGCCTTTTTCAATCCCTGCCGGCGGTATTTGCTCCTGTATGGTACCTCCGGCGGACTGACAGCGGGGGCGCTGCCCCCGCACCCCTGCCAAAGAGGCAAAGCCTCTCTGGACTCTCATTTCAAAATGCCCCCTCCCCATTTATGGGGAGGGGGCATTTTGCAGCGGGATTCCAAAGGGACGTGTCCCTTTGCAGGAGTTTGAGGGCGCTGCCCTCAATACCGGTCTGTCAGAAATATCACATAACAGTAGATACTGCTGCCGTGGGGTTGATTCAGGGGGCGGGATGTGGTATAATCATTTTTGCAGGCAAAGTGCAGCTCATACACGCCTGAGTGCAGTTGACGCACAGACCCGTTGACCATGCCTTTCTTTTCGTGTATAATTCAGACATACCAACACGAAAGGAAGCATTCATCATGAAAAAAACAGAAGCAAAGACAAAAGGAAGATTTCTCAGAGGCCTTGACCTCCTCACATATGCGCTGACAGCATTTCTTGCACTCGGCTGTGAAGGGATACTGGCATTCGTGATAGAGCAGAATCTCTACCACTGCACCATAAAGGACTTCACTCCGGCGCAGAGCATCATACACTGGGTGATCACATACATCATATGGGGACTTTTCGCATTCTATATCCTCCGCAGCACAAAGAAGAAGGGGTACGGCCTCTTTCCGGAGAACACAAAGAAGATACGTCCGTGGCAGTGGGTATGTATCGCCGTTGGTGTTTCAGTCTGTCTTATCTCCACATGGATAGACTGGAATGGCAGCAAGGTGCTCACTGAGTTTGAAAAGAAAGGCCCTCTGCTTTTCGTATTCCAGTACATCTACTACTTCGTTGAGGTATTCCTCGTTATGCTGATAATCGTCTGCGGACAGAAGGCCTGTGAGGTTTGGTTCGGCAGGGAGAACATACCCTACGGCGGTATCATCGCTGCGCTGACATGGGGACTCGGACACTGGTGGAGCAAGGGCTCGCTGTTTGCGGGCCTGTTCACAGCCTTCTGCGGACTGATGCTCGGAAGTATGTATCTGCTCGCAAACAGAAAATCAAAGCTCACCTATCTGCTGCTTTGCATAATATTCATTTTATAAGGATTGATACATGAGATTTATAAAGACAAGAGAAGAGGGGCTTAAAGAGAACTATCTTGAACTCCATTACGATGGGATGGACAGCGAGACCGTTGAGCTTATAGCAAGGCTCGATACCACCCTCGCAAACGTTGAGGGCATCTGTGAGGAAAGGCACGTCTCGGTGCCGGTGACAGAGGTGCTCTACTTTGAAACGGTAGACAGAAAGACCTTCGCCTATACTGATAAGATGTGTATAGAGATGAGAATGACACTGAACAACGTACTTGATATGTATTCCGGTGCGGGGCTTATCAGAATAAGCCGCTCGGCGGTGGTGAACGTATACAGGATAGACCACTTGCAGGGCGATATGAACATGAGAACTGTCATCTTCATGAAAAACGGCGAAAGGCTGATAATGAACAGGGGATACAAGAAGGAGTTCATGGCAGAGCTTGAAAGGATAAGGGAGAGGAGCGTAAAATGAAGCTGATAAACAAGAAGAATTTCATTTCCATAGTCTGCATCAGCTTTACGCTGATAGTCTGCGGAAAGCTGCTTATCGAGAAGGCTTTTGGTTTTACCGACGTCCACTATACCGGCAATATCCTTCTCTGTCTCGGTTTCTCGGTGATAATAACAGCTGCCCTTGCACTGCATTTCTATATGCAGCGGTTTCCGCTCATACCGGTGCTGGCTGTGCAGTATCTGCTCGTTATCGGCACAACTGCAGGCATAGTTAAGGCGGTGGACGTGATAGCCGGCACAGCTACAAACGCCATGTGGCAGATGCTGCTTTCGGTCACGATACCCTTTGTGGTGAGCGCTGCCGTTTACTATATGGCCTTTTTCAGGCAGATTAAAAAGGCGAATGATATCCTTGCGGAGATAAACAGGGAGAAGGCATGAGTATGGGCGGCGGTGACAAGGACATGGATGTCCGGGCCGCCCTTCTACTTCCTTATCGCGGAGCCTATGCCTGCGGAGAGGGTGCAGGCATCTGACATGGCCGGCATTATCCTGAGAAAAAAGAAAACTGACTGCACAGAGCCTGTGCAGTCAGTCGTTTGTGTCAGAATATTCTGTTCGGGAGAGGTCTTACCACTTGTCGTTATCACCTTTGATATGCTCCATCGCAAGGTCGCCGGCTTCCAGAGCCTTCTGCTTTACATACTGCATCATGCCGCCGATATTGATAAGGTCGAGCTCATGCATCAGGTTGTCGATGACGGCGGGATTATGCTCCGCTCCAAGCTTCTTGTTGAGCTCTACCTTGGTGAGCCAGAGATGGAGCTTCTTATGATTGGAGATTATCTCGGGAGGAGTATCTGCATCTGTATAGTAAGCAGTCAGCGCCAGAAGATCGCTCATTATAAAGGTTTTGTCCAGACCGAAGTCGTTGAAGTATATATGTCTGAGTGCGCAGCAGAGCGCATATTTGTTTCTTGCCATTTTAATTCCTTCTTTCTCCCTCAAGGGGTAGTGCTGTAGATCTTGTTATTTCTCTCACCTTATGATCATTCTGATCACAGATATGATTATATCATAACAATTATAGTTTGTCAATAGTTGATATTTAGTTGTCATAAATGGGCGGGAGTATCAGGAGACCGGCTTAGACATATGCTATAACTGAAAGCGCCTGTGCATTTTCGGATGTACAGGCGCTTCCGTATTATGTGCAGGAGCGGGGATATCAGTTTTCGCCGTTGTCAAAGCTGATGCTGCTGCCGTCGTTGTCTGTCCAGTCAAGGGTAGTCTCTGTATCGATGATGCTGCCGCAATGGCTGCTGCTGAGCTTGTATGACTCTGAGAGGTTGCCGTTGCTGTCAAAGGTATAGCAGTTCATATCGGCGTTGCTGTAATTCAGCGCACTGCCGCTGCGCTCGCCGGTGAATATCCATTCATAGAAGGAGCCGTCAGCCTGCGGTACTGTTACTGTGCAGTCGTAAACACCTGCTGCGGCTCTGTTCTTTTTGATACAGAGCTTTGCGCCTGAACCGTTCAGGTCGCTGAAATTACCTACCTTGAAGCCGAAATCTGCGTAGCCGGGCTCAAACTGGTATGTCCAGTACACCTTTGCCTTGTCGGTGTCGGGGCCGAATCTGTACCAGTCAGCCTCGATCATGGCGTAATCCTTTGTTGCGATGTAATAGCAGACGGGAGCACTGCTGTTGTCCTTGTCTGCAATGCCTACCCTGAATGTGTTGTCGGAGTTATCACCGAGGACTATCTCTGAGCTTACACATTCATAGTTGCCGGAGCCTGCAAAGCTGCGGGCGTTGTTTATAGCCTGCTTCTCGTCAGCGCTGCGGTCGGGAGAGGGGCTGTTCTTCTCATCTTCCTTGTTGCTGTCTGCTGCTGCAGGGCTGGTCTGTGCAGAGGCGGCGGGCTCAGATTCGGAAGAAGTATTTGTAAGAGGTACGGCATCAGGAGTCTGTACCGTCTCTGCGGGCTTTGCAGTCTGTGCTGCGGCAGTTGTCTCAGCTGCGGTCTCTGTTGCGGTTTCAGCAGCCGTTGTGGCAGCAGTTCCGCTATTTGCTATCTCTGATACAACAGCGTTTGCTGTCTCCTTGATCTCTGTCTTTGTGTCCTCTGAACAACTTACCATACTGCACGCCATAAGTGCTATTGCAATTGTTCCTGTGATCATCATACCTGTTCTTGTCTTTTTCATTTTCTTTTCCTCCAAAGTAATCTTGTTTTATTCAGCTTTTTCCTTTGCTGTGATTATATGATACCATGGTTCTTCGGCATATTCAATATCCAATAATTCCATGGAATGTAGTATAACCTACAGATACGGAATTGTTTGTAGCTTAAATGACATCTTCGGTAAAGATCGTAGCTGAGGTCTGCCTTTTATCTTCCATACAGCAATAAACGCCTTGACTTACCGGCTGAGATGTGATACAATAAGATCTGTCGGTATTACTGATGGTAGATTTGATCGTGTATTATACAGATGATATACCGGCACTTTCCCATCATATCCCTTCACGCAAAGCGCATTAATGCGTTTTACTAAACTTCAAAGGAGATGTTGCAATTGAATAAGATGAAAAAGACTGCCATATCTGTATTTGCAGTCGCTCTCATTGGCAGTACTCTGCCGCTGGCAAGCTGTTATGGTGCAGTGTCTGTACCGTTCCTTACTGCAAGCGCAGACGAGACTGAATCTACTGCTGTATATGAAGACGGAGTGCTCACACTCAGAGGTAATGTCGACAAAGCTGAAGTCAGGGCATTGCTGAATGACAAGAGTATCAAAAACAGTATCACAAGGATAGAATGCGAAAATGGGGCTGTTCTCCCTGATGACTGCAGCAGCCTTTTCTTCTACTGCAAGGCTTCTGTTATCGACCTTTCGGCAGCACAGCGCTCAAAGGTCAAAAAAGTTGAATCTATGTTCTATGAGTGTTCAAATCTCAAGTCTCTTGATATCAGCTGCCTTGATATATCAGAAGCAACGAGTACCTATCAGATGTTCGGAGATTGCTCAAAGCTTGAGTCTCTCGATGTCAGCGGTCTGGATACCTCTAATGTAACTGATATGAGCTGGATGTTCCATAACTGCAGGACTCTGAAGGAACTTGATGTGACGATGTTCAATACAAGCAGCTGCAAGAGTTTCTATGAGATGTTCGCTGACTGTACTGGCCTGACTTCAATTGACCTGAGCAGTCTCGATACCTCAGCAGCCACGACCACTTCGCATATGTTCTCGGGCTGTACAGGACTTACCTCCATCGATCTGAGCGGTTTCAATACAAGCCGCGTAAATAATATGTACGGTATGTTTCATAATTGTTCGTCACTTACCAGTCTTGACGTGAGCGCACTTGATACATCATCTGTAACAAGCATGGTCCATATGTTCTCGGGCTGTTCAAAACTTACCGAACTTGACCTCAGCACATTCAATACCGTTAACGTAAATAAAATGGAATATCTGTTCAGCGGCTGCAAGAAGCTGGAGAAGCTTGACCTGGGAGGCTTGAATACATCAAATGTTGAGTCAATGTACCAGATGTTCGGCAGCTGCGAGAGCCTTGAGAGCCTTGATCTCAGCGACTTCAATACACCAAAGCTCAAAGATACAAGAGAGATGTTCTCAAGCTGCAAGAAACTCTCATCCCTTGACTTGAGCGGCTTCAATACTGAGAATGTCACAAACATGAGATGTATGTTCAATGACTGCTGGGCACTTAAAAAACTTGATCTGAGGAGCTTCAATACAGCCAATGTCACAGAAATGGATTGTATGTTCAGACGCTGCTCTGCACTTGAAGAGCTTGATATCAGCAGCTTCAACACTGAGAATGTCACTGATATGGGCTTTATGTTCATTGCCTGCCTGCACCTTGATAATATTGATCTCTCACACTTCGATATGAAGAAGGTGACGTCAGGCAGCGCCATGCTCGGCGGCTGTAATGCGCTTGCTCATAAGATGATACACACTGTTTCCGCAAGCAGCAGCATTGACGGCTCCATCGCACTGAATTACACCATCAAGCCCTGTGAGGATCTTGCGAAGATCGTTCTCAGCGGTCCGAACGGCAATAAGGAGATCACCGATTTCTCCGCAGCTGCACAGGATGACGGCACATACAAGCTCTCCTATGAATTAAAGGCAAACCAGAGCTACAGTTCAGTTAAGCTCAATGCCTACGACAAAGAGGGCAATAGTCTTATCGTTGTAAACTCAAACGACACTCTGTATGATCACTGCACGGCAGACCTGACTCTTGACAACTACCTTGATAAGCTCAATACTGCTGCCATGGATCAGAATCTCAAGGACCTTGTTTCCAATCTCCGTACATACTGTGTGGTCGCCGGCGAATACTTCGACCACACCCCTGCCTCCTACGACTATCCCACGATTACAGACGAGGAGCTTGACCAGATCAATGATCTTGCTATGAACGACGAGACAGGAGCCTGCAAGATCTCACTTGTTCTCCATTCAAGGACCTCCATCAGGATCTACTATGACGGAAAAGAGAATGAGGCAAGGGAAGGCGCCAAGGTACTGAAGGCACAGAAGAGCCAGTACGGAAAGTATTTCGAGATAACCGATATCAACCCCGAGAGCTTCAGAAATATCCACACTATCACTATCGGCGGAAAAAAGGTTTCTTTCTGTGCGCTTTCCTATATACAGAAGGTGCTTGCTGCTGAAAATCCTGACGGAATATTGAAAAATCTTTGCAGACAGTTCTACGCCTATGGCAGAGCAGCCGAAAACTACAAGGCATCCTTACAGGAGGTATGAAAATGAACTACACATCACCGGAGTTAGAGATAATCGTATTCGAGGCAGATGACGTGATCTCTGCAAGCGATCTGGAGCTTCCGCCCCAGTAATAAAGCGGTATTCTCCAGAAGCCATCCTTATAAAAAAGAAGTCAATACAGAAGTTCTGCCCCTGAGCGTTATGATCACATAATGCTCAGGGGCATTATTTCTGCTGCCGTCATCATCGGTTCCAGGGGAATGATGCAATGGGAACATTCAAGCCCGGCCAAACCTGTGGCTTCGGTGTATGAGCACATCCTGTTACCGTCTGTCTCAATCATCATCAGCGTCTTCATCCGGCGGACAGTCTTTTTATGTCAGTTTGTATGACGGCGTGGTCATTTCAAAGGGAATGTGACCTCCCAGTCACCGGAGATATAGTCCTGTGCAGTTGTGAACTCTCCCTCAAGGGAACAGTCTTTGAGCATCTCATATGAAACAGGTATTATCATCTCCTGATACCGGTTTATGTGCGAAGCATCCCAGTAATCAAAGGTTATCCCTTCCGTATCTCCGACAACAGCCCCGTTCTTGTCAAGGAGACTGATGAAACCGTGGTTATCGGTATGACTGACATCATCATAGCGGGTGAGAATGTGAAGGGCGCCGTCTATATATCCGGTATTCATGACGGATACTCCGGGGGCAGGGGTGCTGAGCGGTTTTTCAGCGGCGGTCAGGAAACGGTAGTCCTTCGGGTCGGGCGTGTTTATATAGTAGCTCGAGCCGCTGATATCCGTTCTCTGAACGGTTTCCGGACTGAATGGTACAGCGCTCAGGTCGATATCTGTGACAGCGCCGGATGTAGTGAACTTGCCGAGCAGCATCTCATGGACAGAAAAAGTTACCTTGCTGTCCGGCATGGGGCTGCCGTCCATGGTTTCAAGATGAACGATGAAATATGCAGTATGAGTTCCGGAGTCATACTCCGAGAAGCTGCAGTGTCCGTTCATGTCACGGGGTACATTGATGCGGTAGCTGTCGTACAGGTCCCACTCACCTTCCGGAAAGGTTCCGGCCGTATCGTGCATCGAAAGGCAGATGCTTGCTTCGCTGCCCTTTCGCTCTGCGGAGATTACAGTCATCACGATGCCTTTGTCTGTGCAGCTTTTCTGTACTGGCTTGAAGGCCTGAGCCGCGGCGGGGGTTATGTGGTAGAGTATGTCGTAGGCAGTATCCGAGCCGAAGGCGGTAAGCGCCGGCAGGGGACAAAGGATAAGTGCGGCAGCAGCTGCGGCGGCTATGAGTCTTCTTCCGGGACTGCGCTTTATCTCAGACCTCCGGGAGATGTCAAGATAGCGTTCGTCTATCATGCCGACAGCGTCCAGAAAGGTATCAGCTTTCATAGATAATCCTCCTTTTCAAGCTTTGTGTATAGCTTCTTTCTTATACGGAACAGCATGGATTTTACTTTGCTTTCCGAAAAGCCGAGGGCTTCTGCTATTTCTGTTATGGACTGCATATACCAGTATCTCCGCACAAATACATTCCTTTCGGTATGGGAGACAGTCCCGAGAAAATCATTGATGGCAGCGGCGAGCTCCTGCTCTGATATCTCCTGTTCAATATCTTCATCCGAAGCCAGCCAGTCCCTGACCTCATCGAATACCACCCGGGCCTGTGCTGATGCACGCTTCTGTGCGTTGTCTGAGCGGATGCGCTTCAGGCTGATGTTGCGTGTCAGCCTGCCGAGAAAGGTCTGAAGGCACAGGGGTTTATGGGGCGGTATGCTGTTCCAGGCGGCAAACCAGGTCTCGTTGACTGCCTCGTCAGCGTCTTCATGTGAACGCAGTAGTCTCAGGGCGACTGCGCGGCAGTAATTCGTGTATTTCTGCTGGGTCTGCACAAGGGCTTCTTCTTCCCTTTGCAGATACAGTTCTACGATCTGCTGATCCTCCATGATGTTCCTCCTTTCATGTGTTATCAGATGCATCTGCTATACTACTACCCGAAAACGGAGTGCGGGTTGCATAAGAAATGAAAATTCTTTTATATGATAACATATAGTTCCGGTTCAGTCAACGGGATGACACGAGAACATGTCGGATATTAATACTTAGATTGTGTCCGTTTCCCCTTGACACTTTCGTGCCGGTGTGGTATTATTAAAAGTATAATAAATATGGCGTACAGCGGAAAAGACCCCCGTCAGCCGCAAGAAAGGAGGAACGTTCAGAGAGAGCGGTATCACGGAGGTCCTGCTATCGACGGGCACCCTGTCGTCCATAGATGTTAGGAGGTTTAATATGGGTTTATTCAAACGAGCGGTCAGTCTGATGGCCTCGGCAGTTTGTATGTCGGGATGTATCGTGACTGACCTTCCGCAGGGCTTTACAGTCCTTCCTATCACTGCAAAGGCTGAAGACCGGTATACAAGCGGAGATTACTTCTATACTGTTGCAGACGGTGAGGCGGCCATCTGCGGCTACAACGGCAGTGACACAGTGATCATCATTCCGGAAGAGATCGACGGTTATACCGTTACTTCCATCGAAAGGAATGCATTCCGCGAAAACTATGATATCCGAGATGTAACCTTGCCGGAAAGCGTCTCAACGATATCCTTCGGAGCATTTTACGGATGTGACTCGCTGGAAGTCATCACCATACGGAATCCGGACTGCTATATCGAAGATGGAGTCTATGAGTACAATGACGATTACTGGATGGATGTTTACTATTCCGGAGCAACGATCAGCAATTACGTCAGTGTTGAATCCATGATGGGCTCTGATCCGGAAGTTTTCTGTGATTACTACGGCGTCATCAAAGGATACAGAGGTTCTACGGCTGAGGAGTATGCCAACGAACACGATTATGACTTTGCCGGACTTCAGTCGGAGGGGCAGGTCTTTGACTATGAGAGCAATGGTACGGGCATCACTATCTGCAATTATTTCGGCACCGACAGCGAGGTAGTTATCCCCTCTGAGATCGACGGCAAAACTGTAACAAAGATCGACGCTCTGTCATTTGCTGACGAGAAGGATGTCACTGCTGTTGTTATTCCTGATACAGTCACATATGTATGGCTGACAGACTGCCCTGACCTTACGGATATAGTTCTTTCCGACAGCGTATCAGACTTCACAGCTGAGAACTGTACTGCGCTGGAGAGCTTTGATGTAACAGCAAACCTGAAGACCTTCTCCTTCAGGGGCTGTACCTCGCTTTCGGATGTAACTCTGGCTTCCGGTATCGAAACCATACCGTATGATGCATTCAATGACTGCATTTCACTGACCAGTATCGAGATACCTGATACTGTTAAAACCATAGGGACATTTGCGTTCTCTGGTACTTCTCTGGAGGATGTGGTTCTTCCGGACAGTGTTACAACAATAGACAGCAGTGCATTCATTAACTGTACTTCACTCAGAAGCATCGTTATCCCCGATTCAGTGACCGAGATAGGATTCAGTGCATTTCTGGCCTGCTCTGCTCTGGAAAGCGTTAATATACCGGCTGCAGTTGATGAGATCAAGAATGAAACATTCGAGAAATGCAGCAGCCTTACTGAGGTCACCCTCCCTGAAAGCCTCAGGCGTGTACGAGACCGCGCATTCTTTGAGTGTTCTTCCCTCAGCAGCATCACAATCCTTAACCCCGTATGTGATATCAGTGAAAAGGAAAGTACGTTCCCTGAGGGAGCAAAGATACTGGGCTATGATGATTCATCGGCAGAACTCTATGCTGAACAGTTTTCAAGAGAATTCGGGAGCCTTGGCCACAAGGACTTCGACCCCATGCAGTTCGGGTACGAGATCGACGGCGACCATGTCAGGATCACGGAATACCTTGGTTTTGTAAAGGATGTAGTAGTTCCTGCTGAAATAGAGGGACTGCCTGTTACCGAGTTTGGCGAGGATGTCTTCAGTTACAAGGAAAAGATAACCAGTGTTTCATTGCCGGATACTATCAAAGAGATACCGTACGCTGCTTTTGATAACTGCAGCAATCTCTCTAAGGTAGAGCTTCCTGATACACTTGAGTCTATCGGCACTGATGCTTTCTGGTATTGCACTTCTCTTAAAGAGATAGAATTTCCCGGTTCTCTGAAGTCTATCGGCTCCTATGCCTTTTACAACGCAGGTCTGGAAAAAGTCGATATCCCGGCTTCGGTGGAGACTATCGGCAATAATGCATTTTCATATAATGAAGATCTCCATACTGTCATAATCCGCAGTGATGATGTGTATTTTGAGGATCAGGATTACAAGTATGATGAGTATGATTATTATGAGAGCGCTGGCGACTCCTGGATCTTCTCAAACTATTCTGATTATAATGAATGGTGTTGTGATTACAGTGTATATGATGGTGTCATCTACGGCAACCGTAATTCCTCTGCTGAGAGATATGCGGATCACGTAAAATGTGAGTTCCATGAAATCAGCGAGATAGAGCCTGTGGAGACTACCACGGCGGTTTCGGCTGCTTCCACGACGACTTCAACCACAACGGCTTCCACGACTACCACTGTCACCACAACTGCCTCTGAGTTCAGGTACAATATCTTTGAGGATGCAAACGGCTGTTCAGAAGCGTGCATCTTAGGATATAACGGCAAGTCTTCTGTTGTTGAAATCCCTGAGGAGATAGAAGGATGTCCTGTAACCAGTTTAGGATATGAAGCCTTCTTCGGCAACACAGATATCAGGGAGGTCGTTCTTCCGGCGTCTCTGGAGGGATTAGCACCCCGTGCGTTCGCTGATTGTTCCTCGCTTGAAAAGATCACCTTCCTCAATCCGGGAACAAGATTTAGTATGCTTGAGTTCTCTACGAACGAGATGGATATCAGTAATACAGCCGTTATCTATGGATATGACGGTTCAACGGCTGAGCAGTATGCCGAAAGATACGACAGAGAATTCGTAAGCCTCGGTGCAGCAGATGCTGATCCCTATACCTTTGAGTTTAAGATCGTTGATGATCATGCAATGCTTGTAAGTTATACAGGTTTCGGCAAGGATGTTGTTGTTCCTGCTGTATATGAGGGCAAGCCTGTTACGATCATAGGCTCGTTTGCTTTCAGCGAAGCTCCGGCTGTCAGCATTGAGCTCCCCGACAGCATCACGACTATAGAGGAGGGAGCATTCGGAAATACAAGATGGCTTGAGGAATTTGTTATTCCCGACAGCGTTACTGAGATATCCGGAGACGCATTTTATGAGACCGGAGTGAGATCACTCACCATCGGAGACGGTATTACATCCCTTGGTGCATCTTTCCTTTCAAGCTTCATCGACCTCAGGGAACTCCATATCGGAAGCTCGGTTTCAAATATCGAATGGACTCTTGATGCCAAGTTCGATACCATCACCGTATCTTCCGGCAATGATCATCTGAAGGTAGTTGACGGCGTTCTCTACAGCAAGGACGGCAAGGTGCTTGTGAAGTATCCTTCCGGAAAGACCGGTTCACAGTTCACAGTTCCGGCTGATGTCAATACCATATACAGTAAGGCCTTCAGGTACAACAGCTATCTGAACAATGTAATACTTCCTGAAAACGTTCATAAGATCGGCGATCAGGCCTTCAATTCCCTTTTAAACCTCAGTGAGATCACTATATATGATCCCGACTGCGAGATAGTAGATGTGGAGGAACCTTATGACGAGAGAGCGACCATATCAAACGAATGGAAATACACAAAGCTCTCTAACGGCAAGTACAAATATGCAGATGTATATAACGGAGCAATACGCGGTTACAGAGATTCCACAGCACAGGCCTACGCCAATAAGCTGGGATACAGATTCTATGCAATGGCATCCCCTGTGACCACAGCAGCAACAACCACTACTACCACTACAACGACAACAACCACAACCACTACAACAACTACCACTACAACCTTCCCGTATGATTACTACCTTATAGATAAGGCGGGCGGTGAAGTAGCTGTATGCATCTCATACTACAGGAGCACAGAGGCTGTTGCTGAGATACCGGATAAGATAGACGGCTATCCCGTAGAGGTTATCGGATATGAAGCCTTTGCTGGCAATTCAGATATCAGGGAGGTAGTTCTTCCCGAGACGCTGAAGCTTATCAGATACAGTGCATTCTCTGACTGTCCCTCGCTTGAAAAGATCACCTTCCTTAATCCGGGAACGAGATTTGATTCAGGGGAGTATTCCACAAATGAGTGGGATATCAGCCCGACTGCTGTTATCTATGGTTACAAGGACTCAACAGCTGAGCAGTATGCCGAAAGATACGACAGAGAGTTCGTAAGCCTCGGCGAAACAGATGCTGACAGGTATACCTTTGAGTTTGAGCTCGACGGCGATCATGCGGTGCTTGTAAGATATACAGGCTTCGGCACAGATGTTGTCGTTCCTGATACCTACGAAGGCAAGCCTGTTACAGTAATAGGAGAGTTTGCATTTGAAGGCTCTCCTGCCGTTTCAGTTACTCTTCCCGACAGCATTACCACTCTTGACGATTATGCTTTCAGCTATGCAAAAGTACTGACTGCCCTTGATATCCCCGACAGCGTTACCGCTATAGGTGGTTACGCTTTCATGGAGAGCGGCATCACATCACTTACCATAGGTGACGGCGTTGAATCCATCGGTGAAAATGCACTTTCTGATTGCAAAGTCTTTGATGAGATCAGCATCGGCCGCTCAGTTTCAAGCGTTGACTGGATCGGCGATGCAAGAATAATCAGGCTCACTGTTTCTCCCGATAACGAGTACTTCACCTCAGTAAAAGGCGTTCTCTACAGCGAGGACGGAACAGTGCTCTGGAAATATCCCTCCCATAAGACAGGAATCAGGTTCACTGTACCGGATAACGTTGAAACCATAGCTGAGGAGGCTTTCAGGAACAACTGCTACCTGACACAGATCACCATCCCCGGAAACGTACACATGATAGATGATCTTGCTTTCAACACACTTGACAAGCTGAAGGAGATCTATATTTACGATCCGGATTGTGTTATCGTTGACAAGGCTGACAGCGATCATGAGAGAGCGACTATTTCCAACTACTGGAACTACAGGCAGCTTTCTGACGGAAAATACGGTTATATCGACGAGTTTGAAGGAAAGATATACGGCTATGCAGGTTCCACCGCTGAGGCTTATGCAGATAAGCTCGGTTACAGCTTCGTTGCTATGGAGCCTCCGGTTACCACTACCACACAGCCGACAACGACAACACCCACCACAACAACTACTACAACAACTACTACCATCACGACAACAACCACAACAACCACAACAACCACCACAACAACTACTACAACAACTACCACGACAACAACCACAACCACCACCACGACAACAACAACCACCACAACAACGACAACCACCACCACGACAACAACTACAACCACTACAAAACCCACCACGACGACCACTACTACCACCACAAAACCCACCACGACGACCACTACTACCACCACAAAGCCTACCACAACGACCACCGCAACAACCACAAAACCCACTACTACGACTACTTCGACTGCAACTACAACTGAAACAACTACTGCCAGTACTACCACCACCGCGCACGTTCATCAGTTCGGACGCTGGATAACCGATGCAGCACCTACAGACTATGCTGACGGAAGACGTCACAGAAGCTGTGCCTGCGGTGCTACTGAGACACAGGATATCCCGAAGCCGGAAATTGACTGGCATGAGCATGATGATATGGGCCTTGTACAGTTCCGTATCATCGACAACGAGACAAGGAAGCCCATCTCCGGCGCAACGATAACTGTTGCAAAGGACGAGGAGGCATACGCAACATTCACATCCGATAATAACGGTCTTGTGAGAGCAGTGCTCAGAACAGGACTCAACAGGTTCTCCGTCTGTGCAAATGGCTACAGAGCAAGAAACGGCCTCTCATACAATGTAGCTCATAAGGAGCAGAACTTCCCGTCCATAGAACTGTTCTCAGGCGATATGGTAGAGATGACAGACAGCTCCGTTGAGCGAATGACAGCAGAGGAGATAGCAGCGGCAGGCATCGATGTAAGCGCACCTGAAAACTGCTACACCTTCCACTATGAACTCAATCTCAGATTCGACAGCCAGATCATACCGGTAGTCCTTGACTTCCCGTGGGATTTGGGCGAAGGCGGAGACCAGAACGAGTGGAACTTCGATTTCCCTGATCCCAAGCCTATCAAGTGGCATCATGACGATGATGACGATGATGATGATGACGACGATGACTGTTTCTTTGAGAATATCACCGGTGATCCCAATCATCCTGTATTCGTTTACAGCCCCAATCCCTACTGTCTCCTCGTCATTGAGGGCACAGCAAAGTGGACAAAGGAGTTCTTCAATGTACAGATGATACTCCTCAACCGTTCAGGCACAGAGGCTATCACAGGCTGTGTTACCGAGCTCAACGTACCCGATGGCATCACTGTTATGCAGCAGCCCATGACCATCGACAGGATCAACGCACATCAGACCGCTGAAGCTTTATGGGTAATCAGAGGTGATGAAGCAGGCGAGTATAATCTGTCCGCTTCATTCGACGGTACCACAAGCAGAACACATGAGCGTGTACACTACGATTTCCGCATCCCGCAGCCTGTACATATCGCTGCAGGCAATGCTCTCAAGCTGGATGTATATGCACCGGCTATGATGGAGTACGGACAGGACTACACAGTTCAACTCGCACTCAGAAACACAGCGGACTTCCCGCTCTATAATGTATCACACACCATCAACAAGATACAGGAGGTATCGGTTACGGATACCTACCTTGTTGACCATGAGAACAGAGAGCTTACCGATTCCGAAAGGGAAGTAATCCTGGAGTTCGTCGAAAACGCACCGACAGTAAAGACTGATGTGCTTGAACCAGGCGAGGCTCTCTGGATCACAGTGACATTCAAGTCCGAATTCAAGTCTCTCCTTCAGGAGAATCAGGAATTTGCGATATCGCTCTTCGATTACGGCTCCAAGCTTGCAAAGCTTGCAGGTCCTGAGGTAAGTGCCTTTGTGGGATTTGTTGGTGACCTTATAGGTGCCGTACCGATAGCTGAGGTGCTCAGGGATTCAATGAATGTATCAACTCTTGACGGCTCCAATGCAGTCATCCCCTGCGAGCTCCACATCACCGGCGAGGCTGTAAAGCACATCAACGTTGTTGACTGGGCTGTAGGCAAGGCCGAGGAGGCTATACTCGGAGAGATCGGTGAATACCTTGAATCACACTCTATTGAGGTCATCAATGATCTCGCTGATATCGATGACAGCGAGAGAGAGGATTTTGTAAAGGTCCAGAAGAACATAGGCAAGATCATCGAGCTCTTCCCTGCATATCAGGAGCCTCACGCAAAGACTGAGGTATGGCTTGAGAAGACTGACGGAACAAGGATCAATCCTGCGACAGGAGAGGTACTGCCGGAGACTGAAGACAAGCCCGCATCCCGCATAAGCGACAAGGCAAAGGAACTCGTTATCGAGGTGGGCGAGGATCTCCTTGAGGAGGAATACTTCCCGATCATACAGAGCATCAGGAAGAGCATGGGACTCGATACGGATGAATACGGCGACCCTGTACCGCTTCTCGGAGCTGCGGTAAGGAGCTTCGGACTTACAGCATTCGCAGACGAGCTTCCCGCAGGACTCACAGTTGATGTACTTACAGACAAGGAAGTAACCGAAGAGAACGGTCACTACTTCTTTGAAGGCAACGCACTTCTCATGGTCAATACCGACGATGCAGAGGGCTACGGAGTTCTTCATATCAGATACGATGACGGTTCAGAGGATACAATAGACCTCAAGGCAGTTGACGAGCATACCTGCGAAGGACGCTGGGAGGCTGCAATACTTCCCACAGACGAAAGCGACGGCCTTATGATACATATCTGCGATACCTGCGGCACAGCGATCGATGCAGCAGATATCCCTGCCGGCGCAAACTTCATACTCAGTGACGGCACAGGCTATGCAACACTTTCAGAGGCAGCAGCAAACGCCAGGGACCTCGACACTGTAACAGCTGTAAGAAGCACAACAGTTGAAGAGGACGTTGTTCTTTGCGATGTCAAGCTTTTCATTCCCGAGACAGTTGAACTCACAGTAGCTGACGGCTGTAAGATAGACCTTGCAGGCTATGTTCAGAATGAGGGTACTCTCAACGGAACAGTCAATATAGTACATGTGCTCATGGGCAGCACCGGCGAGTTAGACCTGCTTCTCGTTCCTTACGGTGAAGAGGTCACAGCAGACCTTCTTCCCGCAGCAACAAAGCATGGCTTCACCTGCACATGGTTCACTGACAGCGAGTATACTGAGGCATTCAGTGCATTCGTTTCAGGCGAGGAGGGCACACCGGGAGTTCTCTACGGACTTGCTTCACCTGATGAAGTAGCCGCCGCTGCCGGCGCAGCTGCACCTCTTGATGATGCAGTATACTACAACGGC
>CAMKMD010000018.1 GCA_946413815.1 uncultured Ruminococcus sp.
CCAAAGGGGCTTCGCCCCTTTGGTCAGGTCAAGGGCTGAAAGCCCTTGTGGGGTGACTCCCCACAGTGTGGGGAGATGTCAGCGAAGCTGACAGAGGGGACGGGCCGGTTAGGCTGGGGCAAAGCCCCGCATATAGCCGCAAAGCGCCCGGCAAGGGGTGAATTCAAAAACAGTCCGGGGGACTGTTTTTGAAGAGGGGACGCCCTGCAAGAGAGGGCGTCCCCTAAGTAGATATAGGTTCATTGACATACTGAGGGGGCATCTGTTGCAGATGCCCCCTTTTTCTTATCTGATATAGTACCTGTCATCCTCGGTCTTTCCAAGAGTTCCTCTTCTGACAAGCACTCTCGTTATCCGTCTGAAGCTGCAGGGATTGATCACCCCTGCATCTGCAAAGGTAATTGCTGTCTCAGGTGATACAGCCTTTGCTGCCTCAAGCTTCTCCAGAATATGCTCACGTCTTATAAGCGGTATCGGCGGAAAGAACATAAGATCCCTCCTTAGTCCTCCTCTGTGAAGTCTGTGATCTCAACCTCGCCTGCTGTCTCCTCCTCAGGCTCGTAAGCTGCGGGAGCAGCGGGGGCGGGGGCAGGTGCAGAAGGAGCAGCAGCCTTGCCGCCTAAGAAGCCAGCAAGCAGAGCACGGATGTCAACGCCTGTAGCCTCTGTAAGTCCCTCTGTGATCTTTGTGGTGGAATTTACGATGTCGCCCACCAGCTTGGTGGAATTGCCCTCGCCGTACATTGTGATCTTGTCAACACTGGACAGCGGAGCAGCGGCATTCTTAACTACCTCAGGCAGTGCCTTGAAGTACATTTCAAGTACAGCAGCCTCGCCGTACTTCTTCATAGCCTCGGCCTTTGCGTTGATACCCTCAGCCTCAGCAAGACCCTTTGCACGGATAGCATCGGCCTCTGCCTTACCTACGGCAGCGATACCCTCAGCCTCCTGCATACGGGCGAACTTGGCAGCCTCAGCCTCAGCCTTCTGAGCCTCAGCCTCCTGCTCACGCTGGAAACGGTCTGCCTCGGCGTCCTTCTTCAGCTGATAGAGCTTAGCATCAGCCTCCTGCTGTGCACGGTAGCGCTCAGCCTCGGCCTTCTTCTTAACCTCTGCATCAAGGGTGCGCTCTTTAACCTCGGCTTCTCTTGTCTTGAGCTCGATCTCCTTCTCGGAAGCAGCGATGTTGGCGTTAGCCTTAGAGATCTCGATAGATCTTCTCTGCTCCTCCTGCTGGATCTGATAAGCAGCATCTGCAATAGCAAGCTGAGTATCGGAATCCTTCTTGAGTTCTGCCTGACGGATAGCAAGCTCGTTATTTCTCTGAGCTACCTCTGTCTCAGCGGTAACTCTTGCGTCATTGGCTTCCTTCTTTGCCTGAGCCTTGGCGATCTCTATCTCCTTCTCAGATTCGGCCCTTGCGATGGCTGCCTTCTTCTGGATAGTGGTGATATTATCGATACCAAGATTCTCGATCAGGTTCTGATCATCTGTGAAGTTCTGTACGTTGAATGATACTATCTCAAGTCCCATCCTGTTGAGGTCGGGAGCTGCGTTTTCCTGTACCTTCTCAGCGAATGCCTTACGGTCATTAACCATAGATACGAGAGTCATCTGTCCGACGATCTCACGCATATTACCCTCAAGCACCTCGCGTGCAACCTTTGAGATATACACGGTGTCCTTGTTGAGGAAGTTCTCAGCGCCGAGCTTGATAAGTACGGGATCGCTGCTGACCTTGATATTTACGTTTGCGTCAACGTTGATATTGATGTAGTCAGCGGTAGGAACTGCGCTGGATGTCTTTACGTCAACGGCGATGAGCTGAAGTTTCAGCTTGTCGACACGCTCAAAGAAGGGGATCCTTACGCTTGCCTTACCGATAATTATCTTGCGTCTGAGACCGGAAATAATGTAAGCAGTATCCGGGGGAGCCTTGATATAACCAAATGCAAAGATAAGAGTTACCAGCAATGCTGCCACTGCGATGATGATGATTGTTGTGATATCCATATAAACCTCCTGTGGTGGTGTTCTGAACCGGAACCCTGTGCTCCGGATCGTATGAATGTATTATATATTATTTCTGAATTTTTGTCAATACAGAGAGGTTTATTGTTATATACCAACATATAGAACTGTCAGACATTCTTATATATAGCTCCGGCAATTTTATGCGGTTCATTTGAACCTATACTGCGTTCGTTAGATTTCTACAGCCTCCCGCAGGCGATTCTTACTATCAGATTTTATATAGCGATATTCCAAAAAAATATAGGAACTGATGCAACACTTTCAACCGGGTACATTTGAATTCAGAATCAGGAATGCAGAATGCAGAATTATTGTATCGCCTTTGGCGGTCCGCTTCTGCAAATTACCGGTAATTGAATGCAGGGGGCGATGCCCACATCGCCCCGCCCTCTGTCTGAATCTGCGATAGTAGTGTGGGCGTCCGTATTGCAGAAAGAATGGAATCGTCCATTTGGAAAGACCTGCGGACCGCCAAAGGCGGTCCCTACAGATAATCGCCGGAGGCGATACAACTAATTATGAATTATGAATTCAAAAGCCGCTGTCGCATGGTCGGATCGGGAAATACTTGTGCCGTTATATAGTTAAATATAAAAAATATGTATCATTATTGACCATCTGCCCTCCCGAAACGTGTTATAATTGAACAGAGAAACATCGGATCCGGTTCCACTGTTCCCGATGTACACGGAATGAAAGGAGCTGAATTATGCTCACAGCAGAACGCATTAATGATGCGGTAGAGGAATACGGCGATATGCTTTACCGTCTATGCATCGTCATGCTGAGAAATACCGCAGATGCAGAGGATGCGGTACAGGAAACCTTTATAACATATATGGAAAAATCGCCGGCGTTCAATAACAGCGAGCACGAAAAGGCCTGGCTGCTCAGGGTGGCCTCCAACAAATGCCGCAATACGCTCAGGTACCGGAAGAGACATTTTGCCGAGCCGGCGGAGATCCTCGATACCATTATTGAACGAAGGCCTGACAACCGAATTCTCGAATCACTTATGGAACTGCCGGAGAAGTTCCGGTCTGTTCTTCACCTGCATTATATCATAGGATACAAGGTCGATGAGATCGCTGATATAACAGGACTTACAAGCTCCGCCGTAAAGATGCGCCTGCAAAAGGGCAGGAGACTCCTTGCGGAGGAATACAGAAAGGAGTAAGCTATGAAAAACATGGATACTGACAAGCTCAGACAGAGCGCTGAGCAGATACACCTGACAGACGAGCAGAAGGCACGCATCGTTGAGACCTGCATGAAGCACGCCGGAAAATCCCCGGATACCGGCACTGTTACAGAGGATCGGCACATATTTGAGGTCGAGCGGGTAAAGCCCCGCCCCATACGCCGCATAATGGCAGGCATAGCAGCCTGCGCTGTACTTGCAGTCGGCATCGGTGTTTCCGGACATTATATATCACGCAGCGGTCTTCCCGGAGGCGCAACAGAGCCCGCCACCGAGATGACCGAACCCGCAGAGAACATCGTTCCCTTCGGTGACATCTCCGCATACCGCTTCATGGGCGATGCTTTCAGCAGTGAGGAGGTGCCGGTGGGCGGCATCGTACTCACAGAAAAGCAGGCAGCAAAACTCAACGAGTTCTTCCGGTCACAGACCTGGAAGATGATTCACAACTACAATACAGGTTACAAGGGCTGGGATCCGGACTTTGACCGTTCTCTCCTCGGTGCTGTGCCGATGATAGAAGAGTATGAATACTGCTTCCGTTCACAGGACGAGAACAGCTGGTACGGTCAGCTGCAATTCAGCAGCGAGGGCTACCTTGAATACCGCCGCCCCGATGCGGCAAACAATTCCGAGATAGTTGAGGTATACCCCATTGATACCATCGCCTTCAAAAATGCGCTGGATGCAGTGCTTGCGGGCGAGGAGATACCTGTCAGCGCTGACAGTGAGGACATTGACACACTCACTCTTGCACAGGTGCCGGATGTTATCGGCATGAGTGTGGAGCTTGCAGAGGATCAGCTCATACAGCGGGGCTTCAGCGTCAGAAGGGCATACGTTGCCGGAGAGGAAAAGGATCATGTTGTTTCCACTGACAAGAGTGCAGGCAGTAATTATCCAGTCGGCACGGAGGTAATCCTCTATGTAGCAAACGGCACAGAGACCGATGAGGAACACGGCTATCCCTTCCCCTCCTTCACAGATTTCAGCTACCTTGAAACTGTATGCTTCTATGACTTCCCCGATGCGGAAAAGAGCGCCGCCCTCGATGAGCTCTTCCGCTCACTCAGTTGGAGGATTGAGAGCTATAGCCTCTACAGCAGAGAGAACGAATACGAAAACGCCGTAAACTCCGATGTATGGCACGATCCTGCATCATTCACCAACGGCGAGGTGCTGACCTACAATTTCAAATGTGAGAACAAGGAGCTCGGCACAACTCTTGTAAGCGTATTCTCCGATAACGGCGGATGTGTTACTGTCACCGACAGGAGCGGCGTCCGCGTATACTCCACAGACTTTGACAAGCTCGTCAAGGGCATCGGAGAGATACTCTTCGGCGAAGGCCTGTACGGCGTGGACGCACCATTCGGCAACTACTCCGGACAGACCATATACGCAACCTACGGTAAATTCTCACAGGAAATTTCAAATTCCGGCTTCGAGACCACAGACCCCGAGGATATCAGGATCATTGAGATGATGAAGGAACTTTACTGGGAAACAGCGGATGAAGACTATAACGGAACCGAGGAGCATATCGGATTCGGTGACTTTTGGCTGGAATATAAAATTGACGGAAAGTGGTACGCCCTTGTGGTGTTTGACAATGACTTTGCATGGTGGTTTTCATTTGATGAATTGCCCCGCGATTCTACCGATAAGGTCTTCCTGAAAGTCAACTCACAGGCCATGATGAGATACTTCTCCCTCATCACCGATCTGAATCCCTATCCGCCCTTCGGCTCATTCAACAAGATAGGTTCTGTCACCGTAAACGGCAGCTATGTTCTTGACGATCGGGATAAGCTCGATCAGCTCACACAGCTTTTCTACGGCTTTAACTGGAACGCGACTGAGCCCCTTGATCTTGACAGCACTGCGGAATATGAATTCACCTATGAGGTAAATGACAGAATGCGCCATGTACTCGTCTTCTCAGACGGCAGAGTGCAGTGGTATGATGACAGTCCCGACAGAGTTACAGATTCCGGCTGCATACAGACATACTGCGGGGGATTTACAGATATCTGCGGCGATATTGGTTATATACTCGGATAAACAAGCCCCCGCTGTAAGGGGATACCATACAGCAGCCTTGTACATCCTATTGAGGGAAACCCTTTTGAAAAAGGGTTTCCCTCAAACTCCTTTCCGAAAACTTTCAACTAATTTTGCCCCCATAGGTCTGTAGACCTATGGGGGCAAAATTCATTGGAAGTCTTTGGAAGGGGGTACGGGGGAGACCTTTCCTCAGAAAGGTTTCCCCCGATAGTATACATAAGCTGTTATGTGGCCATCCCCTTACTGACGGGGGGCTTTTATATTCCAGATATTCTCAGCGTAGTCGGCGATAGTGCGGTCGGAGCTGAACTTTCCGGCATTGCACATATTGAGCCACTGCTTCCTTGCGAATCCCATGCGGTCATCGCGGTAATCGCTGTTGCTGCGGAGCTTTGCCTCCACGTAGCTGCGGATATCGCCGAGGAGGTAGTAATGATCCGGCGCGTGCCAGCTTGCGCCGTCCAGCAGAGCCATATAGAGTTCCCGGAAGTCACCGCTGCCGCCGTCAGAAACTGTGCCGTCGATAAGGGATGTGACTACACGGCGTATCATATCATCCTCTGCGAATACCCTGCGGCTGTCGTACTCGGGTACTATCTTTTCGAGGTCCTCCACTCTTGCGCCGAAGATATAGTTGTTCTCCTCGCCGGCCTCCTGTACGATCTCGATGTTAGCGCCGTCGTAGGTGCCGAGGGTCACTGCGCCGTTGAGCATCAGCTTCATATTGCCGGTGCCCGAGGCTTCAGTTCCGGCAGTGGATATCTGCTCCGATACATCGGCAGCTGCTACCAGCTTCTCGGCATATGACACATTGTAGTTCTGTACGAATATAACCTTTATAAGGTCCCGGGTATCGGGGTCGGAGGCCACTATCCTGCCCACCTCGTTGATATACCTGATTATAGCCTTTGCACGGCGGTATCCGGGGGCGGACTTTGCACCGAAGATGAAGGCTGTGGGCCTGAAGTCCTTTATCGTGCCATCCTTGATACCGTAGTAGAGCCACAGTATGGAGAAGGCGTTGAGGAGCTGTCTCTTGTACTCATGGAGACGCTTTATCTGTATATCGTATATGAACTCCGGCGAGAGGTCGATACCCTCCTTTGCCTTTATGAAGCCGGAGAGCTGTGTCTTCTTCTCCTGCTTGATATCGATGAAACGGCGGAGGACGTTCTCGTCATCGGCATACCTTGCAAGCTCATGCAGCCTGTCAAGGTCTGTTATCCAGCCGTCGTCGCCGAGCAGCTCTGTGATAAGTCCGGAAAGCTCACGGTTGCAGAGCGCCAGCCAGCGTCTCTGTGTGATGCCGTTCGTTTCATTGCGGAATACCTCCGGACGGAGAGAGTACCAGTCTGCAAGGACGGTATCACGGAGTATCTGAGTGTGTATCTCAGCAACGCCGTTGATATGGCTCGAACAGCAGCAGGCCATATCTGCCATGTGGATAAGGTCGCCCTTGATTATCTTCATGCGGCCGATCTTGTCCTTAGGCACTCCGGCGGCATAAAGCTCTGCGATGAGAGCCTCGTTTATCTGTATGATTATGGCGTAGATACGTGGGAGGACTTCCTCCACAAGACCTGTATACCACTTCTCGAGAGCCTCCTGCATAACGGTGTGGTTGGTGTAGTTGAACACCTTCTTCGCCGTTTCGTATGCACGCTCAAAGCTCCAGCCTTCGTTGTCAACGAGCTGACGGATAAGCTCCGGTATGGAGATAACGGGATGGGTATCGTTGAGCTGTACTGTGATATAGTCAGCTATATTATCAAGAGTGCCGAAACGTGCCTTGTGCTTGCGGAGTATATCCGTAAGGGAGGCGCAGCTGAAGAAGTACTGCTGCTTGAGGCGCAGCTTCTTGCCCTCATCGGTATCGTCATTAGGATAGAGTACACGGGAGATATCCTCGGCATATATCTTCTCCTTCGAGGCTTCAAGGTATTCCTGTCTGTTGAAGGTATCGAAGTCGAACTCCTTCACAGGCTCTGCCTGCCACAGTCTCAGCGTGCCGATATTCTTTGTACGGCAGCCGAATACGGGCATATCATAGGGAACGGCCTTTACGGTCTGTCCGCTGTACTCTATCAGGACGGTATCCTCCTCGCAGCGAACTGACCAGGGATCGCCGTATCTTGTCCAGTCATCGATATCCTCCTTCTGATAACCGTCAACGATGGACTGCTTAAAGAGGCCGTACTTGTAGCGTATGCCGTAGCCGTCAAGAGGAAGTCCGAGAGTAGCCGCAGAATCGAGGAAGCAGGCAGCAAGACGTCCGAGGCCGCCGTTTCCGAGGGCAGCGTCCTCTATGACCTCAAGGTCGCTGAGGTCGAGACCGAGCTCCGAGAACACCTCGCTCACCTCGTCATAGATGCCGAGACAGAGCAGGTTGTCGTATACCGCACGTCCCACAAGGAACTCCATGGAAAGGTATGCGGCACGGCGCTTTGAAAGATGCTCCTGACGAGCATTGTCCCACTGCTCACGGTAAAGCTCCATAACGGTATCACCCAGCGCATTGTGGAGCTGCTGCGGTGTGGCTGACTTTATATCCTTAGGCAGCCTGCCTGTGAATTTTTCCATAAACACATTCTTATCCATATTATCCTCCCTTTACTCATGCGGGGCTCTCAGGTGATCATGGTTGATTTCTATGTCATCATACGTCACATCATCAAGGCTGTCATAATCCTTCTGCGGCAGATAGTATACCCCGAGATCAATGCTGTAGCTGAGGTCATCAAGCTGTATTCTGTTCATGAATTCATCCGAAATGAGCTCCTCCGGCAGCTCCGTCCCCTCAGGAAGAAGAATGTTTGCGTACACCCTGTATCCTCCGGCGCAGAAATACGTCAGGAACTGATCATATGTCAAATCAGCCGGGGCCTCCAGCGGCACCGATTTCTTATACGGCGTCAGTATCCATAGCTTGCCTGCCTGGGTATAGCTGCGGATATAATCCTTCGTCCTCTCGAAAAACTCGTCCTCGTGAAAGAGATAGGCATATTCCTCACCTGTGAGATCCTCGCTGTCTTCTGTTCCGTAAGCGGCAAAGTATCTGCCTTCATCATCCATAAGAACATATGTTGCGGGTTTCTTCTCAGGTATCCCGCCAAAGAATTCCCACGGAAGCTCTCTTGAAACAAAAGTGAAATCCTTGCCGTACTTTGCTCTCAGCTTGTCGAGCGCCGCACGCTCCTCCGGAGATATTTTTTCTTCATGCCGGGTGTAGAGCTCGTTTTCATATTCTTCCCAGTCGATCGTTGCCTCCTCTGTGGGAGCGGCAGTCGTGATAACGGCAGTCGTTTCAGCTGTAGTTGTCGTTGTCTCAGTGGTTGTCTCTGTTGTCTCCGCTGCGCTTGCCGGCTCAGTAACTTCCGGTATATCGTTTTCGGACTGTTCTATAGCACCGCAGCCGGAAAGAATGATCCCGGCCGCTAAAATGATAAATGTCTTTTTCATATGTCGTATCCAATGCTTATCTTTCAGTCCGCCTTAACCGACAGTGAGCCTTTCAAGTCTGCTGCGGTCAATTCCGGCCTCGTTATAGACTACATCGGGAAGGCTGTCATAGTCCTCCTTTGCAAGCTTGTAGTAGTTTATATAAAGGGTGTAGCCGAGCTCTGCGGGCTTTATGTCGCTGCGTCCGGCCATGAGCACCTTCAGCTCACCGGGGATCTCTGTATCGTCTGTAAGCAGGATGGAGAGAGTAAGCTTTCCGTCGCCTGCTATGAAGGCCTGGCGGAAGCTCTCAAAGCTGTTGTCGCCGGCAGCCTCAAAGGGTATCATAGCGCTGTTATTGCCGAACCAGAGCTTGCCTTCCGGCATTACTTTCCTGATATAGGCAGCCGCCTCGCTGCAGAGCTCCTGCTCATGGATAATGAAGCCGTAGCCCTCGGATACTGCTATATCTGTATTCTCCTTGCACATGAACATGAAGGGCCTTCCGTCCTCGTCCTCAAGGTCATACCATACATTGAGGTGGTCGGGCTTTTCGTCCCAGTACTCTCTCTGTACGTCGCGTCCGACAGCCCTGAACTCTCTGCCGTACTTCCTGCCGAGCTTATCTATGGCCTCCTGCTCCTTCGGAGAAATATCCACTCTTGCTTCCTTTGTACCGTCTGCGGCTGTCCCGGCTTCGCTGGCGGCAGATGTGTTTGCCGTTATCGTGTATACCTCTGCAACTGCGGCAGTCTCTGCCGGTGCATCGATGGTCGTGGTGGATTCAGTTACACCGCAGCCTGTAAGCAGTACAGCTGCTGCAAGTGTTGATAGGATTTTCTTATTCATTATTATTATTCCTCTTTCTATTTAATAAAATACTCTATGTTTTCTTATTCTTTGTCCGCGCAGTGCTGTCAGCTCCGGCACAGCCTCAGATATGTCTGTATATCAGCGGTTTCCCGCAAATTGTCCTTACCTGTTGTACATTTTATTGAGCTTCTTTATATGCTTTGCAAGCTCCGGCGTAAAGTCCTCCGCATGGGTACGGAACTGCCAGTTGTTGCCTAAGGTGGAGGGGGTGTTCATCCTGTCGCTCTTCGGGCTGTCGAGGAAATCCTGTATCTGGGCACAGGCCACCTCTGCCACGCTGCCCCAGGCCGCCCTGATGACAGCCTCGGGTATCTCGCCCTTCTTCTTTACATTAAGGTAGCTCTTGGCAAAGCGCAGGGACTTCTTATCCAGAGAAGCCACCCAGCCGTTGAGAGTCTCATTGTCATGAGTGCCTGTATAGGCGAAGCAGTTGGTGGTGGTATAGTTATGGGGGAGATATCCGTTATCCCCGCCGGAAAATCCGAACTGCAATACCTTCATGCCCGGATAGCCGCACTTTGCGAGCATCTCATGGACCTCGGGCGTGAGGAAGCCTAAGTCCTCAGCTATGATATTCAGTCTGCCAAGCTTCTCCTCCGCTGCACGGAAGAGCTCATAGTCCGGCCCCTTCTTCCACTCGCCTACCGTGGCATCCTTGCTGCCGTAGGGTATGGCGTAGTAGCTCTCAAAGCCGCGGAAATGGTCGATGCGGACGACGTCGTAGGTCATGCAGGCGGACTTTATCCTGTCTATCCACCATTTGTAGCCGGTCTTCTTATGGTAATCCCAGTCATAGAGCGGATTGCCCCAGAGCTGGCCGGTAACGGCGTAGTCATCGGGGGGACATCCTGCAACACACACAGGACGGCGCTTCTTGTCGAGCCAGAAGAGCTTCGGCTGAGACCATACCTCAACGCTGTCAAGAGCGCAGTATATGGGGATATCGCCTATGATGCCAATTCCGGAATCGTTGGCGTACTTCTTCAGCTCCTTCCACTGGCGGTGGAACTGGAACTGGTTGAACTTGTAGAAGCCTATATCCTTCTTGAGTTCCTTCTTTATCTCGGCAATTGCCTTTGGCTTGTGCATGGCAAGGGGGGTATCCCATTCATACCATGGCTTGCCGCCGTGGCGGAATTTCAGTGCCATGAAGAGGGCGTATTCCTCCAGCCAGGACTTGTTCGCATCGCAGAACTTCTTGTACTCCGGGAAGCGTGAGGGCTTGAAACGGGAATAGGCCACCCTCAGCACATCGAAGCAGCGGTCGTAGATAAGGCTGTAATCCACCTTGTCCGGGTCGCTCTCCCAGGTCAGGGATGCATACTCATGATGCTCGAGAAGGCCGTCATCCTCGAGAACACCGAAGTCGATGAAGTAGGGGTTCCCGGCGTGCACCGAGAAGGACTGATAGGGCGAATCGCCGTAGCTTGTCGGCGAAAGGGGAAGTATCTGCCAGTACCTGACACCGGCAGCTCTGAGAAAGTCTACAAAGTCGTATGCACTTCTGCCCAGCTTGCCTATGCCGTACTCAGACGGCAGACTGGATATGTGCATCAGTATGCAGCTCTTACGCATATTAAACTCCTTTATAAAACGTGTATATTCCAACGGCTGTCCGGCAACACTACCTGTATCAAAGGAGGTGCTGCCTTGAAGCCGGCTCAGTCGATCTTTACTTTTCTCATGGGATTCTTTATCTACAGCCTTTTCGAGATAGCCACAAGGGGCTACACCCACTGGACTATGGCTCTCACCGGGGGCCTTGCCCTTTCTCTGCTGTATCATCTGAACCGCAGGCTCTCTCTCGGTCCGCTCCGCAGCAGTCTTTTCGGGGCGCTGATGATAACGGCCATAGAGTTCCCTGTCGGGCTCTTTGACAATATCCTTATGGGCTGGCACGTATGGGATTACTCCGACGTGCCGCTGAATATTATGGGGCAGGTCTGCCCGCTGTATTCAGGTATATGGTTTCTGCTCTGCCTTCCGGCATACTTTCTCTGCCGGAGGATAAGAAGGACCTTTACCAGCCCTCTTTCTTCAGCCCGCTGACGATGCCCGCATAGAACTCCCGGACATCAAAGCCCTCGATGTTCTCGCGGAAGAGGTCTATCATATCGCCGTGGCTGATGCCTCTCTTCTTAGGGGCTGTAACGAAGGTATGTCTTCCGTGTATGGCCGACTCCTCCCAAACAAGGCCGTCGCTGCGGCCGTTGAGCTTCTTTATGAACATATATCCGATATTTAGCGGAGGACCTGCCGAGCCTGCACGGCTCATTACAGACATTACGCTGCGGTAGCTGACCTCCGGTGAATCGGGCATGAGCTCATCGTAGGAGGCAGCCTTCTTTGCGCTCAGGTCACGGACTCCGGCCATGAAGTCGGGGGCTGTGTCGCCGAGCTTTCTGAAAATACGGTTGTAGCGGGCAGCTATGAAGGATGCCACGCTGTCCGGCAGTTTGTCAAGGAGGTAATCCACCATGTCGCAGCCCTTATGGGGGGTGTTGATGGTGGTAAGTGTAGCCACATATTTATCCATACCGAGGCAGCTTATAGCATAGCGTGAATCAAGGCCGCCCTTGGAATGGGCGATGATGTTCACCTTCTCCGCGCCTGTCTCCTGTATGACGCGGAGTATGGCCTTTTTCAGCTCCTGTGCGCTGTCTGCTACGGACATGGCGGACTGCTGGTCACCGTAGTATACCTGTGCGCCGTTGCGTATAAGGGTGGCGGGTACTCTGCCCCAGTAGTTGAGGAGCTGCCAGTCACGGAAGAATATGCCGTGTACCATGAGTATGGGATACTTCGTTTTACATATCTCGCTCTCCGCACGGGAGCTCTCAAGCTCGAGCTTGTCCGCCTCGAAGACGTACTCCCTGCGGGCGGTCTTGTAGAGGCTGCGGAAGACGAAGAGGTTGAGGGCCGGACACCACCACAGACAGAGCAGCAGTATATAATCCCGGAGTTTCACCTGCTTTGAGCCGGAAGCCACTCTCACAACTCCGGCAAACACCATAAGCGCCGAAGAGAGCAGCAGCATGGCCGAGGCTCCTATCTTGGCACCGACAGCCGCATCAGACTTTATAAGCCAGCATATCAGCACCACAAGACCGAGGAGAGCAGTAAAGCTGCCGAGCCATATAAGGTCCGCGCCCTTGTCGATACGCCTCAGGCGCGGGCTCTCCGTCTTTGCCCTGCCACCGCCGAAGATAAGGACGAGGAAGAACACAGAGAGGAGGACAGTGAGCACCGTCTTTACGGGCGTGCTTATGCCGAGGCTGCACCACAGGGGGATCAGTGAGACAAAGAGGGTGGTAAGTATGAGCTGAGGGAACAGATGCTTTCTTTTCATATGCGTCACCAATAAAGTAAACACCGCAGGGCCCTCAGGCAGCGGTGATGTTTAAAGGGAAAGGCTGCTCCGATCACTCAGAACAGCCTATTGGATTAATAGTTCTTGTTAGAATCAGCGTTGAAGAAATTATTGCTGCTTTCAGTATAGTAATCATTAGGCTCGAGAGACATGAAATCGTCATCCTCCATATCCGGCAGTCTTGCACCGCAGCGTCCGCAGAACTGGAAACGATCGTTTACCTCTGCATCGCACTTGGGGCAGATCTTGTAGCCACGGATACCGTTGAGCTCGAATCTCATCTTCTTGATTCTTCTGCGGCGGGTGTCGATGTCGTCGCAGAGAGCCTTCAGGGACGCAGGATCCTCGTTGGGATTCTTGTAGTACTTCTTACCGATATCGGTGAAGATCTCTACGATTCTCTCCTCCTCATACAGGATCTTTCTTTTGAGGTTGCTGGCTTCGGACATACTTTTTGTCTTATCAGTAACGCCCTTGGAGACATCACCGATCTTATCAAGAATGCTCATTACACTCGCTCCTTTGAATAAAATATGTACAATCTCATTATACTCTCCGGATTAGGCCTTGTCAAGGGGATTTCAGAAAGTTATCTGTATTTTTTCCCTCTTCCTTACATTTCGGAGATATCGTTTTCTGTGAGCTGGATTATGCCGCCCTTTGTGAGGGCCTCAGCAGCCATCTCGTTGTCGTCAACACGGATAACAAATGATACTGACTTATCCGAAGCTCCTGTGAAGGCATAGAGGTATTCAAGGTTTACTCCCTCGCCGCCGAGGATATCAAGCACACGGCTGAGCTGTCCGGGTGAGTCGGGGATGGATATGGTAACAACAGGTGTTACAGCGGCAGCATATCCGGCTGCCTTGATGGAATCAACTGCCTTGTCCGTATCGTTTACGATGATGCGAAGGATGCCGAAATCCTTGGTGTCGGCAAGGCTGAGAGCCCTGATGTTCACGCCGCTCTCCTTGAGTATCTTCATGACTCCGGCAAGCTGGTTGGGCTTATTGTCCATAAATACTGAGATCTGTCTTACATCTGACATAATGTGTCCTCCTTGTGTTTGTTATTTCTTCCTGCTGCGGGCAGCAGGCTTCTTATCAGTCATGCAGCTTACGCCTGTCGATAACGCGTACAGCCTTGCCCTCGCTTCTTGTGATGGACTTTGGCGATACAAGATGCACCTTCGGGTTGATTCCGAGCATAGTCTTCATTGCACCGGCAAGCTTGCGCTCCTTGTCCTGGAGATCAGCTATCTTGTCGGAGAACTGATCGGGATTCATCTCAACATTGATATCGATGGTGTCAGTATTGTTCACACGGTCCACCTCGATGAGATAGTTCGGTGAGTATCCCTGCTCGATGAGTACCGTCTCGATCTGTGACGGGAATACGTTTACTCCGCGGATGATGAGCATATCATCGCTTCTGCCCATAGGCTTGGCCATCTTGATAAGTGTACGTCCGCATGAGCACTTCTTCCTTGAGAGCACGCAGAGGTCACGGGTACGGTAGCGCAGAAGCGGGAAGGCCTCCTTGTCGATGCTTGTGAATACAAGCTCGCCTACCTCGCCCTCGGGGAGGACTTCTCCCGTATCGGGATTGATGATCTCAGCGATGAAGTGATCCTCGTTGATGTGCATACCTGTCTGCTCGCTGCACTCAAAAGCAACACCGGGTCCGCTTATCTCGGTGAGGCCGTAGATATCGAATGCCTTGATGCCGAGGGACTTCTCGATGGAGCGGCGCATCTCCTCTGTCCATGGCTCAGCGCCGAAGATACCGGCCTTGAGCTTCAGGTCATCGGGGGTGAGCCCCATCTCGTGGATAGTCTCGCCTATGTATGCGGCATAGGAGGGAGTACAGCAGAGCACGGTGGCATTGAGGTCACGCATGAACTGTATCTGTCTCTCGGTATTTCCCGAACTCATGGGAAGTGTGAGAAGGCCCGCCTTGTGAGAGCCGCCGTTAAGGCCTGCACCTCCGGTGAAGAGGCCGAAGCCGTAGGCTACCTGACATACATCCTCATTGGTGGCGCCGGCAGCAGTAAGAGCTCTTGCGCAGCAGTCCTCCCAGAGGTCTATGTCATGCTGTGTGTAGAAAGCAACTACACGGCGTCCTGTGGTGCCGCTGGTGGAGTGTATCCTTACACACTCAGAGAGCGGCTTCGCAAGCAGTCCGTAGGGGTAAGCATCACGGAGATCAGCCTTGGAGATAAAAGGCAGCTTGTGAAGATCATCGGTGGACTTGATATCCTCCGGCTTCACGCCCTTCTCGTCCATAAGGTCGCGGTAATACTTCACGTTCTCATATACGTGCTTTACCTGAGCCACAAGACGCTCGTCCTGCAGCTTCTTCATGTCTTCTCTCGAGGCACACTCGATCTCCTGATTCCAGTATCTTTCCATTGGTATCAAAACTCCTTCAATATAGTATAATGAGTGGTAATAATGTCACTAATCTTTCCTTGCCGGATAACCGGTATGGATTCTGAATGCTTCCTCAAAGATGTCCTTTGAATACTCGTCAAGTGATATGTGTCCATAGTTTACGTGGCTTCCGTCCTGTTTCCACTCGCAAAGGAATATGCCCTCAATCCCCTGTTCATTCTTTCCTCTCTCGAGAGTGAAGCATCCCTTACCGCTGCCGTCATTCCTGTAGAATATGTACATGGCGTAGCAGAGGGGCGTTCTCTCCGGCTTCGGGAAGGTTATATCAAGTGCGAACCAGTCATCAATGACATGGAAACTCTGCACCTTGAAATCCTCAGGGCTGTAGGGATTCTTTTCCTTCTTTTCGTCACACATACCATCAAATATCTCATAGACCACATTCTTCTTTTCGGTCAGAGTGCCGATGAGATCACGTTTCTCATCAAACAGCACTGCCGGCAGAAAACCGTGCTCCAGAAAATATACTATATCCAAAAAACTCTTGGTCATAAGACTGCTCCTTATAATTTATTATTCTTCCTCGTTTTCGTCGAATGTGACCTCGTCATCGGGGTCTGCATCAGCAACTGTCACGATAGTCTCGTCATTTGCAATGAAGCTCTCCGCCTCGGCCACGATCTTCTTCTGCTCAGGGTTGGCCTCCGAATGGATCTCGAAGGCACGCTCGACAGGCGCATAGACACGTTTCGGATCGAAGTAGTCATGCTCGAATCTCTGTCCCTTGATATCCCATGAGCAGAGTATGCCCTTCTCGTCACCTTCCTCGGTGTCCGATCTTCTTTCAAGTGCATAGCAGCCCTTGCGGCTGAGGTTCCTGTCGAAGAAGATATACATACCGTAGCACAGGAATGCTTCCGGCGGGTGCGGAAAGAACACGTGGATAACCGACCAGACATTGTCCATCTGATAATACCTTACCATGAACTCCTCCTCGTAGAAGGGATTGTCACGCTCCATCTTCACGCAGATATCGTTAAAGAGGACGTATACCGTATCCCTGCTCTGGTTGAGTTCGTCAATAAGATCCTGGTTATTGCTGAACAGCGCTCTCGGGAGAAAAAGGTGTTCAAAATTGTACATCATATCCATAAGCTGTTCGTCCATTGGTTCCTTCTCCTTTCACCATTAAACTATCCTGAATTCCAGGACATTGCTGATGCGCTCCTTTACTCCGTTCACCTCGTCGATGACGTATACCGAATATACGCCCTCCTTCGGTCCCTTCACCGTAAAGGGCACAAAAGCTCCCTGCTGCACGGCAGCAGGATCATCAAAATAATCTGCGGTAAGCTCTTCATTCCCATTGAAGAGCATAACCCATTTTACATTATGTCCGCTTTCATAGGAAGGATCCTTGTCGATGCAGAACATATGCCCGCTCTGATCGGTGACGATGTGGAAGGCAGCGGTATCGCCCTCCCTGTCGCCGTAGGAATACTTCCCGCCTGTCCTTGCAGGCTCGGCACGCCACGCATGGCCCTCCGGCCCGACTATGATCATGCCGCTGAGGAATTCCTCCTCGTTGTCAAGGTCATCCGCCGCTAATGTGGCTGTATAGTCCTCCGGGGCACCGCCGGTATCTATACCGTCAACGTAGACAGTAGGGGTGACACCTTCCTCTGCTGCGCTCTCGGAATTATGGCCGTGATAGCTAAACGCGTATATGTTGCTGATACGCAGCTCCGAACCGTTTTCCTCAGTTCCGGCCACAAATATAAAGACATTATGATCACCGGTCTCAAGGTCCGCGCTTTTTTTCTTTGCTTCCTGCATCAGAATATGAGTATTCACTTCCTCACCCTCGGTAAAGGGCTTGCGCAGTCTCTCCACGCCGTCCGCCACAAGGATCCATGAAAGGTCACTGAGTTCTTCCGGCCAGGTATATCCGTCATGGGATCCGAGCCTGAACGGCATATCCGGATCAGTTTCTATCTCATACGGATCCTTCAGATAAAGCGGGTATTCTTCTCCCATACCGCTATCCGTCCATTCCTTCGGCACTGACTCGTATTCCACTGTATTGCTGCATCTGAGATAGCCGTTGCCATAGAAGGCTTCAAGATATACGCTGTAAATGCCCGAGACTGTTCCGACAATGTCGAAGGTATTCGGCTCAATGGTGTATTCATCCTCACAGCCCCTGCCAAGCACCCTGTTGCCGTTGCGGCAGATGACCCACTGCAGATTCTCTGCCTCCGTATCCGGACGGCTGCGGGTTATTGAGCCGTCGCTGTTATATTCAAGGGTGTAGTCATTCTCGTGGACGTTATGCTCATCAGCGTACTGCTGCCAGGTCAGATAGCTGAATCCCTCACCGTTGACAGTGACATCCGCATAGCAGGCATCAAATTCAAGGTCGGGCGTCCTTCCGCCCATGGCTCCGTAATCATTTGCTGCATCTGTCGTTATAGAGCCAAAGACATGGACATTCCTCCATGTCATCTCACCGTACATCTCACCGCAGATTATGCCTGTATTCTCCCTGCCGCTGACATCGGCCTCCGTGAAGACCAGGTCATGTACATTGAGAAATGTGGCATAGCCTACAAATCCCGTATCCTGATATGCATTCTGTATGGTAAGGCCGCTTATCGCATGGCCTCCGCCGTCTATCTCGCCGGCGAAGCGGGTGCCCTGCGGCTGCCCCATAGGCTCCCAGAGATAGTCCGAAAGGTCTATATCCTGAGTAAGGGTTATGGTGACCTTCTGCTTGCCGTCGCTTATATGGTTTACCCAGTAGGCGGCGGATATGAGTTCCCCGGCATTGCTCACTGTAAAATCCGGAGCGTTATTCACTGCCCAGTCGTAATCCGCGGCAAGGTTTGCCGGAACAGGCTCGCTGTATACGGGCTCCTCCGGTACTATCTCCTCGGTCTCGGGCACCTTTCCGGTAATATAACCGATGATGCCGCCTTCTATCTCGCATGAGGTCTGCAACGCAAGCGCTGCCGCAAGCAGCACGCAGACCGGTAGTTTTCTCTTATTCATATTCCCCTGTATCACTTGAAGTGTCAGTGTCCTCCGGTGTATGGTCGGTGTCTGTGCCGTCAGCGCTGAACTCAGAGTCACTATCTGCTCCTTCTAAGAGCTCTTGTACCAGCTCCTCTGGAAGCTCGTCCAACATAAAGGAAATATCTATAGGATATACATTACTTATACGTATATCTGTGTCTTTCATCGCATCACCGACTACAAAGATGAAGATAGAATGGTTACCGGAATCAATTTCTACGCCTTTTTTCATGGCCTCTTCCATCAGTTCATCAGAGTCCACATACTCACCCTCCACAAAGGGCTTGCGAAGTGCTTCCTTACCGTCAACCACATACACCCACGACAGATTTCTTAACTTAAACGGAGCATAACATGTGTCAATAGTTTTCAGCATGGACATCATATCCGGGTCACACTGTATCTCGTAGGGCTCTATATCAAGAAGCGAATACCTTTCACGGTCTTCATAATTATTCCAGTCCGGAAAACAAAACTCAGTTTTAATGATATTACTGCATCTGACATAGCCCTTACCGAAAAAGTCCTCCAGGTATACGGTGTACAAGCCCGTTTGCAATTCGCCGATTTCAAAGATGTCCAGTTCATTGCTGTATTCATTCTTACAGTCCGTTCTGCACAGAAAATTGCCGTTGAGGTAAACTACCCAACGCAGTTTATCGGACTCGGCATCCTGATGCGTACGTGTCAGATAAGCACTATCAGTATCTCCAACGGTGTAGTCATCTTCATGGATCTTCTGATCATCTTCACACTCCTGCCAGTTCAGGTAGTTGAATTCATCTCCGTTGACGGTGACATCTGCATTGCAGTTGTCGAACTCTATGTCGGGCGTTCTTCCGCCTATAGCACCGTAGCCTTCTTTAGCTTCTGTCATGATAGCGCCCTGAACATGGATATTCCGCCAGGTCTGCTCACCATCCAGTTCGCCGCAGACTATACCTGTATTGGAAATACATCTGACCTCCGGATCCCAGAAGACTGTATCTTCGAGCAAAGTGCCGATGTCAACCGCCTCAGTGAATAACGAAGTGCCGGTGACCTCCGCCTCAGTGAATGTAATATCATGGATATCAAGCGAGGAAGCAAATCCTACAAAACCGGCATCCTGATACCCGCCGGGAATGCTGAGGCCGCTTATCGTATGGCCTGCGCCGTCTATCTCACCGTGAAACTTATTGCCATCCGGCTTTCCCATAGGCTCCCAGAGATAGTTTGAAAGATCAATATCCTCAGTCAGAGTTATGGTAACTTTCTGAGTGCCGTCGCTCAGACGATTCACCCAGTAGGCAGCTGATACGAGTTCCTCGGCATTGCTCACTTTAAAATCCGGAGCGTTATTTAATGCCCATTCTTTATCAGCATATAGGTAGTCCTGAACACTCTTTTCTTGAACGGACACCTCTTCCGATGGTTCTTCCTCCTGTTCGGAGTAATTGTCTAATTCCTCCTGTTCGGAGTACTTATCCATAAGATACCCGATAACACCGCCGTTTATTTCACAAGAGGTCTGCATCGCCAGCGCTGCCGCAAGCAGCACGCAGACCGGTAGTTTTCTCTTATTCATATTACCCCGTATAGGCCGCATATCCCCTATGCAGCCGGCTCACCGTTTACAGCTTTACTGTATTCCAGTATGTTGCTGCATCTTACTGCCTTCCCGCCGTCAAATGAAGCCTCAAGGAACACCTCGTATGCTCCGGAACTTTCTTCGGTCTCATAGCTTTCTGTGCTGAGGCTGAGGCCGTCGCCGCATTCCTGCTCAAAGACCTTTTCACCGTTGAGCAATACGACCCATCTGAGTCTCACTGCGGAGGTGTAGTTGCCGGTCCGGTATATCCTGCCGTCATTTGTCATTTCAATATTGAAGTCCTTTTCATGCGGGTTCTCCAGCACATCACAGTTACTCAGTCCGCTGAATTCCTCACCGTTGAGTATTACCTTGCCGGAGCATTTTTCCATCGTAGCTTTCGTGATATCACCGCCGATCACGCCGACTACAGCGCCGGCATCGGCAGTTATCTCGCCGTAGGCCTTGACCTTCTTCCAGGTCCCCGGCAGTTTGCAGCATCCGCAGACGATGCCTGCTTTCTTTCCGCCGGTTATGCTGGCATTTGTAAATGTGATATTGCGCACAACCAGCTCATTATCGGAGTAGCCCAAACTGGGCTCGCCGATAAATCCGGCACAGTCCCCGGCGTCACGTATGGTCATATTCTTGATAGTATGACCCTGACCGTTTATCTCACCGTAGAACTGATGATAGATGCTGCCGATAGGCTCCCAGAGGTAGCCGGAAAGGTCTATATCCTTCGTCAGGGTTATAGTGACACGCAGAGTCGTGCCGCTTTGGAACACATGATTCACGTAGTAGGCCGCATTTATCAGCTCCTGAGCATTGCTCACCCTGAAATCAGGACCGCCACTCATGGAATCCCACCAGTCTGCCACCTGATAGACAGGCACCAGCTTAGTCTCGTCGCTGATCTTCGGGATGTAAAGTTCTTCCTCAGCTATCTCTTCCTCGGATCCGCCGAAGCTGTCAATAAGGTATCCGATAACTCCGCCGTTAACCTCGCATGAAGTCTGCACTGCGAGCACTGCTGCAAGAAGCAGGCAGACCGGAATACTTCTTTTCTTCATCTTCCCCTATACCACGGGTACTGCCTGAGCAGCAGCCCTTATCATAAAGTCTTAGCGTTCTTTCCGAGCTCAAAGGCCTTCTTGTTGAGTTCAAGGAACTTTGCGGGAACGCACTGCTCGAGTGCATTCTGCCAGAGCTCCTCGGGATAGTCCATAAGTGAGGAGAGAACTCCCATGAGGACTACGTTTGAAGCCTTTGAGGTGCCTGCCTCCTCGGCAAGGGAGAGAGCATCAACTGCAACGAGCTCTGCGCCCGCAGCCTTGAGCTTTGAAACAAGATCCTCCGGATACTCGGCAGCGCCTGTGATTACCGGCATAGGATCTATCTGCTGTGTGGATGTAATGAGCTTTCCGCCCTTCTTCAGATAGGGCAGGCAGCGTGCTGCCTCGAGCAGCTCAAAGGAGATTATGGCATCTGCCTCTCCCTTGTTGACAACAGGGGAATAGACCTTGTCGCCGTATTTTACGTAGGTGACAACGCTTCCGCCTCTCTGTGACATACCATGCACCTCGCTGACCTTTACGTCATAGCCCTGTGCAAGGAGTACGTTTCCGAGAAGTCTTGAAGCGAGCAGAGAGCCCTGTCCGCCTACGCCTACTATCATGATTGATCTGGTTTCCATATCTGTATATGCTCCTTATGTATTATATAATGTGATGGTGACTGCAAAGAGATCATTCAGCCCGGCAGAGCAGCTCGATATCACCGTCAACGAAGCCTATGCCCACAGCCTGAGTGCCAAGGAGTATATCCCTGTACTTTCCTGACGCAAGGTATTCGCTGACCATCTCGCCGATGAGCTTCTGTGCATACTGTGCAGAGGTATCCTCTTCATCGGAGGTATCAACACAGAAGATATCCTCCTCGGAGCTCCAGGCCTCATAGCAGGCCCATTCGCCGTCCTCAGGCTCAAAACGGTCTGCGGCTATGAGCTGCACTCCGTAGATATGCTCGCTGCTGTCCTCGCTCTCCTCATAGAGATTGAAGTTGAAGGCAGCAGTCTCCTCCGGCATTTCATTGTTTTCAAGGAGGTTATCCAGCCATGCGGAAAACTCCTCGTAGATCTCAGTCTGTATCATTCTTCATCACTCTTCTTTTTCTTTTTTCCGGTACTGTCCTTTGCTGCTGTCTTTGAAGCAGTCTTTGAAGACGATGCCTTCTTTTCCGATGCAGTGCTCTTTGATGCACCTGTCTTCTTTGAGGCGGTCTTCTTCTCCTTTGCGGAAGTCTTCTTTTCCTTAGCGGGTGTCTTCTTCTCCTCAGCAGGTGCAGGAGCCTCAGCCGGCGCTGCGGCAGGCTGAACGTGAGCGGCGGCAGCCTCAGGCTGATCGTCGTCTCTCGACTTCATATTCCTCCTGTCGTGGAAGAGCTCGATCTTTCCGCACTGCGGGCATTCGTAGTACTCGACGTATATCATATACGGCACTGTACACTCTGCGATCTGCATTGTCTTGGCAAGGTTTTCGTAATTGACGCCCCTGTACTTCATTTCGATCTTACAATACGGGCATGATACACTTCTGACTTTCATAATTAACACCTCAGTCATTGGACAGCTCCGGCCGCTGTACTTGATAAAAATGTGATTTCGTATCCTTTATTCTCTGAACAATGCCATTTTCTGCTTCCCGGCCCCTCTCAAAGAGGGCTCTCCCGGATTCAGTTTATTGCGCCCATGGGGCACTGCTCCTTGCAGATGCCGCAGCCGACGCACTGGGTATGGTCGATGACAGCCTGTCCGTCCTTCATGGAAATAGCAGGACATCCAAGCTCCATGCAGGCTCCGCAGCCTACGCATACATCTGTATCAACGGCGAGGGGTGCGTTGTGCTTTACGTACTTGAGCAGTGCACACGGACGGCGTGAGATGATTACAGATGCCTCATCAGCAGCAAGCTCCTCCTTGATGGCAGCCTCTGTCTGTGCAAGGTCATAGGGATCGGTAACGCGTACACGCTTGATACCGATAGCCTTGCAGAGCTCCTCAAGGTTTACTGCCGCAGCCGGATCGCCCTTGAGGTTCTTTCCGGTGGTGGGGTTCTGCTGGTGGCCGGTCATGCCGGTGATGGAGTTATCAAGGATGATAACTGTCGAGTTGGAATTGTTGTATGCGATATTCACAAGACCTGTCATACCGCTGTGCATGAAGGTAGAATCGCCGATAACTGCTACTGTCTTGTGCTCGCTCTCCGTGCCTCTTGCCTTGTTGAAGCCGTGGAGGCCGGAAATGGAAGCGCCCATGCAGATAGTGGTATCTATCGCAAAGAGGGGTGCAGCGGAGCCGAGAGTATAGCAGCCGATATCACCGGATACTGTAACGCCCAGCTTCTTGAGGCAGTAGAACAGGCCTCTGTGAGGACATCCTGCACACATAACAGGGGGACGGATGGGTATATTCACATAAAGTGAAGTGAATTCCTTCTTCTCGCCCAGCAGCTTCTCTGCAATGATGGACTGGTCTATCTCGCCGATGCAGCCGAAGATGCTCTTGCCCTCCACGTTGTTCACGCCGATGTTGCGGCAGTGCTCCTCGATGATGCCGTCAAGCTCCTCGATAACGATGATGCGGTCATACTTCTTTGCGAAGTCCTGTATCAGCTTTACGGGGAGAGGATTCACCATACCGAGCTTGAGTACGGAAGCCTTGTCGCCGAGAGCTTCCTTTACGTACTGGTAAGCAGCGCCGTTGGTGATAACGCCGAACTCTGCGCTGTCGGATATCTCAACTCTGTTGAGGGGGCTGGTCTCAGCATACTCTATAAGCTTCTTTGTCCTCTCCTCAACGAATACGTGTCTCTGCTTTGCGAAAGCAGGCACCATAACGAACTTCTGGGGATTCTTTACGTAGGGCTTCAGGTCCAGTTCCTTCCTGTCCTCCATCTCCACGCTGCTCTGTGAGTGAGCAACTCTTGTGGACATACGAACGATGAAGGGAGCGTCAAACTGCTCGGAAAGCTCGAATGCCAGCTTCACGAACTCCTTGCACTCGCCGGAATCGGAAGGCTCGAGCATGGGAGTCTTGGATGCGATAGCATGATGACGGCTGTCCTGCTCGTTCTGTGAGGAGTGCATACCCTGATCGTCTGCAACAGCTATTACCATACCTGCATTGACGCCGGTATAGGAAGCGGTGTAGAGGGGATCGGCGGCAACGTTGAGACCAACGTGCTTCATGCCGCAGAAGCTTCTTGCGCCTGCGATGGAAGCGCCGAGAGCAGTCTCCATGGCTACCTTCTCATTGGGTGCCCACTCAGCGTACACCTCGTCATACTTTGCAACCTCCTCAGTGATCTCTGTTGAGGGAGTGCCGGGGTAGCTTGATACCACCTTGCAGCCTGCCTCGTAGAGTCCTCTTGCGAAGGCTTCGTTTCCTAACATTAACTTCTTCATTATTTTATGTCCTTTCTTGGATATAGATTATCATTTGTTATTTCTCAGACCGGAAGGCATTTTTATAATACCACTTCCCTTTTCAGCCATTCCGCCACGCCGTCCTCTGTGTTAGCAGGGGCAGTAAAGTCTGCGGCGGCGATGACCTCAGGTCTTGCATTGGCCACGGCTACCCTGACATCCGCCTCCTCAAACATGGGCAGATCATTGAGGTTGTCGCCGAACACCACCACCCTGTCAAAGCCGTAGGTCTCACGCAGATACCTGACTCCGCCGGCCTTTGTGGCATCGGAGGAGAATACCTCAAGGTACCAGGCACCCGTATATGTATCCTCGTAGAAGGCGTATCCCACGCCGGGTATATCCTTCACAATATCCCTGACGGGCTCGACCTTACTCCGCTCTCCCACCGTAGTGAAGAAAAGCGCATCTCCGTCCGCCGCCTCCGTGATATCGTCAAAGCGAACAAAGGGCTTCCCGTAGTGATTGATACGCTCCTGTGCAAAATCCCGCATTACCTGCGGTGAAAGCTCGCTGTAGCAGGCGCTCAGCACACCTTCCACGAATTTGTATATTATGCAGTTGGTACCGCAGCTCTTGTAGGCCTGCGCGATAAGGCGTGCGCTGTCCTCCGGTATCCTGTGCTTTACGACATATTCCCTGCGGACTGTGTCGTATATAAGCACACCGTTGAACATGACGCAGGGCACATTCACTCTGAGCCGGGATGTGAGCGGGAGCGCCGTATAGGGCGACCTCGCCGTCGCAAAGGTGAAGCACATTCCCCTGCCGGTAAGTCCGTTTATGACATCAGCTGTCCCCTCCGGAAGATTTCCCGAATTATCGAACAGGGTGCCGTCGAGATCACTGATGTATAAAGTTTTTGACGTCATTTATACCTCCCCGGTCATAGATGTTCATAATACATTATAACATATCTGTAAAAAAAAGTGAAGAATAATTTTTTTATCATCAATAAATTAGTCACCATGCACAAAATAATCGACATTCACTGTTCACTTTGACTAATCAGCACGATACCCCGTTTTTCTGCATGGCAGCCCGGCCTCTCATTTCAAAATCCCTCCTCCCCGGGAATGGGAAGGAGGGATTATTCGGCGTTAAATGCGTTTATCTGCTCAGCGGCAGATCAGACGGCGAGATGAGAGAAGCATCGATCATCTGGATAACTCTGGCATCTGTACCGGTGATACCGATACTGCCGTCAATATCTGCGTTGAGGATACCCTGTTCGCCAAGGTCATACTTCTTCTGGTTTGCCACGTACTGGAGAACTGCTACCGCATCGGCAACATTGATCCTGCCGTCGCAGTTGGCATCGCCGTATGACGGCGTAAGCCCGGTTGTCGGCGGCTCGGTAGGCGGATCTGTCGGAGGCTCCGTGGGCGGCGGTGTCGGCAGGCTTGACTCGAATACAAGATTCGCCCTCTGAATGAAGGTATCGTTCTGCGGCTTTGTGACCTGTTCCCAGGACTCTCTTGAACCGTAGAAAGTTATGGTTGCTGCCGATGTCGCACCATCAAAAGCATAGTCCTCTATAGTTTTAAGCTTGTCCGAAAGCTTGAGAGAATCGAGCTTTGCGCAATCGATGAAAGCAGTAGCCCCTATCTTCTCCGCTCCGACGGCCTCAACGGATTTGAGATTGATACAGCGTGCGAAGGTATCGTCATCTATCTTCGGGACCGCCTGAGGAAATACAACTGATGTGATATCGGCATTGTCTGTGAATGCACCTGCTGATACGAGCTTTACATCGGAAGGCAGGACTATATCACCCTTTGCAGTCATTGCATCGATAAGGGCGCCGTTTATGATAACCAGCGGATCCTTCTGACGCTGTGCAGTCAGCCAGGGCGTATTGTCAAAGGCCTTGGTGTGGACGTCAACGAGCTGAGACGGGAACTCAACGTCTGTAAGTGACGGGCAGTTCTCAAAGGCGTGTATCTCTATGGTCTCAAGACCGCTGCCCAGCTTTACCGATTTCAGATCAGGGCAGTCAGTAAACGCCCAGTATCCGATGGTCTTTACGGAATCAGGCAAGGTAAGGCTCTTTACCGATGAGTACTGGAAGGCATATCTGCCTATTCCCGTTACAGGCAGCCCCTCTATGGTCGCCGGTATCTCAAGATCGGAAACGCCGTCAGCGCATCCGGTTATCTCGATACGGTCGTTGTATTTGGCTATCTTGAGCTGTCCCGCTGTTCCTTCAGTGTAGTTGAAATCGGTCTGGTCGTACAGTGCCTGTACAGTAACCGGTGTCTTGACCGAAGGCATGGACAGTACAAGTCCGGCAGCCAGTGCAGCAGCCGGTATGAGCGCCATGGTCCTTGTTATTCTTCTTTTTTTCATTATGACCCCTCCTGTCATATAGTATAATCTTTCCCTGAACAGAGTTAAATTCCGGCGGATACAGTGCCTTCCGCCGCATGGTCTGCTCACTTCAAATCTTACCATATAAAGGCATATCTGTCAATAGTATCGAGTTGAATCGATGAAGCAAATAAATTTACACAATAGGATCTGCGACGGTAATTTGTTTTTACTGCATCAGTAACGAGTAAAGAAAAATAATCAACGTATATTACTGATATAACTATAACATATATAAATATTTACGAAAACTATTGACAAAATGACAAGATATTGCTATACTGATAATCAAGGACGAACAAACGTTATATTATCGCAGCATAAGACTTATCATAATATGTTTCTAATTAGTCCGGACGCCTTTGGTAACATATCGTAAAACAGCTGATCACTGAGATATCTGTGCACGCAATATAACACTAACGTCCTACAATCGATTCACTATCATTCTATTTATCAAGAGGAGAAATTACCATGAAAAGTTCAGTAAAAGCAATCGTAGCAGCATTATCATCAGCAGTAATCTGCGCAGCACCCACAGTAGCAACATTCACAGGTTCAGTAGCAGTTCCTGCCATCACAGCTGAAGCAGCAAGCAACACGGCTACATACTTATACGGCAGCAACTACGGATTGAACGGCGTTATGTTCGAGATCAATAAATCCAACCGCACAGCTGATATCGTCGGATATGCAGACACACACTGCACAAATGTAACTGCTCCCGAGACTATCATCTGCAGCGGCTATACGTACAAGGTAAAAAGAGTTAGAGACAATGCTTTCAACGGCGTCACATGGATCACAAAGGTTGATCTCTCTGCCTGCACATATCTTGAAAGTATCGGCAACGCTGCATTCAAGAACACAAGAGTAAACGATCTTAAGCTCAACACAAAGCTCACTACGATCGGTACCGAGGCTTTCTATAACGCATATATCACCAAGCTCAGGATCCCCGGCGGAGTAAAGACTATCGGAAACTATGCGTTCTGGTTCAACGGTCTCCAGGAGGTATTCTTCCAGTCTGCAACTGTTGCAGGACTTAATGTGGATACACCTTTAAAGATCCAGTCCTATGCATTCGCAAAGAATCCCGGACTCACACACATCGATACATACCGCAAGGTATACGACATGGAGCCTCAGTCTTTCAAACAGACAAACAACGTCAGCTGGTATGAGGGTGTCGGAAGAAACAGCTTCTACAGCCAGTACAAGAACTGTCAGTAATAACGGCATGACTGCATAAAAACGGCGTGCAGAGCACTCACTTCCGCGGGGCTCTGCACGTTCATTTTTTAAAGAAAGACATTTTTCATCAGGGGACGTCCTTGCTTGCAGGGCGTCCCCTTAACATTCCCCCGCACTGTTTCCGGACCCGCCCATTTCCGTGCACTTTTCAGAGGTTGTTTATATGTTAAAGAAAAATCGTGAAAATGTGAGTAGTCCCCACCCTTTCAGTTGTCTAATAAGTGAAAGTAGCAACGAACGACTTTCGGAAAGGAGGATACGTATGGACAACGGTGCAGAGAGCTACCGGCGTTTCCGTGAAAACGGCGATGAGACCGAGCTGGATAAGATAATCACCGACTACAGCGACGGACTGATGCTTTATCTGACAAGCATAGTGGGAAACATCCATATTGCGGAAGAACTCACAGAGGATACCTTTGTGCTTCTCGGTACTAAAAAGCCGAAGTTCAGAGAAAAATGCTCCTTCAGAACGTGGCTCTATACCATAGGCCGGAACAAGGCGCTGAACTACCTGAAGAAGACTTCAAGACACCCTGCCATTCCTATCGAAGACACCGCCGGACTTGTCAGCGATGAAGAGGCTGTTGAGGAGGCTTACATCAGGAAGGAAGACATGATAACAGTCCACAGGGCTATGCGCAGACTTTCCCCTGAGTATCAGCAGGTGCTGTGGCTCACCTACTTTGAAGGCCTTAGCAATAAAGAAGCAGCAGCGGTCATGAAGAAGACCGTCCGCAGTGTGGAATCACTTCTGTATCGTGCAAGGAGATCTCTGAGAACGCAGCTTGAAAAGGAGGGCTTTGAATATGAAAACACGTGAAGAAATGATAAGAGACATTCATCGCCGGATAAGGGAGTACGAAGCCGAAAGAAGAAAGAAGAGGGCGAGAGCTGCTGTTATCACCGCCTCTCTGACCCCTGTCTGCGGTGCGGCTGTTCTTGGCACCGTGCTGCTGAAGGGCGGAATGCTTTCGCCTTCTGCTCCCCCTGTCATCACGCCGGACGGCGGGTCTCAGGTAACGGCGGAGCTCACAACAGAGGGCTTCACCTCCGGCAGCACGGAGATTCCTGCTGCTGAAACACTGCCGGTCACAACGGCATCCTTCTCAGATGTGACAGCTGCCACTGAGACTGAGAATGTGGAAGAAACGTCAGCTGCTGCCGTGCAGACAGAGGCGGTTCCCGTAACTACAGACGCAGCAGAGGGCGCAGAAGCTCCCGCAGAGACCGCTGCCCCTGCCGAAGACAACACAGGAACCGGGATGACCGTCCCCACAGAGCAGCCTGCCGGAAATGCAGACCGTCTGCTCATATCATCCTATCCTTCTCCCGGTTCAGAGAGCATGACAGCCCCGAGGCCCGGTCACAGTGGTATGGCCTGGCATCTGTATGAGGCCAAGGAGGAATACAGGGATACGGCAGATTATCATGTGAAGGCGGATATATTCACTGAGTCGGATCAGGTACTCGATGCAGGCATGATACAGGCAGAGGCTGAGCGGCTTTCCGGTCTTGGTTATGATGTGAAGGTCGAGTCCGAGCCTGTGCAGACAGGCGGAGACTACTATTATCTTGCGTTTGTCATGACCTATGAGCAGCTGGAGGATTTCCCCGCCTCACCGGAATACGGCTATGTCCTGCGATTATACGACTATTGAGTAAAGCAAAGCCTGCCTTTCAGGAACGAAAGGCAGGGCGTATTCATTATTTACCGGGAGCCGAGAGAAGCCTGTGAACAGCCAACCCTCCCGCCATAGCCGCCGGTATCACTGACGGGAGCATCCTCCTCCGGTACATGGCGCTGACGGGCTCCATAGTGTAGTTATCGCTCCAGCCGGCGCTGTCGGCATGGGAAGTCAGGATATGCAGCATACACAGGCAGAGCACGAGACCTCCTGCGGTGAGCAGCAGCGAGACAGCTGCTGTAATGCGCTTTTCCGGCAGGGCAAGGATGCTGCCTGCCGTCATGGCTGCGCCTGATACTATCAGCATGACGCCTGCGGTACAGAGCCTCTCCCCGTAGGTACTGCGGTTGTATATGAGCCCCGCCCCCGACATCATTACCATGAATACGGGGTATACAGCGGTGAGTATCAGTATGGCCGCATAAAATATACGGCTTTTTTTCGATGTTCGTTTCATAGAATTTCTTGCTCCGGAAATGATTATTTCTCCGTTCCCCGCACATAATAAGTGCGTCCGTATGGACAAATAAACGAAAGGAACGGACTGATGCAAAAAGGGAATATCTTCAGAAAAACAGCTGCGGCATTATTGTCTGCGGCTTTGGTTTGTTTATTCGGCGCGGCGGAGTATTATTCCGGGAGGCTGTCCGGTGCTTTGCCTGTCGGCAGCACAGCTCTCAGTGATACAGAGCTTCCGGAGGTCATCCCCGGCGGCACGCCCTTCGGCATCAAGCTGCTCATGGACGGCGTAATGGTGACAGGGCTGGGCTGCTTTGCGGATGTCTCCGGCTCGGAGCGTTGTCCGGCTGAGGAAGCAGGCATTGCCGAGGGAGATGTCATACGCACGGCAAACGGTATCTCCGTGGTCTCCAACAAAGGTCTGCAGGATATAATCGCAGGCAGCGGCGGGGAACCGGTCCGGCTCACTGTCAGCCGCAGAGGTATCACCCGTGAGGTGATGCTCTCCCCGGCTATGTCCGCAGACGGCGGTATATGGCGCGGCGGTATGTGGGTACGTGACAGTATAGCAGGTATCGGCACCATGACCTTTATCGAACCGGAGTCCGGCAGATTCGGCGGTCTCGGCCATCCGGTATGCGATTCATCTACGGGCGGACTGGTGCCTCTCCACAGCGGTGAGGCTGTTCCTGTAGAGCTGGCGCAGGTGAAACGGGGCGAGAAAGGAATACCCGGCGAACTGCGGGGTCAGCTCTCCCGTACAGGCAGCATAGGCCTTCTTGACACCAACAGCCGCTCCGGTATCTACGGCACTCTTGCCGGAGGTGAGCAGAACGGCGGGAGGATGCCTGTCGCACACCGTAATCAGGTACACGAGGGGGAGGCATATATCCTTTCCACAGTCTCCGGCGATAAACCGGAACGGTATGATATCACCGTGGAAAGAGTGAACTATGCCGCACCATCCGGCGACAAGACCGACGGCAAGGATATGGTCATACGCATAACCGATGAGGAGCTGCTGAAAACTACCGGCGGCATAGTTCAGGGCATGAGCGGCAGTCCGGTAATACAGGACGGCAGGCTCATCGGGGCGGTGACCCACGTATTCGTGGCAGAACCGTCACGGGGCTATGCCATATTTGCCGAGACTATGCTGGAGGAACTTTCCGCGGCATGACAGGGGCGGCGCTCTGCCGCCCTACATATTCAGCCGAAGAGGGCGAGCAGCTCCTCCTGTCTTTCTGTCCTTGATACCATATCGCTGACGCAGTGTGCATCAAGGCCTGTTATCAGCTCAGCGCCGGCTGGAACGAGCTTCCAGAACTCCGGCGTAAAGCCGTAATTGGTATCGGGGGAGGAAAGATTCCTTTCTATCGGAATGCCGGCATCTGCTGCGGCTTTTATTATCCTGCGGGATATCCCGGCCTTATCCTCGTCCCAGCCCACGCTCCTGCGGAAGATGCGGTCGGGATGTGCCACTGCGCCGAAATAGCCGGTATCTATAGCCTGCAGTATGGCGTTTCCGAGGTACCTGTATTCCTCCCTTTCAAGCTCCTCTCCGCTCAGGGAGAAGCTGTAATCCAGAGGCTCTGAGGATATCTCTGCCATATGCTGGCCGAGAAGGAGCAGCTCAAGCTCCGGTATGGAGCGCAGCTGTTCGTAGTATCCGGCCTTGTCAAAGCCGGGGAAGTATTCTGCTTCAAGGCCGATATGTACATTGATATCCGTATGCTGTTTTTTCAGGGCGGAAATGGTGGAGATATACTCCTCAAGCTCTGAGTATCTCATTCGTGAGCCGAAGGGATCCCCGGGAAAGGGTGCATGGTCTGTGAACCAGATATCGCTTGCGCCGAGGGCAGCGGCGGCTTTTACATAAGCTTCATCCGGCACTTCCTCTGCATGGCGACAGCGGAAGGTATGTACATGGAATATCTTCATATCTATCACTCTCCGTTATGTCAGGGTAAAAAAGAAAAGGGCGTTACCAAAGTAACGCCCTTAATACTGTCATGCTGCGGATAATTATCTGTTTTCCTCGCTGAAGCCGCTGTTTACAAGATCAACAAGTGCGTCAACAGCTGTTCTCTCGTCTGCGCCGTCAGCGATAACCTTAACGTTTGTACCGCCTACGATGCCGAGGGAAAGGATACCGAGCAGGCTCTTAGCGTTCACTCTGCGCTCTTCCTTTTCGATCCAGATAGACGACTTGAATTCATTAGCCTTCTGGATGAAGAAGGTTGCAGGTCTTGCGTGAAGGCCTACCTGATTCTTGACCATAACTTCTTTAACAAACATAATACAACTCTCCTCTTCTTGGATAAATCCGGAGTCCCTCTCATGGGAGCTGCCGTTATGTGGCTTGGTTTTTGTGCAAATCTTTAACTTGCTGATTATTATTATACATTGATTTTTTAGCTTAGTCAACGGATTTTTGGCGTTTGTCCCCTATTTCCGATGATTTTCTACATTTGCAATAACAGAGCAACTTTAATTACAGATTTGCTTGTTCACTATCACCACATCATCTTCACAATTTCGTAATAATTTCTTAGTGAATATTGATAATTTTTAACAAGTAATTATGTTTAATATCGACTAAATAAGTGTGCCAAAAGTGGATTTAGAGCCAAAAACAGCGATAGTTAATCTATCAGGAGAGCCGCAGAACAGCGTTGTATCAGTTTCAGATGTCGTTGACTGTAAATATGCCGATAACCTCACCTGTCTCCCTGTCATACATATTCAGGTTGACAGGGAACCCGGTGTAGCGGCCTGAGGCCTGCCTTGTCAGCGGTGTTACCGCAAGGAGATCATCACGGCGGATGTATCCCGTGATACCCGGATCCTTTGCAACTAAGATGTAATCGGGAAGCAGAGCAAAGGAGGGAGCACCTTCTGCAAGGCCGTATTCCTGCTTACCGCCGCCGAAATAGCTGCCGTCTATGCTGAGAAGTGTTACTTCGTACGTACTGGTCTCGCCGGAGTCGTAGGAGCTGTAGGGCTCTGACATCTTCATAAGGAAGCCGTATTCGATATCGACGCAGAATGTCCAGCCGGGGCCGGCTGCATATTCGCTTGTGGGCTGCAATACCACACATTCACGGCCTGCGATGTTCGTCTTGCCGGTTATCTGCCATTCTGCGAAATGGCAGAGGTAGTCTATCGCCTCTGTGGAGGGTTCAAGACAGCTTGCGCCCATGCCGGTGTATGTGACGTAGTTGTTGCAGATGCGTGTATGTGTCATGCGCTGACCGTTTACCGATGCATCGGGTATTGATACATAACGGTCATTTGTGCTGATGTTGTGTACCTCCCTGAGTCCCGGATCAGTGTTGTTATAGCGGAAGTCAGCCATCGTAACGCCGCTGCCGAACTCCTGTACGGAAATGTTCGAGTAGCCTGTGGTGCCGTTCTGTGAGAAAATATACTGGGTATTGCCTGAGGTGAAGACTGCGGATAAGCCTTCCATGCCGTTGAATAAATACTTTGATGTCTGCCCGCTGATGTCTGTCTTGAATGACGTGGAATTGTGTATGAATGATTCGCCGGAGCTGTCTGTCAAGTTGTATACTATCGTTCCGTCTGCCGTGTTGAAATAGTCGGTGCTGTTGAGCATCATGTGGTAGATATAGCTCTTTATCTCGGGGGTGTTGAGGGCTGCGCTGTCTGCGGCGCTGTTTATCATATCGATATAGATGCTGCGGTCGATGAGACGGGGGCCGTTGGCGGCATAGTCTGCATTTGCGGCCTTTATCTTAGCCACAAGCTCATCCTCGGTATATGAGGGGTAGTTATCGGAATGGAGCTCGACTGCGTAAAGGCCGGGGGCGGGTGTTACCGCTGCTGCTGCGGCTGCGGCTGTCGTGGTCGCTGTATCGCTGACCGTTACTGTTGATGCTTCAGTATCCGCTGAGCCTGTGGTTTCCTGTGCGGCCGTTGTTTCGGTATCGGCGGCGGAACGGGTATCTGCGGGGACAGTACCTGTTCCGGTGACAAGTACAGTAACAGTGCCTTCTGACTGTGAAGGATCAGTCGATTCAGTTGATACGAGGGGATCCTGCGGGGGAACGGGAGATGGAGTGTGCATGATGTGTGAGATGGCGGCAATGCCTACGCCAAGGGAAAGCACTGCGGCTACGGAGCTGAAAGTTACGTACCATTTCGGGCGGCGGTAGCTCTCAACCCCCTCTACGGAGTCGGATGATGCTCCGGCGGATGAGGCACCGACCCTCTGTTCGTATTTACGTATGCTCTGCTCAAGTATCTTTTTCTTTTCGCTTTCACCTGCAAGGGGTATATCGGAAAGCGACATGAGCGTTGCCTGATCTGCGTGATCAAGTATTGTGAGATCGGGATCGAATTTCTTCATATTTCCGCCTCCTTCAGTATATTATTATCGCCGGAGAGCAGCTTCTTCAGGCGTTTGAGCGCCCTTCCGCAGCGCACTCTTACTGCCGCGGGAGTCATTGATACTGTTTCTGCTATCTCCTTCGAGGACATATTTCCGTAGTACTTCTGTATGATTATAGTGGAATCCGGTTCGCCCAGCGATCTTACTGCGGCGAGAAGACCGGCTGCAAGCTCTGCCTTTTCGGCGTTCTTCACGAGATCTGTGCTGTCTGCGAGCTCCGCAGCCTCCTCGAGCGGGACGTTTTTTCCCGCCTTTGCCGTAAGACTGTGGAAGCGGTCTATTGCTCTTCTTGAAGCTATTGTCCCGATGATGCCCTTGAGGTCTCCCTCCCGTGCGCGGTCGCTTCCGCAGTGGAAGAAGACATCGGCAAAGGCATCGCTGACACATTCATCTATATCCTCTCTGCTTGCTACAGCTCTCAGCTTGCTGAATACTATGGCGTATACGTAGTTGAAATATTCCCCGAACAGAGCGTTCTGTGCTTCTCTTGCTGACTTTTGCAGCATTGAGCGGTATTCACTGTCGGTCATGAGCAGCCCTCCTTTGATGTATTGAAACTTCCGGTGCACTTGCCGTTTCATAAAGCATACTCCGGCTGAAGATGTCAGGTGTAACAGGTTTCAGGAAAAAAATGAAAAAAATCCCGCCGTTTGAACGGCGGAGAATACTGTCGTCTGAGACAGCGTCATTTATTCTCGTATTTTTCAAGCAGGTCAGGTCTGCGTTCGGCAGTTATCCTGAGGCTCTGCTCATGACGCCATGTCTCGATGTTCTTGTGATGTCCGGAGAGGAGCACCGGCGGTACAGCCTCGCCCTCCCATACCTCGGGGCGGGTGTAGTGTGGATATTCAAGGAGGCCGCTGTATATGCTCTCCTCCTCGAAGCACACATCGTCGGAGAGCACTCCCGGGCACATCCTCGCCACGCAGTCGGTGAGCACCATCGCCGGCAGCTCGCCTCCTGTGAGGACATAGTCCCCTATGGATATCTCCTCGTCCACTATTTTGTCGATGACTCTCTGGTCAACGCCCTCATAGTGGCCGCATATTATAAGTATATCATCCATGCGTGAGAGCTCCACGGCTCGCTCCTGGGTAAGCACCTTTCCCTTGGGAGACATATATATGGTATGAGGCTTCCTGCCGAATTCCTCACATACCGCATTGTAGCAGTTGTAGATAGGCTCGCACTGCATCACCATACCCATTCCGCCGCCGTAGGGGGTATCATCCACCCTGCGGTGCTTGTCCTGGGTATACTCGCGTATCTGGCGGCAGTGCACCTCTATCTTCCCTGCTTTTCTTGCCCTTCCTACTATGCTCTCACCGAGTACGGCCTCGCACATCTCCGGGAAGAGCGTTGCTATCTCTATCCTCATTTTTCCTCCGTTGCCCCCTCTGCGGAATGCAGCGAGGTCGCTATTTCCATATCTGTGCCGGTGCTGCCTGTACTTATGCAGACACTGGCCTTGTTATTCTTGCCGGTGTAGACGGTGACCAGAATGTAGGGCTCCTTAGCCTCCTCAAAGAAGGTCATCGCATACATACGGGTGTTTTTGTCCTTTATGATATCGACCCGGAAATTGTTCAGCGGATCGTACAGCTGTGGGCAGAATTCAAGAAGGGAATAGACTATCCTTGACTGCTTGTAGCTGTGGATATCAAGATCGGTCGGGGAGAGCTCAGCGCATAATTCAAGGAACTCAAATTCGTCGAGAGGATAGGGCTTGAGTGTGCGGGTGCAGAACCATCGCAGGTCTGCGGCAGTGAGACCGGTATCGTTGAGGCATTCGTCAACAGAGCGCTTTTCTGAAATATTTTCTCCGGTAAATACTGTCACATAGGTGCTGCCGTCGGTATAGCAGGTGCCGCTTCTCTGCTCGGATTCCTTCTCGTCGTATTTCAGTCCGGGGAGCGCCCAGAAAGCTATGCCGTCGATGCTGTATTCCCTCCAGCCCTCGGGTATATCCTCTTCCTTCATGGTGTCCTTTACGGTCAGGCTGTTCGCTTTCAGCGAGCCGTAATCCTCCTTCACACGTAACTGCCATGAGAACCCCTGAAAGCATATAGCAAGTCCAATTATAAGTATCAGCAGGGGTGCTATTGCCTGTGCAAGTCTTTTCATATCAGTCGAAGAGCCCCTCCAGCGGTCTTATGGTGATGATGCCTTCGTCTGTATCGGTGGAGACCACCACGTCAGCTATGGCGGGTACAAGGTATTCACGCTTCTCCCCCTTAACGACGTATACATCATTGGCACCGGTCTGCATGACATCGGCTATCTTTCCGTAAACGAAGCCGGTATCGGCGTCCTTCACCTCTGCGCCGATGAGGTCTGCGATGAAGTAGGTGTCCTCATCCAGCTCAAGGTCGTCACGGTGCATATACAGCATGACGTTGCGGAGCTTCTCGGCCTCCTCAACGGTATCCACGCCTTCCAGCTTTGCGATGACAGTTCCCTTGAACACACGGGAGCGGACTACCTCTATCTCTTTATGCTCCTTGCCTATGAAGAGCCTGTCGAACTCTGCAAGGAGCTCTGCGGAATCGCAGTAGGGCATTATCTTGACCTCACCGCGGATGCCGTGGGTATTGATTATCTTTCCTGCTTCAAGATATTGTTTCTTCATTGTTTCTCCTTACTTATCAAGCTTTATGGAGCTTATGATCTGCTTTGCGGTATCATCGGGAATGTTCCTTATTATGATCAGATAGTTCTTGCCGCCGGCACTGTCGGGATACAGGGTAATGGTCCAGTAATCACCGACCTTGACGGTCTCATCTTTACCTCTGGCTGCAACAGCTGCGAAGCCTTCGCCGTCTATATCCCAGGTATCCTCCATGCCGTAGGAGATATCCTTGGAATCGGCTATTTCCATGAATACTCTCAGGTCATCGCCGCGGAGCTTCAGACAGTCCTTTGCCTTTACTTCGTCGCGCACGTACCAGAGAAACTGATTATCCGGGTCTGTGGGATCGATGTAGTCTCTGCCGATCGCTCTGAAATAGCTGCGGTATTCCTTTTCTCCGTACCTGTAGTTCTCCCACGGATCATAGCCTTCGGTATATCCGGAAAGATCTGCATTATAGAGAGCAGTGCCGAGTATCGCCATCACCGTCTTGCCTTCCTCGTTGTGCAGGGCGCTGCCGGTCTCTGAAAGCTCATATCCCTCCGGAACTCTCATAGCGAGGCCCTTTGTGGATATTGCTTTGAAATCTGCCGGTACAGTCTGCAGCCCGAAGGCTTCGGAGGTATCGTCGATATGATCGTATTTCAGCTTCACCTTCACATAAGCCGGTATACCGGGGAAGATGACGAAGAATACAAGTATCAGCGCAGCGAGCGGGACGCCGATGAACAGTATAAGCTTCTTTGCAGTTGACATGATGTCCTCCTCAGAGTGAAGTCAGTGCGGTGTTAAGTGCGAGCAGCGTGGCAACAAGAAGGAATATTCCTGCGGTCAGGAAGGCTCTTCCGGCGGAACGCTTTGCCGGCCTGTCGTCCTCCCATATCCTGTATACTTCGCTTTCGTTGTCCTGATCAGTCCAGACATACATCTTCTTTCCTGCATAAAAGCGGAAGAAGCTGTCCCTGCCGTAGCCTTTGCCCAGCATTCTTCCGAGGATATCATTCTGCTGTCTTATCCAGTCTGCCATCCTGAAGGTCTTTGAAACACCGGGAGCATAGCCCATATTATCGAAGAAGCTGTCCTTGTCGGAGGTATAGACATGGATGCCGCCGTATTCAATGGTGAAGCTTTTGTCGTCAGCTTCGGTCACCTTTCCGGTGTGCTTCTTCCAGGTCTTCGCAACAGCGGGGTTGTCGAAGAAGTAAGAGAGACCGAAGCCAATGAGGAGGAGGGACAGAAGTATCCCGAAGCCTCCCATTAAAAGGTCATAACCCATAGCTGCTCCTTTTTGTACAATTCAGATTAAAGTACGGTAAGCGATGTACACGCTGCTCAGTTCTTCATCTCAAAGTTCTCGCCGAGGATGTCCTTGTTTGCCTCGAGTATGGGTCTGATAAAGCCTGCGAGGAACTCCTCCACCTGCTGTGAGCTTCTTCCGGTGTAGTTCTCGGGCTTGAGAACAGCATCGAGCTCCTCCTTTGTTACCATGAACATGGGATCAGCCTCGATGAGCTCGCAGAGGTTGTTGTCGAGACCCTTTACCTTTACGTTTGCGCCTGCCTCCATGGAGTAATCCATGATGCGGTCGTGGAGCTCCTGACGGTTTCCGCCCTTCTTTACAGCGTCCATCATGATGTTCTCGCTTGCCATGAAGGGGAGCTCTGCCATTACGCGGCGGCGGATCATCTCGGGGTATACCACAAGGCCGTCCGTTACGTTCATCATTATGTTGAGTATAGCATCAACGCCGAGGAAGGCCTCTGCCACGCTGATACGCTTGTTTGCGGAGTCATCAAGAGTTCTCTCGAACCATTGTGTACCTGCTGTGAATGCGGGGTTGAGGGTATCTATCATCACGTATCTTGCAAGTGAGGTGATACGCTCGCAGCGCATGGGGTTGCGCTTGTATGCCATAGCGGAAGAGCCGATCTGTTTCTTCTCACGGGGCTCCTCCATCTCCTTGAAGCTCTGAAGCAGACGCATATCGTTGGAGAACTTGCTGGCTGTCTGTGCGATGCCGCCGAGCACGGAGAGCACCTGTGAATCCATCTTGCGGGAGTAGGTCTGGCCGGAAACGGGTACAACGGAATCAAAGCCCATCTCCTCAGCTATCATCTTCTCGAGCTGCTTGATCTTGTCGGTATCGCCCTCGAAGAGCTCCATGAAGGAAGCCTGTGTACCGGTAGTGCCCTTTGAGCCGAGGAGCTTCAGGGTGGAGATACGGTACTCAAGATCCTCAAAGTCCATGAGGAGCTCGTTGAGCCAGAGAGTTGCTCTCTTGCCGACTGTTGTGAGCTGAGCGGGCTGGAGGTGTGTGTATGCAAGGCAGGGCATATCCTTGTACTGCTCTGCGAACTTTGCAAGGTTGTTCATAACGTTGATAAGCTTGCGGCGTACTACCTGAAGTGCATCACGCATGATGATTACATCGGTGTTGTCGCCGACATAGCAGGAGGTAGCACCCAGGTGGATGATTCCGGCTGCATCGGGGCAGGCCTGTCCGTATGTGAATACGTGAGCCATAACGTCATGGCGTGTGATCTTCTCGCGCTCCTCGGCTGCCTTGTAGTCGATATCGTTTATATGTGCCTCAAGCTGGTCTACCTGTGCCTGTGTAACAGGAAGGCCGAGCTTCATCTCTGCTCTTGCAAGGGCTACCCAGAGCTTTCTCCAGGTGGTGAACTTCTTGTCTGCGGAGAAGATGTACTGCATCTCCTCGCTTGCATATCGTGTGCAGAAGGGGCTTTCGTAGCTGCTGTAATTTCCGCTCATGTTAAAAATCTCCTTTATACAGCGCCGGAGCGCATATTATTACATTATACTATTATATACCGATATACTGCGTTTGTCAATCGTTTGAGGAGTCTTGTTTCAGAATGAAGGACAGACATTATCCCGCTGCCTGCCTCATCTCCCCTTCCCGGAATTGAACAAAAGCACAAAATCACTGTAACAAATCTCCTAAGCAATTCACTGAATCGCAACAATTGACGAAATGTCCGCTCAAAGTGCCTTGACCACGGCATAAGTTGTCTGCTAAAATATTAGTAAAAATAGAAATAGTATGCTGCAGGCATACAAGAAGGCGGAACAATATGCCGGCAGTCTTGTCGCCGGTATATAATAATTTAAAGAAACGGGGTAGATTTCTTATGAAGAAGGCGATCTCATTAGCGGCTGCATCGGTGCTGTCTTTATCGGCACTGACAGCCATGCCGTCTGCATACGGCGCAGAAGAAGCCGCAGCAGACTACCTGCTCAGCTGCTCCTTTGAGGACGGCGAACAGGGCTGGGCCGGCAGAGGCACAGCTTCCGTCGAGTCCACAGACAGAGCGTATTTCCAGGGCAGCAGGTCTCTGTACTGCTCTGGCAGAGAGGAAAACTGGAACGGTGCCTCCTATGCGCTCGGCAGCAGTTTCGCTCCCGGCACGGCATACAGCTTCAGTGCCAACGTGATGTATGATACCGGCAGGGACGAAACGATGTTCCATCTGACATTGCAGTATGACCTTGACGGCAAGACAAACTATGACAAGATAGCAAGCGAAACCTTTTCAAAGGGCAAGTGGGGACACCTTGCCAATACCTCCTTCAACATACCCTCCGGCGCAGAGGGGATATCGGTCTACGTGGAGACCGACAGCGGCAACTCCGATTTCTATGTGGACGAGGTGAGGATAGCTGCTGCCGGCACTGAGATAGAGGGCGCAAAGGGCGGAAAATTCCTCCTCGGCGACATCAATTCCGACGGTGCTGTCGATACCTTCGACCTTGCAGCTGCAAGAGCCCTCATCATTTCGGACAACAGGGATGCAGACCATGTAAAGGCTGCCGATGTTGACAGGAGCACTGAGTTCGAGGTAAACGATCTTGTCCTCCTGCAGGATTTCCTCTTCGGCAAGATAAACGAGTTTCCGGACAATGCTCCCGAGCCTGTGATACCTCCCTTTGATTACGAGGAGAACAAGCAGTTCAAGACTGCACCCAATGATTACTTCAACGCCTGCTCACAGCAGGGCAAGGTCACCAAGGAGACCTACAACGGCATCAGAGGAAGCAAGACACTGCACGTATACACTCCCTACAACTATGATCCTTCCCAGAAATACAATATATTCTACCTGATGCACGGTGGAAGCGAGAACGAGAATACTCTCTTCTACCAGAACGATACAATGATACAGAACCTCCTCGACCACATGATAATGAACGGCGAGCTTGAGCCGCTCATCGTGGTAACACCTACCTTCAACGGCAACGGCAGCAAGGCGGAGAACTTCTATGAGGAGCTCCGTGCAAGCGTCATCCCCTTTGTCGAGGAGAAGTACTCCACCTATGCTGAATCCACCTCCGAGGAAGATATCAGGGCATCAAGAATGCACAGAGCCTACGGCGGCTTCTCAATGGGTGCCGTATCCACATGGGCGGTATTCCAGAATGACCTTGATCTTGTCGGCTACTTCATGCCTCTCAGCGGTGACCACTGGACAGGAAGCGACGCGAACGAGAAGGCAAGGAACCTTGCAAACGCTATCAACAAGGGCGGATTCAAGAAGAACCAGTACTTCATCTTCGCAGCCACAGGCTCCGCCGATATGGCATATCCCAACGTGAACCCGCAGATAGAGGCTATGAAGCCCCTTGATGAGTTCATATATACCTCCGATTTCTCCAAGGGCAACCTCTACTTCCTTGTTGCTCAGGGATATGAGCATACATGGAGACAGGTAAGACACTATATCTACAACGCACTGCCCTACTTCTTCCACGAGACCGGAGAGTGATCCCTTTGTCATACATGATATGACGGAGGAGCATACAAAGACAGTTTCCTTTATTTCTCTTTATAAAACAGCCTCTGAAGAGCCGGCACTCTTCAGAGGCTGTTTTTATTGTTGACAACCCCGCCAGAAACGTGATACACTATAAATATCCGTGAATCAACGATACACCATCTTTCAGATATACTACAGGAGGCTCCCTATGATACGCAGATTCCGTGAATGGTACAGTATGCAGCGCGCCAGACGGCCCGCTCTCATGATAGTATTCGGCATTGCTATATTCAACATCATATTCTTCATCATCGCAGCACTCGTCATCAGGTCACTCGCTCTCTCCGGCACCGAATCCATGGGCTTCTTTGAGGCGCTCTACTACACCCTCACAATGATACTCGATGCGGGCTGCATCTCCTACGTCATCGAGGATATCGGCACCTCCGGCGTAGCAATTGCAGCCGTGTGCATAGCAGTCGTCATAATAGGTATGATCACCTTCACCGGCGCCATCATCGGTACCATGACAAACGCCTTCTCAAACTCGATAGAGAAGACACAGTCCGGCTCACGCAAGCTTTATACCTCAGGCCATCTTGTCATACTCAACTGGAACTCCCGCGCCTCCGAGATAATCAACGACCTGCTCTACTGCGGCGAGAAAAAGCGTGTGGTAGTCCTCACGGACAGCCGCAAGGAGGAGATAGAGAAGGAGATATCCGACCGCATCGCTGATACCGTCACCCGTGAGAACGACCTTCTCCGGCAGAGGCTCTCCTGTTACAGCGGCCTTAAACAGCGCATCCTCTACCGCAGGCAGCGCATGAAGAACCTCCTCTACATACTTGTGCGTGAGGGCGATGTATTCTCCACCAAGCAGCTTCGTGATATCAGCATCGAGAAGGCCGATGCCGTAATGATACTGGGTGCGGATATCAACAACACCCTTTGCAAGTACCAGCACAAGACCAGAGTTGAGGAACATTCCCGCGGCAACGCACAGACCGTCAAGACTCTCATGCAGGTCTCCGATATCACCGGCGCAGATGACTCCATCGACGATCAGAAGATAATCGTTGAGATATCCGATGACTGGACAGCCGAGCTCGTCCGCCGCATCGTCAAGAACAAGAAGCAGCAGCAGGACAACGCCAAGAATACCATAGTATCCGTGCGTGTCAACCAGATACTCGGCCAGCTGCTTTCCCAGTTCTCCCTCATGCCGGAGCTCAACCTTGCCTATCAGGATCTCTTCTCCAACAAGGGCGCTACCTTCCAGGCAGCAAAATGGCCGGAGGAGGAAAGGCTTTCCTGCATAAGGCGGGCGCAGGAAATCCTCGGCACAGCGGACAGTGTACGCAGCGAGCTCCTTGCAGAGCGGCTCTATATCGATGACTACCTTGAAAATCACAGGCACGCCATCCCCCTCGGCTCCATGGAGCATACCGTGACGGACGGCCAGACCGGTGAGGTGAAGGTGGAGCATTTCTTCTACTTCTCCGCAGGCTCAGAAGCGGATGTTCACAGGGCAGAGACCGCAGCGATCGCTCCGGCCGGTCTCAGGGTAAACAAGGATTACTGGATAGACAAGAAGCGTGTCATCATCCTCGGCCATAACGACGGCATCGGGGATATCATGAAGGGATTTGCTTCCTTCTGCGGCGAATGGGATCCGGACGGCTCCCGCCACATCCTTGAGATAGTCGTCATTGACGATCAGGAGCATCTCGATCAGGCAGATCACTACAGGCAGTACCCCTTCGTTATCGGCACCCGTGCCGCAACCATCTACGACAAGGATATCATCTGTGAGACCATCGACTGGTTCATGGACTTTGCCGAGGACGAGGAGAAGGGGGATGTCAGCATACTCATCCTCTCCGATGACAGCGTCCCGAACGAGGATATCGATGCGAACGTGCTTGCAAATCTGGTGTACGTACAGGATATCATCGCTGACAAGAAGGCAGCCGACCCTGATTTCGACACGGAGAGCATCGATGTCATTGTGGAGCTTATCAACCCCAAGCACCATGACATAGTCAGCCGCTACAGCGTGACAAATGATACTCCGGAGAATGACAGCGCACGGAGGTACTGCATCCAGAACAGTAACAACGTCGTTATCAGCAACCGCTATATCAGCAAGATGGTAACGCAGATAGGCGAAAAGAAGGCCATATACGATTTCTATACCGACATCCTCACCTATGACGAGGCAGGTGCAGAGGTCTACCGCAGCAAGGAGGTCTATGCGAAGAAGGTATCCTCCTTCTTTGAGGAGCTCCCGCCCGAATGCACCGAGGCTGCCCTTATCCGCGGGGTATGGAAGGCCACAAGCGACTGGCATCCCACCGTTGTTCTCGGCTATGTCAAGCCCGGCGGCTATGTAAGGCTCTTCTGCGGTGACCAGACCGCGCAGACAGTGAAGCTCAGACCGAACGACAAGCTCATAGTATTCACAGACCACTGAGCACACAGGCTCATCCCTCTTTCAGCGAAGGATGAGCCTCAGTTTTTTCAAAACGTCAGCTATCGCGGAAATCAATCGGGCGGATGTGGGCATCCGCCCCTACAAGCACCGGTTCTTCCATGGCGGGATGTAGGGGGCGATGCCTGCATCGCCCCGCTTATCCGTGAATGTCAGGTTTATTGAAAGGCAAGGGCTCATCCCTCTTTCAGCGAAGGATGAGCCTTTCTGCTGCCGTCAGGTACTTCGCCGGACAGGGCTTGAATATTCCACAGCATTATGGTATAATACGTTATGGTAAACATTGAGCCGCGCAAATCAGGAAATGGCCCAGACTTATAATACTTACCACTGGAGATACTTATGAAAAAGAAAAATACGCAGAGCGGTACCCAGAACCGAAACTCCTTCCGTGTCATCAGCCTCGGATTCATCGGGCTGATACTGACGGGAGCCCTCCTGCTGATGCTTCCCATAGCCTCACAGGAACGCACAGTCACGCCCTTCAGGGATACCCTCTTCACTGCCATATCCGCCTCCTGTGTTACCGGCCTTGTTGTCCGGGACACAGCCACACACTGGTCTCTCTTCGGACAGATAGTCATACTCACGCTTATACAGATAGGCGGTATGGGTGTCATAACCATAGGACTGCTTATAACAAGGCTTTCCGGAAAAAAGGTAGGTCTCTGGTTCAGGGGCATGATGCAGGACTCCATTTCCGCCCCCCATGTCGGCGGCATACTCCAGCTCACCAAGTTCATCCTGAAGATGACAGCTGCCATAGAGCTTTCCGGAGCAGTGCTGCTCTATCCCGTTTTCTGCCGTGAATTCGGCCCTGTAAAGGGGATATGGTATTCCCTCTTCCATTCTGTATCGGCCTTCTGTAATGCAGGCTTCGACCTTATGGGCGTGCGGGAGCCCTTCTCCTCCATGACCAGCTTCGGCGGGAATATATACGTCAACGTCATCCTGATGCTGCTCATTATCACAGGCGGCATCGGATTCCTGACCTGGGATGATATCGTGAAGTACAGGCTCTGCTTCAAGAAATACCGCTTACAGACCAAGGTGGTCCTCGTCACCTCGGGGCTGCTGCTCCTTCTCCCCGCTGTATTCTTCTTTTTTGCGGAATACTCCGGCGAGCCCATGAAGGAGCGCATACTCCATTCCCTCTTCCAGTCAGTGACAGCAAGAACAGCGGGTTTCAACACTGCCGACCTCTCGGTCATGAGCGAATCGGGCGCAATGCTGATGACGGTGCTCATGCTCATCGGCGGCTGCTCGGGCTCGACAGCAGGCGGTATGAAGACCTCTACCATAGCAGTGCTCTTCCTTGCAGCGCTCAGCGTTTTCCGCAGGAAGAACGACGTTGAATGCTTCGGCAGACGCATCCCCGACGATACAGTACACACAGCAGGAGCCATACTCTTCATGTATATGTCCCTGTTCCTTTCAACAGGTATCGCCATAAGCATGATAGAATCCATCCCGCTCATCAGCTGCCTTTTTGAAACAGGCTCGGCTCTCGGCACAGCGGGTGTTACCCTCGGCATAACAACGTCCCTCTCACTCCCCTCCCGCATCATAATCATGGTTCTGATGTTTGCAGGCAGAGTCGGAGGCCTGACACTTATCTATGCAGCATTCTCATTGAATACAGAAGCATCAAGACTTCCGCAGGAAAAAATAACAGTCGGATAAAGGAGAAATACTATGAAATCAGTACTTATAATCGGCGCAGGCCAGTTCGGCAGACATATCGCCAAGCGCATGAGCGAGCTCCGCTGCGAGATAATGGCAGTGGACAGCGACGAGGAGTGTATCAATGCGATACTCCCCTATGTCACCAGCGCACAGATAGGCGACAGCACCAATGCGGAATTCATGCGTTCCCTGGGCATACCGGATTACGATGTATGTATCGTGACCATCAGCGACAGCTTCCAGGACTCCCTCGAGACCACGGCGCTCCTCAAGGAGCTCGGCGCAAACAAGGTCATCTCCCGTGCACAGAATGACGTGCAGGAGAAATTCCTCCGCCGCAACGGAGCTGACGAGACAGTATACCCCGAGAAGCAGACAGCCATAAGGCTCGCCACCAAGGAGGCATCCGACGATATCCTCGATGTCCTCCAGCTCGACCACGATCTCAATATCTACGAGGTGCGCGTACCTGAGGAATGGACAGGCAGATCCATTGCCGATCTTGATATCCGCAAGAAGCACAACCTCAATATCATAGCTGTCCGCACTTCCGACCAGCTCATTGTGCCTATGCCGCATATGCATCTCTCATCCGATGATGCGATACTCGTACTCGGCAATATGAAGGATATACATAAGGTATTCTGAGTCAATAAACCATACATTCACAAATAAGCGGGGCGATGCAGGCATCGCCCCCTACATTTTGCTGTGGAAGAATCGGCGTTTGTAGGGGCGGATACCAACATCCGCCCGCTTGACTTCTGCCATAACTGACTTTTTTGACAGCCTGCACACTGTGCAGGCTGTTTTCATACTTGACAAATCTTCTGATAACCGTATAATATATATACAGGGCAAAGCCCTTATACATAAAAATCGACATAACAACAGGAGTGAAACATCATGAAAAAGATCATCGCAGCCCTTATGGCACTTACGCTCATAACAGCCGCACCGGCTTCCGCAGTATACGCAGCAGAGCAGACAGCACCTGCCGTATCAGCAGCATCGGATACAGCCGCCGGCATTACCATGAAGGATATTGCCGGAAAGTGGAGATACGATACCGCAGACGGCGATTATGCCATTGATGTATGCACAAGATACAAAGGTATAGTAGAAGTCAGCGAGGACGGCAGCTACACCTTCGATGATGAATCGGGTGTGAAGACCAAAGGCACAGTCACCATTGGTACAGAAGCCTACAAGGACGGCACAAACGCCGTTACAGTCTCCTTCTCCGGCGGATTCGGCGGCTACTACAAAAATGACCTTATCACCATAGGCAACGGCGGCAGAGAGCAGCTTGTGCGCTCCACATACGGCTCCGCAGAAATGGACGCTCTTATAGAGGAAAGGTTAAATGACCTCACTTCCATACTCAACATCCTTTCAGGCGGACATCTCATAAGCACAGACCAGCCGCTGCTTGAAGGCGATCTTCCCTCCGATACTTCCATCAGCTTCGAGGGATTCGGAACACTCGCCGATCTCAGAGCGCTGATCAACAAGACGACCTCAGGCGACCTTCGGACACAGCTCACAAGGGAATGCGATGATATCATTCAGGAAAAAGACGGCATATTATATACCAGGTTCACAGGCCGCAGCTATATCAACTTCATGCCGGAGAAGGGCCTACTCTTCTCTGACAGAACAGAAAACAGCTTCAAGGCGGTCACTGCGGCATTTGATCTGGCCTACGGCCATGCCAGAGCAGAGTTTACCCGTGAGGACGGCAGCTGGTACATAAGCGGCTATGATTCCGGAATATTCTCTTCGAATACCTCCATTGACGACCGCATCTTCTCCGCAAGGGATCAGGCGGATTCACTCAAATTCATATTGTCAGAGCTTGCAAAGGGCGCCGATCTCTCTGAAAAGGACAAGATCACGGTTGACGGCATGGAATATGCAAAAAGCAAAGATCAGTACCTTACCGCTGAAAGACTCGACGAGATGATAGAGAAGGCCTGCACCGGAGATCTGCGTGACAGGCTCAAAAAGATGAGCCATGAACACCTCATCGTAAAGGACGGCGTTGTATACAGAAGCACAGCTTCCAAGGGCGCCCCTGATATCGGCAGCAACTTCAGGATCCAGAACGCAGCGCCTGACAGCTTCAGGGCTATTACTGTTGAGAGCAGCGATCTCACCGGCTATACCATACTCGATTTCAAGGCAGATGACGAATGGCGCATAAGCGGCTATTATCTGGCGGATTCCCCCGATGTAGTACTCTTCACCGGATGCGTCTCCCTCGACGACGGAGAACTGAACCTCAGGGAAAAGGCAACCACCGCCTCCGTCATACTCACCACCATCCCCAACGGCACAAGACTCGATATCTATCCGTGTGTCACAGATGGCTGGTACAAGGTGACCTATAACGGCCTCACAGGCTATGTAAGCTCAAAGTATATCAAGGAAGCTCCTCAGTCCGCAGGCGACCTCACAAATGACGGTATCGTGGATTCATCCGATGCCTCAGAGGTGCTGGCTGTCTATGCAAGGGTCTCCACCGGCGGAACTGCCGATGACAATACAAAGACCGTTGCCGACATCAACAAGGACGGCCTTGTGGATTCAAGCGACGCCTCCCTCATACTTGAATACTACGCCTATGTATCCACAGGCGGAACAGATCCCTCAGACAGCTTCTTCGCAAAGAAATAACAACAGCGGCCGCTGTCCGGTATATCCGGGCAGCGGCCGCTTCATGTTTTCTGTTCTCTCTGTGCAGAATATGGCTCACATGAACCTCCGGAGACGCTCATGAGGTCATCAGGTAAAATACTCCTTCGCATTGTTGTAGTATACCATCATAGCCTTGATGATATGCCTGAGCTCAGCGGAGGAATTTGCATTAGCCAGCTTTCTGGATGCGTAGGTGGGTATGCCGTAGGTGATGGTATCGCTTACGGGCCTGCCGTTATCGAGTATGACAGCCTCCACCGGCTGCATGGAATCCTTTGCTGCAAGTGAAGCAAGATCGTATCTGTATTCCCCGGGAGTATCTCCCTTTGTGAACCGGCTGAAGGGAACGGTCTGGGTCTTTGTCTGTCCGGTCACGGTCTTATAGGTAAGTCTGAGCGATACATTGCTCTTGTCTTTTATGCCGTCAAAGGTCATGAAGTATACCAGCGCTATATTGTTTCCGAGGTTGAGAGTCTTTCCGCTGAAAGCAGCCTTAGCGCCTTCAAGAGGTAAGACCTTGTCAGCAGACGTGAAGGAAAGCTGCGAATAGAACCATTCCACATCCTTCTGGAAATCACTGAAATCAATGTTGGCCGGATCGCCTGTATTGTAACCGAAATATGCCTGTGCAGCCGCACCGTAATTGAGCATACCGTGAATGGCATTGAAGAGCTTATAATTATCTCCGCAGACGGGGATCTTATGACGCGCATATTCCCTGATACTGTATACATCCTCTGACGACCAGCAGGTCCTGCCGTCCTTTTCTCCGTAGATCACGGCGTGTACACTGCTGCTCATTTCCTTTGCAGTGATACCGTTATAGCGGAATACATATTCATCACCGTAACTGGAGTTATCCTTCACCGGATCAGTAAGCACAGTCTCCTTCATGGATACTGTACCATCCGGAGCAAATACCTCCTTGTTCACAGCAAGCCTGATATTCTCATAGCCCTCAAGCGCAGCCGCAGGAACGTAGTAAACTATGCCGAGGCTGTTGCTGAGATTAACATTATGGCTGAACTTAAAATCTATCTGAGGCGCTTCCGTAAGGTAACCGGGAGCTTCAGGGCTGTCGATACGTGCATAGGAACCATCTGTGATATCCGGATCATATACCGTTCCTGCACCGCCCACAAGGCTCTCACACTCTGCAAACATATACATCGCAGTACCCGGATTATACAGGCTTTCAGTGCTCCAGCCCGGGCCCACAAGTATGGTCTCAAGCGAGGGGCAGGCCGCGAACATATACTGCATCTGATTCACATTTCCAGTGTCGAAGCTCCTGAGGTCAAGCTTCCTGAGACTGAGGCAGCCCTCGAACATACTGCTCAGATCCTCTGCGCGGGAGGTATCAAAGCCACTGAGATCAATGGATTCAAGGTTTCTGCACCAGCGGAACATACCGTAGATCTGCCCGGTCCTGGAGAGATCCGCCTGCGAAAGATCGATGCTCTCCGCATAGAAACTCCTGAAAAGCTCTGCGCTGTACTCCGGCAGAACGGTACCGGGTCTTGCGACTATGCTTCTGACATTGTAGTTGTATCTGTATTCATCAAGGTCGGCTACTGTGATATCACCATCAAGGTAGAGCGTGCCATAATAGCTGTCGAATTCAATGCTTCCCGCCGCACTTGCCGTCATGATGCAGTCTGTTTCCCCTGCTGCCGCATCCTTTACAGGCATTACGGCACCTGCCAGAACAAATGCCATTGCCCCTGCTGCGGCTTTTCTTATGATCCTGTTCATTCTCTTTTCTCCTTTATCATGTTATTGTACAGCCGGAAACCGACTATATATAAATGATAACATACGTCTGCCGCACAGTCAACGCATCTTACCATCCTCATAATACAGCTTACCCACGTAAAACAGCATCTTACCCCGTCGGCTGTTTGCATTTTCCCGGCTGTTGTGGTATAATATCATCAAACAAAGCGGCATCTGCCGCAATATTCACTTAACGGAGGCATAACGATGGATGACACAAAAAAAGAAAACCTGCTGAAAAGAGCGATCGGCAAGCTCTACGGCGGGATAGATATGAAATGGTGGGAGGTGATAGTATTCGCTGTGGCAACAGCAGCGCTGACAGCGGTATTCCTCATACTCCCGGTATTCAGGGATACCTCCTTTGAACGCATGGGCGTGACCTTTGAGGCCTGGATATTCTTCGCCGTGATCATCATGGCAAACTGCAGAAAGCCTCTTGAATCAGCGGCAAAGACCTTTGTCTTCTTCCTTGTAAGCCAGCCGCTTATTTATCTGTTCCAGGTACCCTTCTCCGATATGGGTTGGAGGCTTTTCGGCTACTACAAGACCTGGTTCATCTGGACTCTCCTGACCATACCGATGGCCTATATCGGCTGGTACATCAGAAAGAAGAACTGGCTCAGTCTCCTGATACTCCTTCCGGTGCTCTTCATGCTCACATCAGATTACACCGGCGCCTTCCAGACGGCCGTGAAGCACTTCCCCCGCCTTACAGTCACCGCCTTCTTCTGCCTCGGTCAGGTGCTGCTGTATCTGTACGCCTTCACCGACGGCCTGCCGAAGAAGATCATAGGCTTCTTCCTGCCCCTCGCAGCAGTGATCACCATGCTCGTCATGCGGCCGGCTGTCAGCATAAACTCCACCATGTTTCTCCCTGATGACCCGCAGTTATCGGAATCAGCCGAGATCCTGACGGCAGAGCATCTCCCGGCAAAGGTGGATATAGTGAGTATTGACGACGGCTGTCTTGTGCATATCGAAGCAGAGCATTACGGCTCCTTCGATTTTACTGTAAAGGACGGCGCAGAGGAATATCACTACACCGCTACAGTATACGAAGACGAGAGCGGCCATTCACAGGTGAATATCGAACGCAAATAAACGGACGGAGACATGACATATGAAGAGATACCTTTTTCTGCTGCTGCCGCTGATGCTTTCCCTTGCCTCATGCAGCAATGACAGCAATACCTCCTCCGGCACCGCCCCCGCAGCAGCCCCGGCAGCCCCGCAGACGACTGCCGATGCAGCAACAACAACTGCTACTACAACAACTACTACTGCCACGACAGCACCGGAAACAACCACAGCCGCCCCCACGCAGGAGGAGCTTGACTTTGCCGCCATTGCAGAGTACTGGACCGAATGCCGAGGCGGCTACCGTGATGAGCCCTATGAAATATTCGACGGCGAGCTTCACACCTATGACAACGAGATAGCCTTCTTTATGGCGGAGACAGCAAAGCTTGACAATACTGTTCTCGGCAGCATATCCGGCGAGGATGACCTTATCGCCAGGGCAAGGGAGGTCTTCATCCGGCAGATGGGGCAGGACTATATCGACAGAGTAGAAGCCGACCATGTCATCAAGGACGGAGTAGAGGTTGAGATAGTATCAAGGCTGTATCCGCCCTACTCAACGGAATACTATGCGCCCGCCGATATCTGGTACATCAACCCCTCCCTCCCCACCGGCAAGCTGGCAGACGGAACAGGAATCAACACTATACAGGACTGGCCGCCCTTCCTGCTGATAAAGGGAGAGGACGGCAGGATAATCGGATGCAGGTTCTGAAAGACCTGCCTTAAAAAAGAGTACAAAAATATGGATCCAAGACTTGAATATAACGGCAGCTATATCGAGATAACCGATTTTTACCATGAGACAAAGAATGATATCCCCGAAAGCCATTTCAACTGCAGATTTGATATAAAAGTAAAGTCGGGGATGTATTCAGGCTGCGCGGCCCGGCTGAACATTCATACCAGAATCGTGACAGAAGCGTGCCATTTGCGAAAATACTGTTTTTTTCGCAATATACCGCTTGATTTTGACGTATAGATGTGTTATAATGTAAGTGTGCAGGCAAAGTCTGCATAATAATATCAATAATAATGAAACGGCAGGTGAACACTATGAGAAACAGATCGACAGCAGCTGCTTTAGCAGCAGCCATTTCACTCGGAGCATTTGCTCCGTTCACATCTCAGCCCGTGTACGCAGAGGAGCACGGCATGGGGGCGGCTATCCCCGAATGGATACCGGCCAGCTATGAGGAAGCCATCGAATTCCGCAACACCTACGGCGCCACACGCATCAAGGACGGCCTTGTCTGTGTCGTATTCCGTGAGAAATACGATAAAGTACCCGAGGGCGAGCCGCAGGGAATGCTCCGCTATGAGGTAAAGACCACCGACGGTGTCATGGAGCAGCTTTCCCACAGACTCTGCGGCTCAGAGGAAGGCCAGTATGTATATGACGTGTATTCCTATTACAAAACTGGCAGCGGAGATTTTGATGTTGCCCTTATAGATACCTGGGCCAAGTCCTCCGATCCCGACCTGGAATACGGACACGCAGTAGCTAAGTATTCCTTCAATGTAAATGATGAGATAACCGAGACGGATATGTTCGGCTGGATGCCCGACAGCATAACGGAATACGGTGACTATGTCAGCAAGAACGGCGCAGTCAGCGCAAAGGACGACCTCGTTGTGTTCGCCCTTGAGTCAAATGCCGGCACAGCCTATAGCTGGTCGGAGCGCTCACAGACATATTCCTCCGTACTCAGCGCTTACACCGGGGTCAACTGCAGCACGGAGACAGCCATTCCCCTTGACGGCGGTGCCATCCGCACATTACAGGTTTACAAGGCTGAAAAAGACGGCAATGCCGTTATAAAATGGGATTACGCACCTTTCGCCCTCAACAACGGTGAACAGCAGATCGCAAAAACTCTTGTGGCTGACTGCACAGTCTCCGGCAAGGGCACAAAGGTCACCCTTAACGGTTCCTACGTACCCAGCGCAGAGTTCAGCAAGACCTCCTACAATATCTACGGCGAAGGCCTGACTGTCCCCGGTTCTGAGGTCTATGACAAGTTCTCAGAGTCGAAATCCGCAGTCATCACCTCAAAGGATGAGCTTACTGCCTTCCTGAAGCCCTATCTCAGCGAAAGCGCACTGAAGAATTACACGAGAGTGTTCTCCGACACCTTCTTCGATAACTATGTCCTGATGCTCTCCACCTACCTTGACCCCTATCAGGGACGCATCTTCAACCACGGTCTGAAGGACGTGCAGTATAAGGACGGCAAGCTCGTTATAAACTTCACCTCAGTCATCCAGGGTCCCCGCATGAGGACATCGGTCTTTGATATCCTCCAGTGTGTCATGCCCAAGGCTGACTACAACGGCGACAAGGTGATATGGGCAAGCTCGGAGATACTCGAATCCGGCCTCAGGCGTGTCAGCGTGATAGACGAGGACACAGGACTGTGTGCACCTATTGACTTTGATACACGCGCTGCCCTCTTCGGCTATGCCCCGGAAGAGATGGAAGACATCAATCCCTGCTACTGGAAGACAAACGCAAGCGACTGGCGCGATATCAGCTTAGATGAGAAGTATCTGCCCGAGGGATACAAGCTTTCCAAGACCTCTCCCAAGGAGATAATCGAGTACGATAACAACTCCGCCGATATTATCTTCACGGTAAAGAAGGATAACTCGGCTGTCAGCAGATACTCAGTCACCAAATTCTCCACCACTACCCAGGGTCTCTTCAACAAGGACCAGGAGACCAGCGTCTATGCTCAGAAATTCGAGCCCGCTGTTGCGACTTCTGCCGATGAACTGTCAGACATTCTTTCAAAGTACATGACCGATGACTTCTGCAAAAACGTACTCGCGAAGTACGATGAAAGCTTCTTCAAGGACAACGTGCTGCTCCTTGATTTCCTTTTCGATTCAACAGGCGGAGACAAGGTAAACATTGAGAATACAGCCATCTCCGGCAATGATCTCACTGTATACTACAACAGACCCGCACCTGACTTCGGTATCTGCAACACGGATTATTTCATGATACTCCAGGCCGCAGTACCCAGGAGCGAATACAAGAAGCAGAAGGTGGAGTGGCACTGCATGGGCGACGCTAACGGCGACGGCAGCTTCGGTGTGGCCGACCTGGTAACGACACAGAAGTGGCTTCTCGGAGCAAAGGATGTAAAGCTCTCCGACTGGAAGACCGCCGACCTCTGCAAGGACGATGCAATAAACTCCTTCGACCTTGTAAAGATGCGCTCAAAGCTTGTGGATATCAACGGCCTCACACCTAAAAAGCTGGATATAAGCGCCAAGTATATCCGCACCGCCGGCAAATATGAACATATCGGAGGAAAAGGCAGCGAGCCGGTAATGATCTCAAGCGTTACGCAGCTCGAAGACTATATCGGTGATAAGGAATCCTCAGTTTTTGGATCACGCAGCGACGGCTTTGAGACCTTCAAAAAGTATGATAATGACTGGTTCATGACTCATAAGCTCATCGCAGTGAACATCAGCGAGGGCAGCGGTTCTATAAGCCATAAGGTCACCGACCTTACCAGCGATTATGTGACCATAGAGCGCACCGTTCCCATGATGCAGACCTGCGATATGGCTGAATGGGATATACTCATCGAGCTTGACCGTGATCAGAGGATAAACCCCGATTTCAAACTTATCATCAACACCATTGAAACAACTACATTCTAAAACATAAAAGGAGCCCCGCCGCGGTCATAGTTCCGCAGGCGGGGCTTTTCATCATTTTACTATTTGTGTTCGGTTATCAGCAAGATCAAAGACCAACCTGATTGAATGCCCAGTTAACTCTGCCGAGTAATTGAGCCTTTGCTTGTGAGGAATAACCCTTCTTTGCAGCAAACTTGTTTGTTGCAGATACTACAGCATTTTTGCAGTCGGTGAACTTGGGAGTGGTATTAGAGCCGTATTCGCTGAGTGAATCAAACCATATCTGTGCGATAGTAGCCTTGTTCAGTCCTGTAGTTGTCATCAGATATGCTGCATGAGAAATAATGGTAGATGCCGAGTAATTATCAATGTTAGAATAATAGTCACCGGGATAATCCTTCTTGAGCTTTTTGTAGTTGTCATAGAACTTCACACTTGCGCGGGCACCTGTGTAGTTGGTGGGTCTGTATGTGTTCACAGGATCAATGAAGTCTCTGAGGCACTTCTTCTTGCCTGAGTTGTTCTTGAACAGGGAAGTACCCATTCTCCAGTCGGTATTTGTCTCGCTCAGCTCAGCGAGGATATCGGAGTATGCTTCCATAAGTGCGCCGCTCTCAAAGCTGGACTGCTTTACAAGTGCGTCCCATCCTGCAACACGATGCTCTACAAGATGTACATACTCATGTGCAATGATATCCGGAACAGAAGACATAGGATTCATAAAGGAAGAATCTACACCGCCGACAGTAATGGAACCTGCCTGTCCAACAGCATTCGTATAAAGTGTAGAATTATCCTTTGCGTAGCTGAGATAAAGAGTATCGGAATTTACTCTCTGAATCTGATTGTTGGATTTGATGTAAGCATCAAACTTCTTTGTAGTGGGATCGAATCCTAAGCTCTTGCAGTAATTAGCTGCCTTTAAAGCATTGTTATAGAATGTCTGATCCTCGGAAGTATAGTAGCGTGAAGGCTTTGAAGTGCTGGGTATCGGGAAGAAGCCCCACAGCCGGTATCTGTTGTAGAATAAATAGTCGTTTGCGTACTCATTATCTGTAATCGAAATCTTTACGTCAGCTGCCGAAGAAGTCATAGCTGCTCCGGAAGTCAGCGTTGCTCCAAGAGATGAAGCGATTACCCCTGCTGAAAGAATTGCTGCTAAAATTTTCTTTGAATTAATTTTCATGGTTTGCACCGTCCTTAATAAAATTTTGTATTACCATTTTACCATAAAAAATATGACTATTCTACTCATTCATTGCGTTTAAGCTGGCACGCTTCCGGCACGCTTCCGTTTCTCCAAACTGCAATATATCCGCACAAAACTACTGCCTGTACAACAATTCATCTCTTTGATAGCTGTCATATCAATGACAACTTTTGCCCAGTCTTCAAGAACGCTGTGTTTTTTTTCATCTTTGATCCTTCGCGCATCATCATCTTCTGTAAAAGGATATTCCCGCCGCTTATTTTATTACATACTGTCAGTTTTCAATAAAAGCGTCCCGGGATCTACCGTTCCGGATAGTGCACTTCTCTAAAAACGAAAAGTATAATTATATTTTTGTCAGATATAGTTGACATTTTGCAAGTTATGGTGTATACTACAATTACAGAAGGAGGTGCAGGTGATACTATATGAAGAACAAAAAACTAAAGATCGCCCGCATGGAGCTTGACATGAATCAGGAGGATCTCGCAAAGGCCGTCGGTGTCACAAGACAGACCATAAGCCTTATCGAATCCGGCAATTACAACCCTACGCTTAACCTGTGCCTGGCAATATGTCACGCCCTCGGAAAGACGCTCGATGAAATATTCTGGCAGGATGAAAGGAATGATCAGTAATGAATGCAAACACAGAAAAAAAGATCGCAGAAAGAATGAAGAACAGATATCCCACAGATGAAAGGGTCTCCGGATCCAACTACAAGGCTCTCGCATACTGCGGTATCGCAGCCATAGTCTATGATGCCGCAATGCTTCTGTACAAGTGTCTTATAAGTAACGGCAATCCTCTCCCCGAGCTGATACTGCTTGCAGTTATGGCAATAATCATCACCGCTGTAAAACACAGCGACAAGATAGTAGAAAAGCCCGCAGCTGCCGGGCGCCTGCTTGATACAGGCACGAGCGCCGGCGCACGCATGAAAAGGCTCGCCATGTACCTGCTCGAATCGCTCCTTTTCTTAGGAGGCATCTTCGCCGCTGACTTTATCACAGTAAAGACAGGCATCACTCCCGCCGACAGCAGGATACTCGACCGGCCGCGGGCAGCAGTCATATTCTTTGTTATCGCCTTCCTGTTCACCTTCATCGCAGGCGAGCACAAGGCAAAGAAATACAACGCCTTTCAGAAGCAGCTCGACGAGGACGAGAACTGCCTTGATGACTGACAGCCGGTTCTGACTTTCCCTTAACATCACACGGAAGGCGCAGATTTTTCGCTTAAATGGTGCAAAAGCGGAACGAATGCTGTTTACATTTTATTTCCGGCATGATATAATGTAGCTATAAAGGCGAATCCCCCGTCGTATCCGTATTATAAGAGACATCAAAGGAGGTCAGCACCTATGAAAACCCTGCGCATCACCGCAGCTCTTGCCGCCTCAGCACTGCTGCTCACTTCAGAGGCATCACCGGTATTTCTTCCCACTGCCGTTTATGCGGAAGAAACCGCCTCAGGCACACCGCTCCCCGAATGGGTGCCTGACAGCTACAACACCGCTCTCCGCTTCTTCAACCTCCACGGCGGAACCTTCATACAGGACGGCCTCCTGTGCGTGACCTTCTGCCGCAGCTATGCCCCTGAAGCCGTGAATACCTACACGACTTCTGTTACCGGCACAGCTATGGAGGAGGTCTCACATACTCTCTATGAAAGCCCCGCAAAGGACAGTCCGGCCGGCTGTAATGATATTGAGGTCTTTGTATACAGACCGGTCAGCGCCGGCAGCTTCTCCGCCTCGATCAGTGCGGCCACAGAGTCAGCGCCGGAGTATTATTATCAGCCCCCGTCAGATATCACCTACGAATTCACCGTAGACGAGGCGCTCACCGTCACGGAAACTGATATCTTCGTTCTTGTCCCGGACTGCTCTGCGGAGTTCGAGGCATACTTCAAGGAGAAGGGCACATTGTCCTTCGCAGGCAGCAGTATGGTTTTCTGTCTCAGAACTGCCCCGAATATGTTCTCAGAATGGAAGGAAGGCTACGTCTCAGACAATGTAAAGCTGACTGCAAGGCTTGACTGCTCCGCCAGAACCCAGGTAACGCAGCCGGGTATGACCGGTTATTCCGGGAAAGCGGAGGTATATGTATATGAAGCAGTCTCTGAAGGACCGGTGGAAGTCCGCTGGGATGTAGTCGATATCAACCACCCCGACAGCATACCCAGATACAGCTATGCCGCAAGCTATGAGGATGCTGCCCTTACGAAGCCCTCTCTTGCAGAGGGGGATGCAAGGATAAGGATAAGCGACTTCGATACAGGCGAGCCCGTAATACTTGATGCAGATACCGGATTCGCCATACACAGAAGAGCGAGCGTCACCGACAGCACGACTCTCCTCGCAGCCCTTAAATCCAATCCCTGCGTGGTACCGGAGCTATGCAGCAATTATACCGATACCTTGCCCGTCATTGCCGATGCCCTCGGTTTCAGACTCGTCCCGCCGGACGGCTGGACGATACCCAGAAAAGGCACTTCCAATGTAAACGCAGACGAACATATAACTATAACCATAGTCAACAACAACGCCTATGATATAGAGTACAGAGTAAGGCCTGACCTGTCGGGAGATGCCAACGGCGACGGCAGCTTCAGCACAGCCGACCTGGTGACTCTTGAAAAATGGCTTCTCGGGATGCCGGATGCAGAGCTGAAAAACTGGAAGGCCTGCGACCTCTGCAACGATAACATGATAGATACCTTTGACCTGTGTCTTATGCGGAAGGCACTTGCAGAAAGCCTGAAGCCGGAGCCCGTCATCCTTATGATGGCTGACGAAAGACGGAGCCACATGACAGCAGCAGGCCTTGAAAGCTACGACAGGATAGTGACCTTCGACACCGAAGACCTTGCCGGCATGGAAGAGATACTAACCCTTATTGAAAAGGTGAGCAGCAACGCTGAAAAGTATGCAGACATGAAGCCGGAAAGGCTGCCCTATTCAGTCGCGGACTACGGACACGACGCACTCTACATCTACTGCCGAAGCTCCGGCTCAGAACCGCAGCGGCTCCTGCTGTGCACATACGGCGAGACCTGCACCTGTCTCCCCGACGATGATGTAAAGCAGCTCGCAGCGCTTATGATAGAAAAAGGGCTCTTCGCAGACAAGGGTGCGGAGGATATCTACAGATAAAAGGCCTGTTCTTCTAAGATATACAAAAAAGGAAAGACTTTAAAGTCTTTCCTTTTTTATTTCTCAGTCTTTGCTCCTGCTTTCCATATCCATCTCGATAGCCTCAGCCCATTCCCTGTCTATATCTGCATTTTTGCGGATGGCGCTGATGGGGGCGCATATAGAATCGAAGACAACTCCGGTGCCTTTGCTGTCCGCTGCATAGTTGGCCGTCCTCTCAGCTGAGATGCCCACTCTGCCGGCGACCTCGACGGCATCTATATTGGCACCTATGAAGAGAAACTCCCAGCCGTACTTTTTCTTCTGTCTCTCAATGAGCTTCTTTATCTCGTCATATCCGTATTTCCGGCTCGCATTCTCCATGCCGTCGGTAGTGATGATGAACATGGTATGCTCCGGCACATCCTCGGGGCGTGCATACTTATGGATGTTCCCGATGTGCTTGACAGCGTCACCTATCGCATCAAGCAGAGCAGTGCAGCTGCGGACGTAGTAGTCCTTTTCCGTCATAGGGCGTATCTCTGAGAGTCTGACACGGTCGTGGATGACCTCGCTCACGTTGTCGAAGAGCACTGTGGATACATAGCACTCCCCTTCCTCCTTCTTCTGCTTCCCGATCATGGAATTGAAGCCGCCTATGGTGTCTGCCTCCAGCCCGCTCATGGAACCGCTCCTGTCGAGAATGAATACCAGCTCAGTAATGTTGTTTTTCATGTTGATCCCTCCGTAAAAATGGTATGTGGTTTGTTCCTGTGACTATATCATACCATATCCGGATAGGAAAAAGGGCGCCTGAAAGGCGACATTTCTCCGCAAAAAAGCGGACGGCCTGAGACCGTCCGCAGGATACGCATCATCCCCCGATAAGCGGCTGATCAAAGGAAAACAGCACCTCGTTCATCTCAAAGATATCATATATCCTGTTCGTAATAAGATACTCGACAATGATATCGAACTTGCTGCTGCGGGAGAGTGCAAAGCCCGCCTTCATCAGCATATCCCTTGTCTCATCTATGGTCAGCTCAAGGGCAGCCGCAAAGGCAATGACGGTGATCTTCTTCGGCCTGTAGCCGGGATCGCTCCGTATCTTCGAGAAGAGCTTACGGTCGATATTCGCCTTCTTGTAGCACTGCGAGTCAGTCATGCCCTTTTCATCGATCTTTCTCAGCAGCATCTGGGAGAAGCTCTCGTCTATCTGTGCTATCGCTCTTTCAAGATCAGCAGGCACTGAGCTCTCCTCGCAGATCTCCGCCTCCATAGGCATCAGCAGGCAGGCAGAGTCCTCCCTTTTCATGGGCACAGCGTTGCCCATCATCCTGCGTCTTCTGAAGCTCTCACTGTCGCTGTTCGCCTTCACGTAGTTGTCATCGATGTATCTGCGCACATCCGAAAACAGCTTCTCACTTACAGCAAGTGCGGCACTGTCAAATATGACAATATAAATCATCATGTCATGGTCCTGCAGGAACTCCATGCAGACATCCGCTGCCACACGCAGAGCCTCCGCCCTGGGATAGCCGTATACTCCCGCCGAGATAAGCGGAAAGGCAACAGTCTCACAGCCATACTCAGCGGCGAGCGCAAGGCTCTCACGGTAACAGGAGCGCAGCTGCTCCCTCTCCCCGCTGTTCCCGCCGTTCCATACCGGCCCCACAGTGTGTATGACGAACTTCGCCGGCAGCCTGTACCCCTTCGTTATCTTTGCCTTTCCGGTCTCACAGCCGCCAAGAGTGCGGCACTACTCAAGCAGCTCCGGTCCTGCCGCACGGTGTATCGCCCCGTCAACTCCGCCTCCACCGAGAAGGCTTGTGTTTGCTGCGTTTACTATGGCATCGCATTCCATCCTGGTAATATCATTCCTGACTATAGTAAGCGGCATTGTGCATACACCTCCTCACTCTGCGAAAAGTCTGCGCAGGAAGCACAGATCGTATGCGTCGATCACCCCGTCACCGCTGAGCTCCGCATTCTCCGGTGCTGTCAGCTCCGTCTCCGGCACTCCCAGCAGCCATCTGTGCAGAAGCACAAGATCCGCTGAACCGAGCGCACCGTCCGCATTCACATCTCCCCTGACGCTCTCTTCCGCATAAGGAAAGAAGGCCGCACCCAACTCATTGCTGCCGGTGTTCAGCTCAGTAAGGGCAGAGACCGTGCTGCCGTCATAATAATAAAGGTCGTAACCGCCTTCCATTGTGGAGCTGAATATCATACCTTCCACGCCGATGGGGCAGGCATCCGAGCAGTCATAGCTTTCTGAATCGAAGGGCATGGCAGTAAGGGTCTCGCCATCCCATTTCATGAGCTGATCACTGTGATCATCCGCCGAATACCATTTCGTGAAATAAAGATCATCTCCGCATACTATGGGATAGTAGGCGTTCACATTCTCCTCGCTGAAGATCGTTTCCCTGCTGCCGGAACTGATGCCGAGCCGGTATATGGATCCCCTGCCTTCGCTGTAACCTGCATAGTATACATACTCCCCGTCATCCGAAAAGCAGGGCATAGCCTCCTCTCCGGGGGCATCGGTCAGCATCGTGATCTCCATCGTCTCAGTATCGAACATGGCAAGGTCATAAGAGAATCCGTCAATATTTCTGTCCCAGTGTCCGCGCTTGAAGACTATGGTCTTACCGTCCGGCGAGAATTTCGGGTCTTCATTGCGGTACCCGCTGCGCTCCGTAAGGTTGGTGATCACACCGTCCCGATAAAGAAAGATATCCCATTCGTCGGCGGCTTCGTCTATGGCCATAAATGTGAAGGTTCCGGGGTCAGAGCCAAAGCTGCCGTTCATAGCATGGATGAAGTTCCCCGTTATCTCCGCAGCCGTACCCTCAGGCGAGCGCAGATAAAGCCTGCTGTCAAGTGCGGAATAATCGCTGTAGCTGTGCCAGAGCAGCCATCCCTCCGGCAGCTCCGCCCTTTCGCCCTGTCCGCTGAGTTCCTCATACAGGGCAGCATTCTCCTCCGCCCCAGCATATACCGGTACAGTACACATGACAGCAGCCGCAGCTGCGAGCGCCCCTATCCGTTTTTTAAGATCTGTTATTTTCATCCTTTACGCCTCCCTGATTTTACATCTGTATCACAGCAGTCAGCCGCAATGCAGTTTTAATTAAATTATACAACACAATCCGGCCGATGTCAAGAACAGCCTTTGCATATTCAGTAAAGTGAGGCCGCTTCATGAGCAACCTGCATTTTCCCGCAGATAAGATGCGTTTCTGAGGGGGTAAGTTGCATTGACATCAGGGCAGCCATGTGTTATCATTAGTTTAGAAAATGCCGCAGCATCATGCTGCACCATAATGCAGAAGGATGAAGGAGGTACGGATATGGGATACACCGGCCGAAGCGCAGGCTCTGAACGCCTGTCACCAGCGGTTGCCGCTGCATACAGCAAGCCCGCTGTCTATTCACCGGCTGACGAAGCCGAAGGCCCGCAGATAATCGACGTCGAATACAATGAAGCGAAAAAGCGCACCATAGCACCCATGCGGCTGCTTATCGCCCTGCTGAGCCTTATGCTGCTTGCCGCAGTCATCTTTGTATTCCGGGACAGGCTGCCTCTCCCGCAGAATGCAACAGTAAGGACCATGACCGGCTATATGGAAGAGCGTGTCGCAAAGCTCCATGAATGGGTCGGCGGTTCTGATTATAAGCCGCCGGAGTCTACCCGGCTGTGGGCAACTGCCTTTGTAGATGACTACAACGTCCCACAAGTTGACGGCGTGGGCCGCCTTTTCTACACAGTCATAAACGCCCGTGACTATACCTGCTACAAAATGAAAGAACATAACCTTGCAGAGTTCACCCTTGACAATTACGAACTGTCAGAGCTGTGTGACACTCTGAAAGCCGCCGGCGTTGCTGCCAGAGGCAGCATAACCTACAAGGACGATACCGGCAAGCGTCTCGCAGTATATACATACATTCCCGAATACAAATGGCTCATCCTGCTTGACGGGACAAAGGAATAAAACAAACGGCTGTCTCCCCGGACAAAGGGAGACAGCCGTTTCTTCATATAATAACCGGGCAGGATAATCTGCCCGGGCCAGTCTGTCAAAAAAGGTGGTTTCAGCGATAAAACCAAACGTTTGGGATTCCAAAGGGGCACGCCCCTTTGGTCAGGTCAAG
>CAMKMD010000019.1 GCA_946413815.1 uncultured Ruminococcus sp.
TTTCGACATAGGCTGCTCTGCTTTTCATATCTTTAAAATATCGAATTTGATTCTGCTTATCGTGTGGGGTTACTTAATGGCTGTTTGACATTGTAGTATATTATACATCATTGGACAGCGGGAGGGAAGACGCGGAATATTTTACTCTTACTTCGTTACAGACGAAAATATCTTGTATCGACAACAATATGACCAAGTAGATGATTTATTACGACGATATCAGCTGTAAGCTGAAACGAGAGAGAGAAACGAAATACGGAAGAACTGTATATGCCGGAGCGTGAGATACGCCTGCACGTTATTTCAGATCCAGTATGCCGCTGTTTGCGAGCCACCCTGCCGGACACGAGAGCCACCTCGATAATCTGAATAACGGAGTGAGTTTTTATGCCGCAAAAGCCGCTTGACAGTGAGCACGAGTGATGTAGGCTGGTGGCCAGGCAGCAGCCCTCGTGACTGCCGGACTACCGCGCTCATAGAGGCTTGCTGTCAAGTGGACTGTGGAATAAATGCGAACGGACGCAGCGTGAAATGGTCTCGTTTCACATATGGTTCTTTACTACGTGAAAGTGGCTCTTGGAGTCCATGCAGATGGCTCTGAGGTGACGGTGTATACAAGAACTTCTTTTACTTGCAAAAGGAGTTGAAACAATGGATACAAGCGTTTTTATCGACGTTTTCGGCTGGGTGAAAACCTCATATAATTACGATGTGGAAGTCGTCACCTGCTGAATATAGGAAACAGGTATAAACTCGATCGGCATTCCTATGAAGTTTGATGTGTTGCTGAAAGATGTAAACACGTATGATTATGATGCACTTTCCGTGCCTAGCCGATTTGGATTTCGGCCTTTATCTTATTGTTCAGAAAGAAACTTGTGTTCCCTTATATTTTCTTCACCTTCTTCGTGGTAAGTATCAGCAATGGATCTTAACGTTGATGCGAAGCGAATCATACCACAAGCATCTGCTGCTTGTGCTTTACTTCTGTATTCCCTCTCGATGGAAAACTCGGTCTTGCCAGTCGGATCAACCGAATAAACACCTCGAGAATTAAATGATTCAGTATAATATCCGGATAATGCATGTCCACTTTTGTCATTTTGAAGATATTTTGCTACCGTTTTATTTATGAAAAAGCCATCCTCGTCAGCTGGAGCATAAAAGCAAGCTTTTCCAAAATAACTTAATGCAACATCATCAATTTCATATTTTTCACTTTCTTCAACCACAACATCCATCCATTGTTTCAAAACATCCGCATGAAAAGCGCCATTGATATCTATTCCTGGAGTTTGTTTCCAACTGAACATTAATGAAAAACACTGTTGTTTCATTATAGACTTCTCTTCTTCTGTTCCTTCCAAACTATCATCTTTTCCGCACATCATTCTCAAAACATCAATATAAAAATGTGGATTTGAAGATAGTTCGTTCCAGATATAAACAGGAGGAAATCCTTCGGACGAACGAAGAAGTGCAATATACTTCCGCTCAATAGATATCATTGCACCTTTATCAATCTTTAGTTCCTGTAGCCATTTGATTATATTCTGAATATAAAAGATATTATGGCTGTTTTCATCTGCCACTTGGGCATTAAGTTGTAACGTATCAATTATTAAACTAATTTCAATTTCTTCTCTTCTATTTTCAATATAGAAATAGATGATGGAAATACTCTTATCAGTCCTATGAACATAATTTAGTGCTCGGATTGCTTTCTCAGCAATCTGTATACTATTGTCAGCAAATCCCCAAACTTCGGTTGTTTTCCAAAAAAGGTTCTGAGCATTTCCTTCAAGCTTCAGAATATATTGAACGCTCTCGTCGGTTAATGCTAGTTTAGAGATGATCTGTGCCTTAATCGTATCCGAAAAAGACTCTATTATGTATTTGGCTCGATCAAAGTCAATTCCACTAATAATTCCATTTAAGAACTGATCTTCATTTATGCTGTTACTATGCGAGATAACATATTTAATATCATCATCGCTTATAAATACAGCAGTACATATTCCCAAGAGTACTTTGTTTTCAATTTCATCGGATAAAGATAAAAGTCCTATTATTCCTTCTGCAATATACTTCTGTTCAGCTAATTCAGTTTGCTGTTTTTTTAGGTACTGTTCCTTTTCAAAAAAGGATCCTGTTCCATCAATTAAGGAGTACTGGTCTTTTCTAAACATTCTAAGTAAAAATGCATGCTCACAATTAGGCAAGAGGGCTATAGCGAATTCATCAACCTGACGTAGTCTTTCTTCCGATAAAGACCATTTTGCATCACAGTATTTTCGATGACGATGCGTAAAATCCTTCACACAATTCCATAGTAATTCTGTCTGCTGAATTGTAAGAATCTGAGCTTGTTTGCTGATAGAATCCAGTATTTTACTTTGTATGTCTTTAGGAACATCATCAATAACCTGAATCATGTCACACATTCTATACACATTAGAACCAATCATATCTATTGCTATATTGATATATCCGACAGAGGCCTCAATATAGTCTTTCATACTAACCTTTTCAGGAAAGTCTTTTACTTTAAGATAATTAGGCTTTGTTATTGGACTACCGGTGGTTGTAGCATTAGGCATCAATTTCATCAATGCTTTCCATGTTAATTCTGGGTTTTCTTCAGCTAAACCAATAAATACACCAACTCTAACATCTAATGAAGCGTGTGTTTGAGGATACCAAGGTAATACGATTCCAACTAAGGAGTCTAAAAAGGATTCTCTAATTTGTGCTAATTGCAGTAAAGCAGTCATTGCATTTGAGAAATAGCGCTCATGCATGGCAAGATTTGCAATTACCCAAGATAATTGATAGCCATATTCTGTAGCACCTACCAATGACTCCTTTTCTTGCAAAAACTGTAAAAATGCGTTGTCGCCTTTATTGGTCAATTTAATAATTTCACTCAGAAAAACATCGGGGCATGCTTCTCCAAGATATTGAAAATATTCAGCAGTAGAGGCAAAAACTTTCCAGTTCGTCGTTGAAAAATAGTCTCGTTCAAACTTATAAATAAGATTTCTTATCTTGTTTTTTGAGCAATTCACAAATGAATCTATATTATTTCCAAGTATTGCTAAGGTTTCCGCAACGCCCTTACATAGAGATTTTGATAATTCATAAACCGAATTCTTTCTTGTTATCGTGGCAGCATATCGCTTATCGGTTGGGTAATCATATTTTGAGTCAATAACAGAAAAGCTTCTTTTTAATATGTCAAAGAAGATCTCAATATGCGTATCAAAAACTTTATTAGCTTGCTTTATAAGGAACTCTGAATGATTGGTCATCCTCCAAACGCCATTAGAATACGATATAACTCCGTGTGAGTTCAAATACAGCTTTCGTATTTCGTCCGTAAATTTAGAGGAATGTTCGCCAAAGATATTGTCCGCTTCTTGTAAATCGGCAACTGATTTTTCATTCCATGACCCAAGCAATGCAGCTATTACAAACACATTGTTATTATTTTGCTCGACTAATCCCTGTTGTATTTGAGTTATAGGCTGAATCTTTTTTTCAAGCAGATGACGTCTACCGACTTCTGTCAAAATATCATTTCTGCTACCAACTCGTGTAAACGCTTGTCCTTTGGCTGTGATGTTTTTTTCTGATGCTCTATCCTCTTTACTACTAATAAGTGTTTTCGACACTTCATAAACCCATTCGGTGTTATTGTTGGAAATATAAATGAATCCAAATAGCTTGTTATTAAATTCAACAGTTCCTGTTCTTACATCTGGTCTTGGGACAATATGATCAATGATATTTTGCCATTCGTTATCATCTTCCCACTGTTCTGGTTCAATACCAACTAGATGGTGAGAATCTGAGACGCCAACAATAATGAATTTCTCTTTGCCTATTGCAGCCTCGCTGTTGAGCATAGCTATAACATCTCGCAGAAAAGAATGCTTTTGCGTTGGCTTATAAGGGGATACTTTATAGTCAATATAGGGGCATTCTGATGGTAATCTGCTTAGGATTTCTCGCACTTCATCATCTACAAATATCATTTTAATTCCTCCAACAATCAGCGACAATGGCTTCATAATATGGTCAATTCTCTTTCACTCGATACAGAACCTTTTTAAGTTTTTTCTATTCTTAAATATCTTTTTATATATTCTTCTGACACGAAACAAAATGAATCTTCTCTCCCGGCATGCTTTCTAGTACCCTTTACAGTTTCTAAATAATTATGATCTGAATGGCCATGATAAGATCTACCGTGATAGTCTGAGTAAAGTTAGTCAATCACGTTTAGAAAAGCTGATAGCAAGATATAGATGTCCTGTTAGACCTGACCGAAACGCTCCTAGAAAAATTCGTTGCCATTCTTCTTTCAGTTTCAATTACAGGTTATCATAATTCTTAAAGTATGTCAATATCTATTTTTGAGCAGATTTTTGATCTGTCTTTTCGTCGTACATTAATTCATATTATACAGCATCAGGAGAATGAGGCTTCCCCATCATACTCCTGAATTTTCTTTCCTTTTTCGGTTAGCTCAATGACATTAAGAATTAGCGTAGCTTTTATGTTTTAATAGTAAATAATAGGCTGACTTTGATATATTCAAAGTCAGCTTTTTACATATACATCCTATTTTAAGGAGGTCGATAATACGGCATGGAAGAAAAAGCTCACGCCGCAGCAGAAAGCTGAATATAAGGCTGAGAAGCGTGAGGAAATGCAGAACCTATTTCAAAAAATCGATGACGGCGTTAAGGCTGTTTTCGAGTCTGACAGCTACAAGGAATGCTTGCGGTATATGAGTAAGTTCACGAACTATTCCGCAGGCAACTGTATCAAGTACATCTGAGAATACATAACCTCCCAACAAGAGATGAGGTGTACTCCAAAAATCTTTCCTCAACAGATATGTAAGCACAAGCGCAATTGGCAGATATAAACAGAAACAGTATTGTTGAGTCCTTCGATATAGTACCAACGATAAAAATCATAGCAAGCGAGTAATGACTTCTTTAATTATCAAAAGCCTCTCAGTTTACAACAGAACCGGAGTCGATTTTTATACGTGTTCAGCTTTCGTTAGCCGTGGAGGTGTAACAGCTATCTTCATTTGTATGATAGTTGCTACACCAATCAAAGCTGGAAAATAATCACAATTCATCCCTGATATCGGTTCTGTAAAATTGTGCGCTACTCAAAACTTTTATTAATTATTGGTGAGAATACCTTTTTCAATGGGCTATATTACAAGGGAGAAACTCACACACTGATCAGAAGAAACGATATCTGTATCTTTGTGTCGTTAAGAAAAGATATGCGATTTAACATTGAAACAGGTATTGCTGTACCCTGATGTACAACTGGTGTAGAAGCTGATTTTCCCTTTTAAACTAAGTATTGGTTCGGTCAGGAGGTGATATAGTGAATTCAGAGCTCAGAATGAAAGAAAGGAGGAAGTATTATGGAAAACACTCTTCAAACAAAAACAGCAGAAGAAATATTAGCAACAGTATTCAAGCCGACAGAGTATATAATAGACGGACTGCTTGCACAGGGACTGTACATACTCTCGGGTGCTCAGAAAATCGGTAAGTCATGGCTGGCACTGGATATGTGTCTTAGTATCGCTACCGGCTGTGAAGTGATCAAGCGCAGTACTATACAGGGAACCGCACTTTACCTATGCCTTGAAGATAACTTTACAAGAGTGCAGGACAGACTGTTCAGGATGTCAGCAGAACCTACCGAACACCTTCACTTTGCTGTGACATCAGACAGGATCGGTGATGGATTGGAAGAACAGATCGAGAATTTCTATAATTCGCATACTGATCTGAAACTTGTTATGATAGATGTTATGCAGCTTGTGCGAAGTGATGTGGAATCAAGTTATGGTACTGACTACAGGGATATGACTGCTCTTAAACAGCTTGCATATCGGCTCAGAATATCGATAGTACTGATTCATCATAATCGCAAGCACGCAGACAGCGATCCGTTTAATATGGTATCAGGAAGTTCGGGACTGACAGGATGTGCTGACGGAAGCTTTGTTCTTGTTGAAAAAAAGCGTGGCTCACGAAACGGTACTTTATACTGTGTCGGGCGTGATATTGAAAACACAGCTATAAAAATCCACTTTGATACTGATGTCATGCGATGGATAGTTGAGGATGAACCACCGCCGCCCAAAAGTCGTGATGACCTTCTTCTCTCTGCTGTTTACGCTTTCATAACTGTTCGTCTGCACTTTGAGGGAACACCAACTGAACTGACAAATACACTCAACCAAACTACCGGCGAAGAATTCTTCCCGAACAGAGTTACACGTGGTTTGGTACAAAACGGATATGAACTGAAGCGCTTCGGGATAGAATTTGAATACCGGCGCACCCACTCAGGCAGAAGGATATTTCTTGATTATGCCGTTGAGCGTGACAGTAGCGTCAGTAGAAATAACAACACTTCTACTGTCACACCAAAGCTGCTTAAAAGCTCAGAAACATCTATATAGGTTCATCTGAGAAGTGCGTCAGTAGAAAACAATGTCAGTAAAGTTACTGTCACGCTGATGTTTACTGACACGAAAACAGTCCAACAGACGACCGTATCTGCCCGACAGTTTTGTTGGAGCAGTTATTTTACAGACAACAACGCAGAACGCCGTACAGGGCAGATATCAAGGCATAGAAACGAAACCCGGCACAGTAGTATCTGAGAGCAAAGTGTTGCAAGATAAAGCTGCGTGGTCGCAGCGTTCACAACGGACGGCAAAGCCGACCGTATATCGACAAAAAGCAAATATTATATATCGGGGTCGGATTTTTCAGCAAAACAAAAATCAGGGGTCGCATTCAGGATGAGTCGCTATTATAGGCCGATATTTCGGAGTTGCGGCAAAAAGAGAAAGGTTGTGATAATATTTGGAGTTTTTATATAACGGGTGCTTGTACTTCATGATTGATATACCATACAAAACAAATAAGGTCGCTGAAAGGATACTTTGCAGATCGGATCCTGAAGTAGTTGCATCAGAATATAATGATGTGAACATAGATGGTGTAACGTACAGAGTATGGTCAGCGTACGAGGATAAGATAGATATTGAACAGGCACTCGGTGAACTGATGCTCAGGAAACTTGAAACAGATACAAATGATGAAACTGAAGGTATAGCACTCGGTTAGTGGGAATCCTACAAATCACAGAGCGGGTTTTATCGATTCCGACAAAAATATGGAAAGCAGCCGGAAACGCTGGAAATACGCAGAGAAAAGTGATATAATAGTTGCGTAAGGAAGTGCGTCCGGCTGCTCGGAAAGGAGTTTATATGGATAAACAGCAGCATTACAGCGCAGCGCTCTATTGCAGGCTTTCAGTTGACGACGGAAACTATGGCGGAAGTGTCAGCATCGAAACGCAGAAAATTATGCTCGAGCAGTACTGTAAAGACCACGCAATTACAGAGTATACCTTCTACTGTGATGACGGAGCATCGGGTACAAACTTCAACCGACCGTCGTTCCAGAAAATGTATGCAGATATCAAAAACAACAGGATTAACCTCGTCATCGTGAAAGACCTGTCACGTTTCGGAAGAAACTACATTGAGGTAGGTGCTTACGTTGAAGAGTTCAAGGATTGCGGAGTACGTTTCATTGCGACAGATGACAATTATGACTCGCTCAATAACAGTGATGATCTGATGTTCCCGATGAAAAATGTCATAAATGAAATGTATGCCCGTGATGTATCACAGAAGACTAAGGCTGCAAAGAAAGCCAAAGCTCGTGCAGGACAGTACATCGGTTCAAAGCCTCCGTTCGGCTACAAGCTTGATCCGAACGACAGACATCATCTTGTGATCGATGAACCTGCAGCAGAAACAGTGAGAAGAATATTCAGGTTGTTTGCTCAGGGTTATGGCTACAACAAAATGGCGAAACTGTTCCGTGAAGAAAAAGTTCTGACGCCGATAGCCTACTTCAATCTTCATAATCCCGATTACTTCAAGTCGGATTACTGGCGAAAGGAGTTCGACTGGCACGTAACATCGATTCGTGTAATACTTGAAAACGAAGTTTATCTTGGCAAGCTCGTCTATGGCAAGCAGCGTATCAAGTCAATGAAAAGCAAACAAAAAACCAAAAACCCCCGTGAGGACTGGATAGTCGTTGAGAACTGTCATGAAGCGATAATTTCACAGGAACTGTGGGATGCGGTGCATAGGATAATGAAAGCAAAGCATCGACCTGCCGGTTCAGGTGAGGTACAGATGTTTGCTGGGCTGCTATACTGTGCAGACTGCGGTCATGCGCTCACCTACTCGCAGAAAAAAAGAAGCGATGGCACATATCACGGAACTTATTCCTGCTGGATGTACAAAACACACGGCAAGGAATACTGTTCTTCGCATTACATCACCTACGATGTTCTGTATACGCTCGTACTGGCGGATATACAGCGACTTCTGTCAGAATACCATAAAAACACCAATAGCTTTCAAAAATTTCTTGACAGCAGATACAATGACGAATCGGAACGCAAGGCTGAGGAACTGAAAAAAGAATACGAAATCAAACAGAAACGCCTTGAAGAACTCGATATTATAATTAGTCGTCTTTATGAAGACAGTGTTCTCGGCAAAATACCTGATAGCAGATACGAAACAATGTCCACAGCGTATGAGAACGAACAGGAAAGCCTTCGTCAAGTGCTGCCCGAGCTAAGGATGCGAATGGAAGAAGCAAAGGCAAATGCATCATCAGCAGATAAGTTCATCAATGTTATCCGCAGATATACGGTTGTGAAGGAGCTTGATGCTGCAATACTCAATGAGCTTATTGACAAGATAGTTGTTCATCATAAAGAGAAAGGTGATGACGGACATATCTATCAGCAGATTGAGATATTCTATCGATTTATAGGCAAACTCCGAAGCAGAGCCTGTAACCCTGAACTTGCAGCGTAATATACAATTGTACTATGTGTCTTGATATTTCGCAAGATGTATGATATAATATCTATAACACTACGAAGGGAGGCGGTAATATGACCTATGAACTGAGGCACTTTGACACTGTGCTAATGAGGTTCACAGCGACCGAGGATACAAGTTCGCCTGAGATTGAGATTCTCTGGGTAAACGAAGAAAACAAGGTATTGCTGCCTCTTGATATGACCGTAGACGGTGATAGCGTTTCACGCTGGCTGAGGCACAGAACTATCCCTAAGAACCGTGCTTATGTTCACAACTTTCTCAGCAAGTGCGGACTAAACCTCAATCGCCCCATGAGCATACTCAGTGTGTCAAAAGGTCTTTCCCTTAACGATTGCTATTGGGTAGTAGAAGAAGGTTTTAACGGCAGTTTTGCGGAATACAACCTTTATGATAACAGGTTTAGCAGAGTTCTCGGCCTTATTGCGTTTACAGGATATGGAAGTTCGGTTAGGACTTCGCTGGCGTCATGTCCTGAGTTCACCACAAACGGTATGCTTCCCAAATGCTGGCGTAGAGAAAACGGCGCTATCAGACTCTACAAAGGCGGAACGAGCGGCGCTTCAAATACAGGTAACGAACCGTATTCGGAGTATTACGCAGCTCAGATAGCAGAAGCCCTCGGTATTAACGCTATATCCTATGGAATGTCAAAATGGCAGGGAGAGCTGTGTTCCACCTGTGAACTTTTTACAAGCAAGGACTATTCATTTATACCGGTCGGCAGACTTGTCACCAAGGGCGGTATGAAAGCGGTCAGGGAGTATTATTCTGCACTGGGTGAGAATTTCACGAATGCACTTGACGATATGCTTGTGTTTGATGCAGTAATATGCAACGTAGACAGACACTTCGGTAATTTCGGATTCTTGGTCGATAATCGCACGAATAAGATAGCCGCTCCTGCACCGCTGTTCGATCATGGGAACTCGCTTTTCAATCTTGCAGGCAGGGATGACCTTGTTTCGGATAATACCCTCAGCGAATACTCAGATACGCTTGTGCCTTGTGTATACGATGATTTTATCGGTACTGCTAAGAATGTACTGAACAGCAGACACAGGGACGGGCTTCGCAGACTGCTTGATTTCCGCTTTAAGCGTCATTCAAGATATAATCTTGACAACAAGCGGCTCAGACTGATCGAGAAACAGATACAAAAGAGAGCAAAGGACTTGCTCGGATAACAAAAACAGCGGTACTACACCGTTTCAGAAGACCATAAAACGTCTCTTTATGAACAGCCCATGGTCGCAGGTTCGAGTCCCGTCACAAGCTCCAGCGGGGAGCCCCCGCAGGCATATTCGCGTTTCACTTCTTGTGGAGCGCGATTTTTATTCCGCGCATTAAGCCATATCTATATTGTAACACATACACAATAAAATAACGATAAACAGGCACATTCACTATGCAGGAATGTGCCTGTTTATTTTACACCCAGGCAAAGCTTACTTTACCTGGTATTACATGAATAGTTTCTCGTAGTCCTCGGGAGAAGCATTGTCATAGAAAGCAGAAATAATAATGACTGCCATCAGATTGTCGTCAATTTTTCTTGCGTATGTGATATTTGTCATGTTCAGCGAAGAAAAACTGTCATATCCTGAAACGATTTGTCTCACATATTCTTTACCGCCCAGCAGCACTGTTTTCCTTTCACCAACAGACCATCCGTCCCCCTCGGTAAATTCGCTGAATGCTATACGATCATCCAGATAGTTGTCTTCCGTATAGTCCGCTGTATCCGTGGCAGCAAGCTCCGTATTGACATACATAATAGAAATATTATCGTGAATATCAGTATCCATACTGTAAACAAAGCAATCCCATTTCGTTGCAGCTTCACGATTCCAGTCCTTTTCCTCGGTGCAGTCTGCAAGAATATTGGGAACGTTGTTATTCAGCATTGCCTCACCGACCTGCTCGTATTCATCAGATAGTTCCAGTCTGATTCCTGCATATTCATTGGTATAGCAGCCATTTTCCCAGATGCCTTTGGTATAGTTGGTACCGGCCATCGGATCGGGCAGCTCACCTTCCGCCGGTTGAACCGAGCCTGTACGTTCGAGTCTGATGACATAAACGTGTCCGAATTCCCCGGATTCGATGATCTTATTATTTCCCATGCAAGTCAGGGACGAGCCGTCATGGGCATAGCCGCTTGCTTCTTTTTTCAGTCCGCAGCAATAGCCGTTATCTTCTTTCAGCAGGATCTCCATGGACTTCTCATTGAGCAGCTTTCCGCCGAACAATGCACGGTCAAAGGCTACCATATCTGTCAGACAGGAATGGATGCCGCCGTCTCCTCTGGAATTATTCGGGCACGCAGGATAACCGTCCTCGCTGCAGAATCCGTATTCCACAAGTTCCTCAAAGCCCCGGGGCGCATAAGTCAGATCACCCGTCGCCATTGAGGAAGTCTTTGTCATACCGCATTTGTCAAAGATGTTTTTCTTTACATAGTTGCAGTATTTTTCCCCTGTGATCTGTTCAATGATCATTGCAAGCAGGCGGTAATTGGTGTTGCTGTAACTGTACTTTGAGCCCGGTTCAGATTCCAGCGGTGCCTGATACAGTGCCGCCAGGAATTCATCATCAGTCGTCTTATCCAGATAGATATCGCTCAGCTGCTTGTTCGCTGCATCTTCACCGGAAATATTCCAGAAGGGATCGGGATTATTCAGGTAATCCGAAATGCCGGAATTCATGTGCAGAAGATTGTAAAGAGTAATGTTCCTGCCTGTTTCGTATTCGGGGAAATACTTATCAAGGGTGTCATCAATACTGAGTTTCCCTTTTTCGGCAAGCTGCAGGATGGAAACAGCCGTGAACACCTTGCTCATAGATGCGATATCGAAAACGGTATCCTGTGATACAGGTGTTGTTCCGTCCTTTTCGACATCATCCTCGCAATACAGATAGACAAGGTCTTTGTCCGTTGCAACTGCTATAACGCCGCTGCATTTCTGTTTTCCGTAGGTATCAAGAAGCCCGGCATACTTGTCTTCCTGATTTGACCATGACCTCTGTTCCTCAGTGAGCGTGACGGAAGAGAACGGATCATCCGGAATGTTCTGAGTGCTGCTGCAGGCAGTGACAAGGAGCGCCGTTGTTGCGGCCAGTAAAAAAGATATTGTTTTAGACAGCTTATCTGACATGATTAACTGCACCTCCTGTTTTTTTCATTATATCATCCGGCTGTTCATGCTGTCAAGGTATTTGTTAAATCTTATATGTTCGTGGATTACAAAGGAGCCTCGTACTTTTGTTGTGTCTGATCTGATGCATACGGAAGACGAGGATCGTTTTATGCTGACCTTCAGCCTTTGGAATCCCGGCCGTCCGGGTATAAGGATGGAACTGTCTTTTTGACAGGCTGAGTCCTGCTGCGGCAGTGAACTGAGGTCGGTGCAGCTTGATTATTCCGCGGAGATATAGTATAATAAATATATATAACATTCAGGCATGGAGGCAGCTATGATTATAGAACACATTGCAATGTATGTAAGCGACCTTGAAGCCGCACGGGATTTCTTCACGGGATACCTGGGCGGAGTATCAAATTCCGGCTATCACAACAGGAATACCGGCTTCCGTTCCTATTTCATCAGCTTCGGCAGCGGCCCAAGGCTTGAACTGATGAACAGGGCTGATGTTGCCGCCTCTGACTGCTCCGCTGACCGCATGGGCTATGCGCATATAGCCTTCAGTGTCGGCAGCCGGGAAGAGGTAGACAGGCTGACAGAGCGGCTGCGCCTTGCCGGGTATGAGGTGAAGAGCGGCCCGAGGACGACCGGCGACGGATATTACGAGAGCTGCATCGTGGCTGTCGAGGGGAATCTTATTGAGATAACCGAATAAAAGGAGGTACATCTATGAAACGTGACTTAGGTATAGCACGCTGCGGACTTGCCTGCTGTCTGTGCAGCGAGAACGTGAAATGCAAGGGCTGCAAGCGGGACGGTTTTCTGGAACTGTCATGGTGTCCGGATGCGGACTGGTGCGAGAACAGGCGATGCGGTATGGAAAAGGGCATAGCGGGCTGCTATGAATGTGAGCCTGCACAGTGCCGGAAGGGACTCTACAAGGACAAGATAAAGGCGCGGGCCTTTGCGGAGTTTGCAAGGAGATACGGCACGGAGGAGCTTCTGGACTGTCTGGAGCGCAACGAGAAGAAGGGGATAGTCTATCACCGCGAGGGCATAATGGGTGACTATGACGAATTTGACGATCTGGAGGAACTGATCGGGTTTATCAGGAGCGGGGAGCGCTGATAGTTTATTAATTCTGAATTCAGAAACGGGATGTCGTTCTGGTTAGGATGACGGGATGATTGTTTATCATGACAGGAGAAAAAGGCTGTTGATAAATGACGGTATTTATGGTATAATCATATCAGAAGGCAGCTGCGCTGCTCCACCGCATAGATAAAGGATGAATAAGACAGGAGTGATACTATGATCATCAGAAAACTATTTCCGTTTCTTGGTTTGTCAGCGGTAATTTGTCTGACGATACCTACAGCATTCGCTTTTTCAGCAGGAGATGTCGATAATGACGGAAGGATCGATTCCAACGATGCCTCCCTTGTACTGAGTGAGTATGCACTCGTTTCCACCGGCCGGCAGGGGGCGTTTGATGGGGAGATGCGAGCTGCCGCTGATGTCAATGATGACGGACAGACGGATTCTTCTGATGCTTCGCTGATACTGGATTATTTTGCCTATGCCTCTACCGGCGGAGACAAAAGTCTGACTGACTATATATCAGGTGATGGTGTTCCGGCTGAGATACCGACAGAGACTCCCACAGAACCACCGACAGAATGGCAGGCGCCGGAATACGTTGAATACCATTTCCGCAGCGAGAAACTGCTTAATCAGCACTGGGAGAAGCATGGCGCGGAATTCGGAGCGGAATTCGGTTATACCAATGCGAAAGAGTACGAAAAAGGCGCGAGCGATGTTATCAATAATCCGGAAGCTTTGAGTAAGACCGAGGCTGAGGACGGCGACTATGTATTCTATATCGAAGTGACCAATGAATTTGTGGTGCTGTCTACAGACGGCTATATCCGTACATATTTCCGGCCTGATTCAGGAAAACGTTATTATGACAGACAATAAGGACTACCGGAGGGCGCACGATCACTGCGCCCTTTCTTATATGTTGAGGAGAAACGTAACGCTTCAATTATAAATTCGGTCTATATCTAAAAAAATCACTGTTACTATTGTAAAACGAAAACAAATGTGTTATAATAACTGTAAGTGCATTTCTGATGCAGAAAATCAATAAAAGAGGGAGCGTGAGCTGTATGGTAACAGTTGAGAACCATATCGGTAAAATATCCGTTTCAGAGAACTATATCACTGAGATAGTACGTCATGCGGTCTGCGACTGCTTCGGAGTTGCCGACGTATGCAATGTAAGCACCTTCCGCTCTGCCGTCTCCTCTATGACCGGAGGCAGGATGTTCAAGCGCAGGGGCGTAAAGATCCGCTTCGACAAGGACGGCGGACTCGTTATCGACCTGCATATCAAGGTCACCTACGGCACCAATATCTCCGCTGCCGTTAACAGTATAACCCATAAGGTCAGCTTCATCGTGGAAGAGGCCGTGGGTGTGGACGTACACAAGATAAACGTGTTCGTCGATGATATGAATTACTAAACAGGAGGTCTTACAGTGATAAACGGTGCTTTATTCAGAGACGCAGTTATCTCTGCCGCCATTACTATAAATAACAGAAAAAGAGACGTTGACGAGCTGAATGTTTACCCCGTGCCGGACGGCGATACGGGTACGAATATGTCCATGACCATCGGAAACTCCATACAGGAGCTGAAGATGATGCCGGATAATGTCGCCATCTCCGAGGTAGCTTCCGCTGCCGCATCTGCACTCCTCAGGGGCGCAAGAGGAAACTCCGGCGTTATCCTTTCACTTATATTCCGCGGTATATCCAAGGGACTTGCCGGACACAGCGAGGCAGGCCCGGAGGACTTCGCAAAGGCTCTCGCCCTGGGCGTTGAGGCGGCCTACAAGGCAGTCATGAAGCCTGTGGAGGGCACCATCCTCACGGTATCACGCTGCACAGCCGAGAAGGCTAAGGAGATATCCCTTTCCACCAATGATGATACGGTATTCTGGACTGAGATATGTCAGGAGGCGGAGGAGGTCCTTGCAAAGACCACAGATATGCTCCCGCAGCTGAAAAAGGCAGGCGTTGTTGATGCCGGCGGTATGGGCTTCACCATCATAATAACAGCCATAAAGGATATCGTATGCGGCGGCACTGTTGCCGAGCCTGCTGAAAAGCCCGCTGTTACGGAGCAGGTGGATTCCTTCAAATCCGCTGTCAGTCAGTACGACACGGAGATAACCTATACCTACTGCACAGAGTTCATGCTTCAGAAGAACGAGGACTGCCCGGATGCTTTCAAGCTCCGCGCCTATCTGGAGACCATCGGAGACTGCGTAGTGGTAGTTGATGATGAGAAGATAATCAAGGTACACGTACACACGGACAACCCGGGCAAGGCGCTTCAGAAGGGCCTTGAGTTCGGCTTCTTCATAAACGATCCCCGTCCGAAGATCGAGAATATGCGTATCCAGCACGAGAACAAGGTCAAGGAGGCAGAGCAGCTCGAGGCGGGCTTCTCTCCCGCAGAGCCCGAGAAGCAGTTCGGCTTCGTGGCAGTTGCCGCAGGCCACGGCCTTGAGGCTATGTTCACAGATCTTGGCGCGGATATCGTAGTCAAGGGCGGACAGACCATGAATCCTTCCACGGATGATATCCTCCGTGCGATACTGAGGACTCCGGCAAATACCGTATTCGTCCTCCCGAACAACAAGAACATCATCATGGCAGCAGAGCAGGCAGTAAAGCTCACGGACAAGAATGTATGCGTGCTCCAGACAAGGACGATACCTCAGGGCATCTCCGCAATGATGGCATTTGATGATTCGCTTTCGCTTGCAGAGAACCGGAAGAACATGACAAAGGCCTTCGAGAAGGTCTCTACGGGACTTATCACCTTTGCTGCCCGTGATTCCGAGTTCGAGGGACACTCCATCAAGGAGGGCGAGATACTTGCCCTTGATAACGGCAAGCTCTCCTTCACCGAGAAGGATATCAACAAGGCTACGCTCAAGCTGGTAAAGAAGCTCACAAAGGGCGATACCAGCTATGTAACGCTGATACACGGCGCTGATGTTACAGAGGAGAATGCAGAGCAGATGCAGCAGATACTCCAGTCGAAGCTCAGCGACAAGATAGAGGTAATGATGGTAAACGGCGGGCAGCCGGTATACTACTACATTATTTCCGTAGAATGATAATAGGGGGCGCACGGGGATGTGCGCCCCTTTTTGCCTTTTTGCCCCAAAAAGGAACACTGCCCTCCGTGTAACGGAGAGCAGCGCCCTTTTCCATTCTTACTATATATCATAGCGTGGTCAGTGCTACGATACCATTGATAAAAAACACAGCAATATATGCACATTTTAGAGCAATATAGTATTGACTTTACCGAAAGATTGTGCTACAATTGAGGTGATATCGGGATCGGCCGAGGATGAATGATGAAATGCTGTGTCTGTGCGGACGGTATATCATTCCCCGCCGTCCTGCAGGGCTGCTGCCGGTATGCAGCGGTATTACGTGAAGACATCTGAGGGATCTGACATGATCCTCTGTAGCGTTCAGCCGATGACATGATTATAGCACCTAATCGGCCGGCTGTCTACAGATACGGAGTGAACGAGCTTATTTTCAGACCGAACAGCAATATCATACACACTAACTATACTTACACCACAACGATGAAAGGAAAATGACGCTATGACGTCATGAAACTACTATGAAAATAGCAATATGCGATGACAATATCATACTGCATGAGTATCTGAAAGGCTTTCTTGAGGAGTACTCCGCCTGCCGCAGCATTGATCTCGTCTATGATGACTTCACGAGCGGGGCAGATCTTATCGCTGCGAGCGGAAACAACTATGATATGATATTTATGGATTATCAGATGAACGGCCTTGACGGCCTTGAGACCTCCCGACGCCTCAGACAGAAGAATGTGAAATCGGCAATAATCTTCCTGACCAGCTATGTCCATGTGGTTTTCGAGACCTTTGAAGTCGATGCCTACCGTTTCCTTACAAAGCCCATCGACAGGGAAAGGCTCTTCTCGGCCATGGATGACTTTCTCAGGAGCGGGAAAGAGAGCAGCTGCATAGTGATAAAAACCGAGGACGGCATAAGAAGGATAGATACGCCGGATATAGTCTATGCGGAGGCGGCCGGAAAGTACTGCTATATCCGCACAACTGACGATAATATCCTCTTCCGGGCAACTCTTGCGGACCTTGAAAAAATGCTGCCGGAGGATCAGTTCTTCCGTACCCACAGGAGCTATCTCGCAAGCCTCAGGCATATCAGCTCCTATAATCCGGCGGAGATTGTCTTTGACAACAAGGAGAGAGCCCTGATCAGCAAGCTCAGACTCTCTGCCTTCAAGGAGGCCTTTCTTGCCTACGTAAGGCGGAACAACAGTCCGAGACCGAGGATATGAGTCAGGGAGATGCCGGGATCATATAAAAACCTACATCTGATCAGGGGACGCCCTCTCTTGCAGGGCGTCCCCTCTTCAAAAACAGTCCACCGGACTGTTTTTGAATTCACCCCTTGCTGAGCGCTTTGTGGCTATATGCGGGACTCTGTCCCGCACCCTGCCAGAGGCTCTGCCTCTGGACTCCGCTAAAGGGGCGAAAGCCCCTTTAGAATCCCAACTGTTTAGATTTGTCGGTGATACTGCCTGTTTTTTATCCGGTTATTTCCCTGCTGAAAAGGCGCATGACGTCCATTCTCAGTGCTCTGTGTGGTGGCTGAGTGAGATCGGGGTCTGCGGCAAGCAGCTCACGGGCACAGTCCTGCGCCCGGCTCATAAGCTCCATATTGCAGGCGATATCCGCTATCTTCAAAGGCGGAAGGCCGTGCTGTGCGCTGCCGAAGAAATCTCCCGGGCCGCGCATCTTCAGGTCCTCCTCGCTTATCTTAAAGCCGTCGGTGGTGGAGGACATTATCTTCATGCGCTTTACGCAGTCCTCGGAGGTATTATCAGTGATGAGTATGCAGGTGCTCTCGTACTCTCCGCGCCCGACACGTCCCCTGAGCTGGTGGAGCTGCGAGAGTCCGAAGCGTTCGGCGTTCTCTATGACCATGACAGCGGCATTGGGCACGTCCACGCCGACTTCAACGACTGTCGTACAGATAAGCACCTTTATCTCCCCGTCACGGAACTGCTTCATGACCTTCTCCTTCTCGGCGGCCTTCATCCTGCCGTGGAGGAGGGCTGTCTCATAGCCCCGCAGGTCGCCCTTTGCAGCCTCCTCGGCATAGGTCTTGACGGCGAAGAGGTCGCTCTCGCTGTCCTCTATCATGGGGCACACCACATAGGCCTGCCGTCCCTCGTCAAGGCGGTCACGGACAAAGCCGAAGGCTCTGTGCCTGAGCTTTCCTGTGACAGCATAGGTCTTTACCGGCTTTCTGCCGAGGGGCAGCTGCTTTATGACGGAGATATCAAGGTCGCCGTAGATTATAAGCGCAAGGGTGCGGGGGATAGGGGTGGCCGACATTACAAGGCGGTGGGGGGAATCGCCCTTTTCCGCCAGCGCGGCACGCTGATTCACGCCGAAGCGGTGCTGCTCGTCCGTGATTACAAGGGCGAGGGATTTATACTCCACATCCTTCTGTATTATGGCATGGGTGCCGACTATGACCTGTGCCTCACCGGAGGCTATCTCCTCCCTGAGAGCGGCCTTCTTCTTTGCGGTCATGGAGCCCGTGAGGAGGACCACCTTCACCCCGAAGGGTTCAAGGAAGCCGCTGAGGGTGCGGAAATGCTGCATGGCGAGTATCTCCGTGGGAGCCATGAGTGCCGCCTGTGCGCCGCTCTTTGCGGTAAAGTAGCAGGCCGCAGCGGCTACAGCAGTCTTTCCGCTGCCCACGTCGCCCTGCAAAAGCCGGTTCATGGGGATATTCCGGCGGAGGTCGGAGACTATCTCCTCTGCCGCCCTGCGCTGGTCATCCGTGAGGGTGAAGGGGAGCCCGCTGACGAAGCTCTCTATACCCTCCGGGCAGTCAAGGGCTGCGGCGGTGCTTCTGCGTGTGCGGGTCTTCATGAGCGCCATGCCCAGGGAGAGCTTGAGCAGCTCATCAAAGGCAAGGCGTCTGCGTGCTTCCTCTGCGGCAGTCTCGCTTGCGGGGAAGTGTATATTCTCCAGCGCCCACGGGAGAGGGCGGAGGGAGTACCGGCTGAGTATATCATCCGGCAGCGTCTCAAAGGGCTCCTTCCGCATGATTTCGAGGGCCTGCTTCATATTGGTGCGTATCATGGCGGCGGAAAGCCCCTGTGTAAGGCGGTATACCGGCTGTATCAGCACATCCTCGTCTGCTCTGAGCCATGTGGGGGAACTTATCTCCTTACGGAGGAAGCTGCCTGTCACCTTGCCGTACATATAGTAGGTCGTCCCCTCCTGCAGGGCATGGAAGGCATAGACATTGTTGTATACCACGATGAGTATATCATCCATGCCGTCGGAAGCGGCAGCCTTGCATATAACGAGCCCGCCTCTTATTCTCTGGGGCGGAGTCTTCTTGTATACCGTCAGCTTCAGCACGCTGTATTCCCCGACGGGCGCCTGGGATACCGGCACATGGCAGCGGAAATCGAGGTAATCACGGGGGATGTGGTATATCAGCCCGTAGGGAGTCGTTATCTCGAGCTTCCGGTACTTCTCGCCCCGGGCTTTTCCGACACCCTTGAGGTATTCTATATCGCTGAATAAAGTAGCTGGCATCTGAGCCTCCTGTCATAAAAACAAGGGCGGAAAGTTTCCGCCCTTTCAGATCAATTGATTACCGGAAGCAGCTTATCTCTGCTCACAGATGAGCTTGATAGCTGTTCTCTCTTCGCCGTCTATTGAGATATTGGCGAAAGCGGGGATGCAGATGAGATCAATGCCGATAGGAGCAAGATATCCTCTTGCGATCGCTATAGCCTTGATCGCCTGATTTGCGGCACCTGCGCCTACAGCCTGTACTTCTACGGCTTTCTGCTCACGGATGACGCCTGCGATAGCTCCGGCAACTGAATTTGGTGTAGAATGTGATGAAACCTTTAAAACCTCCATTTATTGAGCCCTCCTGTGTTTAGATTTGTATTAGATTCTTGTACTAATGCTTTTGATGCGATGCAATCATATTATTGCAATCATTGTACAATCCTTTATACAATTGTATTATACACCAAATAAGCAAATAATTCAAGTACTTTACGAAAACTTTGTAACTTATCTTATAATCAGTCTATCAATTTTGTTACTTTTGCCAGTTTTCTCATCAAACTCCACAAAAACACCACACAAAAAGCACTTGCCTTCAGCCTCCTTGAAGCGGGCGGGGAGGTGCAGACGCTGTTTGTTGACGGCTGACTGTATCTCCACTCCGAGGCAGGAATACTCAGGGCCGGTCATGCCTGCGTCGGTGATATATGCCGTGCCGCCGGGGAGAATGGTCTCGTCTGCGGTCTGTACGTGGGTGTGGGTACCGAAAACTCCCGTTACCTTGCCGTCGAGGTAGAAGCCCATGGACTTCTTCTCCGAGGTGGCCTCTGCATGGAAATCAAGGAAGATGCAGGGGGTATTCAGCTTGCGGAGGATATTGTCTGCGGCGGTGAAGGGGTTGTCAAGGGGCTCCATGAAGGCCGTGCCCATGATGTTCATGAAGGCTACGGAGTAGGTCCCCATATCCATCACGGTATAGCCGTGGCCGGGTGCGCCGCCGGGGTAGTTTGCGGGGCGGATTATCCAGCGCTCCTCGTAGATATCGTAGGAATCCCAGCGCCGGAAGGCGTGGTTGCCTGTGGTGATGAGGTCTGCGCCGGCAGAGAGTATGGATTCGGCGGACTGGCGGGTTATGCCGTTGCCCTGTGCGGAATTCTCTCCGTTCACGACGGTGATATCGGCTCCGTATTCACGTCTGAGCCGGGGCAGTTTCTCTTCGAGGAACGTGCAGCCTGCCCTGCCTACAACGTCGCCTATGAATAGCAGTTTTTTCAATTTTCTTCTCCTGTGTCTGTTATGATATTTGCTGTATATAAATCATACCACTCTGCCGCCCGTATGTCAAGGGTATCTGAGTCCCTGTGACGCTTATTCGCTCCCCGGCATACTATGATACGTAACCATCTGGCGTGCCGTATGCCGAAAGCGGCAGAGGGAGGACTTATGTGTGGTATCGCAGGTATAGTCAGCTTCAGGGATGATATGCGGGGTGAGATGAAGGTATGCGAGAGTATGCAGCACGCTCTCCGCAGAAGAGGCCCCGACCAGCGAGGGATAGCCATGTATCCGGAAGCGGCGCTGGTCCATACCCGCCTTGCAGTCATAGACGCAGAGGGCGGGCGGCAGCCCATGACCCTCCGGCAGGGGGAGAGGGAATACACCATAGTGTACAACGGTGAGCTATACAACTCCGGTGATATCCGCCGCGAGCTTGCCGGAGAGCCCTTCCTCACCCGCTCGGATACTGAGACCGTCCTCCGCAGCTACATGAAGTGGGGCGGGGAGTGCGTTGAGCACTTCAACGGGATATACGCCTTTGCGGTATACGACAAGGCGGAGCATAGGGTCTTCCTTGCCCGTGACCGCATCGGTGTGAAGCCCCTGTTCTATGCGGAGACAGGCAGCAGGCTGATATTTGCCTCAGAGCTGCCGGCTCTCCTCTGTCATCCTGATGTGCCGGCGGAGATAGACGCAGAGGGAGCGGCAGAGCTCCTGCTCATCGCTCCCGGCAGGACTCCCGGCTGCGGCGTTTTCCGGAATGTCAGGGAGGTAAAGCCCGGCTGGTGCGGCACCTATGATGCCTCCGGCCTGCATCTGCATGAGTACTGGCGGCTCAGGGCGCAGGAGACGGAGGAGAGCTTTGAGGAGACTGCGGAGAAGGTGCATGACCTCGTTCTTGATTCCATAAAACGGCAGCTGGTCTCCGATGTGCCGGTATGCACCTTCCTCTCCGGCGGCCTTGATTCCAGCCTTATCTCCTCCGTGACCGTCTCGGAGCTGAAAAAGGAGGGAAAACAGCTTACCACCTTTTCCGTACACTATGCCGGAAACGAGAAATACTTCCGCAGCTCCCGCTTCCAGCCGGAGAGTGATGACGCCTATATCACAAGGATGGCAGAGTATCTCGGCAGCGACCATCACAGGGTGACGGTGGAGGTGCCGGAGCTGACGGATGCCCTCTATGAGGCAGTCGAGGCCCGGGGTCTGCCCGGTATGGCGGATGTTGATGCCTCCCTGCTGCTGCTCTGCCGTGAGATAAAGAAATACGGCACAGTCGCTCTTTCGGGTGAATGCGCCGACGAGTTCTTCGGGGGCTATCCCTGGTACAGGGATAAGGATATACGCATGACGGACGGCTTCCCCTGGGCGCAGAGCACGGCTTACCGCAAGCGCTTCCTCGCCGGTGATATCGCCGCCGTGACAGATGCGGAGGACTATGTCTACAGCCGCTACCGTGAGACGGCGGACTATGCGGAGAAGCTCACCTCGGACAGTGAGACCGAGGGGCGTATGCGTGAGATGATGCAGCTCAATGTCTCCTGGTTCATGCAGACTCTCCTTGACCGCAAGGACAGGATGTCCATGTACAGCGGCCTTGAGGTGAGAGTGCCCTTCTGTGACCACAGGATAGCGGAGTATCTCTATAACGTAAGATGGGAGTACAAGGATTGGCAGGGGCGGGAAAAGGGGCTCCTCCGCCATGCCATGCGTGAATGGCTGCCGGAGGAGGTGTTATGGCGGAAGAAGAGCCCCTACCCCAAGACCCACGACCCCGCCTTCCTTGCGGCAGTGACGGAGCGGCTGCGGGAGATACTTTCCGCTCCCACGCCGCTTACTGATATCGTAAGGCGTGAGGAGCTGGAAAAACTCCTGCGCCATGAGGAGAAGGTGCAGTGGTACGGGCAGCTCATGAACCTGCCCCAGACCATAGCCTTCTTCATACAGCTTGACTGCTGGATGAAGAGGTTCAGGGTGAGGTTGGTATAAGGCCGGCCTGCATGGGTCTTGTTACCTCTGTCGGGGCGGTGATGCTTTCTGTTTCCGGCTCTGCGGTGCCTGTCACCTTTACCTCCGTGAAGCGGATATCCAGCTTGCTGCCGGGCATTTCGAAGCGGCTGATAAGGCCCTCCCCGTCGACGGTGAGGTTGTACTCGCCGCTGTCGAGCCTGCCGCTTACGGTGAGCATACCGTCAGTCTCGGTGCCGGAGAGCTTTTCAAGGGCGGCGTTCTCCTCTGCGGCAGATATAAGGCAGAGCAGCATGGCCTTGACGGGCAGAGCCGATTTCGGTACCGAGAAGGTGAGCCCCTTGTAGGAGGCGGTGACTGTGCCGTCCGTCCGGCTGAAGGAGAGAGTTACTCCGCTGAGGGAGGAGGGGGTCTCGAACACGGCCTCCCAGTCTCCGGCGGCGGTGTGCTTCACGGTGCCTTCCGCTTCAAGGCGGTCGAGGGTGAGGGTCATAGCGGCCTCGAAGGGCAGCCCGAGCCTGTTCTCCCGTGAGGAGCCCTCTCCGCCGGGCATATCCGGTACGGAGCAGGCGGCGAGCATAAGCGCATAAAGGGCGGCAAGTACAGATAGGATAAGTCTTTTCATGGTATCAGCTCCTGTAGATATGATAAGGGCAGCACTGTACGTACCCTGAGGTACGGCACAGTACTGCCCTTTTAGACTTCCTTCGTTTTATACTTACTTTGCCTTCTGCTTTTCCCTGATAAGAGCGAACGCACGGGGGATGCAGTCGATGATATCCCTCGGCAGCATACCGTCCATGCCGAGCTTTTCGGCGGCGGCGTCTCCGGCAAGGCCGTGGAGGTATACTCCCGCACAGGCTGCCTCGTGGGGGAGATAGCCCTGTGCCGATACTGCGCCGATTATGCCGGCGAGGATGTCTCCGCTGCCGCCTCTTGACATACCTGCGTTGCCGGTATGGTTGGCGGCGGTTATCCTCTCGTTGCAGATGAGAGTGCCTGCGCCCTTGAGGACTACGGTTATGCCGAACTTCTCGGCATATTTCTCGGCCACGACGATGCGGTTGTCGTTTATCATGCGGGTCTCGCAGCTGAGCAGTCTTGCCATCTCTCCGGGATGGGGAGTGATGATAACATCTTTGGTGATGTTCTGTAATATATCTATGTCCTTTGCTATACAGTTTATTCCGTCTGCATCGATAATAAGGGTGCAGCCGCAGGCCTGTGCGGTCTGTACGACAAATTTCGTGAGGGCAGTGGTATCCGTGGTGACGCCCATGCCGCAGCCGATGACTACGGTGTCGGAATCCTCCATAGCCTCCTTTATGGCGTTCTGGTTATCCTCGAAGAGCATGAAGCCGCGGTCGTCCTCGGCAAGCTCTATGAAGGTGGCCTCTGGAGCGAGTACCGATGCCGTGTCTATGCACTTCTCAACGGAGGCGAGACGGACAAGTCCTGCGCCTGCACGGAGAGCACCGAGTGCTGCAAAGGCCGCTGCTCCGCGCATGGAGGAGGAGCCTGCAATGATGAGCACCTTGCCGTACTGTCCCTTGTGTGCGTCACGCTCACGCTTGGGGGGATAGCCGGATATCTCAAAGCGGTCGATGCGGTGGTACTGTCTTTCACCCTCTATGGCGGCGACTGCTGCTCCGGGTATTCCGATATCAGCAACGTGTATGCTGCCGCAGAGCTTCTTGAGGGGGTACTGGGTCATACCGGTCTTCTGCCAGCCGAAGGTCACGGTCTCATCAGCCTTGAAGGTGCCTGCGGAAACAGTGCCGTTCATGCAGTTTCCGCCGCTCGGCACATCTACGGCTATCCTGTAGGCGGCTGTGCCTATGCTGAATACCGAGGCGATATCGCTGCTGAGCTTTCCCTTGAAGCCCGTTCCGAAAACGCCGTCAACGAGGACATCTGCGCTCACTACGGCGGAGCGTACAGCGGCTATCCTCTCCTTCTCCTTCAGGAGTATGTTCTCGACGGGGGAGAGCTCCTTCTTCTTCTTCAGCTCGTCTATATCGTTATCCTGTACAGTCATGAAGCTGAGTTCAGCGGCCTCTATCGCCGCATTGGCTGTCTCGTCACGGTAGCCCTGGATAACCGTCACCTTGTCGGGGAGGGCCTTTATCATCTCCTTGCAGAGCTCTGTCTTTGCCTCGCCGCAGAGGGGTATCATGGTTATCTGATAGCCTTTGTAGACCAGCAGGGCAGCGGCGGCATAGCAGTCACCGCCATTGTTGCCTGTGCCTGTGAGGAAGGTGATGTTGGTAGCCTCGGGTGGGAGTTTCAGTTCCTGCCGGCAGTAGCCGTCGATGCGCTCGGAGAGCTTTTTTCCGGCGTTCAGCATCAGCTGTCTCTTTGATACGCCGAGCTTTTCCGATCTGTCCTCGATCTTTCCCATCTGCTTGGGCGTAACTATTCGCATTTTGTGATCCTCCTTTTATTTGTGCATTTTATTCCTGAGCGTTCCCGGGAGCGCTCTAACGATCATGCCGAGCATCTTCTCGTCCGGTGTGAAGATGAGACGGGTATTGCCGTATTCCTCGTGAGGGAAATCGGCATAGTAATTCTCAGGCTTCTTTTCTCCGCCTTCCTCCTCAAAGACACGGGGAGTGCCCTCCGCGGAAACTACGGTCATATCGGAGGTCTCCTTTGCGGAGCCGTCATATACGCCGAAATCAGTGACCTTGCGTACCTCAAGGCTGAGGAGCTCCTTGCGGCGGGTCTTGGCAAGTATCTTGTCGATATCAAGAGTGCCGTTGGTGAAGGTGTATTCGTATTCCACCTGTGTGTTCTGGAAAAGGCGCCATGCGGCAAATCCGCAGGCTGCCGTGAGGGCGGCGCCGAAGAGGAAGCCGAGGGACCTTCCCGCAAAAAGCATCATTACGGTGAGCACCGCAAGCACGAGGGTGAGGAGCGCTCCTCCGACAAAGACCCCGATCGTCCTGAATCTGTCTGAGCTGTCAGAATTCTTCGTTACAAGCTGTTCGGCAAAATTATCCATATTGAAGTCTCCATTCATTATAATTATAGTATCACTCTAATATCATACCACATTTTTCGTTTAATTTCAACATAAACTCTTGATTTTTTTCCGATTTACGATTATAATTGAATAGCATATTAACAACGTGGAGCTGCATTTGCTCTGTGAAGTACCTCTGACAGAACGGTATTGAGGGCTCTGCCCTCAAACTCCCGCCTAAGGGACACAGTCCCTTAGGAATCCCGCTGCAATATCCTTCCTCCCCATTTATGGGGAGGAAGGATATTGAAATGAGAGTCCAGAGAGGCTTTGCCTCTTTGGCAGGGGTGTGGGGGCAGCGCCCCCACTGTCTTTCGGTCCGAAGCACCATACAGAGCAACTGCTGCTGCCACGGTAGTCAGGAGGGATATCATGGAGCCATTGCAGCTGAGTAAGGGCAACACAAAGCATATCGGAAGGACGGTATACGCTGACGGCGTACTCTATCCTGTGCAGTCCGGTTCGGGCTGTGCCTTCCGTTTCACCGGCAGGCGGCTCGATATAACAATCGGCTGCGGCAGGGATGAGGAGAAGTCCATGCCCTTCTGCAACAAGCCCCGCTTCGGTGTGCTCGTTGACGGCAGATTTTCCGTGAAGAAGGTGGCAGAGTATGCAGAGGAGACCTACACCGTCGTAGACAGCCCCGTCCCTGTGACGGCGGATATAAGTATAATAAAGCTCTCGGAGGCTGCCTTTTCTGTGGGCACAGTAACGGCATCGGCAGACGGGGATGCGGTCATATCACCGGCAGAGGAAAGGCCCTTCCGCATAGAATTCATCGGGGATTCCATAACCTGCGCCTACGGTGTGGATGATTCCAATACCCAGTCGGCCTTTGCGACAGAGGCAGAGAACGCCATGAAGAGCTACGGATACCTGACTGCGCAGATGCTCGGTGCGGAACACAGTCTTTTCGCCTACAGCGGACACGGCATAATCAGCGGCTGGACTGAGACCGGGCAGAGGAATACCCGGGAGATAATCGTGCCGTACTACGGCAGTGCAGGCTTTTCCTACGCTCCTGCCGGAGAACAGAAGCCTCAGGACATACCCTGGGATTTCAGCTCCCTCCCGGCGGATATCGTGGTGGTGAACCTTGGTACGAATGACTTCTCCTACTGCAGCGCCAACGCAAAGAGCGGGGCTGTTGAGGAGTTTGCCCGGGAGTATCTCCGATTCCTGAGGACGGTCAGGGAGAAAAACCCCGGGGCTGAGATAATTGCAGCTCTGGGCATAATGAACAGCGACCTGTACACACAGGTGGAACAGGCGGCAGAGACTCTCCGCGGGGAGGGTGACAGCCGTGTGCACGCCTTCCGGTTCACCATGCAGGACGGCAGGCTCGGCTTCGGCTCCAACTGGCATCCGTCGGCAGAGACACACCTCCGTGCAGCGGAGGAGATAACGGCATTCATCAGGGCAGAGCTTCCTGAGATATGCGGCAGAAGAAATGAAAGAGGACAGATATGAAAAGAAAAAAGACTAATGCAGGACTGAGACTTATACTTATCATGGCTTTGCTGACGGCGGCATTTACACTGGTGGTGCTGTTCTTCTCGGGCGCACACGCAAAGAATGATACCTATGTTGATATAGACCCTGAGACCGTAAAGCTGGTACAGCTGGAAGGCCCGCAGGAGGGAGACCCCATCGCCATAGTCGATACCGACCTGGGCGAGTTCCGCATGGTGCTCTATCCGGAGTACAGCCCTCTTGCCGTGAAGAACTTCACAGAGCTTGCAGAGTCGGGCTACTACAATGATACCTATGTATTCGATTCCGGTTCGGGTGCATTCGCTTCTCTCGGCTGCCCGCAGAAGAACGGAGAGCTGCCGGCGGGCTATGATACCTCCCGGGAGAATATCCCCCGTGAGCTGCATCAGGACCTCTGGCCTCTGAAGGGCACTGTCATGAGCATGACGAAGGCCGGCAAGAGAGGCCTGAAGGAGATACTCCTCGGCGGCACACAGTACTACAGCGGCAGCCGCTTCATCGTTGTTGATACCATAGAATTCACCCCCGAGCAGGAGGAGGAGCTGAGAGGCATATCCACCATCGAGGGCCTCAGCGATGCCTTCATCGAAAAGGGCGGCGTCCCCAACTTCTCACAGCAGATGACGGTCATAGGACAGACCTACGAGGGATTAGAGGTCATCGATGCCCTTGCCTCCCTTGAATCCGTGGACAACGGCGCCTGCCATGTTCCCGTGGAGGACGTTAAGATAAAGACTGTCACCATCAGCACCTATACAGAAAAGGAAGACTGAGTCAGTTAACGAAAACTGCGGACAGTCCGTGAAATAATGTGGTTTTTAATAATATATTCCATGTTTTTTTGCGCCCTTTGCCTGATAATAACCAAATTTGTTCAAAAACTATTTACAAATGATGTTTTTTGTAGTATAATATCTTAGTTAGCAATAATATTTTCCTGCTTTAGTGCGTGGAAATGCAGTAAACTATACAGGATGAATAATAAGGAGATTGCTTATGTCTAAGCTCAAAAGGATCGCTCTTGCGGCTTTCTGCTGTGTAACTGCAGTATCAATGCTCGCTTCATGCGGCAAGGATCTGGCTCTCAGCGGCGAAGATACCGCATCAAAGGCATCTGATACCTCAGATGCGGCAGCTGATGTAATGAACTTCACTGCACCTAAGAACGGCGATACTATCATAGAGATAAACTTCAAGGATTACGGTACTGTCAAGTTCCGTCTTTTCCCCGAATATGCCGACAAGGGCGTTGAGAACTTCGTGGAGCTCGCAAAGAAGGGCTACTACGACGGCCTTACCTTCCACCGTATCATCAAGGATTTCATGATACAGGGCGGCGACCCCCTCGGCAACGGTACAGGCGGTGAATCCGCATGGGGCGGAAAGTTCGACGGCGGTACGGATCCCCATCTTATACACTGTGCAGGCGCTGTTGCCTATGCGAACAGCGGCTCCACAGCAACTGACGGAAGCCAGTTCTACATCGTTACAGGAACGACCTACACGGCCGGAGATCTTGCCCAGAACAACATTCATCTCAGCGATACGGCAACAGAGATCTACGGCAAGGACGGCGGCGCTCCCTGGCTCGACGGAAATTATACCGTATTCGGACAGGTATACGAGGGCCTCGATGTAATATTCAATATACAGCGCACAGCTACAGACGCAAGTGACAAGCCTCTTGAGGACGTTGTGATGGAGTCTGTTAAGGTAGGCACCTACAACGGCGAAGAGCTGCGCTGGCACCTCAGCGATTATGACTACCAGGAGCCCACACTGGCTCCCAAGGAGAATATAGACATTGTAAACTTCACAGCTCCCGAGGACGGCGAGAAGATCGTCACCATGACCATCAAGGATCACGGCGATATAAAGATCAAGCTCTTCCCCGAGTATGCCGACAAGGGCGTTGAGAATTTCCTCGGTCTTACCGAGAAGGGCTATTACGACGGCCTTATCTTCCACCGCATCATCAAGGATTTCATGATCCAGGGCGGTGATCCCGAGGGCACAGGCCTTGGCGGAGAGTCCATGTGGGGCGGCTCCTTTGACGGAGGCACAGACCCCCATCTTATCCATGCTGCCGGAGCAGTTGCCTATGCCAACAGCGGCTCTACATCAACTGACGGAAGCCAGTTCTACATCGTTACCGGCGAGGTATACACCGACGAGGACTTTGAAGGACTTGCATCCTACGGCTACCGGTTCTCCGACAACGAGAAAAATGTCTACTCCACATACGGCGGAGATCCCTGGCTCGACGGAAGCTATACAGTATTCGGTCAGGTCTTCGACGGACTTGATATAGTATTCGATCTCCAGAACGCCGATACGGACGAGAATGACAAGCCCCTTGAGGATATCATCATCGAATCCGTTCAGGTGGCTGAATATGACGGCAGCGAGCTTCGCTGGAAGATAACAGATTATCCTGCTGCGGAAGATACAACAGAGAACAGCAGCGAGGAGGAAGCTACAGAGGCAACAGAGGCAGCGGAAGAAGTGACTGCCGAAGAAAATACAGAGGCAGCCGAAGAGGAGACTGCCGCTGAAGAGACAGCAGCTGCAGAATAAGCTGCAAGGTATTTTCATTTGCCGGCGGCCATACCGGTGTAACAAAAGAAAACTCAGGTAATAAAGAGAGGCCTGAATAAGGAGAGAAGTTTTTTGGATAAGTATATCATCAGAGGCGGACGCCGCCTTGAAGGTGAGGTAGTGATCAGCGGAGCAAAGAATGCTGCCGTTGCGATCCTCCCTGCGATCGTTCTTTCAGAAGAGCCCTGTATAGTAGACAATGTCCCCGACATCAGCGATGTCAGGATATGCCTGAGGATCCTTGAGCATCTCGGTGCTCAGGTCGAGAAGCTCGGCAAGGACTGCTACAGGATAGACCCTACGACCATAAACAGCTACTGTGTACCCTATGAGTACGCAAAGAAGATGAGAGCCTCCTACTACTTCCTCGGAGCTCTCCTCGGCAAGTTCAATAAGGCAAGAGTATCCATGCCCGGCGGCTGTCCCCTCGGCGACAGACCCATAGATCAGCACCTCATGGTGTTCTCCGATCTCGGAGCAAAGCAGGATCTCAGTCAGGGAATGGTGGATCTCAGCGCAGACCAGCTCAAGGGACATGATATATCCTTCAACGTCATCACGGTAGGCGGTACCATGAACGCTATCCTTGCAGCTGTAAAGGCTGAGGGACTGACAGTCATCGAGAATGCTGCCCGTGAACCCCATGTTGTTGATCTTGCGAACTTCCTCAATTCCATGGGCGCTCAGATCATGGGCGCAGGAACCGAGACCATCAAGATAAAGGGCGTAGAGCATCTCTACGGAACAAACTACACCGTTATCCCCGACCAGATCGAGGCAGGCACCTTCATGGTAGCTGCTGCGGCTACACGGGGAGACGTACTTGTCAAGAACATAATCCCGACTCATCTCAAGTCCATCATCGAGGCTATGGAGAAGATAGGCGTGGATATCGAGATCTTTGATGACAGCCTCAGGGTGACAGCAAAGAAGCCCTTCACCAAGCTGGATATCAAGACCGCACCGCATCCCCGCTTCCCCACCGATATGCAGCCGCAGATCTCCACACTGCTCACTCTTGCAGAGGGCGTAAGCAAGGTGACTGAGGCTATCTGGGACAACCGCTTCGAGTATGTCAAGGAGCTCAGACGCATGGGCGCTGATATCACAGTTGACGGCAAGGTCGCTGTTATCCAGGGCACAGGCAAGCTCAGCGGAGCGCCGGTAAAGGCCTGCGACCTGAGAGCCGGTGCAGCGCTTATCATAGCAGGACTTGCTGCAACGGGCGTAACAGAGATCGAGGATATCTTCCATGTTGAGCGTGGCTACGACTGCATGGAGGGCAAGCTCAGGGCACTGGGTGCCGAGATCGAGAAGCGTTCCTTCCCGGATCCGGTAGCAGCAGAGACTGAGGCTACAGCATAAGATTGATAAAGCCACGGCATTTTGGTGCCGTGGCTTTTTTGCTGCCCTTCTGTTATTGCAGGGGCGCAGCCCCATGCCACCGATTTCAGCCTGCGACTGTAGGGGCGGCGGAACGCCGCCCGCATTTACCCGTAAAACAACCGTTTGTAGGGGGCGATGCCAACATCGCCCCGCCTCTCTTTCCATGGTTGCGGTTGTAGGGACCGCCTATGGCGGTCCGTATAATAACAAATTTTTTATTTTGTCTGCGGGCTGCCGAAGGCAGCCTCTACACATTATTCTTTCTATCCCTCATTTTCCGTGGTTCAGACTTGTACTGTGATGCCAGAGGGGGAAACCAGGGGAGTTGGGGGAAGAGCAGAAAACCGCAGTAAAAGCTGACATCCTCCCCCTTCCCCAGTTTTCCCCCTCTGGACGCCCCCTTCCTTGCCCATTATCCCCCTCCTGTCAGCTTTTGCTATTTTGAGACCGGCAAGCTAAAGCCGGCTATCGCACGGGCAGCACAATCGTAGGGGCGCACAGTGTGCGCCCGCATTCAGCCGTTAAACTGCCTATGTGTTTATAGGTGCAATCGTAGGGACGGCCATTGGCCGTCAGCGAAAACGATACAATTCATGACTGCGGACGGCGGACTACGGCCAACCTCCTTTTAATTCATCGCCGCAGGCGATACCACAACTATTCGTTATTCACCATTCACTATTCACTAAAAAGCCCCGTTCCGGAAGGAAAGGGGCTTTGTCTCTCAGTGCTGGCTGAGGTATTCTGTTATAGTCTTTGTGCCGCCTGTTGAGGTGTAGCTGTAGTAATCGAGTATCGCAGAAGCGTCAGTGGAATCGGTCATGCCGTCTCCGTTAACGTCCGAGAGCTTCAGCTGGTCGGCTGTAAGGAGGTGAGTGCCCGAGGTGGAGGCCTTTGCGTAATCATCGAGTATCAGCGAAGCGTCGGCTGAATCCACAAGACCGTCGCCGGATATGTCGCCGGCCTTTCCTGCGGGTGCAGGGGGCTCAACGTAGCTGCTGTCTATCCTGGCGAAGGGGATGACAAGGTAGGAATTGTTCTGTGCCATGCCGTATATCGGTGATATCGAGTTCTTTATCTCACTGAAATCGCCGTTGCCCTTGGTAGGGCCTGTTGACCACCAGAGGTCGCTGCTGCCGCTGCCCATATATATACCCACATGGTGGCTCGCTATATTGAGAAGGCCGCTGTAGCCTATGCCGCCCTGTGAGTCTACCGTCCAGATGATATCGCCCTTGTGGAGCTTTCCGGAGGAGAGCATGGAGGCCTTGTCGGCGAATTCGTAGTAGTGTACCTTGTACTTGCATATAAAGTTGTACCAGCCGGAGTCGTTCCAGCAGAGGCGTGAGAGCTTCAGGTCATTGAAGCTGCCGAGAAGCGGTACTGACTGGCCTGCTGCAGCAATGCTCGTGCCGGTGTTCTTTGAGATGGCGTTTGCAAGAGCGTGCCATACAAAGCCCATGGATTCCATACCGCCGTTATCTGCTGTGATACCGTAGTCAGCGGGAGAGGAGAATTCATTGTACTGCCAGTTGTCGCCCTTCGGGGATGCGCTGTATATGGAGAGGGAATAGGGCGTCCCGGTGTAGTATTCCGTAAGGGAGTACTCGTTCAGGAAGGCCTGCCACTGTGCGGGAGATACGGCGGCGGAGTTGTTTCCGGCGGTCTTCAGCGCTTCGTTGAAGTATACGCCGTCCTCGTTCTTCATATCGCCGTACTTGTAAGCTGCTGTAGTCACAGGAGCAGTCGTTATGACAGAGGTTGTTGAGGTGACAGGCGCCTCAGTCACGGTAGTAACGGGAGCCTGAGTAACTGTTGTAACAGGGGCTTCGGTAATTGTTGTGACCGGTGCTTCGGTAACTGTTGTTGCGGGAAGCTCTGAAACGGTGGTAACAGGTGCTTCTGTCACTGTGGTAACAGGGGGCTCTGTAATTGTGGTCACGGGCGCTTCCGTAGTTGTAGTAACGGGAGCTGCTGTTGTGGTAGTTGCGGGAGGAGCGGTGTGTACATAAGCTGTTCCGCCCGGTCCCCAGCCCTGTATTCCGGTCTGTACCGGTGTATAGGCCGGAGCGGTCGTAGCTACGACTACTACTCCGCCTTCGCCCCAGCTTGGTGCAGGGGTGCCTGCTGCCGGCCTTGTGGGACCTGCCACAGGTGAATCCCAGCCCTCATGGTGAGGTGCTGTGAAGGGAGGTATGGTAGCGTGCTGTACTGCTTCTGTAGCTGCCGTAGTGGAGGGCAGCACAGGTATGGAAGCTGCGGTCTGTGTAGTTGCCGCAGGTGTGGTCACAGGAGAAGTTGCCGGAGGGGCGGTCACAGGTGCCGTCACAGGTGCCGTAGCCGGAGGAACTGCCGGGGCTGTAGTCACAGGAGCTGTGATGGGTGCAGTTGCCGGAACAGTTGCCGGAACAGTTGTCTGTACGGGCTGCTGTCCGCTCTCACGGGCAAAGGGGATAACGACGTAGGTATTGTTTACGGCGCATCCGTATATGGGGTTTACCGAGTTTCTGGCGTCTGTGAAGATGCCGTTGCCCTGGGTCGGGCCGGACTGCCACCAGAGGTCGCTCCTGCCGTCGCCGGTGTAGATGCCGACATGATGATTGTCAGCGGGTACGCTGAGGCCTGCCATGCAGGCGCCGGCAGCGCCGTCGATGGTCCAGATTATATCGCCCTTGTGGAGCTTTCCGGAGGAGAGCATCTCCTCCTTGGTCCTGAACTCGTAGTAGCATACATTGTAGTCTGTGAGGAAGTTATACCATCTTCCTCCGTTGGCTCCTCTCCAGGAACTGCGTGAGAAGCCCTGGTCATTGAAGTAGTTGACATTGGGCACCCAGGCGCTGGCATCGGTGAAGCCTATCCCTCCGTTTAAGGAAAGGCTCGCGGACAGGGCGTGCCATACGAAGCCGGTGCTGGTCATACAGCCCTCGGCTGCGCTTCCGCCGTCTCTGGTAACGAGCTGGGCGTGGGCATCGGTATCGAACTGCCAGCGGTCGCCGTAGGGCGAAGCCGCATAGAGGCCTGTCGAGAAGGGAGTTCCTTTGTAGTATCCGTATAGTGTGTAGGTATCTATGAATTCCACCCATTTATCACGGCTCTCAAGATAACGCTGACCGCCTGCTTCATAGAGTGCCTCGTTGAAGTAGCGTCCCTGGGGGCGCTGGAGGTCGGCTGAGCTGATATTTACAGCGAACATATCCGCTGCGGGTACTGACAGGACAGCCGCTGCCGCAAATACAGCCGCCGCCTTTTTCAGGTGATTAAACATTTCTGCATCCTTTCTGCGTATATATATTAACAGGACAAGGCAGTACCGTACAGAGCCTAAAACAGGCTCTGTGCGCTGCCGCCTTAACACCCGCCTATGCCAGAGGTCATCAGAAGATCCTTTCTCCGATCTTCTCGCCGAACTTCACCACAGTTTCAACCCCCTCTGCGGAGTTTCGGCGTATATCACTGTCCATGCGCACGATGCCCTTCTCTATGAGGAGGACTATGGTAGAGCCGCCGAATTCAAACATACCCTTTTCCTCTCCGCGGTGGAAGGAGCATATGCTGTGATGGTTGACTATCCTGCCGACCATCATGGCGCCTACCTCCACCTGCACCACATCGCCGAAGTTGACGGTATGGAGGAGGGTATATTCGCGGCTGTTGCGCTTGTAGATATTGTAGTGACGGAGAGCAACGGGGTTTACTGTGTGCAGCTCTCCGGGTATGAAATGGTTCCCGTCCTTGGTGCCGTCGTCGATGTAGCAGTAGCGGTGGTAATCGTCGACTTCAAGGCGGAAGATAAGGCACAGACCGCCGTCATAGCGGCGTGCCACGAACTCGTTCTGTATAAGGTCGCTTACCCGGTAGTACGAGCCCTTGATGCGGAACACGTTCCCGAGGCCCGGATTCGGTGAGCAGATGATAGGGTATACCGTCAGCTTTGAATCACAGGGGCTTATAAGATGCCCGGGGACTCTGTCCACGGGGCGCATCTCCGGCTTTATGGTGCGCGTGAAGAATTCGTTGTAGGAGCGGAAACTCCTCATGTTGTACTGCGAGGTATCAATGCCGCTGCGCCGTATGAAGGGACGTATCGCAGGGCGTGACAGGGGAGAATCCATGAAAGCTCCGGCCGCCTTTGATACCGCAGGCGCAGTGAGCACTTTCAGAAGGGCGCGTCCGCCGGTGGTATTGTAAAGACTGTTCAGAGCGCGGTTCTGTCCCTGATTTGTTATTACGATATTGCCTTTCCTGTCCTTGATCATGATCATTACTCCCGTAAAGATGTCAGATCGCCGGTATTATGAGAGCCTTGCATTGGCAAGCATGAGCTTTATGCGGTTCTCCTGGTTTACACGGGTAGCACCGGGATCGTAGTCTATCGCAACTATGTTTGCATTGGGGTTGCCCTCCTTGATGGCTCTTGACATACCCTTTGCAACGATGTGGTTCGGAAGACAGCCGAAGGGCTGAGTACAGATGATATTGTCTACGCCGGACTGTGCCAGAGCTGCCATTTCGGCAGGTATCAGCCAGCCCTCGCCCATGACTACTCCCTGATTGATGTACTTGTCCGCCAGCTTGCGGAGATGCTCGAAATCATGGAGGGGCTCGAAGCTGCCCTGTTCCTTCATGACGGCGATGAGCTCCTTCTGCTTGGCATAGATAAGGTCGTAGCCGATCTTGTTGAATATCGACTGCTTGGTGACGTGGTCGTATATCTTTGCGTCGTTGGCAGTGCCGGCGGCGCAGTACATAACGAACTCGAGAAGCGAGGGAACTACCGGCTCGCAGCCCTCGCTGATAAGGAAGTCCTCAAGATGGTTGTTTGCAAGGGGGGAGTACTTTACGTATATCTCGCCCACTATGCCGACGCGTATCTTCTTCTCCCCCGTGAGTTTTATGGCCGCGAAATCGTCAAGGATGCGGCGGTAGAGCTTCTTCGTCCGGAGGTATTCCTTACTTCCGGTGCGGAAGATATTGCCGAGGGTCTTCTGCCAGCGGTCAAGCACCCTTTTTGACTCTCCCTTATTACACTCGTACGCACGGCACTTATTGTAACAGGTCATGAGAAGATCTCCGTAAAGAACTGCATAGAGCAGCTTCAGGAACATGGGTGCGGAGATGCGGAAGGCGCTGTCCTTCTCGAGTCCGCTGAAGTTGAGGGATACAACTGGTACCTGCGGATAGTTCTTGGCTACCGCCTTCCTGAGAAGGTGGATGTAGTTCGATGCACGGCAGCCGCCTCCGGTCTGGGTGATGAGGAGGGCTGTCTTGTCGGGATCGTATTTCCCGCTGCCCAGGGCATCCATGAACTGTCCGATAACGAGGAGCGCCGGATAACAGGCGTCGTTATGGACGTTCTTGAGCCCCTCGTCGATGACTGCACGGGAATCGTTCTGCAGCAGCTCCAGCTTGTAGCCCTTGGCCTCAAAGATGCTGATGAGCAGCCTGAAGTGTACGGGCAGCATATCGGGGACGAGGATGGTATGAGTCTTTATCATATCCTCGGTGAATTTTACATAATCGGACATCATGACCTCCTGATACAATTCATAATTAAGAATTATGAATTATGAATTACTTCTGTTCCATTGCGGCCACAAGGCTTCTGAGTCTTATCCTTGCTGCGCCGAGATTGTTGATCTCGTCTATCTTGAGCTGGGTATACAGCTTTCCGTTGCTCTCGAGGATGCTTCTCACCTCGTCGCCGGTAACGGCGTCAATGCCGCAGCCGAAGGATACAAGCTGTATCAGCTGCATATCAGGCTGAGTGGTGACGTACTGTGCCGCACGGTAGAGGCGTGAGTGGTAGGTCCACTGATTGAGCACGCCGAGCTGCGGAGTCCTTGCGAGCTGTGCCACGCTGTCCTCGGTGATGACTGCCATACCGAGGCTTGTTACCAGCTTGTGTATGCCGTGGTTGATCTCCTTGTCGATATGGTAGGGACGGCCGGCGATAACGATTATCTTCCTGCCCTCCGCACGAGCCTGACGGATTATCTCCTTTGCCTTGCCGGCAATGTCGCGGCGGTGCTTCTCCATGGCTGCATAGGCCTTGTCCACGGCTTCGGGCACCTTGCCCTTGATATTGTAGCGTGAAAGGGCCTTTGAGAGCACCTTCACCACGTTCTTGCGTATATTGAGGTCGAGGTATGGGTGGATGAAGTTATTCTCGTTGAGCCTTGAATTGTTGGCGAGAAGAAGCTCCGGATAGTAGGCAACAACAGGGCAGTTGAAATGGTTGTCGCTGCCGCCCTCGTCGATATTGTAGCTCATACAGGGGTAGAATATGAAGTCCACGCCCTTGTCGAGGAGACACTCAATGTGTCCGTGGGTGAGCTTTGCGGGATAGCATACGGTATCCGAGGGGATGGTATGCTGTCCGAGGTAGTACATCTCACGGCTGCTCTCGTCTGAGAAAACCGTCTCAAAGCCGAGGGAGGTGAAGAGGGTATGCCAGAATGGCATCTGCTCGTAGAAGCCCAGCGCCAGCGGGAGACCTACACGGGCTCTCGGGCGGGCGGGCTGACCCTCGTTCACGAGATTGAGTATACTGCTGTATTTGTACTCATAGAGGTTGGGTACGTTGTTCTTCTTTGCCTGACCGCTGCCCTTCTCGCAGCGGTTGCCGGAGATGAAGCGTCTGCCCTGTCCGAAGCTGATGATGTTGAGCTGACAGTTAGCCGTACAGCCGCCGCATTTTGCGGAGCGTGAGGTGTAGCTGAAGTTCTCCAGCTCCTGCGCGGATATGAGCTGTGAGGGCTTGTCCTCCTCTACACGCTCACGGGCATAGAGAGCACAGCCGAATGCGCCCATAAGGCCGGAAATAGCCGGACGGATAACGTTCCTGCCGAGCTCCTTCTCGAAGGAGCGGAGAACGGCGTCATTGAGGAAGGTGCCGCCCTGTACGACGATGTTCTTTCCGAGCTCGTCCGGGGAGTTGGCACGGATTACCTTATATATCGCATTCTTGATGATGGAGGAGGACAGGCCGGCGGAGATATCCTCCACGGTGGCGCCGTCCTTCTGCGCCTGCTTTACGGAGCTGTTCATGAAGACCGTGCAGCGTGAGCCCAGGTCAACGGGATGCTCTGCGAAGAGGCCGAGCTGTGAGAACTCGGCGATATCGTAGCCGAGAGCCATGGCAAAGGTCTGTATGAAGGAGCCGCAGCCGGAGGAGCAGGCCTCGTTGAGCATGATGCTGTCGATGCTGTGGTTCTTTATGCGGAAGCATTTGATGTCCTGACCGCCGATATCTATGATGAAATCCACATCGGGGCAGAAGTAGGAAGCAGCCTTGAAGTGGGCAACGGTCTCAACTATGCCGTGGTCTATGGAGAGACCGGATTTTATAAGGTCCTCGCCGTAGCCTGTGACAGCGGAGCCTTTTATCGTGATATCCGGGTTCATATGGCTGTATATCACCTTCAGCTGCTCGGCGATCTTGTCGAGAGGCTGTCCGAGATTGGAGGAGTAATGGTGATAGAGTATCTTTCCGTCCTCGGTGATGAGCACAAGCTTGGTGGTGGTGGAGCCGGCGTCTATTCCGAGGAAGGCATCGCCCTTGTAGGTGCGGATATCCTCGTAGCCGAGATCGAACTGCTTGTGCCTGTTGATGAACTCGTCATACTCCGCCTTGGAGCGGAAGAGGGGCTCACCGGTGATGATGCTGTCGGAGGCCTTTGCCTCAACGAGCTGCTTTATGAGCTCACTGATAAGGCAGCTGTCCTTCAGTGCAGAGGCATAGACGGAGCAGCCGTAGGCCACGAATACCGGAGCTTCGTCCGGGAATACCGCGTGCTCCTCATCGAGACCGAGAGTCTTTACGAAGGAGCGGCGGAGGCCCTTGAGGAAGAAGAGGGGGCCGCCGAGGAAGAGCACCTTGCCTTCGATGGTGCGTCCCTGTGCAAGACCGGAGACCGTCTGATCGACAACGGCCTGGAAGATGCTTGCGGCAACGTCCTCCTTGCGTGCGCCCTGGTTGAGCAGGGGCTGTATATCTGACTTGGCGAATACGCCGCAGCGTGAGGCAATGGGGTATACCTTCTGGGCACGGATGGACATCTCATCGAGCTGGTCGGAGGTCACACCGAGGAGGGTGGCCATCTGGTCGATGAAAGCGCCCGTACCGCCGGCGCAGGAGCCGTTCATACGCTGTTCTACGCCGCCTGTGAGGAATATGATCTTGGCGTCCTCTCCGCCGAGCTCGATAACGGCATCGGCATCGGGCTGGCGCTCCTTGACTGCGAGGAATGCAGCGTGTACCTCCTGTACGAAGGGGATACCGGCGGAGTTGGCAAGTCCGAGACCTGCCGAACCGGTCATACATGCAGAGAACTGATCCTCCGGATAGTCAGCCTGGATTATCTTGAGCTGATCCGTGACAGTCTCCTTGACCTTAGAAAGGTGTCTCTGATATTTGGAGTAAAGGATGTTTCCGTCGTTGTCGGTAATGACCGTTTTTACGGTAGTTGAACCGACGTCTATACCAAGGGATAATCTGCTTGCCATTTTCCACCTCTGATTTACACTGCCGGCAGAGAAAACACTGCCCGTCACTTGTTCTTAAAAAAAGCGTTATATAATCATTATACAACAGTTGCGAAAAAAAATAAAGTATTATTCGGCAAATTCCATATATTTGCCGTGTTTGACAGTCAGAGGGCGGATTTTGTGGTATATTTTGGGGATATTTACGGCTGAGGGCGGTGCTTTACTATATTATATTATAATAGTATACCCGACAGAAGCAATTCATAATTCATAATTACCTGAACCGGCATATTAAATCCGGAATCAGCGGTATCGCCTGCGGCGATGATTTGCAGGTGAGTACAATGGGCTCGTCGTGCAGGTGCGATGCCCACATCGCCCCGCCCCTCTGTCCATATCTGCGGTTATAGTTTGAGCGTCAGTTGTTCAGAAAGAACTGACTTTCAGAAGAACTGGCGGACCGCCAGAGGCGGTCCCTACAGATACACGCCGTCAGGCGATACAATAATTCCGCATTCCGAATTCAAATGTGGCTGTCGCACTGGCAGAATAACGAATGCCGGAAAGCATTTCTGAAAGAGAAAAGGCGCACCGGAGTGCGCCTTTTTGATATTGCGGTATTGTTGTGTTTATTGTCTGTCTGCTTCATAATTATGAATTAAGAATCATGAATTGCCTCATTCCTCTGCGGGAGCGCCCTTCTTCTTTTTCTTCTTGCCGAAGTTCAGGGACATGGTGAGTATCTTGTCGGAATTGAATATCTTCAGAGCAAAGTACATACAAGCTGCAAGGAAGATCACCTGATAGATAAGTCCGCCTATGAATAAGCCCGTATGTCCGAACATAAGATTCGGTATAGCCGAGAAGGTATGGGTGAAGGGTATCGCATAGACGAGACCTCTTACCACAGGGGGAAGTGAGTTCACGTCTGCGAAGATGGAGATGAAGTAGGGAACCATTACTCCCATCATCAGCGGCAGGAGTATGGTCTGGGACTGCTTGGCATCTGTAACAAGTGCGCCGAGTATCAGGGATATGCAGAGGCATATCATGATGGTAACGAACATCTCGATGCCGACAAGCAGATAGTCGGCAGGAGTAAGAGAAAGACCGAGCTCTCTCATGGCGCCCTGTGCTGTGAGCATTCCGGAGAGATTGCCGGAAACGTCGTCAGGTATCATGTTCTGTGCGTTGACTGCGGCATTGTTCAGGGCATCAGGTGCATCCTTCGATATGTCGATAGCGGCCTTTGCCATGAATGCGGAGAATGCGACCATGGTCACAACTGCGTTGAGGATAGCAGCGATAGTTGCCGCAAGCATCTTTGCTGTGAGTATGGATACTCTTGATACCGGTGCGGAGAGGAGAGTCTCGAGAGTCTTGTCAATCTTCTCGTTGGAGATAGCACCCATGAGTGACTGCGAAGTCATTACGATGAGCACGAAGATGATGACAGGGAGTATCTCGTTGAGCATCATAACTCTGCCGATGATGGCATCTGTGGATATCTTTGCACTCTTTCCGCTGATGACGGTATTCTCGGTGAGAGTGAGGGGGCTGTCGATATTTTCGAGCTCCTCGTCCGTGATACCTGATCGCTTTGCGATCTCGTCGGAAAGAATGTCCTTGATCTTGTCGATGCCGCCGCTGGAGGTATCGGAAATAGAATCGACGAGAGCGGCTGACTTCATTTCGGTAGCTGTTATGAGCTCCGGCTTTTCGCCGCTGTCAAGAGCCTCGGTGAAGCCCCTGGGGATGATGATTATGCTCTTGAGGTCATTCTTTCTGAGGATGGAGACATAGTCATCGCCGTCGGCGGAGGTGTCTATCTTCCTGACAGTGACATTGTTCTCCTCCAGCTTCTTCAGCAGGGAGCGTGTGAACTCGGTATCGTCACAGTCGCTGAGGGTAACAGAGGATTCGCTCTTGACGGCCTCGGAAATAGTGCTCGACATGACGTTGCCGAAAACCATGAAGATGACAACTATCATGGCAAGGCTCGCTATCATCTGGGCATTGATGAGCTCCTTGAGCTCCTTCCTGAGCAGATTAAAGAATTTCATTCTCTTTCACCACCCTTTCAAATACTTCCTCAAGGTTCGGCGCATTGTAGCGCTCCTTGAGCTCGTCGATACGGCCGGTGACCATGAGATGTCCCTTGGCGATGATACCTACACGGTCGGATACGTATTCGATCTCCAGCATATTATGTGAGGAGAGGAGGAAGGACATACCCTCCTCGTGAGAAAGCTTCTTAATAGTCTTTCTGATCTCTATGGCGTTGAGGACATCAAGTCCGCTGGTCGGCTCGTCGAGTATGGCAAGCTGGGGACGCGTCATGACAGCACGGGAGAGCAGGAGTTTTCTTGCCATGCCCCGGCTGTAGGTGCTGATCTTGTCCTTCAGTCTGTCACCAAGCTGATTGATCTCCTTGGCGCGTTCGATATACCTGTCTATCTCTCTCGGATCCGTGGAGAAGAGACCTCCCATGAATTTAAGATAAGCCAGGCCGGTCATATTCTTGTATGCGCCGGCTTCGTCGGGGAGGTAGGTGATATTCTCACGCACCTTCTGAGGTGCCTGGGTTATGCTCGCACCTGCTACCGTCGCATCTCCGGAGGTAGGGGTGAGCAGGGTGGAGATCATGCGTATGGTAGTGGTCTTTCCGGCACCGTTCGGGCCGATGAGTGCGAAGATCTCCCCTTTTCCGATCTCAAAGGAAACATTGTCAACCGCAAGTACCTTGGAGTACTTCTTTGACAGCCCCTTGACTTCAAGAACGTTTTCCATAAAACAGCTCCTTTCATCTCTGACAGCGGTCGGTGATATGTGTGCTGTGCAGAGCCTATATCATTTCAGACCGCAGCGGCCTGTGAATAAATGATATCACATTGTTGAAAATATGTCAATATCGTTTACAATGGGTGAATGCCGGTTTACAAGACCTCAGCCGCAAGCTCCCGCTTAGAAAAGGATGTGCACGGCTTATCTGCGGATAACCCATATCATCGTTTCTTGTGTATCGTGATGTGTCCGCTTATATTATACACCATATCACGAAAAAAGTCCTTATCAAAAGCCTAACAGATCCTTATCATTTTCTTATCTGTCAACACCAGCATTGTACGGTGTCACATCCGGAAAGGACAGGGCAGGGAAATGACAGCCGGAAACAATGCCGCAGACCGACGGCTGCGGGCGGTGTATAGCCATATTGCTGCATATTGAAAAAATATTGCCGGTATCCTGAAATATGCACGGATTTTGCACCAATATGACACGGTTGTGGTACACAGAAAGCCTTATAATAATAATGGAGGTGAAGTCTGTAGTACAAAATGCCTAAATCATAGTTAAGAAATTTGCTGTAGTTTACAATTATATAAAAATTTCTTGAAACCCGCACTTATATGTTGCATTTCTCAATGGAGTGTGATATAATATTTGTGTAAGTTTAACAATGTGCAGCATTGACTCTCCAGTGCTGTGCTTTGCTCTGCCTTGACAGTCGGTTTTTGCAGGAGAATGGAGGCAATTTCCCGTCAGTGAATCAGTAAATATAACGTCCAGTATATTTATTGGTAAATATTGATAAAAAAGCACTGATTATTTATGTCAAAAAGTCGATTGAAAATTAACTCTTAAAATGTTATAATTGTTATTATTAAGGCAGTGTAGAATTGTCCGGCTTATCAAATAATTATGGAGGTGGTTTCATGAAAAGTTTTACCTACAGCGGCAGGGATGCGAACGGCAAATCTGTGAAGGGCGTTATCCATGCTGAGAACGAAGCCGAATTCAAAGAAAAAGTAAAAGAAAGAGGCCTTTATGTAGAAAACGTTCAGGAAGAAGATTCAGACAATTCAAGGTCGATGTACAAGTTCAACACTAAGGAGCTCAACTTCTGTTGCCGCCAGCTTAGTGCGATGCTCACATCAGGACTGACGCTTGTTAAGGCGATCGACATCCTGACCAAGGAGCAGGAGAACGAGAAGGCCAGAGCTATCTGGCAGGACATCTACGAGAACGTACAGAAGGGTGAATCCTTCTCCTCGACACTTGAGATGCACGCTGGCTCTTTCCCTGAATTCCTTATATCAATGGTCGGCGCCGGTGAGTCTTCCGGTTCGCTCGATGTTATCATGACTCGAATGGCTGACCACTACGCAAAGGAAAACAAACTGAAGAATACAGTACGAAGCGCAATGACCTATCCTATCATACTGGCCATTATCTGTATCGTAGTTGTAATCTTCCTCTTTACATTCATCATGCCGAACTTTATAGCGATGTACGACAAGCCTGAGGATATGCCTGCTCTGACAAGAGCCCTGAAGGCGATCAGTGACTTCCTCAGAACAAAGTGGTACATACTTATAACGGTTGTGATACTTCTTGTATTCGGATTCAAGTATGCTATGAAGAATCCTAATTTCAGACTGAAAGTTGACCGATTGCTTGTTAAGGGCCCCGGATTCGGTCCCCTTATCACAAAGATCTATACCGGACGTTTCGCAAGAACTCTCTCCTCGCTCTACTCCAGCGGTATCCCGATGGTTGAATGTCTTCAGAGAGCTTCGGCGATCCTCGGAAACACCTATGTTGATGAAAAGTTCGTCGATGTAGTTGACGAGGTAAAGCAGGGTGAGACACTCTCTGCTGCTATCACCAGAACAGAGATCTTCGAGAATATGTTCTGCTCTATCATTTACGTAGGTGAGGAGTCAGGTGCTCTTGACTCCATCCTTGAAAAGACATCCGAATATTATGAAGAGGAATCAGATTCAGCTGTTCAGCGTCTCGTTGGAATGGTTGAACCTCTGCTCCTTATATTCATGGGCGTCATCATCGGACTTGTAGTATGCGGTATTTACCCTGCACTCTACGGTGCGTTTGCGACCATGGAGAACGAATAATTGCGGAAATAATCCGGAAAGGTGGAAAAAACAGATGCTTTCATTTGATATTACCGATAGAAACATACGAGTTGTCAAAGGCGTGGAGGCCAACGGCAAGATCAAGATCAACTCAGCTGCAACCCTTAACCTTGAAGAAGGTCTTATCCAGAACGGTTATGTAAGAGACATTCCGAACGTGGCTACAATGATCAACGGTGTGCTCAAGAGAAACAAGATGCCTGATAAAGAGGCTATCGTAAGTATCTCTTCTAACTACACCATCTTCAAGGAACTCACAGTTCCCAAGACAAAGGTACAGGATATGCCCAAGCAGGTCAAGGCTCAGATGCAGGCTGAGGCAGCACTTGATGAAGGCTATTCAGTAACATACGTAGTAGTAGGCGAGGTAAGCGGAAATGACGGAGAGCCTGCATACAAGGTACTCGCAACAGCTTGCCCCTATGATATCGTAAATACCTACAGAGAAGTATTCAAGCTGCTCGGCGTTACACTCAGATCCGTAATGGTAGGATGCAACTGTATCACAAAGGTACTTCTTGCAGACACAAGGATCAAGTCCAAGATGCCGCTGCTCGCAGTTCAGATCGATAACAACTTCATCTCTCTGAACCTCTATGAGCAGGGTCAGCTTTCCTTCTCACGTTTCGCATCCATCGACGCAGATGACTACGGCGGATCTTCAGACTACGTTTTCGAAGCTGTAAACGAGAACATCTTCCGTATGTTACAGTTCCACAGAAGCCGCAACACAGGCGAGACTATTGAGAACGTAGTATTCTACGGCGACACACACGAGTACGTAAGACTCACTGATGAGCTTGAGAAGCTGGATCTGAACACAAGTCTTATCAACGTACCTCCGCAGATCCACGGACATGAGAATCTTGAGTTCTCACTGTACGCAAACGCTATCGGCGCTATGTTCAAGCGTAACAAGGAGACTGAGAAGATCAACCTCCTTGAGACTGACTTCGGCGCTGCAATCAAGCAGAAGGTAAAGGGCGACAGCTCCGGCGATGTTATCATGCTCGGTACTATTGCTGCAGCAGCACTCCTCGTCGGCGGTATCTGGGGCGTTCTTGCACTCAGAGACGCAGCCATCAAGGGAGATATCAAGGAAATCAACACCTTCCTCGAGTCAGAGGATACTCAGAGGCAGCTTGCTCATCATAATAAGCTTGTTGAAATGAAGGAGAGGGTAGTATCCTACTTCACAAAGATCAACAACATTCATGATGCGTATTATTCAAAGCCTATCATCAACGGTGAGAAGTATGATGCACTTGAGGCTACACTTGCCAAGACCGCAGAGGGTATCGGCATTGAAGACTTCAAGATCGTTAGCCCTCAGTATGCTGATGGAATGATGACATTCCAGGTTGAAGCAGAAGCAACAGAGGATATGGCTCAGAAGCTTCCGGCTCAGTATGTACAGGATCTGCTTGACAAGACTGTAGCAGAGAACGGCGGTTATTTCGGAAACGCTGCATACAGCGGTTACGGCCTGACTATTGTACAGGAAGTTGCAGATGTACCCGGTGCAGAAGAGGGTGCAGCTCCTACACAGGTCGTAGTTGGTGAAGACGCAGTCGTAACCTTTGATGTGGCAGTATCACTCAACGGTGAAGAAAGTGCATATCACCCCGAAGAAAAAAAGGCTAAGTCTGACTCTGAAGAGACAGCAGAATAAGGGAGGCTGATCGCGATGAAACTTAATTACAGAGATAAGGTATTTCTTGGCATACTTCTGGCGCTCATTATATGTGTTGCAGGTTATGTCGGACTTATCCGAATCAAAAACGAACATATAAAGGCTGATAAGCTCGCACTGGAGGATCTCCAGAAGACAAAGGAAGAGGTTGAAGCTCAGATCGCTGAGATCGTTCCTCTTACAAACGACATCAATGATACATACTCAAACACAAAGAAGCTCACATCAGACTTCGTAAGCTATGACAAGATCCTTAACTCAACCGACGTCGATCAGTATATGCAGGCATTTGCTGACGAGAACGAGGTAAAGATTCTTTCACTTGAGGCTAACAATCTTTCAGGCAGCAACATTCAGTACTACTACTTCACACCTGAGATTCCCGGCGAGGAGATGCTCGAGGGATCAGACCTCAACGGTTCTGTAATGGCAAATGTAGGTGAGCAGAAGGCTGAAAGCGAAGCACTCAAGCAGAGAAACGTAGAAGATTCGCTCATGGCAACATATACTATTAATGTAAGCGGTAAGAAGGAAGCTGTTTGGAACTTCATGAAGGCTCTTGAAGAGCAGGATAAGACAGTTATCATCAACGCAGTCTCAATCGAAGACTACACATTTGGTGAACAAGAGGATGAAAATGGTAACCAGATAACACCTGAGGGTGAGGGAGAGAGCATCGTTCAGTTTGATGTATCGCTCTACTCTGTATACGAGATGCAGAAACCCAATACAGACGCAGATTGATTTTCCCTTAAGACTGGTTACAAAGACCACAACCTGAAAGGGGTCTGAAAAAATGAAAATTATAAAGAATAGAAAAATGAAAGGAACGGTACTGCTGACGGTAGTAAGTGTCATGGCCCTGATGATCACGTTTATGACTACCACACTTGTACTTGCCAACGCGGCAAACAAGCGTGCGCACAGATCATATTCAACATCTCAGGCAGAGTACACAGCTCGTGCAGCCATCGAAAACTTTACTGAAGCGATGCACAGAGATCCGGACATTGCGGCAGCAGTACAGAATGAAGTACAAAACCTGGGAGATGTAATATATCCCAGCGTAGTTGTTGCTGATCCATCCGGCGCTTCGCTCGGACACGTTGGATATTATGACGACAGCGGAAAATTCGTGCCTGATAAGATCCGTGTTGAAAATGTGGGCACCGAGTGGGCTCGTGGTGACAGCGGTTCCGGCGAACAGTGGATGGAGATGCATACAGTAAGGATCAATGCCACTGCAAGAGTCGGCAAGGAAGAGAAATCTGTATGTGCCTACATCAGAAAGCGACCTTCCAACAGAAACCCCAACACTACAAAGGTTAAGGGACTCAACACAGCAGGTGATGCTAAGTTCCCGAACGGTAAGGTCATCACCGGCGGTCTCGGAATCGGACTGAAGGAATTCAAGACTGATTCCTATGATATGACCAATGAAATAACAATCGATACAACCCTTACATTTATCAACGGCGGACTAAGAGCATCAACATCTACATTCCATGCAGTAGCAAGGACTGATGTATCCGAGACCATCATCATGGGTGATCTCTGGGTAAAGAATGACAGTGCCATAGATGTAGAGTATACTCCTAGTGGCACGTATACTCAGAAGAATACTCCTTATCTCTTCGTTCTCGGAAATCTATCTGTTGCTGATAAGTTCATGGTCAAATCTTCAGGCGGTGAAAAGCCTTACAATGTATTCGCCGGAACATGTACACTTGATCAAAACCCTAGCGAAATCCATGCAGATCTGTATCTTACAGATCCAGCCGGTACAAGTTCTTTAGGACAAAAGAATACAGGAGGCCATCTTTACTCTTGGTCTGATGCACTGATCAACGGCACAACACAGTTCAGATCGAACGGAGGTTCGGTATATTGCAGAGGCAATCTCACTCTTGCTTCAAACGAATTACATGGAGATCTCAGAGTTGACGGCGATCTTACAATCATAGCTGATCCCTGTGATGTTAATATCCACGGTGATATCGTATGTGGCGGAACTCTTACAGTAGAGGGATCTAAACTTTCAATCGGAGCAGGAAAGGGAATCTACTGTGATACTGTAAATGGTACAGTTCCTGTTACTGCACAGCCCTTTGCAAACTATGGACAGCCAGCATATCCTACAAGCATGAGGCTTGAGAATATTCTTGGTACAATTGACGCAACAACAGGAAAAGTTAACCCTGTGGCTCCGCCTGAAACCAAGATCATCAGGACTCTTGATGAGGTAAGAACAGAACTTCAATATGATAGTGACAACGATCGCTTTGATTATTACGGCAGTGTAGCTGATTTAGGTCCCGGAGCATTATCCGATACCGGATATAATGATTCCTCAACGTGGATCGCAAATGCTTCAGGAACTATCGACCACAGCTGTACTATCACAAGCTTTGCCGGTGATGTTACTCTTGACACAACAGGTACAGGCGGACTGATCGTTGTACTGAAGGGTATTGCGAACGATGTCTACAATCAGACGCTCTGGAATCCTGCCTTAAACGGAGGAGCCGGAGGCAACGAGACAATTACAATTACATCATCAAAGGCGATCCATCTCAACAATGGACACAAGATAACAGTCAAGGGTGCAGACGGCGTAACGTTCTTCCTTGACGGTGATCTCTTCATGAATCAGGGACAGATCGTGTATGATGGAGTACCGACATCAATTGATTATACGCAGAAGATACCGATAGAGTTTTACGGTGCTGAAATGACAGGTACAACTGTTAATTCACGTATTCTTATGACAAATCCATGTTTGATGATGGGTTCATTCAAGATGCCATGGACTGATATAGCACAGAGCGTTTCAGGTCCTACACAGTATACTTACCTGTCAGATACTGGTGCAACCTATACAGGTAAGCCTACTATTATCGGAAACGCACTGTTCCATGATATCCTTAACACTCAGAACGAGTTCGAGATGTACTATACAGAAGCAGGATCATCAGCTCACACCGGAGGATTCTCTACTGCGATCGGTTTCTGGGATATTGATTACTTCTCAGGTTCATAAAGGAGGAATGCTGTTATGAAAAAAAATGGCAAAAAGCTTAAAGGCATGACTCTTATCGAAATGATCATTTCACTTGCAATATTCGCAATTATGAGCCTTGTTCTTCTCACAATAGGTCAGGTCGTTGACAAGCAGATGCGTGCAACGACCAACCTCAAGGAGAAGGTAGTGCAGCAGTCACCTATTGCTGCAAACCGCGTCACTGTAGTTGACCAGATACAGCTCGATGCAAACGGTCAGCCTGCAACTGATGCACATGGAGATGTTATAGTTCTTCCGACTTCTGAGCTTCCATCAGCACCGATCACATTTTCTATCGGAATTGATAAAAGTGGCAGTTATGAACTCCCGAATGATCCTTTGGATTACAGTAAGGGTTCACATCAGGAGCATTATAACAATCCTACACAGTCTATTGATTGCGTAAAGTATGATACAAAGCAGGCTGTACATGATCTTGATATATCCAACGGCAAACCTAATGACGGTCTTAGCCTGGAATTCGTTGAAATAGTGCCTACAACGGCGCCGACAACGTAAGGAGGGCTGAAGCATGAAGGATATAAAAAGAAAGGCTCTCAAGGGTCTTACACTTATCGAGCTGATAGTCGTAATGGCTATCTTCTCGATACTGATTGTAGCAATTCTTGCTTTCTTCTCACCTGTGGAGAGAATATTCAAGAATACTGCTATCAGTGAAAAGACATATGCCTATACAAACAACATTGAAGAGACACTTCAGGAAAGACTGAAGTATGCAGATGCTTTATGGGTATTCAATGCTTCTAAGATCGATGCTACAGACTATGGTCTGGCTGCTAACGGTAAGGTCGATGATAATGAGATCCTGAATATTGCTGGAGACTTTGCAAAGAAGTATTATGACGGAGTTGTAAAGTACAACAATACAACGAGCAGCGATTACTATGCAACCGGAAAGATTCATGTAATGCATATTATCAATGGACCGGTTAATTCTCCCGGAATTGAAGAAGGACAGATCACAGATAGAGTTCTGACTTTTACCTGTGATCCTACAGCAGTAAATAGGATAACAGGTACACTTGAAGCAGAGGGTGCAACAAACAAGCTGATCAATGAGGCTTATTTCAAGGGCCCCGATGCTAAGTACTGCTATCACTATGCTCTTGGTTCAGGAAGATTAGTTAATGAAGTAAGTTCGATGCCAGGTTCCGATAAGACATTCAGAGTTGTTGATACAGATTTCAACGACGATGAAATCAAGCTGGCATACACTAATTTCAACATGAGTATAGTTACCTGTGAAATAGGTGATAAGTACGATATACCCGGTGCACCTGCATTCAGTGTGTTTGCTAATCCGTGTACTCTTTCAGTAGCAAATCTGCCGCTGATGAACATTGTATACTGTAAGGGCAAAACTGCAAACAGAACAATCAAGCAGTTACCTACTAATCCCTCCGGAGCACTTCTGCCAACAGCAACAGCAGGATATGCAAAGCAGGGCGATGGTATGCTTATGCCCGCGTCATTCCTTACCAAGGACGATCATGGCGCAAGCTTCATAAACGATACAATGGATTTCGCAGATGATATCTACTTCATCTATTCTTACGCAGACGAACTCCAGTAAATACTAAAAAAGACAGGCAGCAGTCCAAACGCTGCTGCCTGTATTTCTTTTTTACTGTTCTGGTTCAGACCTGAGCCGCATTCTGTATCATTCCGATATACCACTGGGCGATCTCATTGCCCCAGAGGGCTCCGACCGCAATGCCGAGTGAAAGGAAAGGACCAAAGGGGATCGTAACATCCTTCTTCATGATAAGGAATACGACACCCACCAAAGCACAGGTGATTATACCAATAAGTGTTGAAACGATAATAGCGTGTGTTCCGAGCAGTGCACCCGCCGCGAGCATCAGAAGCGTATCACCCTGTTCTATACCGCGGAAATCTTCGCCGTACTTCTTTCTGATAAAGGGACGGCTGATCTCTCCGATAAGGAAGAAGGGGACGCTGATAATGAGTGCTCCGATGATGCGGTGCTTGAGCTCCACGGAATCTGTGAAGATCGCAGCAGGGATAGCAAGCAGGAAGATAAGACCAACGATGACCATATCTATCTCTCTTGTATCCCAGTCCATGAACGCTACAATGATAAGCAGCGACATAAGAACGCAGGTTATTATGGCTTCAGCATTGATGTCCAGCACCCAGAATGTAAGGACATACAACAGTCCGTTAAGGGCTTCAACGATCGGATAGCGGGGTGAGATCTTTGCTCCGCAGCTGTGGCATTTACCTCTGAGGGCGAGCCAGCTGAAAACAGGAATCAGATCAATCCATCTGATCTTGGCACCGCAGGTCATGCAGTGTGAGGCTTTTTCCTTTTCCTCTTTGGATCTGCCGATTCCGACAACTGATTCGCCCTTGGGGATACGGAGTATGACAACATTCAGAAAGCTGCCAATACAGATGCCAAAGAGAAATACGATGGTAAGTACCATGACCTGAAAGGGTAGCTCCGTAAAAGGATTATGGAGCATATCTTCAAATGGAAACATGGGAATACCCTCCTTTTCTTATTAAAATAGTACATAAATATATTATAACATATTTTATGGAACTTTTCAAGTATAATTTGTGAGTATGTTCAAAAGGCATACCACGGAAAATAGCGGAGGTTAGCATATGAGAAACGAGAGAATTGGCGACTACTTAGTTAGTCAGGGACTTCTTACCGAGGAACAGCTGCACAACGTTCTGACGAAGCAGAAGGAGTCAAACGGCTCCAAGAAGTTCGGCGACCTGGTCGTTGAGCTGGGCTACATGAGCGAAGTAAAGTTCACTCAGGCTCTTTCAAGAAAGCTCAATGTTCAGTACGTTGATCTTGATAACTTTGAGATCAAGAGCAGTGCGGTTGAGAAGATCCCGGAGGCACTGGCAAGAAAGCACTCGGTAATTGCAATCGATGTTACCGGCAAGCGTCTTACCGTTGCAACGAACGATCCTGTAAACTTCATCGTTCTTGAAGACATCAAGGTATCAACAGGTATGGATACACGTCCTGTTCTTGCTACACTGTCTTCCATCAACAAGGCTATCGGTAAGTACTACAACATGGCTTCACTCGGCGATATCGAGGCAGGTCTCAGCCAGATGGCTTCCGACCTCGGTACAATGGAGGATGAAGAGTCCAGAGACCGTGTTGAGAACGCTCCTATCGTTAAGCTTGCTACTACCATCGTTGAGAATGCTTTCAGAGCAGACGCTACCGATATTCATATCGAGCCGTTCGAGAAGTATACTCAGATCCGTATCAGAGTTAACGGTGACCTCGTTGAGCTGATGAATATCAACAGCCAGGTACACAGTGCCCTGACCACTCGTTATAAGCTCATTTCCGGTATGAACATCGCCGAGAAGCGTATCCCTCAGGACGGACGTTTCACTCAGGTCGTTGACGGAACTACTCTTGATGTCCGTGTATCCTCACTTCCGATGGTACATGGTGAAAAGATCGTTATCCGAATTCTTTCAACCGGCCAGATCGCCCTCCGTAAGATCACTGACCTCGGTATGTCAGAATATAACTACCAGCTCTTTGAATCAATGCTGCGAGTTCCTCACGGAGTTATCCTCGTAACAGGACCTACCGGTTCCGGTAAGACAACTACCCTGTACGCTGCTCTCGGTGAGATCGCTAAGCCTAACGTAAACGTAGTTACCGTTGAGGACCCTGTCGAGAAGGCTATCGACGGTATCAACCAGTGTCAGGTTAACCAGAAGGCCGGCATGACATTCGCCGCAGCCCTCCGTTCTATCCTCCGTCAGGACCCTGACATAGTAATGATCGGTGAGATGCGTGATACCGAGACTGCAGATATCGGTATCCGTGCCGCTATCACCGGACACCTTGTTCTTTCAACTCTGCATACCAATGACGCTGCCTCCACCGTTGTACGTCTCGTTGATATGGGCGTTGCTCCCTACATGGTTGCTACATCACTTATCGGCGTTATCGCTCAGCGACTCGTAAAGGTACTCTGTCCCGAGTGTAAGAAGCCGAGATGGACAACACCTGAGGAGAACGAGCTCATCGGAATCCCTGAGTCCATCCAGATCTATGAGGCCGGCGGATGCCCGCAGTGCAACAACACCGGCTACAGAGGAAGAACTGCTATCCACGAGATCATCCACTGTACTTCTAAGGTATCACAGATCATTGCTGCCGGCGGCGGTAAGGAAGATATCGAGAAGGCTGCCAAGGCTAACGGCACAAAGCTCCTCCGTGACAACGCTGCTGAGCTTGTAAAGCAGGGCATGACATCTATCGACGAGCTCATCAGAACAACATTCACAGTCTGATTGCTGTCGGTAAATAAAGATCATTGATAACTCAACCAAGGGAGGAAATTTCTAATGGGCATTATAAATATACACCGTATACTTGACGAGGTACGACTCCTCGGCTGTTCGGACCTTCATTTCACAAACGCTATCGCTCCTGTAGTACGTCTTAACGGTACTCTCCGCACAATGCGTTCACAGTACCCGGAGATGGACGAGGAGGAGATACTTGATATCATCAACCAGATGACTAACGATGCACAGCAGACCAGCATCAACAACCACAAGGACACTGACTTCTCTTTCCAGACAAAGAGCGGTTACCGTCACCGTGTAAACGTATACTTCCAGAAGGGCAAGCCCGGTATCGCTATCCGTCTTCTGCGTAACGATATCCCGACACTTGAGGACCTCGGACTTCCTCCGATCCTTGCTGACTTCGCTATGCGTCCCCGTGGACTCGTTCTCGTAACAGGTCCTACCGGTTCCGGTAAGTCTACAACCCTTGCTGCTATGATCGATTTCGTTAACCTCAACAAGAGCGCACATATCATCACTGTTGAGGACCCGATCGAGTACGTTCACGACCATAAGAGATGTATGGTAAACCAGAGAGAGATCGGCGACGACGTTCCGGACTTCGCTCTCGCACTCAGAGCTGCTCTTCGTGAGGACCCTGATGTAATCCTCGTAGGAGAAATGCGTGACTTCGAGACCATCCAGGCCGCTGTAACCGCTGCCGAGACCGGACATCTCGTTATGTCTACACTTCATACAACATCCGCCGCTGATACCATCAACCGTATCATCGACGTATACCCCGAGCATCAGCAGCAGCAGATCAGAACTCAGCTTGCTAACAACCTCGTAGGTGTTATTTCTCAGACCCTTATCCCCAGAAAGGACGGTACAGGACGTATCGCCGTAATGGAGATCCTCAACGCTACAGACGCTATCCACGCTATGATCCGTGATAACAAGATCCACCTGATCCAGTCTGCTATCCAGACCGGTAAGCAGCAGGGCATGATGTCCCTCGACCAGGAGCTTGCACGTCTTACTGCAAAGAATGTTATCAACGAGGTAGACGCTATCGAGAAGTGCCAGGACAAGCAGGAGTACTACCGCTTCCTCGTACAGTTCGGCGGAACACCTTCCGGCGGTATGGGCCAGGTTATGAACCAGTAATCATACATAATTATAATAAAGAAGATCCCCTGCCTGCGGGTGGGGGATCATATTTTCCCCCTGAAGATTAACAGTCTGTTTCCGAAAAATGAACGGCGTGTTTGTAAGAAAAATTAATTTGTTCACAGAACACTGTGCATTTTGACGGAAAACAAAGCTTATTCATAGGTTGTTCATGTAAGAAACATAAAATCACAAAAAAAGTGAAAAAAGTTTCAAGAAACTATTGACAAATTGTGAATGACGTGGTATACTATAATCACAGGAAAGGGAAGGGAACGAAAGCCGAGGAAACACCGAGGCAGAAGCCCCGGAGCAGAGTTTCCGAAGGACATCTTCCCATCCTAAATTAATTCAAACGTGCTAAAAGCACAAAATTTTAAAAGGAGGGTTTTCATCATGAAAACTACAAAGAAAGGTTTCACACTCATAGAGCTCATCGTTGTTATCGCTATCATCGGTGTTCTCGCAGCAATCCTCGTTCCGTCAATGCTCGGTTACGTAAGAAAGTCTAAGGTTTCTTCCGCTAACAGCACAGCTTCCTCTATCTACAAGGCTGTAAACTCTGCTCTGACAGAGCTTGATGAAGAGGGCGTTGATATCGGCGGCTCCATCGTACTGAACAAGACTGTTGGTGTTGGCTCTACAACATGGTCCATCACAGCTACAAGCAACTCTGCAATCACAACAGCAGCTAACAAGTCAAGCCTTGAGAAGAAGATTCTGAATTTCTTCTCTGACCTCAAGAAGGTTAAGGGCGCTGCAGTTGCAGTTATCGAAGACGGTTCTTGCGTAGCAGTAGGTGTTTGCCTCGATTCTACATACACTGGTACATATCCCGGTGGCGTAGTTACAACTGACACATACAAGTCCTACAAGGGCAACGCTGCTCTCGCTGCAACAAAGGCTAAGTCAATTGCAGACGTTTGATTCTGAAAACGTTTGAAACAAAGCTAATTAAAACCTCTCTCTTCGGAGAGAGGTTTTTTTTAAAAGAGAATGGGTAAGATTAATATATCAGATGTTATTGCTTTTCTGATGGTTGGAACAGTAGCCGGTGCAGGCCTGATGTATGCCGGTCTGACATATGGCGGTGGTAATGACGGATTTGACAGTTATCCGGAGCTTGCCAAAGCTGCAGAAGCAAGAATGATCCTTGAAGAAGCCGGCGTTGGTTTTGACTCAAAAAAAGCAATAGATGGTTATGTAAAAGGCGGTCTCGACAGCTTTAGCGGATATACAGCTTCAGGCGCAGAGGATTTTTCTGTTGATGAATATGTCAACAATTCAGGTACCGCTGTTGCAAGCGGCTTCAGAATTAAAAAAGCCGAGGACGGCGGGATACTTCTCAGATCGGTTGAGGAGAACAAGGCTGCTTACGTTAGTGGACTTCGTGAAGGAGACGAGATAGTGTCAGTTAACGGCACTGATATTATATCGACGGGTTATGATGATACTGCAAGTCTGCTTCTTGGAAAACAGGATACAGTATGTGAGCTTGTTGTAGTTCGCGAAGGCGAGAAGCACAACATTTCCTTTAAAAGAGACAACGCACCTGTTACCGATCTGACCTGGGAAAATCTGAATGGTATCGGATTCATAAAATTCAGATACGCCGGGGGAATTACAGAGGAAATGATCAGCGAAGCTCTGTCAGAACTGAAAGATGCAAAAGGGTACATACTCGACCTCAGATCAGATCAGCCGGAAGACCCTGAAGTCTGTGCTTCAATTCTCAGATTTTTAGCACCCGGTCAGCAGCTCCTTTGCGTATCAAATAACGGAGACATGGATTTTCTGAGTAAAGAACCTGCTGATCCTGCGCTAAAGGGCAACGTTGTACTTATGATAAACAGAAACACATCACGTTGTTCGGAGGTAATAACGGCAGCGGTAAAAAATATAAACCCTGATGCAGTTATCGTTGGAGAAAGAAGCAGCGGAGAGGCATCTTATCAGAAATCCGTTGATCTGCCATCCGGTGGTCAGGTATACTATACTGCAGGCACGTTCCATATAGAGGGGATTGAGGATTGGAACGGCAAAGGTATCCAGCCGGATAAGGAAGTATTGATGGATCCTGCTAAGATAGGCACAGATGACGATATACAGATAAAAGAAGCAATTGAAATACTTGACTGATTGCACAATAGAACGTGATAAAAATTGGTGAAAAAATAGGCAGTATCTATATTGACAAATTGTGAATAAAATGGTATAATTCTATTGAATAGAAAATCCAAGGAGGGATTCCGGATGAAAAAGAAAAAGGGCTTCAGCCTTATCGAACTTATCGTAGTTATTGCGATAATCTCAATTCTTATGGCAATTCTTATCCCGTCATGGGGATATTTTCTCAAGCGTTCTCGTATAAGAACAGCTAATGCAAAGGCACGTGTAATATTTAATGCTGCTCAGACTGCTTGTACAGAATATCAGCAAAGTGAAAGAAAGTCCACTTCTTCCAAGTATATTGATAATGGTGAGTTCTACTACTATTGGGAGAGCGAATCTGTTTGCGGAGAGATGGATCTGGCGGACGCACTGCCTGTAAAAGCTCTGCTGACTACTGCGTCAGGTGATGATTTGAGATTTGGCAGAAAAATCAACAAGATTATCGATGACGAAGTTGTGTACAAGATCTATATCAAGAACTATAAAGTGGTATCTGTTACATGTTCGAGATTTGCTGATGACAGGTATGTCGGCGCATATCCGAAGAGCACAGATGTTGCAGGAGTAACACCTGCCACGGTTCGTGATTCCCAGATGACTGATTTCGGAGTATAATGAATGAAACCGACCGGAGGCTTAGCCTCCGGTTTATTTTTTATACCAATCGACAATGTGCACAATAAGCGATATAAGTCAACGGCAGAATTTGGCTTGACAAGGCGCGAAATAAGTGGTATAATAATAAAGCTGTCGGACGAGGAGACGAATCCGGAAGCTCTCACAACAAAAAAGTTTTTTGAAAAAACTTTAGAAAAGGTATTGACAAAGACTTAAAGTTGTGGTATAATAAAAAAGCTGTCGCACAAAAAGCGAAAGCGAAAACAGCATCTTGAAAAT
>CAMKMD010000020.1 GCA_946413815.1 uncultured Ruminococcus sp.
GACGCCCTGCAAGAGAGGGCGTCCCCTTAATAGATACAGGTTTTTTGACAGACTGAGGCTGTGTAACTAAGTGTTACACAGCCTTTTTATAATATACGGATTTATCAGAGCTGGGATCTCAGACCCTTTACAAAATCGAAGAGGCTCTTTTCGAGAATGAACATCTTGCCGTAGGGGTCAAGTACGATGCCCTCTGTGCCGATCTCGCTGTTTGCGGCGATGGGGAGGATATCGAGGAAGGGACAGCGCACCTTTGTAAAGCTGCCCTGATGTTTTTCCATTTCCTCAAGCGCAGAGAATACCGGCAGGAAGCACTTGTCTCCGTTGCGCAGTATCTCGGGTAACAGGTAGACTCCGCTGTCCGATCTCAGCGCCTGATCCTCTCTGAGTTCGCCTGCGGTCTCCTCCTTCGGCAGTGACGTGCAGGGTACCCATATATCGCTGTCCCTGAGAAACTGCATTACTCTTACGAAGTTCTCCTCTGTGCGGTCGGTGTCGAACAGGGCTACAGCCTGCTTCAGGAGAGAACCGTCCTCAAGGTCCTTATGCGTAAGAGTCTTGCCCGGTACAAGGTCGGAGAAACATACTATCACCTTGTCTGTGGTCTCGCCTACCTGGAAGGAGATGGTATCTCCGATATGACAGCCGAGATCCTGATACGGCTCGTTCAGGAGAGTGCCGATAAGACGCCTGTTCCTGAGTCCGCAGATGCGCACCCAGCAGTCCTCCGTTTTAAAGCCCTCCTTCATAAGGTATACGGTTACATCGTCCGGGAAGACATGGTTTCTTGAATCGTCAATGGCTGTCAGCTCTCTTGACTGCATTATCTCCTCGGATACCTTGTATCTGTCAAGGGTACTGAGCTTGTCCGCATATCTCTTGCGGAGGCTTCCGTCCTCGTCCCTGAATACAGTGACCTCCTCGTCATCAAGGGCGTCAATGCGTATCTTTGCACTGCGCATGGGTGAGGTCTCGGAAAAACGGTACATAGCACCCTTCTTCTCACCGGCAGCGATCACTTCAAATGTGAAACCTGCCTCATGATCGATATATCCGTATGTAAGCACGCAGCCGGCATTTTCTGCATCCGGGAAGCCTTTAAGGCTTTCCTTCAGTCTTTCTGTTATCGGGAAAGCAGCGAACCTGCCTTCAAGTCCGCGGAACCCTGTCTCTTTGCATTTCATATCAGCACCTCCTTAATGTGTTGACTCATTATAACATGAGAAGCCGGCAAAGTCAATAAACTCTGCCGGCATCCGTAGAACGGTCATCGTGTCAGATCTCGATCACACCGCCGAATTCTGCAATAAGGCCTGCATCAAAGCGCTGGATAGCTATGGAGTCAAGGCCGGTGATATGCAATTATGGAAATCGCCGTTTTTGATCGTGGTAACACTGTCGGGGATGGTAACACTGGTTAATTCTTCCTTGGCCATAAAATAATCATCTCTTGTGCCGACTGTGGAATTTCTGAAGGCACTGCTTTTAATTACCGTAACCGGAACGCCTTCAACTTCATCGGGAATAACGACCTCGGTGATTCCGTCTGCACTGCCTGAAACCTCTCATCCGGGAAACCTTTCCTCGGTATGTTATAATTATGTCATTAGTTCATGTGAACTGTAAATACGCTCTTATGGTGAAATCCGGCGTTTTTGTGATTTATCTTGATAATTATCTGTAATTCTCGTTATTTCTCGGTTGTGTAATTATACTTGAAAATGGGGGACTGCGCATAAGAATACCTCCGCAGGGCTTCTGCGGAGGCTGCAATGGGATATAAAACTGTTATGGCATAAAAAATAACGTCCTTCACCGACACCCTCTCAAATCGCCGGTGAAGAACGTTATCTTGAATGCTGACGAGCGCACACCCTCTATATGCGCTCGTCAATTTCGGCCAGTGCCGTTTTCACGATCAGGCACTGTCATAGTTCTGCTTGGTAATATGTTAGAAAGACGGATGCATGGATCAGAAGCTGCTTTAGGCGATTAAACATATTATAGGCATTAATGTTTAATAACAGCTTAAATCGTGGAGCTCTTAGTGCGTTGCAGTAGAGGAACCATTACCGGCGGAGTTTGAACCGGATAGCAGATTTGTACTATGAAAACCGATGAATCACAGGACACAATAATAATGAACTTTGGCAAATTCTTTGTTATTGCGTTCGGCAACGGAACCCCGAAAATTCGGTACTTTCCGCCTCCGACACTTGTATTATAGAATAATTACGAAAGAATTACAATTGATAATATTGCACAGATTTGGGACTATATTGCTCGGCATGATAAAATAATTTATATTGATAAAATATGAATAACTTGAAACAATATTCAAATAAATTGTCAGACCTGGTTAGTAACTTATTGAGAGTCAGTCTATCGTCATTTTCTCATGACACGCTCAACGAAAACAGCATAAATTAGGCGTTTTTGCTGCAAGCCGCCTTGCTGATTACCCAATGGGCGTAATACAATTAGTATCATTCGAGTATATCATTTCAAAGAGTAGAAAAATAATTGTCAAAATAAAAAACTTAGCATAAAATTTCAAGCCGCTTGCGAAAGTACAACTTAGCATAAAAATGTTACTTAACACAAAATGAAAAGCGGGAGTCATTTCTCCCGCTGTCATACATTATTTAATTAATCAGAGGATACCGTTTGCTGCATCCTCGATGCGCTGGATGTAGTATTCCTTGCTCCACGGATGCTCGAAGCTGTTGAAAAGATTGAGACAGGTCTGGGCGTTCCTGATGGAAACATCGAGCAGATCACGTCTGCCGGATTTTGCGGATATATACACCGCAGTTATCATCATCTCGAGCAGGGTGGGATCGTTACTTCCCTGAGGCTTGTATCCGAAGGCCGTAAGGAGTTTTCCTGCTTGATTGTACTTCTTTGCCGCGCAGTCTGCCAGCGCAAGTGAAATATACATTTCCGCAAGACGGTCCATGGATATCTTCTCTGAGTATCTCTGCATGAAGTTGATATTCTCCGTGCGGAAATCCTCGGCGTCGCGCCAGTGTCCGAGCTTGCTCTTTACCTTCAGGCTCTCGAGGCAGTAGCCGAACTTATCCTCTCCGCTTAGCTTCTTGTCAGCAAGCATATTAAGGTAGAATTCTGCGCTTGAAAGATCGTGTATATGGTCATAAAGTCTTACAAGCTGTATAATATCCTCTGCAGAGGGCTTTTTTGCGTCATTAACAAAGGCATCTGCGTAGGCATCGCAGAGATCCTTTGTATATCCCTCACGATTGAACTGGAGATAGAGCTCCTCGTATTTGCGCTGTTCTGCTGCATAAGCGGGCAGCAGGCTCTTCGGCTTGCTCAGTTTCCTGTCCTGTGGTTTACGCATTTCTGATTCTCCCTTCTATTGCATCATGTCGCTGACATACGGAGCGTGTCTGAAGGACGGCCGTTCTCTCTTTTCGGCAGGCTTTCAGATATGTTCTGTCCTCCGGCCGGACACCGGCAGCGATGACAGATAATTTAAGCAGATAATAATTCGTGTATTACTGTCAGTAATTTACCGAGATACTTATACTTAGTATTTTAACATAATCCTTCGAATTAGTCAATATCTATGATACATGATTCCACAAAACTGTTGAAATGCACAAAAAGACCCTTGTTTTTTCTCCTAATTAAAATATCAATCTTTAAATGGTTTAAGACTATTTCAATAATATGTGGTATAATAATAGTAGGATGGGATAAGTCTGTCCGCAGCACCCGGAATGAGGTCCGGGATATGACATAATCACGGGAATGAGGGATGCGAAATGAAACTGCTTGTAGTAGAAGATGAGATGCAGCTTGCCGATGCCCTGTCGGAGATCCTGAAGAGAAATATGTACTCCGTCGATACCTGCTATGATGGTATCGAGGGCTGTGACAACGCTATGACAGGCCTGTATGACGGTATAATACTGGACATAAACCTTCCCGGTATGAACGGACTTGAGATACTGAGAAAGATGCGTCAGGAGAAGATAAGCACGCCCGTGCTGCTGCTCACTGCCCGCAGCGAGATCGATGACAAGATCAACGGACTTGACTGCGGCGCCGACGACTATCTCACAAAGCCCTTCGTTACCGGAGAGCTGCTTGCGAGAGTCCGGGCGCTCACAAGGCGCAAGGGCGAGATAATCGACGAGAGCCGTCTGGATTTCAACGGGCTGACGCTCAACAAGAACACCTGCTCTCTCTCCTGGGAGGGCAACGAGGTAAAGCTCTCTCTCAAGGAGTATCAGATAATGGAACTGCTCATCGGCAATCCCAACCAGATACTGCCGAAGGAGCGTATAATTGAGAAGATATGGGGCTATGAAAGTGATGTTGAATACAACAACATCGAGGTATATATATCCTTCCTCCGGAAGAAGCTGGCGGCTATATCAGCGCCCTCACAGATCAAGACTGCCAGAGGTATAGGATATTCGCTTGTTAAGGAGTGATATGATTTGTTCAGGAAAGTTCAGCTGAAATTCTTTTCTATCATACTCGCCATACTTGTCGCTGTATTCATCGCAGTTCTCGGTTCCATCAACCTTATTATGAATTATATACTTGACCATCAGTCGAAGGAAGTCCTTCAGCAGATGGCCTATGGCTTTGAGTATGACAATGCGTCGGGGGAGTTCTATTTCCACGATGTTGAGAAAAAAACAAAGAAGGATCCGGAGCCGCCTCCGCCTCCTGTAATTCCGGAGGAGACCACGGGAGTACCTCCCGAGACCGAGCCTGAGCAGACTGAGCCGGAGATGACTGTTCCGGAGACAGAGACACCGCAGACAGAAGCTCCGCAGACAGAAGCTCCGCAGACAGAAGCTCCGCCGGCAGAGGAGATCCCGCCGGAGGAACAGCCGCCTGAGGAACAGCCACAGCCGGAACAGCCGCCTGAGGAACAGCCGCAGCCGGAGCCGCCGCGGGAGGAACAGCCGCAGGAGCAGCCTCCGCAGGAGCAGCCGACAGAGGCACCTACGCTTGGATTTGATCCGTGGGCTAACCCGTATATGTGGTGGAATCCCTGGTGGAATCCGTGGGCAAATCCCTGGCAGGATCCGAATGCAGGTCAGAACGGCGGCCAGAACGGCGACTGGAACCAGTGGCAGGATCCGAATGCCGGCCAGAACGGCGGCCAGAACGGTGACTGGAACCAGTGGCAGGATCCGAATGCAGGCCAGAATGGCGGCCAGAACGGCGGCCAGAACGGCGACTGGGGACAGTGGGACTGGAACCAGGGCTGGAATCAGGGTGCATGGATCCGCGAAGACAAAAAGGCAGACCATAATGATGTCAGCATGGAGGAGCACAGGGACGAAGGCTGTGACGAAGGCCGGAACGATGCTCAGGAAGGCAGCCTGAATGACTTTGATCACAACGGCGGCTGGAACGGCGGTATGGCACAGTCCTCGCAGCTTGACGGTCTCTTCGGAAGCATAATCCAGCTCACAGACAAGAGCCCTGAAAAATCAGAGCAGTCGGCTCTCAATGTTAAGCCTGACAAGGAGACTCCGACCGATGCCGGAAAGAACGGTATCCAGAGCGGAAACAAGCTGCCGCATCAGCCGCCTCCGAAGCGCTATGACAAGACGGAGATCTTCGTGCTCATGGCGGATAAGAACGGCACCTACCTCGACACCTACAACAACGAGGATTTTGATGCGGAGACCGGACAGGTCTACATAACCGAGATACTTGCCAAGGGCGGACAGAGCGGTATGGCCAACACCTATCAGTACTTCACTGAGAAGAAGTCCAACGGCACGCTGATAGCTCTTACCGACAAGAGCCAGACCATAGATATGCTGCATAAGCTGACCCGCATAACAGTAATAATCGGACTTATCAGCATAATTCTCCTCTCAGTTGCTTCATTCTTCCTCAGCGGACTGATAGTACGTCCCATCAAGGAGGCCTTCGACAAGCAGAAGCAGTTCGTATCAGATGCGAGCCATGAGCTGAAGACTCCTCTTACAGTCATCGCAGCAAATGCAGATGTGCTTGAGGGCGAGATAGGCAATAACAGATGGCTCAACTACATACACTCACAGGTTGACAGAATGAGCGTTCTTGTAAACGACCTACTCAGCCTGACAAGACTTGAAAACAACACCTCACAGTTCATAGTCACGGATTTTGACCTGAGCAAGGCGATAACGAATACGGCGCTCCCCTTCGAGACACAGGCATTCGAGGCCAACAAGAACTTTGAGATAAACATCGAGGATAACCTGTATGTAGCCGGAAGCGAGATGCACGTCAAGCAGATGGCGGCAATATTCATCGACAACGCGCTGAAGTATTCCAAGGACGGCGGCACGGTAAGAGTATCCCTTCGCCGCGACGGCGAGAGAAAGGTGCTCTCGGTATACAACACCGGCACCGGAGTCCGTGAGGAGGAAAAGGACAAGATCTTTGAGCGATTCTACCGCAGCGACAGTTCAAGAGCACGCTCCACAGGCGGCTACGGCCTCGGACTTGCGATAGCACGTTCGATCATCGAGAAGCATAAGTTCAAGATCTATGTCGATAACGCCGAGGGAAAGAGCATCAACTTCATCATAACCATGCCATAATCATACTATTCGGTGATAAGACGGACGGAGCCCGCTGTACAGCCTGTACAGCGGGCTCTCTCCTTTTTTATTGAGAAATTCTCAGCAGAATAGTATCAGGTATTTACTGTACAAGAGATACAAAATTGTGAACATATTATTAAAAAACTTGCATCCAGGGATAGAGTGTGGTATAATACTATAAAGTATATCCATTCGGAGGAGATCCATGAATCTGCAAGCTATAATTGTAACAAACGGTATTGGCTGTGCTGTTCTGATCATGCTCCTTGTGAGCAGCAGACTCGTCCGGCAGAGGAAGAACTCCGCAGACAAGCTCTTCACTGCGATAATCCTTCTTACCGCAGAAGCCTGTGTGACCGAGACTCTGACATTCATTCTTGACGGGAAGCAGTTTTCCGGTGCAAAAACAGTTGATTTTGCACTCAACAGCCTGCTATATCTCACCAATATTACCACTTCATTCCTGTGGCTGGAATATACCGACCTTAGACTCTACCGCAAGGAGGAGCGGCTGAGGCGCAGCTTCCCGGTGAGGATTGTTCTGGTAGTCATAGGTATTATCGGACTTCTTGTGAATCTGAAGTATGAATTCATTTTCTCTATCGATGACAGTCTGTACTACCACCGCGGTCCGGCAGCTTACGCCTATTACGGCATCACCCTTATCTATCTTGCGTCCTCTGTCCTGCTCAGGCGCAGATACTATGCTGAGTACGGTAAGATAAAGTTCTTTCCCATGTTCATATTCCTTATCCCCATAATCATAGGCACTGTCCTGCAATGTGTTTTCTACGGCGTATCTGTGGTGTGGTGCTCTGTAGCTATCGGACTTGTGGGAATATACATGAGCCTTCAGAACGAGCTTTCCTATATCGACGCACTTACAGGTCTTTATAACCGTAACTACCTGAATATGATACTCAGCGATGTTTACCGCAGAAATATCCCTTCCGCAGGCATCATGATAGACCTGGATTACTTCAAGTCCATAAATGATACCTTCGGCCATAATACAGGAGACGTCGCCCTTATGGAGGCAGCCTCCATCATACGCTCCGCTGCGCCCGAGCACTCCATAACGGTGCGCTATGCCGGAGATGAGTTCATAGTGCTCATACGCGGCGGCGGCAGACAGCAGGCCGAGCAGACCATAGAGAGCATAAAGCTGGGTGCAGGCATATTCAACCGCACAAGCGGACATAAGTATGAGATATCCTTCTCAACAGGCATAGGAGTTTTCAACGGCAACGACGAAACAACTGAGGCCTTCCTCCATCGTATGGATCAGGATATGTACGAGGAGAAGAAGGCGAAGCATGAGCGCAGGGATGCCGAGGAAAGATCACAGCTGGCAAGGATCGCCAGAGGGCAGATATAAAAATAAAGCAGTTCAGGTCCGGACGGACATGAACTGCTTTTTCTTATCTTCTCCTGTTGATATCCTGATACATCAGGCCGCATTTGTTGCAGTACCACACAAGCCTTCCTGTGCGGAACATGGGCATATTGAACTGGAGATCCCATTCGGGATACTGTCTGAACATCATGAACTGGCTGTCGCTGACATAGGCCACGAAGGATATATAATGCTCCTTGGTCATTTCGTGATCTGAGGAGACATACCATTCTCCGCCCATATCCTCTGTTCTGAGCCGTTCGCTCTCTTCTGCCTTCCGGGGCTCGAGAGCTGTCAGCTTATTGCCGCAGCAGGTGACAGATGCCTCGGAAGCAGAGGTTATGACATTGCCGCAGTCTTTGCATACATAAAACCTTATCTTTTTCATATCGCCTTTCTCGCTTTCGTTTTTTTCGATCCTTCCGGAGAGCAGTACCTGTACATCAGTGCCCAGTACCTCAGCGAGGGCAGGCAGCAGGGATACATCCGGGCATCCGCAGCCGCGCTCCCATTTTGATACCGCCTTGTCGCTCACGCCTATCCGCTCCGCAAGCTCCTTCTGTGTGAGCTTTTTTTCTGTCCTGAGCTGTCTTATCAGCCCGCCTGTTCTGATCTGATCCATAGTATCACTCCCTTGTATCGTTTAGGTATATCTTTATTATAAACGAAAGAGAAACCCCCGTCAATCCACGCTCCGTAGAGTTGTATCCGGCTTCTGTCTGCTGAATATGTAGTAAGCAGCAAAGCACATGATGATCTGCAATATCGTAGAGCAGGGGATCGACATACCGATGAGGAAGAGGGAGCCGCCGCCTATCTTCTGCATGAGGAAGGCAACGGGTATCCTTACAAGGAATGCACCGCAAAGACCCTGCAGCATGACGAAGCCTGTTTTACCGATGCCGTTGAAGTAGCCGATGAAGCAGAAGAGAAAGCAGGTATTCAGGCAGTCTATGGCGTAGGCCTTGAGGTAATCCCAGCCGGCTCTGACGGTGTCAGGGTCATCGGAGAATACTGATGCGAGGAGATCGCCGCGGAAGAAGGTGAGCAGGAACATAACAACGGCGAATGCAAGGGAGACTGCGATGCCGGTCTTCAGTGCCTGCTTTGCTCTCTCCGGCTTTCCGGCACCGTGATTCTGTGCCACGAAAGCGGTCATGGCCTGCATGAAGGAGATGGGGACGAGCATGATGAATACGCATACCTTCTCGGCAACTCCGACGCCGGCAGAGGCGGTGACTCCGAGACGATTGACTATAGCGAGGATGACGAGGAAGGAGATGCCCACAAGGAGATCCTGGAGGGCTATGGGTGAGCCGATGCGTACTATGACGGAGGCATAGTTCTTCTTCAGCCTGATATATTCTCTGTGCAGTTCAAAGGGGAGGGCGGTATGGCGTATCATCACGAAGGATACCGCAACGCTTATGAGCTGTGCCATGACTGTGGCAAGAGCTGCGCCGGGAGCACCGAGTCCGAATACCGCAACGAACAGCAGATCGCCTATGATATTGAACACGCAGGCTATTCCGACGGCTATGAGAGGCGTTCTGGAGTCGCCGAGACCGCGGAAGATACTGCCGAGGAGATTGTAGGCGGTTATAACGACAAAACCTCCGCCGCATATCCTTATGTAACCGGCAGTCAGGGAGAAGGCCTCTTCGGGGGCCTGCATCATCTTTGCGAGAAGGGGAGCGCCTGCAAGGCTTATGGCTGTGAACAGGATACCTGCCGACGCAAACATCACAAGGCCTGTGCCTATGATTCTGGCAGCTTCCTCCGGCCGTTTCTGACCTATCCTCTGTCCTACGGCAACTGTTATTCCCATGGAGAAGCTGACTATAAGGTTCGTGATAGTCATGATTATCTGTGAGCCTGTGGATACGGCCGATACATCTGCTGTTGTGCCGAACTGTCCGACAACGAGCAGGTCAACTGCTCCGTACATGGCCTGCAGGAACATTGCAAACAGCACCGGCAGCATGAAACGCAGCAGCTTTGAAAGTATAGGGCCGCTTGTGAGATCGTTGTTATTCATTGTTACCTCCATAAAAAAGACGGACAAAACAGCGGGTATCCCCGCAGTCTTATCCGTCATCACTTCTGTGACGAACGGCCGGCTTTTGTCCGGCCTGTCCATTATAACACGGATAAGAGAAGGGTGTCAACACACTCCGGCGTATAAAAAAATCAGCCCTCACAGGGAAAAACTGTGGGGACTGTTATGTATCATCTCAGGAGACCCATCTGCTCCTTCTTTCCGAGTATCCTGAGGACGCTCTCGTCAATGCGCTCTTCGCTGATACGGCCGCTCTGAACAGCCTCCTCGATGCCGCTGACTGCATCGGCGGTATCATAGGGCATGAGTATCACGTCGATACCTGCCTCGACTGCCATGACAGCAGCCTCTCCGGAGGAGTAGCTGTAGGCAATAGCGCCCATGCTGTGTGAATCAGTGATGGCGAGCCCTCTGAATCCGAGCTCGTCCCTGAGCCATTCCGTTGTTATTTTATATGAAAGGTCTGCCGGAAGGTTGTCTTCTGCTCCGGAGACTATCTGATGTCCGATAAGCATGAAGTCTGCTCCGGCCTCGATGCCGCCTTTGAAGGCCCTGAATTCGGTCTCCTTCAGTTCCTCGTAGCTGCGCTCCATCCATACCGAACCGTAGTGAGTATTGGCACCGCCTGCGCCGAGACCGGGGAAGTGCTTGAGCGTTGAGCATATCCCTGCGGAGTGCAGACCGTCCGATACTGCCGCCGACATATCCGATACTATATCAGGGTCGGTGCTGAATATGCGTGAGCCCAGCTCGTTGTAGGGGTTGATATTGACATCTGCCACGGGTGCGAAATCAAGGTTGAAGCCGTATTCGGCAAGGTCCTTTCCGATGGCGGCGCCGGCCCTGAAGGCTTCCTCACGGTCGTTCATATTGCCGTAGTACACCATATCCCCAACGGGGTCGCTGCTCAGCTGCCACTGTACACGGGATATGGAACCTCCCTCCTCGTCAACCGATATGAATGCTCCGATGCCGGTATCGTCCGTCAGCTCCATAAGCCCCTTGTTGAGCTCCTTCAGCTGCTCCGCATCGGTTATGTTCTGGTCAAAGAGTATGAAGCCTCCTACGGGGTAGGCATCGTAGCAGGTCTGCATCCATTCATCGCTGTAGGTCACAACTCCGTAGCCTGAGAGCTGCTCCGGCGTTACTATGAACATCTGGCATACCTTGCTGTGAAGGTCCATAGCTGCGAGCCTTTCCTCTGCCGCTGAGGGCGGAGGCTCTGTGGGAGGTTCTGTGGGGGGCTCTGTCGCTGCCTCCGTTGGCTGCTCTGCCGGCTCAGCGGAGGCTTCGGTCTGGACTTCCGAAGGTTCGGACTGCCCGGGAGCTGTCTCTATGAGAGCGCAGCCTGTATTTGTCATAAGTGCAGCCAGGAGTATGACTGCTGTAAGCTTTTTCATTCTTGGTCCTTTATACTTTCATTATGTGCAGTTCTTTTTATGCCTGCATTTCTTTACCTGTCTGCGTATGTAGCGGAAGGTGTAGTCCTCTCCCTTGTCATTGAGCATACGCAGGAGGAATTCGAGCCTGCGCTTGGTCACTTCCTCTATGACTCTCTTGTTCTTGGCTCTGAGGAAATAGGTGAGCGGACAGGAATCGTTGTAGTTCTCGCCGTTATAGGTCTTTGAAGCGGCCACACGGTCGCAGAACATCTCAAAGAGGTATATATCCGGCATCCTGACCGGGTCAAGGGTGCCTGTCTTGGTGTTGTAGTCCGTCCAGTACTCAAAATGGTGCTTGTTCCTGCCCTTGTGGTGCATCCAGGCCTTTGAGTAGCCGTAAAGCTCTCTTTCCTGCTCGTTCGGGCTGCGTGTGCCCTGAAAGCAGAGCACGCCGGGGATGAACTCAGTGGGGGAGAACTTTGAGAGGTCGTGCAGCAGCCCTCTTAAGGGGATGCCTGCCCTGAAGCAGTGCAGCATGACCATATGGCGGTGGTGGAGAACAGTTTTCGTGTGTCCGATGAGGTTGCTGAAAAGATCCTTGGTCTGCATCGTCACACCTGCTCAGTCATGGGGATTGCGGTCACGTATATCGAGGACACTGCCCTTGACGATGAGGTTTCCGCTGATGATGCGGCGACCTCCGGAATAGCCGGGATTCTCAAGCTTGCGCATGATAAGGCCTACTGATGCAGCAGCCATCTTATCGAGGTTAACCTCTATTGTGGTGATGGTGGGGATGCAGATATTGGATACGGTATAGTTGTCATAGCCGACAACGGAAATATCCTCAGGCACCCTCACGCCCTTGGTCTTGAGTGCGTTTATTACCCTGAAAGCGGTCTCGTCGCTGTTGCATACGAAGGCGGTGGGCATCTCCTCGGGAAAGTCTATCTTGTCATAGAGGATGCCGTTGTCGCCTCTGTCGGAGATGGTCCAGTCCGGGCGGTAATCGAGATGGTTCTCGATGAGGCATTTTATATAGCCGAGGAAGCGGTCGTTGATGCTGCTGGTGGCATTGATCTTGCCGAAGAAGCCTATCTTGGTATGGCCCATCTCCACGAGATAGTCCGTGAGGACATAGCCGCCGTGGTAGCTGTCTGAGTTGACGGAATCCACGTTGAAGCGGTTGTCGTAGAAATCGACGAATATGAGCGGGAGGTCTATCTGGCTGATGGCACGGGTATAGCTGCGGTGTATCTGACCGATGACGATAACGCCGTCCACCTTGTGCTCGGTGACCATATTCGGCAGTGTCCCGTTCTTCTCGCTCTCTGAGGTGATGCATTCATAGAGGGTGCTTACGTTCATGGCTGAGAGCTTGTTTGAGATAAGAGCGGTCAGTTCCCAGTAGAATGTTCCCTTGGGGCCGACGAATCTCTCCGATGTGAGTATGCCGATATTGCTGCCCGCCTTTGACAGCAGCGGCTTCTTCTTGTTGCTTTTTGTGTTTGAAGGGCGGTAGCCCATCTCGTCTGCGGTATCGCAGATCCTCTGTCTGAGCTCGGCGCTTACGCCGTCGCGGCCGGCAAGAGCGTTGGATACTGTTACCACGCTTACACCCAGCTTCTTGGCGATGTCGAGCATTTTAACTCCGTTTTTCATTTTCTCTCCTTAGAAAAATATGATATATTTTCATTCTATTTTTCACTTTTAATTCCTGATTCCGGATGTGCTGTGTCCGGCGAAGAATAAGGCTGTGAAAGCCATTGGAATTAATAATTATTATACCATAGTTTAATTAACGATTAAAGTCCTTTCAGAAAACTTTGTAGGATGTTACAAATAACGCCTGTCGGGATTAAGCAGAATTACAACATAAGACGACTTTGACGACGAGGTGCAGGATAAACAGACACTTTAATAATAAATAAAAAAACAGGTGCCTGAGAGACATCTGTAATACATTTACATATAGTGTTGTTCTATGTAGAGGCGGCAGCAAGCCGCCACGGCCGCATCAGATGCGGTCCGATGCATCCGCCTGATCTGCACGGTAGGGGTAGAGGTCCTCATAGTTCTCCACGGCTTCATCCTTATGCGGATCGGCGGGGATAAGGCCTGTCATGTCACCCCAGGATGCGGAGGGGCAGAGGTATACCGCTTCATCGCGGCCGGATACCGGTTTCTTCTTTTTCATACTATCATCTCCCGCAGGTAGTATTTCCGTAAGGCGGCAGGATATACGCTAAAGAAGAACAAAACCGTCGTTCGTTATGAACGGCGGTTCTTTTACGGTCACTTTACGATGTACTTGCTGATCTCCTTGAGGAAGTCCTCTGCGTCATCAGTGTGAGCGTTCAGCTCGATGGGCTTGGAGAGGTCAAGACTGAAGATACCCATGATGGACTTAGCGTCTACTGCGTATCTGCCGGAAACGAGGTCTATATCGAATTCGTATCTCATTACGATGTTTACGAAATCCTTGACATCGTTGATCGCCTGAAGTGAAACTGTAGTCTTGGTAATCTTTGACATGATCATTACCTCCTGTTTTCGAATAGGTGTGTGGTTGTTTTTTATTGTTTATTTCTTTTCCCTTGCAGCCTTTTCCCTGCTGCAACTATATAATAACACTAACAAATCCCGATGTCAAGGCACTTGCAATAAATTCGTAAAAACAGTATAATATAAATAGTTCCTATATCTAATGCAACTGTCATTATGCACAAGATGACAGTCACGTTTTTGTACACTGTGCACATGACGGACTTTGAGCACCATTTGACAAAGAGGTGAATACTATTAATAATATACATAGAGTGAAATATGTGACCTTCGGCTGCAAGGTGAATCAGTACGAGACCCGCTGTCTTGAGACCGCTTTCAGCGAAAGGGGCTTCCTTACGGCTTCTCCGGAGGAGATGCCGGACTGTATAGTCATCAATTCCTGTACGGTCACAGGTTCCGGCGACAGCAAATCCCTCTACGCCGTAAGGAAGCTGCGGCGTGACTATCCGGATGCTGTCATCATCCTTACAGGCTGTCTTCCGCAGGCTGCCCCCGAGGTGCAGAAGGAGCTGCCGGAGGCCGATATCATAACCGGTACCAAGGACAGGAAGCACATCCCGCTGCTCGCAGAGGAGGCACTCAGAAAGCGGCAGCGTATCGTTGAGATAAACAGCTACAGCAGCTCCGATGCCTTCGAGGTCATGGATTACCGCAGCGAGCTTTCGGAGGGCGGCGGTCATACCCGTGCCTTCATAAAGATACAGGACGGCTGCAACTGCTTCTGCACGTACTGCATAATCCCCTATGCCCGTGGAAGATGCCGTTCCAAGCCGCCGGAGGTGCTGCGGGAAGAGGCGCAGCAGGTAGCGGCGGAGGGCTGCCGTGAGATAGTCCTGACGGGTATAAATATAGCCTTCTACGGAACAGAGTACGGTCTGCGCCTTGTGGATGCCGTGGAGATATGTGCCCGCACTGAGGGCATAGACCGTGTGCGTCTCGGCTCCATAGAGCCCGAGATGCTGCCGGAGGAGGACATCCGCCGGCTCGCTTCACTGCCCGGATTCTGCCCCCAGTTCCACCTTTCCCTGCAATCCGGCTGCGGCAGGACGCTGAAGGCCATGCGCCGCAGGTATACCCCGGAGGAGTATTACTCGCTCACTCAGCTGATACTCCGGTATTTCCCGGATGCCGCCTTCACCACGGATATAATGGTGGGATTCCCCGGCGAGACGGAGGAAGATTTTGCCGAATCCCTTGCCTTTGCGGAAAAGGTGGGCTTTGCGAAGATACACGTCTTCCAGTACTCCCCGAGGAAGGGGACTCCGGCTGCGGATATGGAACAGGTCCCGGAGAATGTAAAGAAGGAGAGAGCGGACAGGATGAAAGCGCTTGCCGCAGAGCTGAGGAGAAGATACCTTGAAAGGCAGGTGGGAAAGACCGTGCCAGTGCTGTTTGAGCGTGAAGAAGGAGAGGAATACGGCCATGGGTATGCGCCGGATATGACCCTCGTAAAAATTCCGGGGAAAAAATCAAAAAAAAGTTTGCGTAATTCCATATTTTATGTTACAATAGAAGAAAGCAGTTTCGATCACTGCACCGGAAGAATAATAACGGAGCCCTGAATGTATATAAATGCAGGGAGGCTCCGGACTATCAAAGGAGAGTAATTCTATGTCAGTATTCAGAATCTATGCAGAAAAGAAGGCGGAATTCGCAGTTGAGGCTCAGTCAGTCCTCAGCGATATAAAGACCGCCCTGAGACTGGACATCACCGGACTTCGCATCCTCAACAGATACGATGCCGACAAGCTCAGCGAAGAGGACTTCAAGGCTGCCATAAGCACTGTATTCTCAGAGCCTGCCGTAGACGTTGTCTATGACGAGCTCCCGAAGCTGAACCCCGGCGAGAGAGTATTTGCAGTCGAGTACCTGCCCGGCCAGTTCGACCAGCGTGCGGACAGCTGTGAGCAGTGTATCCAGATACTCCGTCAGGGCGAGCGCTGCCGCGTAAGGAATGCAAGGGTATATATCGTCAGCGGAGCAATCTCTGAGGAGGAGTTCAAGAAACTCAAGAGCTACATCATCAACCCTGTTGAGAGCCGTGAGGCTTCACTGGATACTGTTGATACACTTGATACCAACTATGAGATACCCACGACAGTCGAGACACTCGAGGGCTTTACAAAGCTCAGCGCAGCAGGTCTCCAGGAATTCATTGACAGCCACGGCCTTGCCATGGATTTCGATGATATCAAGTTCTGTCAGGACTATTTCAAGACCGAGCAGCGTGACCCCACCATCACTGAGATCCGCATGATCGATACCTACTGGTCGGATCACTGCCGCCATACCACATTCCTCACAAATATCAAGAACGTGGATATCAAGACCCCTTACATAAAGGATACCTATGATATGTACATAAATGTCCGTGAGGAGCTGGGCAGGACAGACAAGCCCGTGACTCTCATGGATCTCGGCACAATCGCTGCAAAGAAGCTCAAGGCTGACGGACTTCTCCCCGACCTTGACGAGAGCGAGGAGATCAACGCCTGCTCTGTAAAGATAAAGGTGGACATCGACGGAGAGACAGAGGACTGGATCCTCATGTTCAAGAACGAGACTCACAACCACCCTACAGAGATCGAGCCCTTCGGAGGTGCGGCTACCTGCCTCGGCGGTGCAATCCGTGATCCGCTGTCAGGACGTTCATATGTATATCAGGCTATGCGTGTAACAGGTGCTGCAAATCCGCTGGTACCCGTAGAGGACACCATCGCAGGCAAGCTGCCCCAGAGAAAGATCACTGTCGGCGCTGCCAACGGCTACAGCTCCTACGGTAACCAGATAGGCCTTGCAACAGGCCATGTTGCTGAGGTATACCACCCCGGCTATATCGCAAAGAGAATGGAGATCGGCGCAGTTCTCGGCGCTGCTCCCGCTTCAAATATCCGCCGTGAGAGACCCGAGCCCGGTGATGTTGTCATCCTGCTCGGCGGAAAGACAGGCCGTGACGGCTGCGGCGGAGCTACAGGCTCATCCAAGTCCCATACTCTCGAATCCCTCGAGTCCTGCGGTGCAGAGGTACAGAAGGGTAATCCCCCCGAGGAGAGAAAGCTCCAGAGACTGTTCCGCAATCCTGACGTTACAAAGCTCATCAAGCGCTGCAACGACTTCGGCGCAGGCGGCGTATCCGTTGCCATCGGCGAGCTGACAGACGGACTTGTCATCAACCTCAACGCAGTTCCCAAGAAGTACGACGGACTTGACGGAACTGAGATAGCTATATCCGAGTCTCAGGAGAGAATGGCTGTTGTCATCGCTCCCGAGGACGTTGATACCTTCATGGCAGAGGCAAAGAAGGAGAACCTTGAGGCTACTCTCGTTGCCGATGTTGTGGCAGAGCCCAGACTGAAGATGAACTGGAACGGCAATACTATCGTTGACCTCTCCCGTGACTTCCTCAACTCCAACGGCGCTCCCAAGTTTACAGATATCACTGTTGATGCTCCGGCAGACAGCCGCAAGGAGCAGCTCAGCGACGATCCCGATACCTGGAGCGAGCTCATGGGCAGCCTGAACGTATGCTCACAGAAGGGCCTTATCGAGAAGTTCGATTCCACCATCGGTGCCGGCACAGTCCTCATGCCCTTCGGCGGTGTATACCAGATGTCACCCTCACAGGCAATGGCAGCCAAGATACCGGTACTCAGGGGCGAGACTAATACCTGCTCACTCATGGGCTGGGGCTACAATCCCGATGTATCCGAGAAGTCACCCTATCACGGCGCTATGCTGGCCGTTATCGAGTCTATCGCCAAGGTAGTTGCCGCAGGCGGTACATATAAGAAGTGCTGGCTGACCTTCCAGGAGTACTTCGAGCGCACACAGAACGATCCCGAGCGCTGGGGCAAGCCTATGGCTGCTCTCCTCGGTGCATTCAGGGCACAGCTTGAGCTGGGCTGCGGCTCTATAGGCGGCAAGGACTCCATGTCCGGTACCTTCGAGGATATCGACGTACCGCCCACACTGGTATCCTTCGCAGTATCAACTGCAAAGGCAGACAAGATAATCTCCACTGAGTTCAAGAGCGCCGGTGACAGCGTTATCCTTATCACTCCCGAGTACGACAGCAACGGTCTGCCGGTATTCGACAGCATCAAGGCTGTATTCGACAAGGTCGAGAAGATCATCGCTGACGGAAGAGCAAAGGCTGTATGGACTCTCGGCTACGGCGGCGTTGCAGAGGGTATCGCAAAGATGTGCTTCGGCAACAAGCTCGGCTTCGAGTTCAAGGAGAAACTTGCTCCCGAGCTGCTCTACAAGCCCTGCTACGGCAGCTTCATCATCGAGCTCAGCGGCGATCCGGCTGATGGTGAGACACTCATCGGTGCAACATCCTCTGAGTACCTCATCACAACTCCGGACTATACAGTCAACCTCGAGAACCTCCAGAAGGTCTGGGAGGGCAAGCTCGAGCCTGTATTCCCCTGCCGCATAAAGACAACGAATTCCGTACCGGAGGCTTATTCCTTTGTTGGAAAGAAGGAGCTCTCCGCAGCTAGAAAGGTGGCATCTCCCAAGGTGCTCATACCTGTATTCCCGGGCACGAACTGCGAATACGATACAGAGAGAGCCTTCCGCAAGGCAGGCGCAGAGGTGGAGACAGTAGTTATCCGCAACCTCTCCGCAGGCGATATCGAGCAGTCTGTTGATTACTTCGAGTCCGCTATCCGCAGGAGCCAGATCATCATGATCCCCGGCGGCTTCAGCGGCGGTGACGAGCCCGAAGGAAGCGGCAAGTTCATCACAGCATTCTTCCGCAATCCCCGCATCAAGGACGCTGTACACGATCTCCTCAAGAACCGTGACGGTCTCATGCTCGGTATATGCAACGGCTTCCAGGCTCTTATCAAGCTCGGCCTTGTACCCTACGGCGAGATAGTTGACATGACAGAGGAGTCACCCACACTGACCTTCAATACCATCAACCGTCACCAGTCCATGATGGTAAATACACGTATCTGCTCCACCAAGTCACCCTGGCTCTATGGCTGTGAGGTGGATGATATCCACTGCGTACCGATCTCACACGGTGAGGGACGCTTCGTAGCTTCTCCCGGTCTCATCGGCAAGCTTGCGGCAAACGGACAGATCGCAACACAGTACGTTGACCTCGAGGGCAAGCCCTCAATGGATATCCGCTACAACCCCAATACCTCCATCGAGGCTATCGAGGGCATCACTTCACCCGACGGAAGAGTCCTCGGAAAGATGGGACACTCCGAGCGTAAGGGCGGATATATCTGCAAGAACGTTGAAGGTGAGAAGGATCAGAAGATCTTTGAGAGCGGCGTAAAGTACTTCAAGTAATGCTGCTACTTCGCAACGGTTTATAAACGATAACGCCATAGCGTTCCCGCCCTCGGGCGGGGATGCTGTGGCGTTTGTGATGACAGGCGGAAGACCGCATCAGGGAGGATGACATAATGAAGAAGATAATGAAAGTATGCCTCAGGGCAGTGCTCGTGCTGCTTCTGCTCGCAGTCCTGTTTGTACTCAGTGTGTTCATATACAACAGGGTGATGCTGAAAAAGGAAAAGCCCCTTGTCAGCGACGTCATAGGACAGCTTGTGGAGGTCGACGGCGGGAAGATGTGCGTATATACGGAAGGAAGCGGAGAGCATACAATAGTATTCATGGCCGGCTACGGTACGCCATCGCCGGTGCTCGATTTCAGACCGCTGTACAGCCGCCTCAGTGACAGATACCGTATAGCTGTGGTGGAGAAATTCGGCTACGGCTTCAGCGACGAGACGGATATGCCCCGGGACGTGGATACCATGCTCAGGCAGACGCGGGAAGCTCTGACAAAAGCAGGCGTTGAAGGGCCTTATATACTCTGTCCCCATTCCGCCTCAGGCATAGAGGCTATATACTGGGCTCAGACCTGTCCGGAGGAGATCGAGGGCATAGCGGCACTTGATATAGCCATGCCCGGCTATCATGAGGAACAAGGGGATTCAATACTTATGGACAGGATCGCAAAGCTCCTTGCGGATTCGGGAATGAACAGGCTCATATCCGGTTCGTTCACAGGGTTCGCATTCAATACGGACTATCTGACGGAGTCGGAGAAGGAACAGTACAGGGCGATACTGTTCGCACGCCGCGGCTCTGAGACCATGATACATGAGGCAGAATGCTGCAAGGCGAATATGGAGAACATATCCTCACGCCCGGTGCCGGAGGTGCCTATGCTGTTCTTCACATCAAAGCAGATGGCGGCAGCTGTTTTCCCCTCCGATCCGCAGAAATATCTCATGCTTGTGAGAAACTACACCGATAACAGGGCGAAGTATATCGACGCTGACTATGGCCATTACCTCCACAATGAAGCGCCGGACTATGTTGCCTCGGAGATAAGCAGCTTCATAGATGGGCTTGGTGCGGAGAAATGATATTGGTAAAAGAATAAATTATATCCGCATACTATGGTATTTTTTTCACAGATGTGATATAATAAGACTATCAATATTCTCACGCAGGAAAAACTGCGTATACTGCGGCAGAAGGCTGTGCCGCAGAATAAACAAGCGGAGGTGGACAAGCTGTGACAGAAGTTGAAAGGATCACGGACTTAAACAGAATATCTTTCCCTAAACTGGGTATCGATTTCCACATCGATCCCACAGCATTTTCCATAGGCAGCCTTACTATTCAGTGGTACGGCATTATTATAGTAGTCGGACTGCTGCTGGCGGTCATCTACTGTGTACCGAGGATGAAGAGATTCGGTATCGATTCCGACAAGGCCATAGACGCCGTTATCGGAGGAGTTATCGGAGGAATAATCGGAGCAAGGCTCTACTATGTGCTCTTCCGGTGGGATCAGTACAAGGATAACCTGCTCGAGATATTCAACACCCGCAACGGAGGTCTTGCGATATATGGCGGCCTTATCGGAGCGGTCATTGTCGGACTTGTGATATGTAAGATAAAGGACATAAGGATGCTCCCCATGCTCGATATAGTCGTTATAGGCTTCCTTCTCGGACAGGGCATAGGACGCTGGGGCAACCTGGTCAATCAGGAGGCATTCGGAAGGAATACGGACAGTATCTTCGGTATGACCGGCGGCAGGATACAGAACGCCATCATCAACAGTTCCTCCTATTTTGACGGAGCGCTGGCACAGAAGGGCGTTGAGCTTTCGGAGAGATATCCGGTGCATCCCTGCTTCCTCTACGAATCGGCATGGTGTCTGCTCGGATTCCTGCTGCTCTCGCTGTATGCAAGGCGCAGGAAGTATGACGGACAGCTCCTTCTCATGTACCTTGCATGGTACGGCGCAGAGCGCTTCATTGTTGAGGGGCTCCGCACAGACAGCCTTATGGTCGGTAATATCCGCATCTCACAGGCTCTCTCGGCACTTCTCGTCATCACATCCGTTATACTTCAGATCATAATGTTCTTCCGTGTACGCCGCGATCCGGACAGATACAAGCTATATGCGAACACCGGCGAGGCCCGTCTCCAGCTTGAGGAGAGCCGCCGCAAGAAGGTTGTCATCTCTCCCGCTGACAGTGCAGTGCTCGACAGCAATTATGACGAGATAGGGATCCTTCCCGACGAGGATGAAGAGCAGATAAGCAGCATAATCGATGATGCAGAAGATGAGGCTGAAGAGCTTGCTGGCAAGGCTGAGGACGCAGCTGAGACAGTTAAGGAAAAGGCTGAGGACGCAGCTGAGACAGTTAAGGACAAGGCTGAGGATGCTGCCGAGACAGTAAAGGACAAGGCAGAGGATGCTGCCGAAACAGTAAAGGAAAAGGCAGAGGAAGCAGCTGAGGCGGTAAATGACAAGGTTGAGGATGCAGCCGAGACAGTAAAGGACAAGGTTGAGGATGCAGCCGAGACAGTTAAGGATAAGATCGAAGCTGCAAAAGACAAGGCAGAAGATGCCGGTGAGGTACTTACCGGAGTAGTCGAGGGCGTTATTGAGGATGCCGAGGACAGAGTACAGGAATTCGCCGAGGATATCGGTGATGATGTCAAGGCTGTTGAAGAAGCGGCTGAGGACATAACGGATAAAGTAAAGGGTGCCGCTGAGGCAGCCGGGGAGAAGGCTGAGGACATCGCCGAGGATGCGGCAGAGACTGCCGGAGCCGTAAAGGAAAAGGCAGAGGAAGCAGCCGGCGAGGTCATTGAGACCGCTGAAGAAGTCAAGGACAAGACTGAAGAGATCAAGGACGAGACTGAGGATAAATATGAACATCTTGCCGAGAAACACGATGAAAAGCTCACCGGAGGCTCCGGTAAGAAAAACGGCAAGAAGAAAAAGCACAGGAGGTAAATCAATATGGCACAGATCATAGACGGAAAGGCAGTATCAGCTGCTGTTAAGGAAGAGGTTGCTAAGGAGACTTCAAGACTCAAGGATGAAAAGGGACTCAAGGTTGGCCTTGCGGTAGTTATCGTGGGCAACAACCCTGCTTCAAGAGTGTATGTAAACAACAAGAAGAAGGCCTGCGAGGCTGTAGGCTTTCAGTCCTTTGAGTACGCAATGGACGAGGACACCACACAGGAGCAGCTCCTTGATCTTGTAAACGTCCTCAACCGTGATGCAAGGGTAAACGGTATACTTGTACAGCTTCCCCTTCCGGCTCACATCGACGAAAAGGCTGTCATCAATGCCATCTCTCCCGAGAAGGACGTTGATGCATTTCATCCCGTGAATGTAGGCAAGATCATGATAGGCGAGTACGCATTCCTGCCCTGCACACCGGCCGGAGTTATGCGCCTTATCGCTTCAACAGGCGTTGATATCACAGGCAAGCAGTGTGTAGTCATCGGAAGAAGCAACATCGTAGGCAAGCCTATGGCAATGCTCCTTCTCCAGCAGAACGGTACTGTTACCATCTGCCACTCCAAGACAAAGAACCTCAAGGAGGTATGTCTGGGTGCAGATATCCTTGTAGTTGCCATCGGACGTGCTAAGTTCGTAACAGGCGATATGATCAAGGAGGGCGCAGTAGTCATCGACGTAGGCATGGACCGCGACGAGGAGGGCAAGCTCTGCGGCGATGTTGATTTCGAGTCAGCAGAGAAGAAGGCAGGCTACATAACACCCGTGCCCGGCGGTGTAGGCCCCATGACCATCGCAATGCTCATGAAGAACACCCTTACAGCTGCAAAGCAGCAGGCAGGACTGGAATAAGAGTAATAAGACCTCTCCGTTTACCGGGGAGGTCTTTTCAGATACAGCAATAATCGTATTGCTGTATTTTGTAATATATGTTATAATATCATCTGTGCTATGTTTAACTGACACAGAACAGGTTATGATATCCGGCTGAGATATGCCGCTGAATAAGGAGGAAAATCAATGAAAAACAACTGGAAAAGGACCGCAGCCTTCATCATGTCCATGATGATGGCCGCAGGTACAGTCACAGCAAGCACCGGAATAATTATGGGAGCACCGGTAATATCCGCTTCTGCCGGAGAAGCGGAGCCCGCTGAGTTCAAGTGGACAGATCTCAGGACTCTGATCGCGAATGCAGAGGAGGGAGAGACCATAGCACTGCCCTGCGATATCGATGCAGACAGGAGCTTCACTATCGAGAGCGGAACGAACGTAATACTTGATCTCTGCGGACATACTGTGGATATGAAAGGCTGCAGCATAAGAGTAAACGGTATTTTTGCCATCACTGACAGCAGCAGTGACAAGACCGGAACAGTGAAGACATCCAGCGGCTCTGTCGTAAACGTTAACGGAGGCGGAACATTCAACATAAACGGCGGAAACTACTACGGCGCTAACCACGACAACGCTGTATTCGGCTTTGACGGGTCTTCTTCGGTCACAAGAACACTCAATTTCAATGACGGTATCATCAATACCTCCGGAAGCAACGCCTTCTCACTCAGAAACAATACGGGAGACCTTAACCTCAACGGCGGCGTTATCAACTGCACTGTCAATGACAGAGATCCCTATACTTCCTCCTGTGTTCTCACAGGAGGAGGCTACAAGGGAAAGATAACCCTCAACGGCACAGAGCTGAATACCACAAATGGCTCCGGCATCTATAATCAGGGCAGCAACGATGTGACCATAGAGCTCATCAAGGGCAGCATTACCACGGGGGAGAACGGCTTTGCGGTCTATGCAAAGGGCGAGACAGAGGTCATCATATCAGGCGATGTGGCAATGAATACGCAGATGAATATAGTGTCTGCTTCCTTCCCGGAGCTCGCACCTACCTACAAAGCTCCCGGCCATATCGCTTACTATGTGAATTCGGAAGGCGAAATGTTCTCCGACAAGGCTCTCACCAAGGCCATAACCGAGGAAGAGACTGTTATCCCGCAGCTCGCTGTGACACAGCAGCTCATCTCTGACGGAGCAAGGATGCTCCTGAGGATAAAGGTGCCCCGTGAGGAAGGCACCTCCCCCGATGACTATACCGCATCTATAGACGACAAGGAAACAGCTATCGACTGGACTGATCCCGACTGCGGCATCATTTACATTACCTCTGCGGCTAAGAATATGGGCGATGTCAGAGAACTCAGCATAATGAAGGGCAGCAGCGCCCTTGTTGAAGGACAGGAGAGAAGCTGTTCAGTAAGCAAGTATCTGTATGCAGTCATCAACAGTGAGTCATACAGCGCATATCACAAGGCTGCGATGGCTATGCTCCGCTACGGCTCGGCAGCACAGGTATACTTCGGCTACAAAGACAGTGATCTGGTCAATATATGGGAAACCGGTGCATCACTGAATACCATAGCAGATATCCCGGCAGCAGACTGCAGGACCTGCACAGCCGCTGAGATCAATACGGCTCTCGGGCTTGAACTCTCGTCCTACAAGGGCATGAACATGAACTTCACCGCAGACAACTCCTTCTATATGGCCTTTGCAGTAAAGGCAGGCGCAGACCCCGCAGCTGCAAAGGAGGAGGTACAGGCAAAGCTGAGCAGCAATAACTTCACAGCCGCCTATACTGTCAGCAGTGACGGAAAGTATGTGTTAGTAAAGGTCGCTGACATACCGCTGCTCAGACTTGGCGAGACTATATTCGCATCAGGGGATATAGAGATAAGCGCTATGCAGTATCTTGCAAAGGCTGAGAAGCTCAGTGAGACCGACAAGCCGCTGAGCGATCTCTGCAAGTCGCTTTACGGACTGTACCTTGAAGCAAAGAAGCTCCCCACAGCTAAAAACTGATCACTGAAAGAGGTAAAAAGATATGGATAACAATAAATATGCAACTCCCGAGCTGGAGATAATCGCATTTGAGAACGTGGATGTCATTGATGCATCGGACCCCGTAACAGACGAAACGGATATGGGCAAGTGGCTCTCATAATAAAAAACGAGGCAGTCTTCGGACTGCCTTCAGTCTGTCAATAAACCTTACATTCACAAAAAAGCGGGGCGATGTAGGCATCGCCCCCTACATTTTGCTATGGAGGAATCGGCGTTTGTAGGGGCGGATGCCCACATCCGCCCGCTTGACTTCTGCCATAACTGACTTTTTTGGCAAGCTGGAGGCAGTCTTCGGACTGCCTTTTTTTGCTTATACGGTGGTTTAATCAGGGGACGCCTTCACTTGCAAGGCGTCCCCTCTTCAAAAACAGTCCCCCGGACTGTTTTTGAATTCACCCCTTGCGAAGCGCCCTGCGGATAAATGCGGGACGCTGTCCCGCACCCTGCCAGAGGCTCTGCCTCTGGACTCCGCTAAAGGGCCGAAGGCCCTTTAGAATCCCAAACGTTTGATTTTGTAGCTAAAACTGACTTTTTTGACAAGCTGACGAGGCAGTCAGAAGACTGCCTCTTTTATGTTTCTTACCCGAACGTCACCTTATCAGAGTTGTAGAATTCCGGCTTATCTGCATCGATAAGCCCCTCGCCGTAGTCCACCCTGTTGTTCTTAACGGTGAAATCGCTGAACCAGCCGTCGACCACGTACATGGGTCTGCTTGTATTCTCAGCGCCGTAGGGCTGATCCATGTATACCGTGTTGTTCTCGAATATATGATGATAGCCCCAGCCCTCCACCTGCTCGTGTATCTCGAAGGCAGCGACTATCTTCGGGTTGCCGTTGCGGTAGCCGGTATTGTCGTGGATATTGCAGTCATTACCCTTGGTGTCGATGAAGCTGCCGGCGTAGTTCTCTCCGGTCATGCCGTCACCGTAGAAGGTGCAGAAGCCAACCTCAGTATCAGTGGTGTATTCCTTTATGTCTATGTCCTCTGCGGCGATATTCTTGAATACACAGCCGATGATGCGGTTATGGTCGCATTTGTGGTCAAACTCCGTATGTGACTTGGCGCTGCCTACGTATACACCCTCACCGTAGCCGGGGGAGACAAGCCCCGTATCGTGGATATTGCAGTCCTTTACGGTACACCATGAGCTGCCGTCGCGTATGGCGACTGCCTCTGCGCCGGTCTTGTATATCTCACAGCCGCTTATGACTGTATGATCGGAATGATCGAGGACTATGCCCTTCTGGAAATCTGTGCATACGATGTTTTCTATCCTCCACCAGTCTCCCTTGATATGGAGGACGTACCCGTGCTCCGTGGTGTTGCCAGTAAGGACAGGAGGATCGAGGGGATCCAGCGCCTTCAGTGCTATGTGAGCTTCCTCAGTGCCTTCCGCCTCCGTGTCGAGCTTCTGTGCGCCCTGATAGGCGGCCAGATCGTAGACGCCGGGGGAGACCAGTATATCATCTCCGGGCTTTGCATTCCGTACTGCTGCAAAGAGCCCCTCAACATCAGAGACTATGACCTTGTTCCGTCCGGAATTCTTATCCGCAAGAGCCTTCTTCATCATAACAAAGTCGAAGGTGTCTATTACTCCGTCGCCGGTGAAGTCTCCGGCCCGCCAGTCGCGGAGCTCCGTGCCGCAGCCGAGGAGGAAGCTCTGCATATCCTCAGCATCGGAGATATCAAATATGCCGTCTGCGTTGACATCCCCCATGAGCGGTCCGGACTTTTCTGCAAGAGTATCAGCTATGACCTTCAGCAGGGAGTATTCGCCGCCGGCATCCAGTGTCAGCTCCCATATCATTATGCCGCCGTACTGCTTTGAAAGCTCTGCCTTCTTCTTCATGGTCACAGCACCGTTGTAGGCGGCGCCGTTATAGCTGTCAAGACTGTAATAGTCCGGAGAAGCCTTAACCGCATCCGCAAAGGGTATGTAGGAGCCCCAGTCAAGGGCACCGCTGCTGTCATAGCCTCTGCCATAGAATGGCACACCGAGAACGAGCTTCTCAGCGGGTATCTTCTTCTCCCTTGCGAACCAGTCAAGGCACTCCACCGCATATTCATAGGTTGAATGGGAAGACTTGTCAAGATCGTTGTCATAGGCCATGACATTGACGTGATCGAAGAGGGCGAAGGTCTCCGGCGATACTTTCCCTGCGACCCATTGTGCAGTCGCTGTTGAGAGCCCCATATCACGGCTGTCGCACATCCCGCGCAGCTCGCTACACCAGTCACCGTAGATATTCCATATTCTGTCGCCGGATCCGAGCTCGATATCAAGATCAATGCCGTCAAGGCTGAACTCTTCGCAGAGCGCCATAAGCCCCTCATCGAAGCTCTTCATCTCCGCTGAGGTATCCAGGCAGTCATAAAAACCGTTGCAGTTGCCTCCTCCGCCAAGTGCCGCATATACCTTAACGCCGTTATCATGCGCCTTGTCCACGAGCTTTTTCAGCTCGCTGTCAGGTATGTCGCATTGCAGATCACCGGAGGAGTCCGGCTCGAAGAAGGCGATATTTATATGCGTCAGAGCGGAGAAGTCAAGGCTTTTGTAGGGCTGGTAGTTCCATTCCGGCAGATAGCCTATAACCATTTTACCCTGCTTTTCAGGTACTGTCTCCGCAGCGCCTGTACCTGCCGGCAGTACAGGTATTACTGCTGCCGCTGTGAGAAGTGCAAGCATTCTTCCTATTTTCATCCCATCATCTCCTGTCGGTATTTGATTATATTATACAATACTTTCGGAGATATGTCAATGTATATCGATATTTTACTTAAAAAGGAAAAAGCTCCGGATTGTTCATCCGGAGCCTCCTTTTTTATGCCTCTGAAAAGCTTCCTTTGTCTGCGCCGCAGAGAGGGCACTCAAAATCCTCGGGGATATCCTCGAACTTTGTGCCGGGTGCGATGCCGTACTCGGGAGCACCTTCCTCCTCGTCATACTCCCATCCGCAGAGATCACATACGTATTTCATCCTTTCACCTCCGTTCAGGGGGATTATATCGCGGCCGCCTGCGGCCTTAATACCGTTATTACTTCTCAAGCTCCTTCATGCGTGAAAGGATCCTGTTTGCCGCATCGAACTTTGACATCATTTCAAGCTCCTGATCGCCGTCGGCAGTTATCATGGTGATGATATTGGTATCCGTGCCGAAGCCTGTGCCGGCAGTGCGTATAGAGTTTGCGCATATCATATCCACGTTCTTCTTGGTGAGCTTCTTGCGGCTGTTCTCAATAACGTTGTCCGTCTCCATGGAGAAGCCGCATATCACCTGGCCCTCACGCCTGTTCTCGCCGATATATTTGAGTATATCGGTAGTTCGCTTCAGGGGTATGGACATATCGCCGTCCGATTTCTTTATCTTGCTGTCTGCAACGGTCACAGGGGTATAGTCAGCCACAGCCGCCGCCTTTATTACCCAGTCGCAGCCGTCAAGCCTTTCCTTTACCGCATTGAACATATCCTCAGCGGACTCTACAGGCACTGTATTTACAAACATGGGGGGCTCCACATCGGTATGTGCGGCAACAACAGTCACCTCAGCGCCCCTGAGCATAGCAGCCTTCGCAACGGCAAAGCCCATCTTTCCGCTGGAGTGGTTGGTTATGAAACGTACCGGGTCTATGCTCTCACGGGTGGCGCCTGCTGTGACGAGTATCTTCTTTCCGGCAAGATCCTTCTCAAAGGCGATCTCGCGGATGATGTATTCCAGAAGCACTTCCTCATCCGGCAGCTTTCCGTCGCCGATATCGCGGTTTGCAAGCATACCTCTGACAGGCTCTATTATCTCATATCCGAAATCCTTCAGCTTGCGGAGATTATCCTGTACTATCGGGTTATGGAACATATTATGGTTCATGGCCGGAGCGATTATCTTCTTTGCCGTACACGCCATTACAGTCGTAGTGAGCATATCGTCAGCGATGCCGGAGGCTATCTTGCCTATGACATTGGCAGTAGCCGGAGCTATCATGACAACATCAGCCTTCTTTGCTATAGAGACGTGCTCTACGCTGTACTCAAAGTTCCTGTCGAAGGTATCCATCAGGCACTTGTGCTGGGTGAGAGTCTCGAAGGTCAGCGGGTGAACGAAGTTTGCGGCATTGGCCGTCATTGCAACGTGTACATCTGCACCGAGTTTGGTGAGCATACGTGCGAGGTTCGGTATCTTGTAGGCTGCTATGGAGCTTGAGACGCACAGCAGCACTGTCTTTCCTGTAAGCATTGTTTCTCCTTATTTCTGGTTTTTGCGGTATATGATAGTGAGTCCCTTGATGAGAAGATCCTTGTCGAGGTGGATCTTTTTGCGGCAGAGCGGTACTACTACCTCTGCAAGTCCGCCGGTGGCAACGACTGTACACTTCTCACCCAGCTTCTCCTCAATGCGGTCGATGATGCCGTCGATGGCACAGGCATTGGCATAGAGAGCGCCGTTCTTCATGCAGTCCGTGGTGTTGGTTCCGATAATGCTCTCGGGCAGCTCGAAATCTATCTTGGGGAGCTGTGCGGTACGCTGTATCAGAGCATCTGTAGCTACACGCATACCCGTCATGATAAGGCCGCCGAGGTAGTTCTTCTTGTTGTCAACTACGCTCATGGTAGTGGCTGTGCCCATGTCTATGATGATAGCGGGAACGGGATAGTTGTTGATGGCTGCAACTGCATCAACTACCTGATCGCTTCCGAGCTGACGGGGATTGTCGATGAGAATGTTGAGGCCTGTCTTTACTCCGGGTCCGGCGAGCATGATGTCAACTCCGAAGAGCTTGTATACTGCCTCCTTGACAGTGTTGGTGACCGATGGCACAACGGAAGACATGATGGCATCTGTTATGCTGGAGGGGGGAAAATCGTTCATCTCGAGTATGTTCTTTATCAGTGAGGCGTATTCCGTCGAGGTAGCGATCTGGTTGGTCGCAACTCTTTCAAATAATACGATCTCATCGTCATCGTTGACGCATCCGAATACTATATTTGTGTTTCCGATATCTACTGCTAAAAGCATATTTATCCTCCTTGGATTGTTTATTGTATTTTGGCTTTTTTCTTCTTGGCCTGTTTTTCTGAATACATATCACCGTCGGACTCCCGGACAAGCATTTCAAGGTCCGTGACGTTCACGGAATCCGTGCGGAAGATGCCGACGCTCGCGGATACTGTGTAGCCGTGATCGCGGCTCTTGTTGTAGTTGTCGAGGTACTGCCCGATATCCTGCCTTATCTTCGCAAGGTCGCATTCCCCGTACACGATGGCAAGCATCTCGTCACCGCCGAAGCGCACACACAGTGAGTCCGGCGGGCAGGCACTCTGAAGGGCTTTTGCTGTTACGCTTATGGCATCGTCGCCTGCGGAATGGCCGCAGGTATCGTTTATATGCTTCAGCCCGTCAAGGTCGGCGAGTATCACCGTTATGGGGACGTGTTTCCCTGCGAGCTCCCTGCGCTTCTTTTCAAACTCCCTGCTGAAGCTGGTGCGGTTGTAGAGACCCGTGAGGTCGTCGAAGCGGTACATATCCTCTATGCGCGAGGTCAGGTAGTGCTGGTACTGCATATTGACAAAGCCGCCGATGCCCCAGCTGAGAGTGCTGACTATCTGCGGTATGCGGCAGTAGTTCACTATATCGTAGCTCCTGTAGTGGAAGCAGATATATCCGAGGGGCGCATCCATGAAGGTCATGACGTTGAATATCAGCGGGTAGCCCTCCGCCAGTACCTCATCGAGCTGCGGGATTATCTCGCTGCGGTCGAAGTCGCGCTGACAGGGCCGGGGGCAGGCTGAGTCGTAGAAGAGGAACATATCCTCACCAAGCAGTCTCTGCTTCATTTTAAGGAAGTAATCCGAGGTCGGCTCTGTAGCCTCCCGGCTTATGATAACGCTCATATCCCTTAGCATATCGTTATCGAGCTGGGCGGCGGCCTCCTCAATACTGTTTCTTGACTGCACGTTCTCCGCAATGACGGCAAGCTTTATATTGTCGTCCTGATAGCGGTAGAAGCGGTCGTTGAAGTTGTTTATGGGCAGGGGATGCTTCTGTGCCGGCATTTTATGGCAGCCGCAGGAGGTGTTGAGTATCAGCTCCGGTACTATCACTGCTTGCTCCGTAGGTTCTCCTCCGCCGAGCACCGTATCAAGTATGCTGAGCACAGGCTCTGTAAAGCCGGAGGTTCCGCAGCTGCTTGAGGTGATGGCAGGGGAGGAGTAGTATATCTCATCGATGCCGTCAAAGCCGGTGACGATGATATCCTCCGGCACTCTGAGCCCGTGCCTGATGATGACGTCGGCAACATTCATTGCCATGATATCATTTGCACATATCACAGCATCCGGCAGCTCTTTCCGGCTAAGCAGCTTTTCTGCCGCCTCCCGTGAGGGGGATGCCCAGAAGTTGCCGTAGCTCACCATATCCTGCGAGAAGGCGATGCCGTTCTCTTCGATCACCTTCCTGAACACGCGAAGGCGCTCCTCGGAATACTCATTCCCCTTGAAGCCGCCCATGTAGTGAGGCTTCCTTGCTCCGTGCTCCTCGATAACATGGCGTACTACAGCCTCAAAGCCCTTTTCATAGTCATATACTACGGAGGAGCATCCCTCATGAGTGCCGTCCACTATGATGACGGGTACTCCGTTTGCAGAGGCCTCCCTGATTATCTGCTTCGAAACAGTATCGCTCTTGACCTTCTCATGCATGATTATGACCGTATCGGTCACTGAATAGTCGATAAGGCCGAAAACGAAGGAATCGGCGCGTATGTTCCGGTCATCCCAGTACAGGTCGGTATTTATGGCATACAGGAACAGATTTGAGTTCTGCTGAGCGAGCCGTTTGCTGACTTCTGTTATGAACCGGGTGTTCTCCACCTCGTTGAGGCGGGAGGTACACATGGCAACTATCTTTCTTCCGCCGAGCATGGGATCACTATTCCTTTCTGTACTGCGTTAAACGGAAGGGAGCGTACATCCGGCACGCTCCCGCTGTCACATATTGAAACGTCGGCCGAGGTAGTTTTTTTCGAATTCGTCTGCGGGCATCGGCTTTGCGAAGTAGTAGCCCTGGAAGATATCGCAGCCGTACTGTGTGAGGTATTCCACCTGTTCCTTTTCCTCCACGCCCTCAGTGATAACCTCGAGCCGGAGCTTCTTGGCAAGTGATATGACCATCTTCAGGATATCCTGACTGCGTTCCTTGTTGTCTGTCTCGCTCAGGAATCCCATATCGATCTTCAGTACATCAACTGTCATATCCTTCAGGGTATTGAGCGAGGAGTAGCCGCTTCCGAAATCATCGATCTCTATTATGAAGCCTGCCTGCCTGAACCGCTCGATGAGCTTGAGCTGTGATTCGGGCTGATCCATTATAGCCGTCTCGGTTATCTCAAGGTGGAGCGCTGACGGCGGTATCGCATACTTCCGGCAGAGACCGGTTATTATGCCGTATACATCGATCATGCAGAAATCCTTCTGTGATATGTTGACGGCGAGGTAATTGGAGAGCTTTCCTGCTTTGCGCCATCTGCTGAGTATCCTGCAGGCAGTCTCCCATATATAGATATCGAGCCGGCATATTAGTCCTGTATGCTCGAGTATCGGTATGAACAGCGCCGGCGGGATCCTTCCCTCTCTCGGGTGCATCCAGCGGACGAGAGCTTCGCCTCCGCGGATGCCTCCGTCGGTGCCGACCTGCGGCTGGATGAAGACGGCGAACTGGCCGCCCTGAAGAGCATCATCGAATTCTCCGATGACTTTCTGCTCGTTCATATAGTTCTCGCGCATCCGGCTATCGTAGTAGGCAACGATATTCTCATAGCTGTCCTTGATGGATTTGATCGCAAGGCAGGCACGGTCGCACATGACTGATATCCTGAGGCTGCGGTCGGTTATTTCGTATACACCTATATGAACGTGCACCTTGAAGGTTCCCTCGGAGAACTCATCGAGGAAGCCGCTGACTGCGGAGTACTCGTTGAGGATATGATCTTCGTTGAAGCGCTCGGTAGGCATACAGAGCACGAAGCGGTCAGCGGTAAGGCGGCCGTATTCGCACTTGTTTCCGGCGATTTTCTTTGTGATCTCCGCAAGCTTCTGCAGCAGGCGGTCACCGGCATCAACGCCGAAAACGTCGTTGATTATCTTGAAGCTCTTGACGTCGGCGCATACCATGTAGTATGTCCTTTCTGTGTCGGAATCTATGCGTGTCCGTGTGCGGCTGTAGAAGTCGTCACGGTTCGGGATGTCGGTCAGCAGATCGTGGGTCGCACGGTATCGCTCGGCCTCGAGCTTGCTGTATTCATCTGTCCGGTCGTGTATGAAGAAGAAGCAGCCGAGGTAGTTCATAGCCTTGTCGTATATCTTCTGGAAGGATACGTTGTAGTATCGCTCGCTGCCGGAGACAGTCCTCTGCGATTCCCACTGCTTCTTTTCTATGGCATCAGTTATCTCCTGCTCTTCAAGCCAGGTCTGTACCTGCTTTTCAATTGCACCCAGGTCGTTTCCGTCCTCGCAGAAGCTGCGGGCGGTATTGTTGGCGTATACGCATCTGCCGTCGATATCCATGCAGATGATACCGTCCTTCATGCCGGCGATAGTAAAGAACAGCAGGCTTTCGAGGAGGCCTCTCGGGATGTACACGAGTGAGAAGAAACAGACCATGAAGGCAAGCACAGGGTAGAATACCACGCTGTAGTCAAATTTGAGGGATCTGTTGAGCGAGAGGGCGTGTGTGCAGAGAGTTATGAAAAGGACAAGGAGGATACCGGCATATTTTACCTTGTATATCCTCGGTGAGCTTATGATCTTTCTTGCCAGTACGGAAGTGATGAGCATTACCATGAAATATACCAGCAGAAGATGATAGTAATAGGCTATGCCGCGGTCGGCGACATGATGGAAGAGCTTTCCGGCATTGTCGGGTATCGGTTCAGCACGGAACATTATCTTCACAAACAGGTTTACGATCAGCAGCAGGCCGTCAATACCCGTTGCGATCATAAGGTGCTGCTTTTCTTTCGGGCTGCGTTCCTTTATACCCGTGAAACGCCGGACGAAATCAAGCATCAGGAACATCACTGCATCCACGAGGAAATGATAGCATCCGAACGTGAACAGAGACATTTTTTCATTCTGGAACAGTATTGCAGCCGCATAGGAGCCCACAGCGAGGAAGGTACAGATGGTAAGCCTCTTGACCTGTCTATCGATCGGGTTCCTTGTCGGATAGGTAATGCAGTAGATAAAGCAGCCCAGAATGAACAAAGCTGACAGTATCAGTACAGCTGTAAAACACCAGATCAATTCAATCACCATTTATCGGCCGCCCCGATGCGGACGGCACCTGTCAGCGCACCGGAAACGGTCTCCGGCACGGTCGAATATCCTTTCATTTATTTTAACATAATATCCCGTGAATGTCAAGGAATTGTGCGAAAAACAGGATAGTTCCCGACTGCCGGAGGTGTTCCCCGGCGGGGCAGAAAAGCAATGCCCGCAGGCGGCCTGTAAAAGGCTTCCTGCGGGCGGTATATTATAACTTATAGTCTCGCTGGAGCTCTCTTTCGCCTATGCGGTACTCCACACGGAGCGAGTTACCGTAAAGACCGGCGGAGATGACTGATGCAGTGCGCATCGTCTTCATTCCCGAGAGCAGGCGGAGCTGATCCTGCGAGTAGGCGGAGGCGTCGTCCGGCGAGGAGAGGATCTCTCCCGCTGCTGCGTTGACCTCGCAGAGCATTTGCTTCTGCCGCATGGTAAGGCCGGCGCCGGAAAGGAGGTATCCTCCCGCAGTGCTAATGAATGCGCGGCCGCTGAGCTGACGGCGGAATACAGCGCTGAGTATGCTGCTCCTTGCGCCGGCGCGTTCTCTCTGTGAGAATCCCATGATACTGCGTCCGTCCCATGAGGAGCCGGCAGCGCAGCTCACCATACAGAGGTCTGTACGTCCGAAGGCGGAGGCCAGCGGCACATCACAGGCGAGTATCACAGCGCCGGAGGTTATCTCCCGCAGGAATCCCATAGCCTCAGCCATAAGCTGTCCGCGTGTCATATCACGGCGGGGAGCTATGCAGGCGGCATAGAGATATCCGAGCTTCAGGAAACTGAATCCCCATTCGCATATTACGGTGCTGAACACCTGTCTCAGGTGCTCACGCACCTCCTTGTTCATTATATCAAGGGCATAGAGAGTGCCGCGGTCGTAGCCGGCCTTCAGCCATTCCCCGTCCTGATCCTTTGCTATCCAGTTCCGGTGTTCCTGCCATATCTCAGAATCCTCGCCGCATACGAAGGGTGCGAGCCATAGCCCGGGGATAAGGCCTTCGCCGGATATCTGCTTCGCTATGGGCGCTATACCGAGAGGGAAGCGTGAACTGTCCGGGGTGAGCCAGTCTCCGAAGGCGGACTGATGTCCCTTGTCTATGAGGAAGACCTCTGCGCCGAGGGGCTGTCCCCTGACTTCTGAAAGCGCATCGAGTACAGTCTTCTCATCCGTGCCTGCTCTGCTGCGGCTGCGGCATTCAAATACTGACGCCGGAGCGCTGTCGGAGCAGGGCTTTATACCGAGCTGACGGAAATACCCGTCAAATACCTCTTCCTCCGTGCCCTCTGTGAGGAAGAGCTTCAGTCCTTCACAGAAGCCTTCGGTATACAGGCCGGAGCAGTCCTTCTCGAATACTATCTCGTCCCTGTTCGTGTCTGTGCGTATCACAGTGAAGCCGGAGTCCTCCGCAAGGGATCCGAGGAAGGTGAAGCTCTCTCCGCTGCGGATATAGCCGTAGGAGAAGCCGTGAAGCTTTCCCTCCTCCTTGCTGTATTCAGCGAAGCCGTAGTCGCCGTACTGTGCAAGGCAGTAGTTGTCGATGACGGCGGGAGGGATGTATTCGAGCCCCTTCATCCTCTCGTGTATGGTATACTCCCGGCTCTCTGTTGCTGACTGATATCCGTTCAGGAAGATGCGGTCTGTCTCACGGAAGCTGCGCCTGAACACGGCAGCGAGCTTGACTATCTTCACAGGCACCTGTGAGGTCAGCGAGGCGCTGAAGACATCTCCTGAGGTGCTGATATCGAACGAGAGAATATCGTTTGCAAAGCTGCGGGAGGTGCTTACGGATAAGCGCTCTGCCCCTGTTTCATTTCCGATCATGCAGACGAGCTGCACAGTTCTGAGTTCAAGCATAGTATTTCCTCCGCTCAGTTGTCTTTTCTGAGATACATGGTGCCCGCCTCTATGATGAGCTCCATCTCGGCCTTTGCGATGGAGAAGTCATCGGAGGGGAGAAGCTCTCTCTGCACAAGCTTCTTGCTCAGCTCCATGAGCGTATGTCCGAAGCTTACATAGAAGAGCTTGATATCTATATTGTCACGGACTGTGCCGTCCTCGATGCCCTTCATATAGGAGGCTTCGAACACGGGATAGAAGTTGATTATGGACTGGTCATATTCCCTTAAAGCATCCTTAGGAACATTCTCGGAGAGGATGAGCAGGTCGAACTCCCCGAGGAGCTTCAGGAACCTGGGATGGGACTCGAAGAGGATGACGTACATCCTCATCAGCTCCGTCAGCTGTCTGATGCCGGGCTGCCTGCGGAAAGAACTCGATTCAAAGATGCCTCCGAGCATGGAACGGATGTCGTTCCAGAGATGCGTCATTGCAGCGATGGTTATGCCTGTCTTGGTGCCGAAATAACGGTAGAGCGTAGCCACACCGATACAGCATTCATCGGCGATATCGGTCATTTTAACAGCTTCTATGCCGTCGCGCAGGAACATCTCAGCACTTACCTGCACGGCTCTTTCGATTCGTTTTCCCCTTATGCTGTTTGTATTGATATCGTTATACACTTCAAAACCTCCTTGAGCTGCCGTGATAGTTAAGTAATATCATATGATAGATAAGTCTATCATATTTTACGGGTTTTGTCAATACCTTTCACGTATTGTCATGCGGGGAGAAAGGAAAAAGGCGGACGAAGGGGCCGTCCGCCTGTGTTATCTCTGTCAGTCCTGACCGGGCTCAGCTACGGGAGAATCCGCATTCTTGCGGACGCTCTCAATGCCGTTCTGGCAGCTGTCCTTGCGTACATAGCCTTCGCTTACAGCGAGGATAACGTCGTCAGCGCCCTTGAGACGGAAACGGAACTCGCCGGCTTTGTCGGAATAGAGCTCGAACTTAGGGGCCTTTTCAGCCTTGCAGTCAGAGGAGGTCTGGTCCTCGGTTGCGGCGGCAGGAGCTGATGCAGCAACAGCAGCTATGACAGCCTTTACTGAGTCGATGTCCGGAAATACCTTGCTGCCGGTCGCAACGACCTGACCGTTAACGGCCTTGAGGCTGAAGGTATAGCCTGTACCTGATTCCTTGATAACGAATTTTCCCATAATGATCAACACCTTTCTGCGAAATCGGTTAATTTGTACTATTATTATAGCCTTATTGCAACGAAATGTCAATAGCTTTTACAAAAATAAAATAAAATTATTTTCAGCTTTAAGCTACCGGTCATCGGCCTTCGGCTGTCAGCTTTTCTGCACAGACAAAAAAGCCGCAGGCATAAACGCCTGCGGCTTTGTCTCATTATACGGAGAAAAGAAGTGTGGTGTATGCCGGCAGCGGCCATGCCTTTGCGCTGACGTTTGTCTCAGTCTCGTCAACGATTGCACGGAGAGTCTGCATCTGTGTGAATACCACGTCACGGTAGTAACGGGCCATAGAGAGGCCGTTCTCCATATCCTGCGCAGCAATGACCTTCTCCTCAAGTGCTGCTGTTTCCTTGTATATACCCTCTGTAAGAGCGGAAAGCTTGGAAGCAAGCTCCTTCTCCACAACGGAGCTGATACCCATTGCGTTCTTGGATGAACCGGTATCGCATATCTCCTTCGTGTAACTGAGTACAGCCGGGAGTATCTGCTTCTTTACCATGTCTATCATGGTGAGCGCCTCGATGTTCAGCACCTTGCTGTAGTTCTCAAGCAGCACCTCTGTACGTGCATTCAGTTCTGCCTCGGTGTATACCTTGAACTTCTCGAAGAGAGCAACGCTCTTGGGAGTGATGTACTCGGGGAGCGCATCGGGGGTGGAAACGAGGTTCGGGAGCTTTCTGACATTTACAGCCTCCTCGAGCCATTCGTCGGAGTAGCCGTTTCCGTTGTAGATGATGGCCTTGTGCTCTGTGATTATGCGGGCAAGGAGCTTCTTGAGGTCGTGCTTGAAATCTGTTGAGCCCTCGAGCTCGTCAGCTATCTGGCTGAGCTCTTCTGCAACGATGGTATTTATAATAGTATTGGTGCAGGAGATGGAATCAGCCGAGCCGAGCATACGGAACTCGAACTTGTTGCCTGTGAAGGCGAAGGGAGAGGTACGGTTGCGGTCGGTGGTATCCTTCGGGAAATCGGGGAGCACATCTACGCCGATCTCAAAGGTCTTGTCATCTGTGGAGCGGTACTTCTCACCGACTTCGAGTGCATCGATAACGCCCTGGAGCTCTGTGCCGATGAACATGGATACTATGGCCGGAGGAGCCTCGTTCGCACCGAGTCTGTGATCGTTTCCGGCAGAGGCGGCTGAGAGTCTCAGCAGGGAAGCATACTCATGGACACCCTTGATTATAGCGCAGAGGAAGGTGAGGAACTGGAGGTTATCCTGCGGATCATCACCGGGATCGAGAAGGTTCTGTCCGTCATTGGAGGACATTGACCAGTTGTTGTGCTTGCCGGAGCCGTTGACGCCTGCAAAGGGCTTCTCGTGGAGGAGACAGTAAAGACCGTGCTTTACAGCTACCTTCTTCATGATCTCCATGGTGAGCTGATTGTGGTCAGCTGCGATATTTGTATTGGTGAAAACGGGTGCCAGCTCATGCTGTGCAGGAGCTACCTCGTTGTGCTTGGTCTTGGCGTATACACCCAGCTTCCAGAGCTCCTCGTCAAGGTCCTTCATATAATCGGAAACTCTCTGCTTGATGTTTCCGTAGTAGTGGTCCTCGAGCTCCTGTCCCTTGGGAGGCTTTGCGCCGAAGAGAGTGCGGCCTGTGATGACGAGATCCTCGCGGGCATCGTAGTACTTCTTGTCAATGAGGAAATACTCCTGCTCGGGGCCTACTGTAGTAGTAACTCTTGTAGCGCTGGTGTTGCCGAAGAGACGGAGGATACGGAGCGCCTGCTCACTGAGCACCTCCATTGAACGGAGGAGGGGAGTCTTCTTGTCGAGCGTTTCGCCGGTGTATGAAGTGAAGGCAGTAGGAATGTACAGAGAGCCGTCCTTTACGAAGGCGTTTGAGGTAGGATCCCATGCGGTGTAGCCTCTTGCCTCGAAGGTGGAGCGAAGTCCGCCTGAGGGGAAGGATGAAGCATCAGCCTCGCCCTTGACGAGCTCCTTGCCCGAGAATTCGAGGAGGATGCCGCCTCTTTCAGCGGGATTGAGGAAGGCGTCGTGCTTCTCTGCGGTAACGCCTGTCATGGGCTGGAACCAGTGGGTATAATGTGTAGCGCCCTTCTCGATAGCCCATTCCTTCATTGCGTGTGCAACAGCACCTGCGATCTCGGGAGCGAGAGGACAGCCGAGCTTCTTGGTCTTGCGGACAGCTCTGTATACATCTCTCGGCAGTCTTTCACGCATTACCTTGTCGCTGAAAACATTGCAGCCGAAAAAGTCAGCTACATTATACTCCTTATTGATCTCTGACATAAGATACCTCCATAAAAAATACGTTCCGGTGCACGACGAAAAAGCAGGATCTGCCCTGCATAAGATAACCGCAACCGAAACGCCATTGTTTCCATTGATATTTACTTAAAACCTATACTAACTATTATAGTCGCAAGACGGCGCTTTGTCAATAGGTTTCCGGGGCTTTAGTGACCTTGAACGAAATCAGGGGATACTGGGCGGGAAATATAGAGCTTTTGGGCGATATGCAGTCCTGTGAGCCGGTCTGGCTTTTGGTTAAAACAAAGAAATAAATATTTTTTCATATGATAGGCTTGACATTCATCTGCGTTTGGTGTATAATAAATGATGTTGGTGCTGATGTGGCACAGTCGGTAGCGCAACGCCTTGGTAAGGCGTAGGTCGTCGGTTCAAGTCCGATCATCAGCTCCAGAAAGCTGTATCCCTTGGGGATGCAGCTTTTTTGTTTTTGAATTCACCCCACAAGGGCTTTCAGCCCTTGACCTGACCAAATGGGCGCGCCCCTTTGGAATCCCAAACGTTTGGTTTTATCGCTGAAACTACCTTTTTTTGACAAGCTGGAGCTGTATCCTTTGGGATGCAGCTTTTTATGTATATCCCACAAGTAACCGCACACACGTATATATATATCGACCAAATACTAATGTTGTTTATAGAAAACAATTGACAGCATTTATGGATTGTGATATAGTGGTATCAGAGGAAGTATATCTTCCGGCAGCTATACAGTGGATGAGAATATAAAGGAGGAATCATATATGAGTAAATACAGACGTATCATAAGCGGGCTGCTCTCACTTACGGTAGCGTTCAGTGCTCTGTCCCTGTCTTCTCCGGCTATATATGCCGACGATACACCTGCACAGTCAGTATCGGACAGCAGCGGGGCAGCAGAGGACGAATCTCAGGACATTTATGTTACCGGCGACTACGAATACCGGAAGACAGCCGACGGTGAACACGTTGTGATCACTAAATACAACGGCACAGAAGAAAATATCATCATATCCACATCCTTTGGCGGGCTTACTGTCACTGAGATAGGGGAGGGAGCATTCGCCGGCTGCGAGTCAGTACGCCAGGTGCGGTTCCCCGGCTGCGTGGAATACATCCGCGATAATGCCTTTGCTGATACCCCGAATCTTGAAAAAGCGGATCTGAGCAGCGGACTGAAAGCCATCGGAAACGATGCTTTCCTGAACTCGGGTCTGTCATCGGTGAATATCCCCGATACCGTAATCTCAATAGGAAACGGCGCTTTCATGAATACCGGTCTGGTGAATGTCTCTGTACCCGGTTCGGTAAAGACGGTGGGAACTGTCGGTGAGGCGGGCAGCAATGGAACACCGGTGCACGGAGTATTTGAAAGCTGCAAGTCACTGGAAAAGATCAACTTCGGAAGTGATCTGGAGATCATCGGTGACAGGACTTTATATGGCTGCGATAAGCTTAATTCATTAAACTTTGGCGTCATCAGTAAGCAGAAGCTGGAAAGAATAGGCAGTCAGGCTTTTGAAGGATGTTCGTCATTAGATAATATATTATTCGGACTTCCGCCCTCATTGAAGAAAACAGATGACAGAGCATTTGCAGACTGCACGGGGCTCCGTTCTTTAAGCTTCCGCAGTAAGGACTGCGATATAGCCTCCACTGCTTTTGAGGGCTGCGAACTGGAGAAAATCGGAGTTCTGCCGGATTCTGCCACAGAGAGCTGCATAATTCAGAATTTCCCCGATATCCCGGTATCCTATATAACCACGGATGATCCTGTTGCCATAGAATCAGACGGTCTTGAATACAGGATAGTAACAGTATGGAACGAACCGGGTAAGGTTTCCGTCGAGGCCTATGTATCCGGCTGCCCCGGGGGCACAGAGGAGATCGTTGTTCCGGATAAAGTTAAAGGGAATCTGCGGGAGTATCCCGTTGTGGGAGTATATGAAAAGGCCTTCGCCGGTCAGGATAAGCTCAGGAGCGTGAATTTGCCGGATACCATCGTGACAATCGAACCGCAGGCATTCTACGGCACAACTTCACTAAAAACCATTGACCTGCCGGACAGCGTCAGAATTATTCGTGATGGCGCCTTTGCCGGTTCGGGTCTTACAGAGATAACACTGCCGGAAAACTGCCGCGTGGGCTCCGAGTACGACTCTGCCTTTCCGCCTGATACAAGCTTCGGTCTGCCCGAAAAGAAGGATTACATGGGGGCTTTCGAGAACTGCAGGGAGCTGAAAAGCTTCACCGGTTCAGCAGATATGTACGTGCTTATGTCTCGTATGTTCAGCGGCTGTGAAAAGCTGACTGAGGTTAAGGGTATAGATGGAGTCACCGAGACAGGTTACAAGGTGTTTGAGAACTGTAAGTCGCTTGAAGAGATAGAGTTCTCAGATGCGATAACCAACATAAACGATGGTACTTTTGACGGCTGTACGGCTCTGAAAAAGATAGTTATACCGGCTGAGGAATGCGGTATCCGGGTATATACACTCAGCTCTGATGTGGAAATATGGTGTTATGAGGATTCCGGACTTGACAGGACCCTAAGAATGTGCGGCTGGAAGAATCTTAAATACCTTGACGCTTCACAGAGAACCACCGTACCGGCGACTCAGCCCGAGACAGACCCGCCATACTATCCCACGGGGGAGAATATCAGACACGGCGACTCTAACTGTGACGGCAGGATAACAGTAGCCGACGTTGTGGCCATCCTCCAGTACATCGCTTCTCATCAGAAGTATCCTCTCACCCCCGAGGGACTGCTCAATGCGGATGTGGACGGTGTTATGGGCATCACAGGTTCTGATGCGCTCATGGTACAGAAGATGGATGCGGGTATCTATTCTATACCTGTACAGGAAAAGGCTGTTTCTGCAAAGCTGATCAAGGTGACCGCAGGAGTGCGCCACGGCGGCTGGTCAGGTTTCATAGCATACACGCCGGAGGAACTCAGGGAACTGATAACAGCTAATGAAGAATATCCCTATGAAGTTGAAGAGGTCAGTGACGAGATGTTCAATGACGGTGCGGTCATTCTGATATACAGCCCAATTGATTCGCCGGATCGCTATACCATCATCAGGGAGATGAAGGTGTCCGGCGGCAGGATCAATGTGGCTACAGAAACCAGAGCGTTTCCGGAACTGAGAGAGCTTGCTACAGGAAGGAAGTATCTGTTTTCAGTACCTGCTGATGAAGTTAAAGGCATAAGTGAATTTGTATTTGATGATACCTCCCCGCAGTTGTCTCCCGAAGAGGAAAACTCTGCTGAGAAATGGTTCAATGAATGGCTGAACGCACAGCTTGAAGAATAAGAAAAGCCTCCCGCTTTAAGCGGGAGGCTTTCTGTCTGTCAATAAACCTTACATTCTGCTGTGGAGGAATCGGCGATTGCAGGTGCTGATGCCCACATCCGCCCGCTTGACTTCTGCGATAGTTCTGCTGCTATTGTTCCTCTACCTCCTCGGGTTTCAGATTTGCACGGACCGTCACCCTGCTCTGTCCGCTGAGGGTACAGGTAAACAGGGTAAGATCCCATTCTTCCGAGCGGCCGCTGAACATCTGATCGACATTCCTGCCTTCTATAAGCTCCATATAGGATACGGTATAGCAGTACTTCCTGCCGAGGGTATCTGTGAATACTATCTCGTCGCCTGTTGCAAGCTCTCCGATTCGTCCGAAGTGGGAGTTGTAGTTATGGGCGGCGATTATCATATCATTCGTCTCTGCCGAGCCGCTGTAGCGGCAGGGGGAGAGCTTCAGATTCGGATAGCTCCAGCTGCTCATTACCGGCAGCTCGAGTCCCAGTGAGGGGAGAGTGATATATCCGCAGTAGGCTTCACCGAGCACCATTTTGTCCCCGGCGGCGACGGGCGCTTCCTCCTCCGGCACGTATTCTGCGAAGAGGTCATCTGTACTTCCGTCCTCTTCGTTCCATGCGGCGGTCGGCGGCTCTGTCGGAGGCTCTGCAGGGATCTCCTCCTTGAGCTTCTCTATTACGCTTCCGGTATAGTGCTCCGCCTCCCTGCTCTGGTCTGTGTTGTATTTGCACAGAGCGGCGGCAGCAAGCAGAAGCAGCACACCGAGAAGTATGAGTATTCTTCCTGTATTACTTTTCATCCTTCTTCTTTCCGGATATCACTGCGCCTGTACCGATGAGCAGTATTCCGCCGAGGGTAAGAGGTATCACCGGCCACCAGAGCTGTCCTGTCTGCGCGAGCTTGGAGGGGGTGGTCTCGGGTACGGTCGTTACTGCCGGAGTAGTCTGTGTGGTCACGGTCGTAGTGACTGAAGTTGTGGCTGTTTCGGTCGCAGCAGCACCTGTAGGAGTAGTCTCGGTCTCTTCGTCGCTGCTGTCGATGGGGATACCGGGATCGAAGGAGTTCCTTACAAGATACTGCGTGCGGTTAGAGTCGATGAGCACTCTGTAAGGCACAGGTATCTCGTGCTCTGCGACTGTCCATTCTGCACCGGCCTCAAGGGATCCCCAGGTGTATTCCCAGTCATTCGTCTCATCGAGGGTGACGGAATCATAGTACTCCGAATCCTTGAAGAGATCGACAGTGATGCTTATGGGGCGTTTCTTCTTGCCCGGCTCGTCATCTATCCAGACCTTCTTTACGGTGTATGTCTTCTCCTGACCGGTTTCGGTCTCGTAGTAGAACTTGGGATATGCATCATAGCTCAGGGAGAAATCCGCATCGTTTATCTCGATGAGCAGGGTGGAGGGGAAGTACCACTTGTTGTCAATGTTCAGTACCTTGCCCTTTGCCAGGTAGAGACCGTTGCTGAGATTCCCGAATTCAAGCTCACCCTGAGTGTTGGTATATCCCGTTGACAGCGGGGATACGCCGGCGGCTATGATATAGCTGCCGATAGTCTTTGCGGCGGTATCCACGCTCTCAGCCGAAAGATCGCCGAGATCCATGCTGTAGCCGTCGAGTTCGGGTATGAGATCCACATCACTGCCGTCTCTTGTACCGACTCTGTAAAGACTCCATTCCATACCGTTGAGTATGGTCTCATTCTGCCTGCAATACAGCGTTATGCTCTTATCGTCGGCAGCAGCTGCGTCTGCCGGAAGAAATGCCGAGAGCAGCAGTCCTGCACCAAGTGTCAGCGCTGCTGTCAGTTTACCTATCCTGTTCGTCACTTCTTTTCACCATCCTTTATATTTCTATCCTTTATATCTGTTATTTCCATTACAGAATAATCTGATATATGCTTCTTCTCCCGGCGTCTGCCGCCTGTCAGCCAGAATGCGATGAGCATAACGGCCAGCGGTACGGTTATGACAAGGAGAGAATCGGTATCGTCAACGAGGACTGCGTCCGCGGGTATCCTTATCTTGCGGACTGTCTCGTCCTCTTCGGGGATATCGTCTATTCTGTGTCCCCTTACAAGGAGCCTGTGAGTATTTATGCCGTAGGGAGTACAGGTCATGAGTGTGACAAGATCCCTGTCCGGCTCTGCTCTCAGGAGGTCCCTCTCGTAGGGGAGCACTACTGATATCTGATCTATCTCATAAGTCAGCACTTCATCGAGTATGGTTATGCTGAAGCGGTCATCCTCCGTCAGCCTGTCGAGCTCCGTGAAGAGCTTTGCCGATGGAAGTCCTCTGTGGGCGGATATTACGGAGTGTGTTCCCGTTCCTCCGATGGGAAGCGAGGAACCCTGCAGATGTCCTACTGCAACATTGAGCACCTCCGGGCTTGTTCCGTGGTAGACCGGGAGATGCACGCTTATCTTGGGAATATCGATATATCCCATGATACCCGTGCCAGTGACGTCGAGTATGCTGTCGTAATCCGGTATCTGCCCGTAATCCGAAAGGGGATCGGAAAGCGCAGCAAGCGCAGCGTTGTATTCTCCTGCCCTTGCAAGGATGCCGTCCTTCTCGGAGGTATCCAGTTCTCCGACAGCCTTGTTATAGCTCTCGATGACCCGGGTCTGCGTTCTCTCGTTCCACCAGCTGCTGAAGGATGGGTAGAGGAACACAGCTATACCTGTCAGCATAAGCAGTACAAGTACGGCTGTGAATACGATGTCAGAAGCCTTTTTCTTATTCTTGCTCATCTGTATCTTCAAATACCAGGAACTGATCGAAGGGGTAGATCCTTGACCACACTACTCCGAGGATATTTTCATCCGGTACGCAGCCAAAGGCTGAATAGCGGCTGTCCACGGAGACCTCGCGGGAATCACCCATTACGAACCAGCGGTTTTCCTTGACTGTGTAGGGGAATTCGATATCGCATTCGCCGAGAGCCGGTACCTTTACGTATGGCTCGTCGAGAGGAACGCCGTTCAGCCTGACTGTACCGTCCTCAGTGATATCTATAGTATCGCCCGATACGGCGATGACTCTTTTAAGAAGTACCTTCTTATTATAAGTAAGGGCGATCACATCTCCCCGCTTTGCGGTCCTCAGCTTGTTGCAGAGAACTATCTGGCCGTTTGAGAGGTTTGGCTCCATGCTTGTTCCTGTCACTCTTACAGCCGGAAGAAGCAGCACTGACAGAAGAACGCCTGCGGCAGCTGTGACCATCAGGGAGGTCACCGTATTTTTCAGAGTTGCGGCAAAGCCCTTCCTGTAACGCCTTCTGCTGAGCTCTGAGCGGAGCTGTTCGGCGGTAGGCAGGTCGTCAAGACTCGTGAACCGGCTCATTGCCATCCTCCTTGCCTGCGGGAATCTCACCGGAGAGCAGGAGCAATCTGGCTCTCAGCCCGTCGTTTTCTTCTTTCAGCCTGTCGGCCTCTTTCCTGAGATAGTAAAGCATTTCGATAAGCTCATCCTTTTTTGCTTTGCGAAGTTCCTTATCTGTCATATCAACCTCCGGCAGGATATAATTACCCTATGTGTATACTCTTTTAATTCATTATACTACCAATATAGATACAAAGTCAATCAAAGTAGAGAAATCGGATGCACGAAATTGAAAATACTGTCAAAACGCATAATTTAGTACATAAAAATTAGTGCATAATTAAGTAGAAAATGTACAAATGGCCAGTAGGCAAAAGATGACTATACGAATTGTAAACAGAGTTTTACAATATGCAAAATTGGTACAAAATAGGTACGCTTTACCAAATGTATAATCATTGCGAAATGGACTATATGTAGAATAAAACTTGCCGGACGGCTTGATTTGTTGTTATAATGCACATAATTGCAAGGCGCATATTGTGCGCATTATAACAAATTTAGCTGAAAAGCTAAAATGTTGCCGATATAAATTGACAAATTAAACTTGCGATGATATAATTAGAACATGGAAAAGGTTATCAGATATTGCGGTGACTAAACAATCTGTAGTATTTGATAGATACTTTTCCATATGTTTATTTTTGAACTAATTAGGTAAACAATCTACAAATTGTATTCGTAATATATCAAATAACTTAACAATAAGTGAGGGCGTATGACAGACAAGGAATTCAAAAGGCTGAAGCGCTCGGAATTGATAGAGATCATCTATGAATACCAGAAGCGCGAGGAGGCGCTGAACGAGGAGATCGCTTCTCTGAAGGAAAGGCTTGAGGACAAGGAGCTGAAGATAAAGGAATCCGGTTCTATCGCAGAAGCCGCCGTAAAGCTCAACGGGCTCTTTGAAGCAGCGCAGAAAACAGCCGATGACTATATAGAGCAGGTGAAGCAGAAATGCACAAAGGAAATAACGGAGGCTGCCAGAAAGGAAGCTGAGGAGATAATCGCCGCCGCAAGAAAAAAGGCGGAAGATCCCGGAAAGGCTCCGGCTAAGGTTAGTCCGCATAAGAGGAAGGGCAGCCGTTAATATATAAGGTAGTATAGGATATGTCTAAGAAAACCAACGAGCCTGTAGTTGTTCCTTCAGTGGAGCAGGTGGAATCAGAGCTCAATAAGATAAAGTACAGGAAGCGGTTCGTAAAGACGATGTTCAATACACTCGCTGTACTGATAGTAGTTGCAGCCGCCGCAGTTCTTGTATCTACGATATTCATGCCGGTGATACAGGTATCCGGAGACAGTATGTCGCCGACGCTCAACCACGGAGATGTACTTGTAACACTGAATACGGACAGCATATCGCAGGGCGATCTGTGCTGCGTATCATGGCAGAACAAGATGCTTCTTAAAAGAGTCATAGGGCTTCCGGGGGATAAGATCGTTATTGACGGCAGCGGAGACGTATACGTCAATGACAAGCTCCTCGATGAACCGTATGTAATAAAGAAGAGCATAGGCCAGTGTGATATCACATTCCCCTATGAGGTGCCGGATAACAAGATATTTATCCTCGGCGACAACCGTGAGCTGTCGGTAGACAGCCGCAATGCTGACATCGGCAGCATAGGCAAGGAACAGATCATCGGAAAGGTGATGTTCAGGATCTGGCCCTTGAAATGATATACTATGTTGATCCTGTTGAAAGGAGGTGGAAGACAGCTGATGAAAAAGGGTGTAGATGCTTATTATGAAAGACTGAGCAGGAAGAAGTCAAGACGACGGCGAATGGTATCGCTGCTCCTTGTACTTTCGATGTTCGTGACCTCGGGTGTATCGTGGTCGCTCCACGGCGTTGGCCTGACAATGGCGAACGAAGCCGAATGCGGCACTGAGGAGCATATCCACAGTGAAGAGTGTTACGAAAAACAGCTCGTATGCGGCCTTGAGGATGATGAAGGCCACGAGCACAGCGATGAATGCTATGAAGACGTTCTCGTATGTGAAAAGGATGAACATAAGCACGATATCGTCTGCTATACCGGAGAAGAACCGGAAGAGCAGAACGAAGATGAAGAGTTCGATGACAGCGATTATGCAGTCATGGACGGCTATGTGGTATCTAACGTTGAAGAGATACCCGTAAAGGATGAAGATGCAGTCTCCACCGCCCCTGCAACAGAGGCCCCCTCTGTAACAGGAAGCGCGGTGTCAACTGAAACAACAGCCACCGGAACGGGAGATGCTTCAACAGAGAGCAGCGAGACCGGCACCGGAACAGAAACGACCGATACCGGCGCCGCAGAGACCTCCACCACCACGGAGGAGGAACTGGAAATTGAAAACAGAATAATAGAAGCAGAGAGATTCTATGCTGATGGAGATACTCCCCAGCCGGCAACTCTTCCGCCGACCATTCAGACAATAGACAACATCGCAGAAGGCATCAAGTTTACGTTGTTTGATTATGGCGGATCTGAGCTGGAGTCGCAGAATAACAATTATGGTTATAAGGTTGATTGGGAACGAGATCAAGACGGAAATCGGTATCCTGTTTTGAATGGTCCTCCGTATGTACATGAAAATATTTCAGGAACGGGTATTAACACCGGCAAAAATGCGAAGGATGATATTCTCTTCTTTGCTTATGGTACTCCGGTTCCGATCGGCGCAGATGGAGCGGTAGTAGAAGGCGGAGAAAGGGTCTATAATCTGACTGATGCAAACGGACAGCATTATCATCCTGATAAGAACAGTTATGCAGGAGATTATAATTCAAATCCGCAGTATTCAGGAAACAGAGCTGTTCAGGGAATAGTTGGAACAGAGCTTGTTGATGGATATCCTGTGATCGCAAGTTCAGGAAACAGCCTTGCTTATCTGTTTAATGAAACCGGATCAGATTATAAAACGGTTTATACCGATGTTAATCATCTTCTGAAAAAAGATACAAGCCCTAAGGGCGTTGATCATCTTAAGTATAACAGTGATCTGAATTATGCTTATTTCAATACAGATACTAAAGAGTTTTCTGTATATGACAAAACTTTTGATATCATTAATGATGATCATCATTATGCCAATCAAACAAACCCGAATAAGTTCAACGAAGATGGCACACCTTATGTTTATCCTAATCAGGATGTTAATCCGGGATTCAAGATAGGTTTTTTCCCGTTTGATCAGTATGATGAATCAAGGAAGGATCCTAATTACAACGGCAACGGATATAATCATCATTTCGGCATGAAGATGGAGGCTTCCTTCAGCAATAACGAATTTGACAGAGCTAATGTCAAGGAGCCTATTACTTTCAAGTACAGCGGCGATGATGATATGTGGGTATTTGTTGACGGAAAGCTTGTTCTTGATCTCGGCGGTATCCATGAGCCGGCAGGCGGTATGATAGATTTCTCACACGGCCTTGTATGGGCTCAGGATAACGGTGCTACAGGCGAAGGATTAACATTAAGTGAAGTAAGGGATAAACTTACCAATCCTGAAGCAAACAATTCCCTTCATGATTATGTATCCCAGTACGCACCGGAACTGTTGAACGGATTTGACGAACTTGACGAGCATAATGTTTCTGTACACAGAGATCCGGACTACGCTTGGAATGAATTCCCGAAGCCTATCGGTGTTAATACCTCTCAGACAAGCAGTGATAAATGGATCGTAAAACCTATCACTGCATACATAAGTGACTGGTATAGCAGCGGTAAGGCGTACAAGAATCACGATATCAATATGTTCTACCTTGAGCGAGGCGGATGTTATTCAAACCTTGCAATGGAGATGAACCTTCCTACACTGAAGCCCCTTTCGATTATCAAGAATGTGGAATACAAGGAACATCTTGCTAAGACATATGATGAAACCGAATATGAGTTTCAGATCTGGGAATGGAAAAACAATGAATGGATAAAGCCGACCGACCTGCCTGATGACGGATATTTCAAGATATCTGCAGGTGAAAGAAAGAAGTTCGATCAACTTGCTCAGGACAGAATCTTCAAGGTAGTTGAAGTTGGCGTTGATCCTAACATCATTGAAAAGGTTGAACTGGTTAAAGATGACGGAACAACAGAAGATATTCCTATCGTAAACGGCGAAGCTGCCAAGGAAGGCGGTATGCTGAAGGATATGAACAGCTATACCTTCAAGAATACGATTCAGGAAGATTTCACTGATGTCAGCGTAAAGAAAAAATGGGAGCCTGAGCTTGAGCAGGGCAGTCCGTTAGCTGACTTTACAGTTAAGTTCAAGGTCATGCGTACTGATTCTGTAACAGGTGAGGTTAAGCAGGTTGCATTAAAGGATACAAACGGCGTTAAGAAGAGGACATTCACTATCTCAAGCAGCGAATGGGCGGCTGGAGTCTCTATCAATCATCTTCTTGCGCGGTATGGTGATCACTTCTACACATATACTGTAGAAGAGCTTAATACGCCGAATGGCTATAAGGCTGCATACGGAACCGATCCTACCGGTGCAATGGTGATAACAAATACTGATATCACCAAGATGCAGATCAATGTCAAGAAGAATTGGGAAAACGCTCCGGATACTAAGCCGAGGGTTCGCCTGAAACTGACAAGAGAAAGGATAGGATACGAGGGAAGTAAGCCCACAGCATTAACGGTTAATATAGTTGATGAGGGTGGCAACCTTATAAAAACTAAAACATTTGAAGCTACTGATGCTGAGAAGATCTATGCAGGCGGCAGTGCTGAGATACGCTGTGACATTCCAAACGGAGCAGTAGTTATCGATCCGGATAATCCTCAGAAGTCTCCGGATTCTCTCAATGCAAAATACGATGACGGATTTATTGTCCTGAGTAATCTTGCTGCGATAGATGTGAATAATCCCACTGTAGTTCCGAATGAAGTTACGATCAGGGTCAATACAGTGAACGCAGTAGACAGCCTGCTGCTGCTGCATCATTCGTTTACTGGTGATACCAATACATGGATAGCCAACAGCGGAGATCATACAGTTGGAAATTCTGATTCATATTATGCTAAAGGCAATTCATTAGCAGTTAGCGGACGAGACAAGGCATGGCATGGTGCAAGGCTGAATCTTGATCCGAATGTCTTCAAGATGAACAAGACATATACGTTCAGTACATATGTACGTTATACCGGCGGACCTGATCAGATCCCGTTCAAGTTTACACTCAATGATGGACTGAATAAGGACAATAATGGTAGCTTCCATCAGATCTCACAAGTGGATGTGCCCAGAGGCGAATGGACTCAGCTTACCGGAACTGTAACGCTTCCCGCAGAGCTCGATCCATATAATATGTACATTATTGTCGAGACGAGTGATGGTAACAATAATCCATTAGTTTCTGAATTCCTGATGGATGAGTTTACGGCGGTTGAAGGATCGAAGAATGTTTCAGTTGATTCTGACGGAAAAGTTCATGTTACTATTGTGGAAGAGACGGTGCTTATGAACGATGCCTTTACAAATGATGCGTGTGGTTGGCGAGCACATGGTAATAGTACTGCTACTTGGCATTCTGACTGGAATGGAAGAATAGAGGTTACAAACAGAAAAGAATCTTGGCATGGTGTAGAAAAGAGTCTTGCTTCGGTTGGGCTGGTTAGAGGTGAAACATATACTTTAAGTACGTATATTGTCCCTGACGGCACAACAGAATTCAAGGTTACGATGCAAAATGGAAATGTATATAGAACTCTTGCTACTTTTAGTATGAGTTCTGGTGGAAATTATGAGACACAAGTTACTATTCCATCTGATATTGATCCTGCCAGCAGTATAATATACATTGAAACCACAGAGACAGATAGCCCCTTTAAAAAATTTAATTTATGCTCATTTAGTATCAGGAAAAAGAACATTGCGAATATCGGAGATGTAACTGGATATGAGCATACTGCAACCGGAGAATATGTTACCAATTACAACAACTACATCATTGCATTAGATCCCGATTCAGTAACCGATCCGATGCATCTTAAGGGTGAGTATGAGATCGACAGAGTCAATAATAATGATCCCAATTCGGCTCCGTGGTCAAAAGTAATCATCCTTCCCGATGCTGATCCTTCATGGACATATCACTGGGATAATGAGCAGGAAACTGACGCTGCTCATAAGATCGATGAGGATTCCGCACATTTCCTTTACAGATATCACCTCGAAGAGGAATGGATAGACAGTGAAGGCAACACGATAGGACTGGTCGATGGAAAGTATATGAGTCAGGATGGCAATTATCTTGTAACATATACAGATAATGACGTAGCGACGAACGATCCTCAGAACCCCATCCTCGTCACAAACAAATACATCTGGTACAAGCTGCCTGCAACGGGCGGCGTCGGAGTAGACCTTATCTACGGACTTGGAATACTCCTTGCGATCACAGGTCTTACAGGCGGAATCGCCTTGAAGAAACGTGAAAGGAGGTCAGGGTGAAATGGACCTCTTCTCACACGACTAACCACAAACCCAAAAAGGTAAAGGAAAAACAATTTATAATGGAGGAAAATATTATGAGAAAACACAGAAGATTTGCGGCTATATTAACAGCCGGTTTATTAGCAGTTACACCTTGCGTATCGGCGGGAATGGCATTTGCAACAGAGGATCCGGCAACACCACCTGCTGTTGAGCCTGCAACAGGAACAAAGGAACTCACAATCACTGATGCCGATCCTAATGAACATACATATCAGGCGTATCAAATTATTTTAGGAAAACAGGCTACGGTAGATGGAGAAAAGGTTCTTAAGGAGTTAAAATGGGGTCCCGGTTTTGATTCTGCTTCATTCATTACTAAACTTAACGCCAATAAGACAGCATTGGGAATTAGTTCTGAGACTGCTAATCTTGCAGCTAATGCATCTGTTCAGACAGTTGCAGAATTCTTGGCAAAGGTTACTACTCCTGCAGCAAAGAATAAGCTCGCAAAGATTGTTCAGGAATGTATCTCAGGTTGTCCGACAATATCACTTGATAGCTCGGTGACCAGTACTGGAACAAGTTATACCACTGATGATTTAGCAGATGGTTGGTATCTTATCATTGATGCTACTGATCCTCTTGTAACTGGAGATGTTGCAGCTACGGATGAAGGCGTTAGAGTTAAGAGTGCTAATATGCTGAGATTAGTTGATGATACAACTATTAATGCGAAGCATTCACTTCCGACTCTCGACAAGAAGATCACAGATTCAACAGGAGCTAATCCTGTAACTGCTAATACAGCAGCTATTGGAGACTCTGTATACTACACCATTAACATAACTGTTCCTGATGTTAGAGGTTATGATAAGTATTACTATGTAGTAGAGGATACCCTTTCAAGCGGTCTTACTTATAACGAGGATTTGATTGTTAAGCTCAACGGAACAACTGTATTAGATCCTGATGAAGATGGTAGTTCCACAGATACAGCAGATGAAGGTGCTTACTATGTAACCCATACCGGAACAAGCATCAAGGTTGTATTTGAAGATGCAGTTAATTTCTTTAGTGACAAGACTCCGGGACAGCCGATGCAGATCATTTATTCAGCAACAGTAAACTCTGACGCTGTTATTGGTGATGCAGGTAATCCTAATGATGCTAAGCTTGTATATTCAAACAATCCTAATGCTGTGACAGACGGAACACATAAGCCGGGTACACCCGATGAGCCAAAGGATGATGGCCCCACAGGTGTAACTCCGAAGATTACAGTAACTACTTATACAACTGCTATCAAGCTTCATAAGGTGGATCAGGATAAGCATAACCTTGCCGGTGCTAAGTTCCAGCTTATAAGCAATGCTCTTAATGAAGTTAAGGTAACATCAGCTGAGACATTCGTAGAAGATACAGAAGGAACATATTATAAATTAAAGGATGGTTCATATACTACAACTGAACCTACTGATTCTACAAAGGCACAGTATGATAATAACGGAACAACAAAGTATTCTAAGACTAAGACAGCAGGCTCTTATACAGAAAAAGCTACTGGAGAAGATCTGTGTGTTGAAGCTGAAGTTGACAGCAATGGTATCATAACATTTGCAGGCCTTAAGCCCGGAACATATACCCTCCACGAGTCAAAGGTTCCTGATGGTTACAATGCTTCTGATGATATAACATTCACTATCGAAGCAAACGATCCTGTAACAGGCCCTTCTGAATGGAGCATAAGCGGTATAACCAAGAATTACGCAGACAATGCATTCAATGTTGAGATCGAGAACAGAAAGGGCACAACCCTCCCGTCCACCGGCGGTATCGGCACAAAGCTGTTCTACCTCTTCGGCGGTCTGCTCGCAATCGGTTCCGGTGTTGTTCTCGTAACCAAGAAGAGAATGGCAAACATCGAGAAGTGAGCCGCTCATAACTAAAGCTATTGACCCATAAAACCCTATATGCAGCGGGAGAGACCTCTCTCCCGCTGCGACATTATATTACAAGGAAACGCTAATGAAACGAAGACTGCTCAAATGCCTGCTGGTCTTCTCCTTCTTCCTCGGTATCGCACTCCTGCTCTATCCCTCTGTCAGCGAGTACATCAATTCACGCCACCAATCCGCCGTTGTGCAGACCTATCAGGAGGCCGTGAATGAACTCGATGACAGCGACAGGAAGGCCATTATCGAGAAGGCGGAGGAATACAACAGGCGCCTTGCAGAGACTCCCGGTGCATTCTATGACCCCGATCTCGTCGCAGGCTACATGGAGACCCTTGATATTACAGGCACAGGTATCATGGGGTATATCAGTATCGACAAGATAGACCTCGAACTGCCGGTATACCATACCGTCGGTGCGGATATCCTGCAGGTCGCTATAGGACATCTCCCCGGTACGAGTCTCCCTGTAGGCGGCAGCGGTACGCATTCCGTCCTCTCAGGTCACAGAGGCCTCCCCAGCGCTAAGCTCTTTTCCGACCTTGACAAAATGGAGCCCGGCGACCGCTTTACGATAACTGTTCTCTCCGAGGTATACACCTATCAGGTGGAAGGCACCCGGACTGTTGAGCCCTATGAGGTCGAAGATCTGCAGCTTGAGCCCGGAAAGGATCTGTGCACCCTCTTTACCTGCACCCCCTACGGCATCAATACCCAGCGGCTCTTCGTAAGAGGAAAGCGTATTCCGAATGACAAGATAGAAGAAAGACGTGTATACTACACAACAGAAGCCTCCAGAGTGACTCCGGCGATAGTTGCTCCTGCGATCGGCGCACCTGTTCTTCTGCTGCTCTACATCTCTCTTGTAGTACGGCAGCAGATATCAAAGCGCAGGCACAGAAAAAAGGCTTCAGAAGGATCACAGGAAACATGATATAAGGCAGGGCGTTATGCCCTGCCTTCTGCTTGTCAAAAAAGTTTGTTTCAGTGATAAAACCAAACGTTTGGGATTCCAAAGGGGCGCGCCCCTTTGGTCAGGTCAAGGGCTGAAAGCCCTTGTGGGGTGACTCCCCACAGTGTGGGGAGATGTCAGCGAAGCTGACAGAGGGGACGGGCCGGTT